>NZ_CP013293.1:0-678701 GCF_001456155.1 Chryseobacterium sp. IHB B 17019 | reverse complement strand
ACGGTGTGTACAGCTTACAGGAATTTTTAATACAACGGAAAATTATTCAAAACACGCTGAACTTATGAATGCAGCTTCCGATCTTGCAGCAGATGTTTTCGGAGAAAAAGGCAAGCATGCCAGAGCTACTCTTGGAGCATATTCCATCCCTGGAAACTCTTCAGTTGAAATACAAGCCATTTTTGAAATAGAATAAATTATCCTTTTTGATTAATATCTGTTATCTGGGTTCTTTTACTTAATGTAGTCTTTATTTATAATTTAATTAGGTAATAAAAAAAGAGATTTTTGTTATAAATCTCTTTTTTTATTAGACTTAAAAAGTTTCTACAATAGGAACTCAAAACATCAAATTGGACTACCAATTTCAGCATGTCTTTTTGTTAGCTCTATCTTTAAGATTAAGGATATTTCGCTTTAGGATAAGTGATATATCCTTTTTCCTCTCCTGAGTAATACGTATCTCTGTCGCTTTCTGATAAAGACAAATTATTTATAAAACGTTCAACCAAATCAGGATTTGCAATAAAAGGCTCACCGAAAGATACTAAATCCGCATTACCCTCTTTTAGGATTGCATTGGCACTTTCTTTAGAAAAACCTAAGTTAGCCAAGATTCTGCCACTGTAATTATTGCGAAAATGAGCGAAATAATTTTCCTGCAATTCCTCTACAGGAGTTCCTGATAAGTCTTCTGATGGTCCTACGATATGCACAAAAGCCAAATTGTAGTGATCCAGTCTATTCAATATATATTTGAATAAAGCAATTGTTTCTTCGTCCGGCTTCACGATTCCAACATTGCTTAACATCACAGGAGAAAATTTTATGGCAACACGGGTATTACCCCAAACTTCTATGATGGCATCTAATATTTCAAAGACAATGCGGGAACGATTTTCAATACTTCCGCCATATTCATCAGTTCGCTTATTGGTGGCCGTACTAAGAAATTGAGGGATGAGCATGCCCGCTATTGCATGCACCTCTACCCCGTCAAAACCAGCGTCCTTTGCATTTTGAGCAGCTTGCTTATAGTCCTGTATGGTTTTGTGAATTTCAACAACTGTCATTTCATGTGGGGTTACAGTATTTTTAAAACCTTCCGGAGTAAAAGATTGTGATTGTATATTAACTGCTGATGGCCCAACAGGAAGTTCTCCGTTCTGCAGATCGGGATGTGCTCCTGCACCAATGTGTCCTAATTGCGAAAAAATCAACCCTCCATTATCATGAACAGCTTTGGTTATGGTTTTCCATCCTTCCACTTGCTCTTGGGTATAAATGCCCGGAACATTAATAAAACCTATAGACTGCGGATTCACCCAGGTACCCTCTGATAAAATCAGTCCGGCAGAAGCCCGCTGTGCGTAATATTCCGCCATCATCGCTGTAGGTACCAAGCCCGGATTAGTAGCCCTGGCGCGAGTCAGTGAAGCCATTACTACTCTATTTTTTAATTGTAAATCTCCTAATTGATATTCCTCTAAAAGAGGTTGCGATGTATTTTTCATTGTTGTTTATTTTAAATTTTAACCTTGACAAAGTTCATCCAATAACAACAAAAGCACAATATAGGAGAAATTAATACTATAGGGATAAATTTATCCCTATGCATCTTTTGGTAATATGATGTATTTTTGTCTAAATTTCACTTTTATGTACGAAAGAAAAATTCCTCTTACTATTGATTGTGGTCTACACTTAACTAGAGAAATACTCAACGGCAAATGGAAGCCGGCATTACTTAATGCAATCTCTATGGGTGTAAAGCGGCCAAGTGAAATCTTAAGAATACTACCGGAGGCTACACGCCGTGTTTTAAATGTACAACTGAAAGAACTTGAAGATCACGGAATGATAAAAAAGAAAGTTTATCCACAATTACCTCCGAAAGTAGAATATTCACTTACCGAGATTGGTTGGTCATTGATGCCCATTATTGATGCTATGAATGTTTGGGGAGATAAAAACCGGGATTTTTTAGAGAAAGTGATCGCTCAAAATCCGAAAATTAAGGAAATATCAAAGTCTCCTTGTGATCTTATTCAAGTAAACAAGGAAAGGGTGTGAATTTGAAGTACTTTTTACTCAGTACAAAGTGTTTTTAAATGATATTGTATTAAAATAATCGTTTTTTGAGACTGCTCTTTAATTGAATATTATTAATTCGAAATATAAAAGAAAAAAAGATCGTGATCTGAATTAATTATACTTTCAAGTTCATCTATTATAGTGGAAGTTTTATTACAGATCTGGATATTATGGTTTTTAATTTACTATAACTCTAATTTTTCAAACATCATTCTCTAGATCTTCCTCTGTAACGGCAGATCCTTGAATTTTCTTCATAATCAAAATTCTTAGCCTATCCTCATGATGATCTGCCCATTGACCTAAAACTCCTATTACAGGAATTAAACTCTCACCAAACTCTGTAAGTGAATATTCTACTTTTGGTGGAACAACCGGATAAATAATCTTTGAAATAAGTTCATGTTCCTCCAATTCTTTCAGCTGAATATTCAAAACCCTTCGTGAAGCATCGGGTATCTTACGCTGCAATTCACTCGGCCTTTTATGACCTTGATTAATAAACCAAAGCAAACGTATCTTCCATTTGCCGTAAAGCACTTCACCTATCAGGTCAAGACCGCAATTCAAGTTGGGTATTATTTTTCTCTCATACATATTGCAAAATTAAACCTATGTTCCGATTTGCACAATAGGGGAAAAATTTATCCCTATATGAATCGTAATTCCGTACTTGTGACAACTGTTTTTATACCCCAATTTTGTCCTATAAATAATTCTCAAAATGGAACAATTCAATTTCAACAATGAGTTATCGGGCAAGATAGCATTGGTAACAGGAGGTACAAAAGGAGCCGGAAAAGCAATTGCAGAAAGACTGCTACAAGCGGGAGCAACGGTTATTATTACCGCAAGGAACGCACCGGAAAAGGAAAACAGCAATCTGCATTTCATCTCTTCAGATCTAAGCAAGGCAGAAGGAACACAAAAAGTAATCAGCGAAGTGCTTTCGTCTTATGGTAGACTGGATATTCTTGTGAATAACCTTGGTTCCTCATCAACACCAGCCGGCGGCTTTACCGCATTGTCAGATGAAGATTGGGAATCAACCTTACAGGCTAATCTGCTTGCTCCTGTTCGACTGGACAGAGGCTTTTTACCGCAAATGATAGATCGAAAAAGTGGTGTTATTATTCATATCGCTTCAATACAGGGCAAATTACCGCTGTACGATTCTACTCTGCCGTATGCCGCTGCAAAAGCAGGATTGATCAATTACAGTAAAAGCTTATCAAATGAAGTCACACCAAAAGGTGTTCGTGTTCTGACGGTCTCGCCAGGCTGGATCAGGACAGAAAATGTTAAAGTATGGTTGGAAACAATTGCCCAAAATTCAAATATTTCTATCGAGGAAGCTCAACAAGGTGTTGTGGATGCACTTGGCGGAGTACCTTTTGGAAGACCTGCCGAACCGGAAGAAGTAGCTGAATTAGTAGGATTTCTTGTCTCTCCAAGAGCCAATTATTTAACAGGAACTGAGTTTGTAATTGACGGTGGAACTGTACCCACTATTTAATAACCTTAAAAAAAAAATAAAAAATGAATTTACCTAAAGTAGTATCAGAATTAGTAAGAACACAAAATAACTTTGACAGTGTTGCTTACGCAAATTGTTTTTCCGAAACAGCCGTAGTTTATGATGAAGGCAAAACGCACAATGGAAGAAAAGAAATAGAACATTGGATTGCGGATGCCAACGAGCGATACAAAGCTACAATGCAGCCAGTAAGCTTTGAAGAAAAAGGAACGGAAATCATTTTAAAAGCAGAAGCTTCAGGAAAATTTGATGGAAGCCCTATTGTATTGAGTTATCATTTAGAAATAGCTGATGAATTGATACAATCCTTGAAAATTACCGGATAAGTGGGAATGGCTAAAATTAGCCATTCTTTTTTTTGAAAAACTTTTTAATATTTCTTTCAAAACCTCATCCTTAGCCCAGTGTTGAATCGATTTATTAGTTTAATAAACTTTCTAAAGGTATTCCCGTTGTCTGTCATTATTCAATAAAGTAAGTACCGCTTTGATAATTTGATATATCAAGTTTAATACTGGTCTTATTGACTTTTTCTTCTTTCAGCTTTCTTCCAAAAAAGCACCGCTTTTTAGCGGTGCTTAAATTCCATCTGTGCTGTTAGAATACTATAAATTAGCCTGTGTTTAATTATTGTTTTTTATATTTACTTTACTCTGAAGAAATCCGTTACTTTTTTTAGGGAATAATCACAAATTTCCCAGATAGGTCCAAATTACTTCCTGTTCTTTAATGCGATGGGTGGCATTGCATACATTATTACCACCTAACCCCCAGGTAAATCCTGAACTATTTTCTCCCTGAGCTAAATAAATCACCCCGGAAGTTGTTATCTTTCTATCCTGATATCCTGCAGCTCCCCGAAAATTGTAACTGAAAATACCGGATGGAGTAATTAATAAGGGTAAAAATTCTACTTGGAAATATTGGACAATACGTGCTGTAAATTTATAGAATCCGGCACGGTCTGCTGTAATA
The DNA here is from genome assembly GCF_001456155.1 of Chryseobacterium sp. IHB B 17019. NCBI lineage: Bacteria > Pseudomonadati > Bacteroidota > Flavobacteriia > Flavobacteriales > Weeksellaceae > Chryseobacterium > Chryseobacterium sp. IHB B 17019. Next base: position 674,095 of record NZ_CP013293.1, on the reverse strand, counting down.
CTTCCGTTTGTTGCCAAATTATCCAGTATATTAAGCCTAAACGTATCTGTTGCCAGGGTTGTACATGTTGAGGAAGTGGTTTTTCTTCCTTTTGCGTACAATAAAGGCAGATTAACCGTATTGGCTGCCAATTTATAGTCCATCAATGCCTGCCATGCTGCACCGTCATATAAATAAATCAAATCTTTATAAACCCTGCCCGTTCCGGTTCCTGAGTCTGAAAGATTATATATAAGCAGTCCCTTTACAGGATTTGCGATCGTAGTAATATCTGTGGTTGAGGTAAGGGAAACCCGTGGAAGCAGTAATGCCTTATCCAGTGAGGATAGTTCTAAAATAGAAGACGCATGAGGCGAAGGAGTTCCTATTCCTACTTGCCCCGGAATAGCTATTAATGCAAAAACCGCTAGTAAAAAAAATATCTTTTTTTTCATTGTAATCTTATTATTTATTGTCCTATGTATTGCCAAACAACCTGCTCTTCTCCTATTAAATCTTGTGCCACGCAAGTTCCTCCCAAATACCATTGAAATGGCTCTGAAGTCTGTCCCTGTGTTAAATATACCGACCCTGTAAATACGGTATTCTGCCACGCTCTTGTCGTGGAAGTACCTTCCCGGAACCCGTAAGTAAGCATCCCCGGAAGCAAAAAGGGATTGTAGGCCAATTGCAGCATGTACTGTTTAATACTGACACTCCAGATATAATATCCAGTTTTATGGGCTATAATGGAGCCATTAGCATTAATGGTCGTTTTAATATTTTTAAGAGTTGTCAGAGCAAAGTTGCCCATAGTAGTGCCTGTACAAGTGGTATTGGCGGTTTTTCTTCCTACAGCTACCAATTCTGGATATAAGCTTCCTGAAGCGATTTCCCCTTCTTCTACCATTTCATCCCAACTTGTCCCATTGAATTTATACAGCCGTCCTTCATATATTGCATTCTCTCCACTGCCGGAGTTCTGGGAGGCCAGAGCCAACATACCTTTGAAAGGACTGGCAACCGTTGTTACATCAGTCTTCGAGATCAATGGCACTCTGGTAATTAAGAACCCTTTTTTTGCGGAAGACATTTCCAGAGCGGATGATGGAGCAGGAGTAGCCGTACCTATACCAATCTGACTCTTTAAGCCTGTGGTGAAAAGAAAAGGACATAGTATTAAAAATACTCTTCTCATAATTCTTATGTTGTTATTAGTTAAAGTTTATAAAGGATTCCCCAAATATTCCCAAATTACTTCCTGTTCCAGAATTCGGCCGTCTGACGGACAGCTATTATTTCCCAGGTTCCACCGGAAACCTTGGGTAGTTGCTCCCTGAGCTAAATAGATCACTCCTAGAATGGATGCACGCTGGTTTCCAATTCCTGCTCCTCTATACAAATAAGAATAAGTAGCCAAATTCGGGGCATGGATATAAGGGCTTTGATCAAAAACCTGACCGGGAGCCGGATACATTAGTTGGGTCATCTTCACCGAAAACATATAATAGCCAGGTTGAGGAGCCGTAAATCCTCCCGTTGTAGTTATTAAAGCAGTATTGCTTCTCTGGTTGAGGTTAAATGGTGCAGTGGTAATCCCAACACATCCTTCTACCGTAGTTTTTCTTCCTACGGCAACAATTCTGGGGATTTCATTGGAGATAAACTTTTCTCTCGTGGTAAGTGCTTTCCATATGGTGCCATCAAACTTATACAAAGTGTCTCTCTGTATCGCAGTGATACCTGTTCCGGAATCCTGAGTGGCATATACCATAAGCCCTTTTGCAGGATTGGGAACGGTTGTTATATCTGTTGTCGAGGTTAAGGCTACCCGTGGCAACAGTAATCCTTTATTCGAAGAATTCAGATCCAGTAATGCTGAAGGATGGGGAGTGGCAGTGTTTATTCCTACTTGCGCTTGTACTGTAATTCCCAACAGCATAGCGACGTAAAAAAGTAATTGGATTTTCATCTTGTATTATAATAGTTATTTTAGATTGAATTACTGTCGATAATTAATATACAATTCACATATCTCAAGTAAGAATTGATAATTAATTAACTTTGATTTTACCATTTGTAACAGTCAAAATCTTTTCACAAATTTATATCCTCCTCACCGTCTTTGGAAATAAAAACCATGCAACATTCTTTGCTACCATGTAGAAGTTATTCTATCATTTTTTAGAATATATTTGCAAAAAATCAGAAAAACACATTTAATAATTTTTGTATGAAGAGGTGGGTGCTCATGTTTATTTTAATCATTTTTCAAATCCAAGCCCAAAATACATCCTCATGGTTTACAATGGATAATGGTCTCCCTCAAAACAGCATTAAGGATATTGTCAAGGATAAATACGGATTCATCTGGCTTTCTACAGACAACGGAATTGTAAGATATGACGGCGCCGGCTTCCAGACCTATTCCAAACTACCCATTGACAATTTTCATTTCGGAGGCTTTTACGGAAATATTCACAGTGACAGTATCTTTCTTTATAATGATTACGAAGAGAACAAGATTCTAATCAATAAAAGAACCCCGAAAATCATACAAAAGAAGTATCCTGATTATACCGGTAAAGTATTTTACTGGTCGGGCCGGATATTGGAAAGGCCAAAGAACAAAAAAATAGAAGCAGAACTTCAATATCTTATCAAAACAGGAAATGATAAATACCATATCTACCGAGGAAAGGTCTTCTATACTGATAAAAAAGGAGAGAAAAAAAGAATCTGTACATTGCCCAAAGCAAATAGGTATAATATCTTTATTTCTAACAATATGCTTTTTATCATAGATTCTAAAAACAGGGAAACTCGCCGGATTTTTAGGGAAAGTGTTATCACGGATAAAACTCCTACTCTATTTAATGACCCTAATACAAAAATATATTGGCAACAGCTTACAGACCAGACTTTCATTATTCATAATGATGATATCTACCTGGTGAGCTATCATAAAAATGAGCTTAAACTTCACTTTGTAACCCGGTACGAAAATTTCGCCAATTACCGATTCGGATGTATGTATTATGATGCAAAGTACAACAGGCTCTATCTTGGAAGCTCCATTAAGGGACTGAATATTGTTCAATTAACACAATTTCATACAGCCCGGAAGAACTTGCCGTATGTTGATGATGTTAGCTATGCCTCTTTGCCCTTTAGTGACAATACTATTATTGATGCACTGGGTTATCAGTATACTAAATACGGAGCCATTAAAGAACATAAGTTTGGTTCCAACGAAAAATACTATATGTTATATGATAATGATAGAAATATAATGTATAAGCGTAAAAACATGATTTTAAGAAGACATAAGTCTTCAGGCTATGTCACTGCAGACAGTATTTTATTTAAAGGAAAAACCTCCAACGGTGTTTTCAGAAGCTTCGGCCTGTACGGTATTTCTGAAACGGATTTTATTAATTCTTCTTTACATCTCTTTTCAGACAGCAATTTAAAAAAAGCGGCATTCAGTTTTAAGTATCAAGGTATTATCAATAATTTTATTAAATATAACAATCATGATCTTTTAGTAGGTTCCACTCATGGCCTTTATTTAACATCTTTAGATACGAGGAAAACAGTACTCATAAAAAGATTCAACGTAAAAAACATCGTTAAAACCAGAGACGGAAATATATGGATTACAACTAATAAGGAAGGTATTTTTTTGCTGAAACAAAAAAAATTATTCAAAATACCTCTGGATGAGCAGCATTATCTTGAATCAGCACATGACATTCTTGATGATCCGTTCGGATATTATTGGATATCTTCCAATAATGGACTGTTCAAAGTATCCCGGCAACAGCTCCTGAGATCTTTTGAGAATAATAACTCCCCGGTTATCTATTATCGGTTTACAAAAAAGGACGGTTTATTAACCAATGAGTTTAACGGCGGTTCTGTACCCAATGCTCATTTGCTCCCCAACAAAGAAATGGTTTTTCCTTCGATGGAAGGATTTGTTTTCTTCGATCCGGCGAAAGTCCGTACTTATTACCCTGAAAAAAACACCATCTTTATAGAGCGCGTGAAAATAGGCAGAGAAGCCATTACTCCTTTTCATCAACATATCAATCTGGAAAATGATTATAAATCGGCAGACATATTCATCGATCTTCCTTATTATGCGGATTCTTCCAATCTTAAAATTGAAGCTAAAATAGATTATCAGGACCGGAAATGGGAGAAAATTGAAGCCGGAAATCAGAGAAAATATACTCTACGGAATCTTGGTCCCGGAAAATACACATTGCACATCAGAGTTTTGATATCACCCAACGGCGAATATCAATATCAAACCGTAACGTTTGAAATTAAACCTCTTTTTTACCAAACCAGGTTTTTTAAAATTGTATTGTTTTTATTTTTGTCTTTAATAGTGATACTTATTATCCTCAATACGACAAAATTTATCAGGAAAATGAATAAAGTCCTAAAGAAAAAAGTATCTAATATGAGCCTGGAACTGCAGGAGACATCACAAGATCTGGAAAACGCAAAAAAAAGCATACAGAAGGAATCTGAATATCAAAACAAATTTTTAGAGGCAGTAAATCACGATCTGACAACACCTATCCGGTTTATTGCAATGCTGGCAGAAAAATTAAACGAAGAAAAAGATAGCGAGGTTCAAAAAGAATATTTTGAAGGAATCCATCAAACTTCTGAAGAATTGTATAAATTTACATTAACACTGAAGGAATACAATAAATTATATGCCACCAACATCGTATTTGAAGAAACAGGATTTTCACTGAACGAAATATTTGAATCCAAACAGAGGCTTTTCGATATAATAGCAAAGAAAAAGAATAACCAAATTGAAATTCGTAGTCAAAATGATATTTTGTGCTTCATCAATAAAGGCATCATCGCTTGTATTATTCATAACATCATTGACAATGCCGTTAAATATTCCAACGACAGTATCATTACCCTTTTTGCCAAGCAGAATGGGGAAAGAATTTCATTACAAATAGCAGATACCGGAAATGGAATGACAGATGAACAGCTTCTCTACTATAATGCTATTTACCGGAATACAGATGATAAAAAAACACCATTCAAAGATTCCGGTTTCGGCCTTCATATGGTCATCCAGCTTATCAAGAAGATTAATGCTGAAATAAAATTTACAAAAAATACTCCTACAGGAACTATTGTTGAAATAAGCTTAAAAAATAAAAACTAATTGATTTATGAAAGGAAAAATTCTCATTGCAGATGATCATACGGTAGTTCGTCTGGGAACAAGAGCGGTATTAAAGTCACAATATCCTGATATTGACGTTCATCTGGCTTCAGATTATGATGCAGTAAAATCAAGTCTGCATGCCAATAATTACAATCTGATCCTGCTCGATATCAATATGCCGGGAGCTACTAATACTGAGATGATTCATGAAATCAAACAATTACAGCCTAACATACGGATACTTATTTTTTCAGGCTACGATCAGGATATTGCTCTTCAGTATATTAGAAAAGGTGCTGAAGGATACCTCAACAAGCAATGTAGTGAAGATGAACTTACCTATGCCATTCATACTATTCTGCATACAGGTTACTATTACCCCGCTGAAATAATACCCATACTTATAAATTCTAAAGAAAAAAAAGGAGTGCAATCTCTCACACCACGTGAATTTGAAATCTTTGAGCTTCTTGCCAACGGCCACGGCAATTTGGAAATATCGAACATTTTGAATATTCAGATCAGCACAATCAGCACCTTTAAAAAGAAAATTTTTAAAAAACTTGGTGTAAGCAATGTTGTTGAATTATCAAAAGTTTATGAAAAGTTACACTAGCAAAAAATCTTCAAGAAAAGCTCGGTTGTCAACCAGAAGATTATATGGGATATGAGCTTCAAGTCCCAATGAAGCATTTACCACCTCTCCCACATAACAATTGAGTAAATGCTATACAGCTCACTATACTACTAATTGCAAATAAAATTTATTCTGAATGAGCCACAAAGCCATAGATTCATTAACTAACAAAAGTCAAGTGCATGGGTAAATAGTTATTGCAATTTTGTGTCATTAAAACAAAACATTATGACACAGAATAATCTGGCGCTGGTATCCGGAGCTAATGGGCATTTAGGAAATAATCTGGTTAGATTACTGATTGAAAAAGGAATTCCTGTAAGAGCTACCGTACGGAATATTAGCAATAAAGCACCCTTTTCCGGGCTGGACTGCGAGGTAGTACAGGCAGATATCACCGACAAATCATCTTTCGTAAAAGCGCTTCAGGGAGTGGAAACTTTCTATGCTGTAGGCGCTTCTTTCAAGCTCTGGGCAAAAGATCCTAAAAAAGAAATTTATGATGTCAATATCCAGGGAACAAGAAACACTATTGAAGCTGCTGCAGAAGCTGGTGTTAAGCGCATCGTCTATGTAAGTTCGATAGCGGCTTTGGATTACACCATCCTTCCCACCAAAGAAAGCTACGGCTACAATCCCGACCGAAGAGATATGTATTATAATTCTAAAAATGACGGTGAAAAGCTCGCACTTGAGCTGGCCAAAAAGCTTGGAATAGAAATCGTTTCCGTTATGCCTTCCGCAATGATCGGAAGCCATGCTTTTCTTCCACTTAATGTTTCTTACGGAATTTTGAAGCTCATCCTTAAAGAAATTCCGGTAGATACCAAGATCACCATGAATTGGGTCGATGTGAAAGATGTGGCAGAAGGCTGTTATTTGGCCGCTTGCCATGGCCGGACGGGAGAACGTTACATCCTTGCCAACGAAAAGTGCATGTCCATCACAGAAACCACCATTCTGGCCAATACCTTATATCCTGATCTAAAGATTAGAGTACCAGGTTCGGTACCGAAGTTTATGTTATTTGCTATTGCGGGAATTATGGAACTTTCTGCTAAAATAAGCGGAAAGCCTCCGATGCTAACGCGAAAAGATATTGCCATGTTCTCAGGATTACAACAGAATTTTGACATTACAAAGGCAAGAAAAGAATTGGGATTCAACCCGAAAAGTCCTCAGCAGACAGTAAAAGAAGCTCTCGCCTATTTAATTCAGCATAAAGAGCTATTGAAATAGTTATTGTAAATTTGAAAAATATAGGGTAACCAAAAAGGTATTATGCAGCAGAAACTAATTGATTTTATAAAATCCGGCCATATTCTTTCAAAAGAAGACGAGGATCTGATTGTTCAGTTTTTTGAGCCGGTGCTCTTTCCTAAAAACCGCATCATTGAAGAAGAAGGAAAAGTACCGGAGTACCTTTACTATATTATTTCAGGTTATCTCCGGCTTTTTCATTATGGTGAAAATGGTGATGAAGTAACCACCCATATTAATTGTCCTCCAGGATTTTTCACCTCTTATGCTTCTTTCATCAATGCAGTAAAATCCAATGAAAATGTTGAATGTATCACTGAATGTGAGCTATTACGGATCACCAAAAAAGACCTTGAAGATTTTACTTCAAAAAGTATAGCCATGAAAAACTTCAGCATAGAGGTTTTTCAGCAATCTGTGGTCTATAACGAAACCCGTTCTCTTGAGCTGGCTACCTTATCCGGTGAGCAGCGTTACAGGAAACTTATCAAAAATTATCCTGGAATCCTGCATAATGTACCTATTTCCTACATTGCATCCTTCCTGGGAATGAAGCCCGAAAGCTTGAGCAGAATCCGCAGAAAGGTATTTAAATAATTGTCATACTCATAGGTTATTTTTGTCTCTTAAAAACCTTTCAGATTCAAAAAGACAACAAGGAGGCTTTCAGAATTCATTGATCCAAAGCGCATCATAGAATTTGAAGACCTCCAAATATTTGTTGATTGATGTTCACTGTCCTGCCAACTTAATAGCTTCTACAACTGTTTCTACAGCTCTATAAAGTAAAAATTACTGAATTACAATACTTCCCCCACTCAATGTATGCGCCGAAAAATATCCTAAAGCACCATTATTGATATTACTTGGAGGATTGGCAGGAGTAATGCCACCACCAGGACCACTACCATCTCCGGAAATCTCAAGAAGCGCACTGTAATAGGTAAATATATTGTTATCAATGCTCCGCATTTCAACATGAATAGTATCTCCGACTACAACTTTATGATCATCATCCTCATCATCATTAGGAAGGAATAAAGGCCGTTGATTAGGCAATCCGTTATTCACATTATCTGAAAATACTTCAAATGTCTTTTTGGGTCTGTTATTTACGCTAAAACTAAAAAGATAACGGTTTCCTAATGTGGCAGGATCTGTAAAAATAGGTAAAAGCGTATAAGTCGTTTCCCCTCCAAAATCAAAGGAATCTTGAATAAGGCCTTCAAAATCTACCTCCTCAGGCATTGTGCTTTGTGCTGTGTATTGCTTGCCCTCAGCCTGTATATTCAACATGTATGTTCTGCCTGTTACCCCATTGAAAGATGTGGTCTGGTAGATTCCATTACCCGTGTACTGCAATGTTTCAGTTTGCCCAGTATTATCACTTAAAATCACTTGGGCATCGGCAACTGCAGGATACTGATTACTTTGAGTAAAAGCTACAGATTTTGTTATTTTTACAAAGTATGGTCCCGGTTGGTTTGTTATATTAGCTTCAATGACAATGTTTCCGCTTTTGTTATCAAGATCTAAATCGATTTCTTTTTCACAAGCAGTTAATAAAAACAGGGATAATATGATAAAAAATGTATTCTTCATGATTTAAAATTTGAAATTATAAGTGATGTTTGGTACCCAGCGAAATAAAGAGGTTTGCATGGCGCGTGTTGTTCCGGGATTATTCGGGTTATCTTCAAAGGTAATGGTATAGGCATTTTCTCGGCCATATACATTATAAATACCAAAGGACCAAGAGCCGCGGAAACGTTTTGTGGATTCTGGTTCGTAAGTAGCACTTAAATCCATTCTGTGATAAGCAGGCATTCTGTCAGCATTTCGGCTACTGTACTGAAATATGGTTTGTCCGTTCAGCTCATATTTCCCGGTAGGAAAAGTAACGGCATTTCCGGTACTATAAAGAAATAATCCTGAAACAGACCATTTTTTGTTGAGTTCATAGGTTGCTACTATAGATAGATCATGGGTTTTATCCATTCTGGCATTATACCATTCGTTATCGTTGATACCGTTTATTTTTCTTTCTGTTTTTGACAAGGTATATGAGATCCAGCCGGTCAGTTTGCCGCTTTTCTTTTTGGCGATCAATTCTAAACCATAAGCTCTGCCTTTACCGAAAAGCAATTCACTTTCGATATCTGCTGCGGTATCAAATGAAATTTGAGCACCGTTTTTAAAATCGATTTGATTTTTCATTGATTTATAATAAACTTCAGCATTAATTTCATAATTATTGTTATTAAAATTCCTGCTGTAACCTGCACTGATTTGATCTGCAATCTCCGGTTTCACACTATAGCTGCTTCCTATCCATTGATCTGTAGGGTTTCCGCTGCCGCTGTTGCTCAAAAGATGTAGATTTTGAGTATTACGGGAATATCCTCCTTTTATACTGCTCACCTCATTGATGCGGTAATTTGCAGTAATTCTCGGTTCAGGATTGATATATGTTTTTCCGAATTTTCCTTTTTCTAAAAATCTACTATCTGTAAGAATTCCATTTTCATAAGTATTAAATGTATCTCCTCCTAAAACACTGAATGCAGAAAGTCTCAAGCCATAATTAATGGTCAGCTTTTCAGTAGCTTTAAAGTCATCATTGATATATACAGCATTTTCCCATGAAGATCTCGGATTTCTCGGAAAACTGCTGACACTCGTCCCCGAAGCACTGCTTGGAGTAATAGTATGGTAAATAGACTGAAAACCAAAACGCACGGAATGTTTATTTCCGGCAAACCATGTAAAATCCTGTTTAAGATTCCAGTCTTCGATCTGTGAATCTAATCCGAATGTATTATTATTGCTTTCCAGGCTGATGTTATAATTATATTTGCTGTAGATTAATGAAGTATTGGAGAACAGCTTGCTGTTGATAATACTGTTCCATCTCAGCGTGGCTGTTGTATTTCCCCAGTCTGTTGAAAAAGTTCTGCCAATTCCCAAAACATCTCTTCCAAAATATCCCGACAGGTAAAGGCGGTTATTATCATTGATCTGATAATTCGCTTTTAAATTAAGATCATAAAAATAAAGTTTGCTGTCTTTAAAATCATCACTCCCTTTAAGAAACAGGTCTGCATAGGTTCTTCTACCAGAAACAATAAACGATGATTTTTCTTTCTGGATTGGCCCTTCCACACTCAATCTGCTGCTTATCAACCCAATTCCTCCGTTGATGTTATAATCCTTATTATTTCCGTCTTTCATTTTTACATCAAGCACGGAAGATAGCCTTCCGCCATACTGTGCGGGACTATTTCCTTTGATAATACTTGCATCTTTTAAGGCGTCACTGTTGAAAGTGCTGAAAAAACCCAACAAATGCGAAGCATTATAAACGGGTGCTTCATCTAACAAGATTAAATTCTGGTCAGTTGCCCCACCTCTTACACTGAATCCACTGCTGCCTTCACCGTTGCTTTTGATACCCGGTAACAGCTGAATAGTCTTCATAACATCCTTTTCTCCAAATAAAACAGGAAGTTTTTCTATATTTTTCATGCTTAAAGTTTCCGTACCCATTTGAGCGGTCGAAAGATTTTTATCTTTTTTTACTCCGGAAACAATAACCTCATCAATATTTTCTATTTTTTCTTGTTTTCCTTCCTGATTTAATGGGAGGTCAAGCTTAACATTCTGATCAACTTTTATAGCCTGCACAAAGTCCCTGTACCCAGGATAAGAAATAATTATGTTGTAGCTGCCTTCTGGTAATGATAAGGAATAGAAGCCGTATTCATTGGCTACAACATTGATCGAAGGATCTTCAGCTACTTTTACGTTGACTCCGATCAGCAGCTCGCCGGTATTTTGATCTTTAATAGTTCCGCTTACTGAGTATTTTTGCTGGGCTACAGCTAATGTACTGAAACAGAGAGCAGCCGATGCGGCAGCAATTTTAAAAAAAGATGTTTGCATTCAGTTTTTATTTTAATGTAGTAGAGATTTTTAAATAGTAATTATATTTATGATGTTATATATGAGTCAAATAGAAATTCCATTGAACAAAATTTAAATATTGAATGAAAAATAAAAATCAGTCACTTTTTTCTTGTTCATAATTCTAATCCAGAATTTTGCTGAAAGATAATACAATTTGCAATAAAACAATTTGATATCAAAATTATTGCCCAGCATTAATAAAAAACTGAATATTATTCCGTGGCTTTATTTAATTTATCTGTTCTTGTGTAAAAAATCTTAGTTATAATTGCGGCTTTAGAATAGCACTTTTATCTCTCCTCAATGAATCAAAAAAAATCGAAGCTAGCTACTTAAAAACACTCATTTTCTCATTATAAACAGGACTTTGTACCCCCAGAAATCTCAACACACTATGAAAAACATAACTTTGAGACACAAATTTATCATTTTTTATTGCCGGACCTCCTGAAGACCAGACGATAAAGGGTATTTCATATTGTTCTTTGGGTGCAAGGCTTACTGGCAGCCCATGCATATATAAGTTTTTCTCTCCTAAAGACTCTCCATGGTCTGAAACATAGATCATGGAACTGCGATAGCCTTTCAATTCCTGCAGCTCACTGATCACACGGGATAATATGTAGTCTGTATATACGATAGTGTTGTCATAAGCATTGATGAGTTCCTGTTGGGAGCACTTACCCAGTTCCACACTGTTGCAAACCGGGATGAAAGTTTCAAACTGTTTCGGATATTTTTTACTGTACGTGGGCCCATGGCTGGTACTGGTATGCAGGATAATCAGAATTTTATTGGTATGACTTGATACTATTCTTTCTTTGAGGCCTGAAATCAGTACTTCATCATAACCGCAATTTTCACCGTTACATTCAGATAACAGCGTTTCGCGGGTTTGATAATCCTTAATGTGAACCGGCGGTTCTCCCCAGTTCGTAGTTCTCCATACGACGTCTACATTATTCCGGTACAGATAGTTCGGAAGTATTTCATAAAGCTCATCCGTATCTTGATGCTGAAGGATACATTTCACTCCGGCTGTAGTATAAGTAGCACAGGAATTCGCCTGGAAAGTATGGACGTTATCGATTTTGGAAAGTAACGGATTGGTTTTCTTTCCGTATCCGTAAAGTGAGAAATTTTCCCGTCTTGCAGATTCTCCGATGACCAGTACCACAACTGCTTTCTCGTTATCGCTCATCGTTGCTGTCGGCAATAGCATTTCTTTTTCATTCGATTGATGCTGATGGATGTAAAAAAGCGCTGTATTGACAGTGTAAGACCAGGGCATAACCAACCCGCCCAGTGTTTTGGAGTTTTTATCGATCCAAAGCCAATTGCTGCTGTTGACAAAAACAAATAAAAGAATAAACAGAATGCTGCTCAGCAACGTTAATAAACATTTTTTTATTGATTCTTTAACTATACCTACGGTAAGGATAAAATAACCTGGAACAAATCCAAGAAAAATAATATACCCTAAGAGTTTAAAGGAAAAGAAACTGCTTGATTCTCCATAATTGGTATTTAAAACATTTCCTATCATGCTTTCATCAATGATAACACCATACGTATTAATAAAATAAAGAGCCACTGCATTGATCAGGAAAAAAATGCATATCAGGATCCTGCCTGCAATTCCCGAACGGAAAAGCAACATATAAAAAGCAAAAAAGTTGGCAACAATCGTCATTATACAAAGACTGAACACCAGGAAGCTGCCATTGACTGTTCTATAATCGATATTGCTGATAACAAATTTGAAGAACGGAAGGTGGAACAGCAATAGATTGAGTATACTGATCCCTAAAACATAGAACGAAAACTTAAAATTATTTTGTAACATAATTCTTGATTAGGTTATAAGTAGTCATGAATAAGCTCAGCAATGAAAAATAAAAGATAAGTAAATTATCGCACAGCATCTTCTGTATCAAAACCATGCTGCAGACCATGAATAATATAATCAATAAAAGATAATATCGCTTCAGGCCAATCCAACTCCATATGTTACAGTACCGATTTATGACAATCCCTGAAATTCCCGAAATATATCCTATAATGCTTCCTATTACTACATCAAGTAAATAATGCGCTCCTACCCCAACCCTGGATAATGAAAATAAGATTCCCATACCGATAATCAGCATGATCGAAATTAATTTTAAATAAATATTTTTAGGCATCAAAGCTAATAACAAGACAGTAAGCACCGTAAATAAAGTAATGGCATGTCCGGATGGCAGGCTGTTATTCCCAAAATAAGCCTTGCCTATGATTACAAAACTGTCTTTTTCAAGTACTGCGGCCGGCCGGGGTATTTCGAAAAACCGTTTAAGAGAGCTGCATAAAAGGGCTGATATGAGTGATGCCCATATCAAAGATTCCCATATCCTGGGAGCATACAAGATAAGGATGGTGCATAAAGAAAGTATAATCAGTGCATCTCCAAGCTGCGTGAAGTTAGACATCAGTACAGGAAATTTGGATAATCGCAGATTGAAGTAAATAAAAGCTTCTTTTTGTATGCTTATATAATTACCGGCTGACCATGCATTATGGGTATACAGATAGGTAGCGACAATAGCCAACAGCAATAGTGGCAAAAGAAAATAAGAGACCTTAACTTTGTTAAAGTTCGAGATAGCGGTTTCATTCATTATTTTTATTATTTCTGTATGAATTCATCGTTCTTGTATAGATTTTATCTGTACCATGTTGCCCGATATATTTGCGTTGCTTTCAATTCCTTTATTGTTCGGTTTATAGCTTTATCAACATTTTTGAGGGAAAACCTTGCATATGAGGTGATAGAGAATTGGTAGTAATGCCGACTTTAGCTTCTGGAATGTAAATGTTCACGCCAATTAATGTTTCGGTATTGGACTTATTGGCTATTGTACCGCTAAGTGTCACTTTTTCCTGCGAATATGTGTGGGTTGCAAACGCAAAAAAGAATAATAGAAAGAGTCTGATACTGCTTTTCATTTATTAAAATTTAGAATTAAATGTTACAATTTTCAGCTAAAGTATATTTTTGCTTACCCCGTATATTTTATATATACAAAATGCGTTAATTAATATATTAAAGCAGCTTTTTCATCTAGTAAAAAAAATTGCACCCTAAAATTTCATCGGAAAAAAGCTGGATTTCCAGAACAAAAAAAATCATAATTGGAAATGCCTTTTCTTGATTTTATTTTATTATTTAAACTCCTAAAAAAGGTTTGCTATGTTTAAATCTTATGTTGGTATATTAATAATGTGCTTTTGTATAGAAAAAAATTATATTTCTTGCATATTGTTACATTTGCTTGAAATCTAAAATCGGCCTATGAGTAAAACTAAGCACAGAAAAACTTTGGATGCCAATTGGATGGTCGAATTTTTCATTTCAGAAAAATACCGTCTTCGCCGCCATTCGTTGTTAGTTGCATTTAGTATTGTTGTTTTATATTACAGCCCGGCGGACTATGTAGAACCTTTTGAAAGCTATAATCGGATCGTTATTTTTTTACAGATAATTTTACTAGCCTACAGTAATATGTATTTTTTTGTGCCTAAATTTTTGTTTAGGAAAAAATACGTGAGCTATAGTCTTTATGTGCTTTCAGGCATGATTCTATCGTTTTTCGTACATCAGATTGCTGCGTATTATTTTAAACCTTATTTACTGCCTTATCAGGATGACGATATTAACTTTTTTACCTTTTCATTTATGGTTATGGTGCTTATCATTGCGTCGGCATCGGTAAAATTGTTTCAACAATGGATAATGGATGCTCAACTTATCAACGAATTGGAAAGAACCAACGCTCAAACTGAGCTGGAACAACTGAAAAACCAAATCAATCCGCATTTTTTATTTAATATGCTGAATAATGCTAATGTTCTTACCCAAAAAGACCCGGAAAAAGCTTCGCAGGTTTTGGTGAGACTTAGTGATCTGCTGCGCTATCAATTATATGACAGCGCAAGAGAAAAAGTTTTACTGACATCTGATATTCATTTTCTGGAAGATTTTCTGAATCTGGAAAAAATACGACGTGACAATTTCAGTTTTCTTATTTCCAAAGAAGGAAATCTCAGCAGCATACAGATTCCTCCTCTATTATTTATTTCGTTTGTGGAAAATGCAGTAAAGCACAATAATGATTCTGCAAGGTCGTCCTACGTCAATGTTTTTTTTGAGATAAAAGATGATGAGCTTAGCTTTCAATGTATTAACTCAAAACCTTTATTAAAGGCCATTTCGAATTCCGGAGGACTTGGACTTACCAATACAAAACGAAGATTAGAACTATTATTTCCATTAAATCATACTTTAAAAATTATTGACGATGTAGAAACTTTTACTGTTTATTTAACTATTAAACTGTGAAATCGCCAAGAATTGACTCTGTCAATCCAAAAATATTACGCGATCGCATACCTATGAAAAAAATAAATTCTGCGTATGAAATGTATTATTGTAAACGACGACACTTCGATGAGAAAGACCATTGAAAAACTGATTGCGCAAACTGATGATATGGAGTTTGTATCAGCATTTAACACAACTTTCGAAGCGCATGTGTTTTTGAAAAGTATCAAAATAGATGTTGTATTCTTTGATATCCAGATGTATGATGTCAATAATTTGGAGTTTTTACAGAATATTCCGGAAAATATTTTCGTAATCTATATTCCTGAATTTTCACCTTTTGCCAATACTGCCTGCAAAACAGATCTACAGCATCTATCGGAGTCTGTAATTTCAAAACGATTTAAAAAAGGAGTGGACGAAGCACGTGTCTTCTTGGAACTCATACAGGAAGAAAAATCGGATATTTCGGACGATTATTTTGTTATTTAGAAAGTAGATGGAGAAATTGTAAATTTATAATGTGAAAACTCTAGAAAAAAAAATGAAATGCATAGTCGTAGATGATGAGCCTTTGGCAAGAGAGGCCATACAAATGTTGATTGAAAAAACTGATAATTTGGAATTGTTGCAGACTTTCAACGGAGCGGAATCTGCAGGCGGATTTTTAAAAAATAATCCTAATACTATAGATTTGGTGTTTTTGGATATTCAAATGCCTGGTACGAACGGGATTGAATTTTCCAGTACAATCCCTAAAGAAACACTTGTCATTTTCACAACTGCTTTTTCAGAATTTGCCGCAGACAGCTATGAAGTGGATGCTGTAGATTATCTCATCAAACCGGTAAAATTAGAACGTTTCCAAAAGGCTGTTGAAAAAGCTAAAACCTATTCCCAACTTTTCGAAACGAAAAATGGAACCTCCAATATAGAAACAGCAACAGATGATTACTTATTTGTAAAAGCGGAACGGAGGATGTTTAAACTACATTTCAGTGACATTCTATTTATCGAAGGCTTAAAAGATTATGTAGTGATCTGTTTAGATAATCAAAAAGTGATTACGCTGATGAATATTAAAACTATTCATGATTTGCTTCCAAAAAGTTTCTTTGTGAGGGTTAGCAAATCTTATATAATTAATGTAAACAAAATAGATTCTGTAGATAACAATACTGTATACATAGGGAAAAGTGAAATACCAATTGGCAATATTTACAGGGATTTCTTTTTTAATGAATTTATAACAAAGAAGCTTTTGAATAAGTAATAAAAATACTTTTATAACCATGAAAATCAACATATAAGAAATGGACAAAAAGAATGTAAAAAACACACAATATAATCAAATGAAACTTCCACCCTATTCTAACTTTCCAAATATTAAAGGAGAAAAAATTTCGTTGAGACAAATTGAAAAATCTGATCTGGAAGATATCATCGAAATTTCTTTTTATAATGCTGTACAAGCAACAACTGCGGAAATTGCAGGCGAAATGCAAACTAAAATCAATAATGATTATAAGGAAGGAAATACCGTCCATTGGGGAATTGTGGAAAATTCTACCGGTAAAATTGCCGGGACTTGCGGTTACTATCGCGGATTTGAAAATGCTACCGGAGAACTGGGCTGTGTTTTGCTTCCTCAGTTTCGAGGACAGGGTTTTATGACCATGGCAATGCAATTAGCCATAGACTTCGGACTAAACAATATGGGATTACAACGTATTTGGGCTATTACAACAAAACAAAACTCCCAGGCAATAAGTTTGCTTGAACGGCTTCAGTTCATTAAAACAACCGAAATCGGAGATGATGAAATTGAATATGAGCTGAGGATAAAAAGGAGTCTCTAAGAAAAATACATAGGTAAAACAACATTATGGGTAAAAGAATATAGCATAAAATGAAAGCAAAATTGATAGATCAACCAAGCTACAACCATTTCTATTGAGTTATCATCTGTAATTTTTGAGAAAAATATCTTCTGAAATTAATATACCATACACTTCAGTTTAAATGTGATGTAGATCACGCCTCCAAGTGCAAAAAGCTACCGAAATTTGTTGTACTTAGAAGCAACAAAATGAAAATCGCAAATCTATTATATTTCACTGTAATCCTATCAGCAGCCAAAATACAGGCCCAGAGTTTGGACAATAAAAAGATAGGAGATGTTTATCCGGAGGACATTAAATGGACGTCATTCCCCGCATTCCCGCCAAGCGCTCGTATCGCTGTATTGGTGGGTGACCCGAACAAAGCCGAGCCCTATCTGGCAAGAGTAAGTGTTCCTGCGGGTACAATACTTATGCCTCATATCCACCCGGAAAATCGCATTTACACAGTTATCTCAGGTGTCTTTTACATTGGCATCGGTATCAAGTATGATCCTTCAAAATTAAAAGCATATCCTCCGGGAAGTGTAGTCGTTCTTCCAGGAAATACCCCTCATTTCCATTGGGCCAGATCCGGTGCTTATGTCACACAGGTTACCGCAAACGGCCCATTAGGATTAAGCTATATAAACCCTGTGGATGATCCGCGGAATAATAAGATTTTAGACTAAATCAATTTCATTATTTCTTTGATTTCCTCTTTAATTCACGCAATTTTACGGTTATCAGCTTACGCAAATCATCATGAAACTGTTTGTAATCTTTTATACTTTTCTCCAGTTTCTTTTTATTGCTTAAATAATCTTCATACAAAGCCTGTAATTCAGAAGCCCGTGAAATGATTTCAAAAGACTCAGCATCATATTCTTCCATTTTTTTTATTAAATAACGGTAAGAATCCATGCGTTCTGTCAGACTATTGTGAATTTTAGGCTCTATTCCTTGCATTTTAATTAAACTTATCTTGCAATTCCGGCAAAAGGATTATCACTCTGAAATAAAACTTTCACCTTCTGATCTGAAACTGATCCTCCATTGGATGATTTTGAATAAATCTTATGCAAAGCCGATGAAAGCAGCGTTTCTGTTGACTCACCAAGAGGTAAAAGAGGTAATGAGCTATATTCATCCACCAAAATCTGCGGTGCAATCCCGTTACTATAGCCTCCTTCTCCGTTTGCATTGAAAACTTTATAAATAACAGGATGAATCTGCCAGGAAATTTTCTTAGGCTTCCGTTTGTCTTCAATCGCAAAGCCTGCCATATCTTTCCCCAACGTTTTTTCTCCGAGCTGGATAACCTGCATAAAAGGTTTTAAATTATTAATAACAATTTCCGAAGCCGAAGCCGTACTGCTTGAAGTAAGAATATATACTTTATTTAAGCCTAATAAATTGGCTTGAAGCGTATTAAAGTCAAGTGCATTGGGATCGTATGCAATCTGTTGTGAAAATGTACGCTTTACTTCTCCCCCATTTTTATTTCCTTTAAACGTTATAAATTGTGAACCGGCCGATATTCCTGAAGGAATTAACGAGCATAAAGCAGCAGCCGATGAAACCGAACCACCGTAATTGTAACGAAGATCCAGAATAAGTTCCTGAACTCCGGCAGCTTTAAATTCACTGAATTTATGATTCAAATTCTGTGTCATCCCATCAGGGAAATCATAAATATAAAGATAGCCTGTTTTTTTGCCGGCTTGTTCAAAAATCTTAGAATTAATAGGCTGTTCAAGGGAATACCCGTAATATACCGTAATATTTTTTTCATTAACAATCGTATTATTTTCCCAGTCTCCCACCGTAAGATCAATAACGGTCTGATTGGGAAGCGAGGACGTTAACTGTTCTGCATTGGAAGCTGTAATCGTTGTTCCGTTGATTTTTTTAATCATCATTCCTCTTTTTAATCCTGCATTCATGGCCGGAGAATTGGTGAGGACGAGTTTTATAGCGGTAACTACTTCACCATTTGCGAGCTGTAAAACTGCATAGTCAAAACCATACATCCCCCGAATAGAACGCGGATAGGTAGAAGAATCATTGGTGTCAACAATATAAGAAAAACGATCTTGCGGTGATAATAAACTTTTAAAAAAATCCTTTACGGGAAGATGATAATCCGGTTTTGCGGGCATCTGATCAGCCCAATAATAATACCGTCTCATACTATCCTGAACCCAGAGATTCTTCGATTCAGTGCTGCCTTCCGGAAAATCCGGCAAGCCGTCCTCTGCATCCCTGCACGAAAAAACAGTAATGCCAATTAAAATAATCAGCAATAAGTGATATTTAAAAAAAGTCTTTATTTTTTTCATTGTTTTATAGATAATCGGCAACGTCTATATCTCCTTTTACCACCCATACTCCATTCTCCATTTTCTCCTGAATAACAATCATATTGGCTCCAATATCCTGCTTTATTTTAGCCTGAATCGGGTTGGAACCGGTATAAGGCTCGGTAGTTCCCGGCTTGTACAATTCTAAATAAACGGGTGCTGTAGCACTGAAAAAATTATAGATTTTTACCGTCGTAAAATTGTCTTTTCCAATATTGTCAAATTCTGCCAGGACAACACCGTTTTCCCTTTTCAGGACACCTTTGACCTGAGTCAGTGGCGACCCTGAGAATTCGCCCAGATTCGGGAAAATAAATTCAAATCCTACTTTTCCAAGATTCACCTGTGGTTTTACGGCATAAGTTTTCAGGAAAATACCGGGAAGATTGAAAAAACTAAGGTTTTTATAATCATTAAAATTATTGTAATTGATCGTATATTTTGCAATCTGAGCCCCAGTTTGAGTATTGTAAATCCCAAGTTCATCGGTTTCACCCTCATCGAGCACAAAATTGATCTTAGTTTCTATTTTATCCGTATAAGAATCATTTCCGTTGATGGTGACCGGAGAGCCGTTAAGCCTCAACTGCAAAACATCCGGATTGGAATAGCCTTTCACATTGATTTCAGCGGCTTTTTGCGGTTTGTCGTATGGCTGCATCATATTATTATCGGTACAGGAAAAAAGTATGGTAAACAGTACCAGTGCTATGATATTTTTCATCTATATTATTTAAATTATAAAAATTAACTTAAAAAATTGCCCCACCCAAGAAGCAGGGCAATAAAAATTATAAAAACTCAATTGGATATGTTTCTGAATAATAATTTTAAGTTTAAAAGCCTACTATATAAAAAGTTTTCATGGTTATTTTTTTTCAAAATCAGTGTTTGTTTTTTTTGAAATGTTATTTCTTAATGAATTTCAATCTTTCTGTTGTCTTTCCATCGGAAACCTCAGCGATATAAGCTCCTGTTGACAATGCAGTTACATTAATGTTTTTTGAGTATTTGGTCATCACCACTTTTTGACCTGCCAGATTATAAACAGTAACTGTAGTTGTATTTTCTTTTAAACCAGGATTAAGCTGTAATTGTAAAGAATTTGTTACAGGGTTTTCCATTATTTTGGTTAAGTTTTTAACTGTTTTTACATCATTTGTTTTCAAAACTGATGAAAAAATAGCCATCTCATCAATATTGATATTCTGAGAATTAATAGGTGCAGAAACTATTCTGTTTGACCATAAGCCGATGTAAATCTTTTGTCCTGCAAAAGCCGAAATATCTACTAAAGATTCTGCAAACTGAGTAAGATCTGCCGGCAAAGTTGTACTGGCGATGAATTTATGGGTTGCTCCTCCTGCATTTTGTGCTGCTGTCGCCAATTGCTGAAAATCAGACAGTTCAGGCACTGGTTTCTGAGGTGTGCTTACGAAAATATAGATATCTCTTCCCACGCTTGTATGTGTGGATCTTTGTCTTCCGATATAACCCGCTAATGTGATGTTTCCTCCTGCATTTGTAAGATCGATTTCGGGTGAAATGATCCAGTCATTTTCTGTTCCGAACCCGGTTGCATTACCTGAAGGAACCAAATTAATAGAATGACGAAGAACTCCTGAAGTTCCATAAGCCAAAGTACTCCCGTTATGGTAAATATTTTGTCCCTGTACCCATCCGTTTCCGTTACCGTTCAGGTCATGGAAGGTCCATCCCTGCAGAGAAGACGGTGTGTCAAAAGAATTGCTCCAGACAGGATATTGTGCAAATATTGCTTGTGATAAAAACAGAACAGAAAATAAAATTAATTTTTTCATAATACCAATTATTAAAGTTTTTGTTTGTAATAAAAGCAGGGAATGGCAATGAAACCATCCCTGCATTTGAAGTAAGATTATTCTACAATTGAGAAATCATATTTTGTCCAAGTACCTTGGAAGTTTCCACAGTTTCTTGGAGATACGTTCCAAGTTAAGCTGAAGAATGGGCTAGACATCCCGAAAGCATTTGCTGTAGGATTAACCACTAAGTTGGCAGCAGGAATTCCTGCAGTACCTAAACCTGTAACAGCAGTTGTGAATCCGTGTACTTTGATAGAGCTGTACGTAGATGCAGAAGATAATTCAGAACCTGAACCTTCTACTTTGATCCCTGTAGGATATCCTGTAATTACAGCGTCATTTAAAGTTAATCTACCGTTTCTTCTGATGTGGATACCGTTTTCATAAACAGGTCCTGAAAGTGGCGAAGACAACATAGAATTAGTACGTGTTCCAACGATTGTAAGGTTGTTGATAACCGGGTGAGTAAGCAACGTAGTTGATGTACCTCCTGCGTTGTTATCAAGCTCAATACCGTTTGTATCAGAAACTCCACCGCTTACCGTGTGGTCTGAACTTAAATCTGCTAAAGCAAGAGCACAAGTAATTGTACCTGTATATCCGTTGTCGAAATCGAAGTTATCATCTTCTGATGCAAAAGATACTAAGTTTGTAGCGTTTACAGTACCTCCGAAGAATTCAAAAGAATCATCCTGACCGTAAGAAACCTGGATATGATCCAAAGTAGTTCCGCTTCCAACACCCGCAACTGTTAATCCGTTAATTTCGTTACCAGAGTTAGCCCCTACGAAATCATAACCTGCGAATTCGATACGAACATATTTCATAGTTCCGGCAGTATGACCAGAATTTGTACCACCGAAATAGAATTGAGAATTCTGAGGAAGACCTTCAACAACAGTTGTAGTAGGTACGTTTGTAGGAGCGTCACCTAATAACATTACTCCTCCGAAATCTCCAGGAACTGCAGTAGTATCTTCATTACCATCCAATAATCTGTAGCTTGTAAAGATGATAGGCTGAGTTTCTGTACCTGTAGCATTGATTTTACCTGTTTTTGTAACGATTAAAACCCCTCTACCTTCTCCGGCAGCGTTTGGCTTAGCTTTGATAAAAGTTCCCGGCTGGATAGTAAGTGTTGCACCGTCTCTTACTGAAATATTACCATCAAGCTCAATTACTCCACTCCAAGTAGTGTTAGAAGTAATATCTGCATTTACAGTAGTTACAGGAAGAGCTGAAGCTGTAATATATTCAGCAGAAGTAGACTTCATATCAAAAGCGTTTGAAGAATCTGCTAAAGAATCATTTTGACAAGCAGTAAGAGATAAAGCTGCTGCTGCGATTAAAGTTAATTTTCTCATTGTTAAAAGTTTTGATGATCAGGCCTTTTGTTTATTGTTTCAAGCCCGACTGTTTTTAATATTTAGAAATACCCGCCTCTGTATTTCTGCGATTTGGTTAATAGTTACTCTACAATACAGGAGGAGCTGCAGTGAAGAGTTCCCGGTTTTGTTTTCTGCTGATATTCGGGAAGATACCGGCATCGGTTTTTTTCGGAATCATACTGTGTTGCGCATCATCAGTATTGTTTTTTGATTCATCTCAGGGTACCGGAACCTGTACGTTGCAATGAGCTCTTTTCTATTTTTTATAATGTTTTAAAAAGTATAGTTTACATTTAAGCCAAATATTCTTCCGCTGTAGGCACGAAACAGGATCTTATCGATATTTTTGTCATATTTATCGGTAGCTCCGGGCAAAAGTTCCAGCATTTCCCTTTCTGTCTGTGAAGCACCACCTTTCGACACCGAATAAGAATTATAATTATTGTAAAACTCCTTCACCCTGTTGAAAAGGTTTCTGGCATTAAATTTCACCTCTAAATTCCTGTTTCTAAGAAATTTATATGAAATCTGTGCATCCGCAACAGCATAAGGCCTTTGTATCTCCTCCCCGTTGTATCCGTATCCTACCGTGATGTACTGATCGCCTTTTGCGTTGTATAAAAAGCTTAATCCCAAACGTTCTCCATCATACATCAGACCCAGATTGTAAGCATAGGGAGTCTGCCCGTAAAGCGGCCTGTCTACTTCGTATGTTTCGTCTGCATCCGTTGTTTTTGTCTTGTCTTTAAAAGCAATTACTTTAGTATCGTTAAACGTAAAGTTTCCACTGATAAAAAGTTTTTCGAGGAAAGAATCTGTTGCTATGAAGCCTAAGTTTTTTCTTACCTCAGCTTCAAAGCCTTTCAGTTTTGCGTTTTTAGAATTTCCGTTATAAAGGTGCAGGTTTCCTTCGTTGGAAATATTTCCCTCCCTTTCAATTGGTTTGTCGATATTTTTATAATATAATCCTACTGAAAATATTTCTCCTAATCCTGGGAACCACTCAAACTTAAAATCATAATTATTCACTATTGATGATACCATTTCCGTATTATGAATCAATCCGTTAGCAATAGGATCGAAATACGGCAGTCCCGTTCTTTCATTAAATTGAGGCCGGATCACCATTTTGTTATAAGCCAGTCTCAGGTTAATTTTATTCGTTGGGCTATAGGTAAAGTTGGCAGAGGGCATAAATTGCCACGGCTTGTCTTCCACAGCGGTTTTGAATAGATTCTGCTGATCATCCGGATCTATCTGCTGAGAAATTAAATTATACCTAAAATATTCCGCTCTCAATCCCCAAACCAGCCTAAGTTTATTCCAGCGATTATCAAACATGATAAATCCTGCGTGCTGATCTACTTCACCTTCATATTTCTCGTCACTGTAAAGTGGCCTTGTTTCCCATCCTATCCCACCTGAAACGTAATATGAACCATCCAGCCAATCTGAAAGCGCTCCATCCAGTGCTCTGATTTTAGGGGCACCGTTGGTTTCATCCGTTCTCAACAAAAATTTCTGCTGAATATTAGTATTGGCTTTTGATGCTCCGGCATACCCTACTTTAATATCATTTTTAAAATTTCCTGCATCCATATTCCATTTGAAGGATGCTCCGTAATTGTAATCTCTCTGCCTGTTTTCTATATATCCTCTTGCAAAATCACTTGATGAATTATTTACCTGATGATAAGCTATTATTTCTTTTCCAATAAAATTATAATAGGTCTGATGCAGTGTATAATCTTTGGTATCTGATGCCACGCCTGTTCTTGCTAAAAACCAGTCGATATCTATATTTCCGATTTTATGACTTCCTTCCAGCTTATTTTGCAAAAGAGTCTGATAGACAGGATAATTGGCGTTATCAGCATAAGGTCTGTCTAATGTTTTTATTTGTTCCGGGTCATTATTAGGGATGATTCCGTTGTAAAAATAATTGTAAGCTAACTCTGCATTTTCCGGCAATCCGCTTCCTCCTGAATATTCGTTCCAGCCTGTAATTCTTGTGACTGTATTGTCATAAATATGAGTATAAGAATTCCGGAATGAAAACCTGTTTTTACCCAACTGCAACCCGAAATTCATCATTCCCGCCACCGTGGAATTGTAGGTATAAGATGCTCCCTGATTTTTAAAATTATAAAACTTTACGGGTGCTTCTCCGGTTTCCTGCCAGTTATTGATAAGTTGCGTAGTATCCAGCCAGTTTCCTCTTCCAGTGTGGTCGATATCTAATTTATTTTGTTCGTTTCTTACAACCAAAGCTCCTGCAAAACCCCATTTATTGTTATTTTTAAGTTTAAAAGTCCTACCCAAAGCCAGCTGCATATTAGATCCCATATCCGCTTTCATTGCATAATTGGTGAAATTATCGTTGGTAAACTGCTTCGACTGCTCAAAAAACTCAGGATTTTCCCAGTTCATTGCTTTGAGGCCCATCGGGAAGTCCCTTGTTCCGTCGTCATACCCGAAATAGTCGTATTTTCCTCGCTGGCGGGTCAAGAATTCTTTAAAAGTAGAAATATCATTATATGAAGCCCCCAAAGTAACCGTCGTAAAATTTTCATTGGGAATATCTTTTGTCCTTACTTCTACATAACCACCCGCGAAGCTGGCATTCATATCGGGGGTCGCGGTTTTGCTTACCACCACGCTTTCCACCATTGAAGTCGGGATAATATCGAATGAAAAATTCTGGTTATACGCTTCCGTGCTCGGCAGGCTGATCCCGTCCATCGCAGCGGTGTTCCAACGTTCTCCCATTGAACGGACAACCACGTATTTATTATCGATCGTGGTAACTCCCGTTACTCTTTTTAATGTCCCGCCAACGTCGTTATCAGGCGTTTTGGAAATCTGTTCCGCAGAAATACCATCACTCATTTGTGCAGCTTTTTTCTGTTGGGTCAATAATCCGGCCTGGGTATCTGCCTTGCGGGTTCCGGAAATAACGACTTCTTTAATATTCGTTATTTTATCGGAAACCTGCTTCATGGCGAATGAAATATTATTCGTTTCGTTGTTGCTTACCGTTAATTTTTCAACTCTTAAAGGATTGAATTTTGTTGCTCTAACACTAAGGGTATAAGTTCCCGAAGGCAGATCAACAGCGAATTCACCATTATTATCGGTGGTCAATGTCTTTCCGGCAATGGTTACTTGGGCTCCGACAACCGGATTCCCGACTTCATCAACGATTTTTCCGGAAATTCTTCCGTTTCCCAATACAGAAACACTTGAGTTTTCATATTTAATTGAAATAAGGTCTCCACGCAAGCGGTAAACAACCGGAAGACCTGCCGTAATATCCTTCAGGCAATTGCTGACAGTAATATTTTCGCATTTTATATCTTTTACCTTTAATTCTTTAATATCTGATTTAGAATAAGCCAGCCTTGTTCCTGTTTTACCAGCAAATTCTTCCAAAACGTCAATCAACGGTCTGCTTGCCGGAACAGAAAATGATACTTTTTGTACTAATTCCTGTGCCTCTACTGCTGTTACACTAAAAAACAACGCCGCGATTGTAAAATTACACTTCAAACTTTTCATCCTCTTTTTTAATTAAAATTTTTCTGGTTTATTCTTTTTTTTGATTTAATGTTTTGCTGATTTTTATTTTTTCAGGATATAAGTGTTGTTCTCCTTTTTCACTTCCAGACCTAATATGAATGCCAGTGCTTCTATATTTTCATCGGTACTTCCCCCCGTAAAGTCTGCCGTGATTTTCTTACCGGAAACTTCTTTAGGATATTTAATACTGATCTGATGATTTTTCTGTAAAACCTCTACAACCTCATCCAGTGAAACATCGTTGAAACTTAAAGACAATAAAGCCGAACCGTTTTTGCCGGAATTTTTTCCAGGTGAAATTGAAAGAACAGCCGCCGTTCTCGGAATCCCGAAATTGGTCCATTTTTGATGAGGTTTAAGAAAATAAACCGGAACTCCTTCAGATGAAACAGCTACTTTACCTTCATACAGATCAACCGCTTTATCGTTTCCTGACTGTGAAATTTTAAAAACCGTTCCCAATACTTTGGTGCTGAAACCATCTGCGTTTACAATAAAAGGATGTATTTTGGATTTGGCCACGGAAAATATGGCGTCTCCTTTTAAGCCAACAATTCTGGTATCTGCAGGAAAAGATTTTTCTACCGTAAGCTCTGCACCCGGAAATAAATTCACTATCGTACCGTCTGCCAGATGAACTTTTCTGTTTACAGATTCTGCGATATACACATCCGGTTTAAAGAAAGTATAATATGTAAAAACTCCTCCGAATGACAGTAATAATAGAATAACTGCCGCCGCCTGATAAATATATTTTTTAAAGCTGATATTGTGATGAACAATCGTTGGTTGAGCAAAATAAGGTTCCAAAGCGAATAAAATTCTTTCTTTAGATTCCTTAGATCCTGTTTCATTTAAATCTTTTTCAACGTGGATTTTCCATTTTTCCAAAATTTCAGTTTCCTTCTGGGAGATTT
This sequence comes from Chryseobacterium sp. IHB B 17019, assembly GCF_001456155.1. NCBI lineage: Bacteria > Pseudomonadati > Bacteroidota > Flavobacteriia > Flavobacteriales > Weeksellaceae > Chryseobacterium > Chryseobacterium sp. IHB B 17019. The sequence continues at coordinate 646,704 of NZ_CP013293.1, read as the reverse complement.
TTTCTCCGGAAACTTCCCGCTCCCAAAGTCTGAAAACAAATGCTTCAACTTTTTTATATTTTAGGTTCTTCATAAAAAATATTCAGTTCTAATTCTCAATGTAACTATTGATAAGACTGCGAAAAACAGAAACTTCCCCAAGCCAATCTTAACATCTTATTCATATTAAAATCAAGTTGTTAACAGTTTTGTTGATTTTTGATACTTTATCAATATTAGCTTCATATTGGAGCGCTTTTTTTTAGAAATAATTAATGTTGGATTTACGAAAGTTCACAAAAAGTTAATTTTACATTAGGTAATTTTGCGGTGTAATTATGAAACTGACAGATCACACTTTATTGAATAAAATAAAATCAGGAGACAAGCCTGCTTTCATGATACTGTACGAAAGATATTGGGACAGCCTGTATGGTTTTGTTTTCGGGAGAACGAGAAATAAAGAAGTTGCAGAAGAAATTTTACAAAATCTCTGGATTAAAATCCTTGAGGATACCAAAGCCATACAGACCGACGAATCGGAAAGCGCAAAGGGCTATCTGCTGCGATACCTTCATTACAGGATCATTGATTTTTATAACAGTTCAAAAAAAAATTCAGCAACGGTAAGCATTGATGAATCCGACATCCCAATAGAAATAACAGACACCGAATATTTTGAGATTCTTGAGGAAAGTGATATTTCCGCTTTGTTTGAGATGATTGATGAGGTGGTTTCCCAGCTTTCCGCTACAGAACGAGAAGTCTTTGATATGAGAATCCGGAAAAATATGTCTGTCGAGGATACAGCAAAAGCCCTCGGGTTGAGCAGTAAAACGGTAAGTAACAAGCTAAGCAAGACTCTGGGTGAAATAAGGGAAAAGCTTAATCCAGATTATCAATCTTCCAAAAAGCTTATTTCTCTGTTGGTTCTCATGGAAATCCTGGCCAAACAGGCAGCAACACTACAGGATATGTAAAACCTTATTCATCAGGAACATAGCCAGGAATAATTTCAATAACAGCTGGACCGTAAGAGCTGCGGGCATCCCTACTGAAGCTGATACCAATGCTGTTGACGATTTTCTGTAGATTATCCGATTATGTTGAAATATTTGCACAACATATTTTCTTCATAAACGATACTTCAAGCAATAAGCGGACAGATCATTAAATGATCTGTCCGCTTTTGTAAATTAGAATATTAAACTATTTTTTTATAAATTTTATATTGGATTGCTGGTCTTTGTCCATCACAGATATGATATAGGAGCCGTTTAAAAGTTCAGAGATATTTATTTCTTTTTTAGAATCGGCGGTACCACTTTTTACAATTCTACCTTCTGCATTGTAAATTTCAAAGGCAGAAGTCTGTTTCAGATTCGGCAGCTTTATAAATTCTGAGGCAGGATTAGGATATAATTCCATTTTAGCAGGATTTACATGATGATCGCCTACTGCTAAGGAACCTCCCGTATTTCCGGTTGTAATGGATGTATTTGGAGTACTCTGATAAGCATATGATTTTATTCTCAGCTTATTGGTGGTGAAAGAAACAAGTATCCAACCGTAATAGTATTGACTTCCTACAAGAAATCTAACCCCAATATACCGGTCTCCCAATGCTAAAAAATTCTGGGTTTCCCCATCACCAATAAGAGGGCCTCTCGGCTCGGTAATCCATCCGGCAGATGTGGAGCTTAATGATACTCCGGAGCTTAAAGGCATTGCATAAGGCACACCGAAGGAATTAAAATTTCCGGTACCAATTGCCTGATTACTGGGATTATAAGAGAAAGAATTGGAGCTGGTGATATGCATAAAATAAGTGCCGGGACCAAAAACATCCCATCTGAAATTGAAATCCACAACCCCGTCATTATTAAAATCAATAGGGAAAAGGTTTGCACTGCTTCCTCCTGTCGGGGAAAGATTGATCTCAAAATTGGGATTCACTGGTGTATACACAATCTGTGAATAGGCTTTCCCCATCATAAGCAGGAACAAGCCAAGAAATACATTTTTTTTCATACATTTAGGTTTATTATATAAATATTGTTTTACTCTAATAGCAAAGCTGATGCCGTTAAAGAAATTAAACTTGCATCGGCACTTTTCCCGCTTCCGAAAAATATTCGTCTTTACGAAGATCTAATCTTGTTGCCTTGCGTCAGTTTGATGTTATTCAAATTACCAAACCGTAAAAATGTATTCAATAATTCTTTCCATATGATAAAGTCATAAAAAGCTATGCCGTGACCAATATGGTAAAAAGTTCTACTGTCGGTCGGTCGTCTGCGTTACATGGTAACCTAGACAAAAATCTCCCACATTTGACTTGCAAACATGGGAGATACCCTTATTAAGTTTAAAAATATTAAATTTTGAGCTGAGAAAACCTTATTTTACTTAAGTAAAGTCAGGGTAAAGCTATTCTGAGAAAAAGTACTTCTGGAGGTGTTTGTGGTACAGCCTGGAGAAGAAGATCCTCTTACTTGCATATAATATGTTCCTGCTGTCAGGTAAGCTATATTCGAAGTGTAAATAAAGTCATAACTACTAGAACCGGTAGGTACATGGATATCCTGCGAAGGAAATGCAACATTTACTGCTGCCGTTGGGCTTTTGCTCAAATTATAGGCAAGAAAAGCTCCACAACCCGCTGGGCTTTTATCGGTAATAAGACGGGGTGAAACAATATAATATCCGGGAGTAGTAACAACGGCGCTTGCTCCAAGGTAGGTCATAGCCGCAAGGATATTTACATTGGTACCTGTTGTAGAGTTAATGACAAGTGCAGAACCCGTAGTGTCACGCCAAGTGGCTACACCACTCGCATCAGAAACCAGAACTTTACCTTCTCCCTGTGTTCCGTCTGCAATTTTAATGGCCCCTGCAACGGTTCCGTTGTCAATGTCTAATCTTGTGGCAGGAGCTGCAGTTCCCATACCTACTCTATTATTTACCGCATCAACATTTAAAGTAGTATTGTCTACCTGAAAATGACTGGTTCCTGTAGTAGCGGAAGAGGTAAAAGAAAGGGTTTTGTCAGTCATTGTTACTACTCTGTTTGATGCAAGAGTCCCATTATTTTTATAAATATTCGTGTCCTGATTTATTTTCTGCCAGATATTTCCATCGAAAAAATAATATCCTTCTTCTGTAATGTTGACGGTTTTTGTGGAAGCTGCACTTACGGCAGAAGTGGCATAAACAATATTGCCTTTTTGGTCTATTGTATACTGCGTATCTCCAGCTTTGATCTGATCTCCTGTAAGCCTTGGCACAAGAAGTCCTTCCGGTTTGCTGCCATCGGTTGTTTTTGCACTTATATCCAGAGTAGACTTTGGGTTATCTGTATTGATCCCTATTTGGGAAAATAAAAATTGAGTACATAAAAGACCTAATAATAGATTGATTTTTTTCATTATTCTGTATAATTTTAAATATAATTCCGTAATCTGATTTCGTTCGGTATCCTGTTGATTATCCTTTATAATTATGCTACACAAATTCTTAAAAACGCTGTAAAATTAGATCAATCAGCAACCATTTTGAAGACAATACTTTGTCGTTGACAATACAAAAAAGACACATAAACAAATTTTAATTTAAATCTTACAATAAGTACTTTTATAAAGTTACTTTAGGATAAATTTCTGATAGAGAACATAAACATGGCCGAAGGTCCGGCCATGCAGGTAGCCTGCAGATAATAGAGGGATGTTCCGCATAGCAATAATCAGTTGTGTTTCTGAATCGCAAAGTAGAAAATGATTATAAAAGTTATTTTTAATAGTTTGACTCGGATTAAATGAATGCGTTGCAATAGCATTTTTAGTTGATCATTAGGATTTTTTGATTGCTGATTGCGTGGCAAAAGTAGCAGATCCATTATTATGATAAAAGAAAACACCTTGTTTTTTTCCTGAAAAAGACAAGGTGTTTATAATTGGTAAATTACTGGTTATAAAATATTTAAACCTTTTCTTGAAGACTTTCTTCTTCAATATATTTTATGAATAAAGAAGGAGATAAAGAAGTTTCTTTTTTAAAGACTTTACTGAATTTGCTATGCGAAGAAAACCCAACTTCATCGGCTAAAGAAGCCATTTTATAGTTCCGGTATTGAGGTTCATTCTTGAGTTTTTCAATGATATAATTAATCCTTAATTCATTAATATAATTGTTGAAATCTTTCTTTTTGTGCGTATTGATAACATAGGAAAGGTATTTCGTATTAGTTTCAAAGCGTCCCGCTAAAAAGGGAAGAGAGATATTTTTATTATTGAAAAGATTGGATTTCTCAAATTTCTTCAATTTGGCAAGCAGTTTTTCTTCCGTTTCGGATGTCATTAAAACCGGCACTTCATTATTTTCTATCTCCATAGGTGTCTCGGTTTCCTTTAAGGCGGCAGAATCAACGAACCTTGGTTTTTCATTAGATTTTCTTAGTATTTGTTTGAATTTTTCAATGTTTTTCTTTTGTTGTATTTTAGATCGTATATATAGAACAAGGATAAGAATAACAAGGAATCCTGTAATTACAATAAGGTAATTTTTCCGGGTACTTTTTTGCTCTGCCTTTACTATTTTTTTGTCAAGATTAGTATAAGATTCATCAACAAACTGCCGCGTTTTTGAAGTTATTTTGCTTTCTAAAGTATCCTTTTTTTGATCTATTTCTTTGAGTTTTTCAATATTCTTAGTTGCTATGTAATATTTCTCCACTGTACTATAAACTTCTTGCTTAAGCTCAAGATTTTCGGCTTTATCAGAGACTTCTTGTGCAAGATCAAGATATTTCTTTGCATTAATTAAATCGTTATTTTCTAAATATACATTCGCTAAGCCATTATAAATATCTCCCGTAATTTCATTTTCAGGAAAATCTTTAACTAAATTTAAAGCCTTCCTATAATGAAATAAAGCAGCTTTGATATTTTTCAGATGGTAATAATTAGAACCAAGCATCTGTTCGTTATCAGCAGTAAAGAAATCTTTTTCTTTTATAACATTATTGAAATGAAGCTGAGATTGTTGAATATACTGATTGGATTTCTTGTATTTTTTTTGATCCATTTCGTAATAGGCCATTTCTTGCAGAATTAAACCCTGGATTTTGTGTGCTATTAGCGTATCCTTAATCATTTTGCCTATTTCGAGTGTTTTTTGAGCATATTTTTTTGACTGGTTGTAGAGTTCGACACCACGATATTGGCCGGCTAAAAAGAGAGAAATCCGTGCTTGCCAGTTTAAATCATCCGTATTTTCAATAATTGTTTCAGCTTTTTCGGCATACGATAAGGCTTTCTTAAAATCTTTCGTATCTCTGTAAAGGGTAGCCGAAAGCATTAAACTTTTTGCTTGAAGGGTCGGTGTTTCAGAAATCTTGTATAAAGAATCAGCAATATAAAGTGCTTTTTTGAAATCTTTAGAAGCTGTTTCTAAATAGACTTTGTTATATAATTTATTATATGCAGTTAAATCCTGTGCATTAATTGATAAACAAGCGAAAAGTAGTAAAAGAAAAAATTCTTTTTTCATGTGTTATGTTAAGTAAAGTGTTTTTTTAAATTTTTTAGAAATGGAATCAACATAAATAATATGATCTCTGAATTATGGTAACAGCTTTATCAATAATTAGTTGACACCAAAATTAATTATTTAAAATTATACGCCATTTAAGGTTAAGATCAAATTATTTTTAAGAATATGGTTCAAATATTAGATTTCAATTAATCATTATCACCATTTTGAATAATTTTTTTCATAGCTGCAAAATTATACTTTTTGGCGCATATTTCAAGGTTCCATATATTAAATAATACTTATAATAAATTAGATTTTTTTCGAGATTGAAGCCCAATTCAAATAACAAACAACCGAAGCAATAAACTCCGGTTGTCATATAATTAAGGAAGATTTTTTACTTTTATTATCCGCTAACTAAGGATTCTGCTCATATCCAGCCACCTGAATTTGAGATAAAGGAATCTGATACAAGTAATCCTTCGTTGAAATGGTGAAATTATAGTTAAGATCCGCCGCTGCCTGATTAATGACATCCACTGCGATATTCCAACGCACCAAATCATGCCAGTAAACACCTTCGCCTGCAAACTCCACTCTTCTTTCCTTACGGAGCGCCGCAGTAAAATCGGCAGCTGACATAGATGTAGAAAGCGGAGCTAACCCTGCCCTCTGACGAATTCTGTTTAAAAATGGAACAGCACCGCCGGTATTACCCTCATTATTCAACACTTCTGCATACATTAAAAGAACATCCGCATATCGGATCACAGGAAAATTAATCGGCCAGTCGTAGCGGTTGGTCAATGCAAGCCCCGGCTCACGGAATTTCACGAAATAATTGGCATTATCCGGTTGCCCGTTTTGAGCTATAAATTGGGTTTTAACGGTTAAGGCACGTCTTAAATCCCCAGTTTCGTAGGAGTTAATCAATGATTGGGAAACCCCTAATTCCGCAGAACTGTAAAGACTTCCCTGCGCATTGTACAAAGGATCTGCTACTCCAAAAGTAGGTGAAACATAACTTGGTAAATAAGAACCCTGCGACAGCCCGCCACTAATATGCTGGATTTCAAAAATATGATATTTGTTGTCATTGACACTTTTAAACAAATCTGCATAATTCGTCGCAAATGTGACATACTGCCCTTCCACCTGAATGACTGCAGATAAATGCTCTTTTGCTTTAGATAAATAAGAGCTGTTGTTGAGAGGATAGCCGTATCCTGTAAGATAGATCCTGCCTAACATCGCATGAGCTGCAGATTTTGTTATTCTTCCCTTATTAGCTGCGTTGTAAACATTTTTTAAGCCAGCTACAGAAGCTTCAATTTCCGAGGTAATGAAACTATACAGAGTTGCCAGATCAGTTCTTGGTATCGTTGCAGCTTCTTCAGGGCTCACCGGATGATCTATCAAAGGGACTTTTCCAAAATTACGCATCAATTCGAAGTATGCATATGCCCTTAAAAAACGGGTTTCTGAGCGGTATTGCTCCCTTGTCGCAGGATCTGCAAATGGAACGGCATCGATTCTTGCTAAAATATTATTCGCATAAGAAATCATCTGATAGGCATCTTCCCAAAGAATATCCATTTCTTCGGTTGAAGAGGTATCCTGAAAACGGTTAATCGCGTAATAATCCCTGTTTCCGTTTTGGGAAATGGCATTAAAATTATTGGAACGGACTTCCGAAGCCAGCAGATAAAAATTAACATCGAAACCTCCTCTGGACGAAGCATTTATCATTCCGGAATATACACCCGACAAGGCTTGCTGGATTTGCAGCTCGGTGGTATAAAAAGAAGTTTGCGTGATATTATTTTCAGGTTCCAGCATGAGATCTTCTTCGCAGCTGATTATTCCTAATGTTAATGTTCCGAAAATTAAAGTTTTTGTGAGAGTTTTACGGTTTAATCGTAAAAAGGATGTATATTTTTTATAAGTTGTTTTCATTTTTAAAATTTTAGAAATTAAAGTTTAGGCCCATCATATAAACCTTTGCATTAGGGTATGCACCGTAATCAGTTCCGTCCGACTGTACGGATTCCGGGTTGTATCCGCCGTAATAATGGTCTTTTCTCCAGACATTTTCTAAGCTGATGTAAATTCTCAGGTTAGACATTTTTAATTTACTGGCTAATTCCTGATCAAAATTATATCCCAATGTTATATTTTTCAATTGAATATAAGTGGCATCATACAGCCATCTTGTATCCAGAAGACTTCCTGTTGTTCCATCTAATCTCGGCGTTTTTCCATCTCCGGGATCTTCATCGGAACGCCAGCGGTTTGCCCAGTTTCCCATGACATTGACAGTAGTTCCCATACCTGTGCGATCGATTGCACGACCTAACAAAGCATAGCTGTAACCTCCTTTTTGCCCCTGAAAGAATACAGATAAATCGAAATTTTTGTATGAGAAAGTATTGGTAAAGCCCCAATAATAATCAGGAGTAGGACCTCCGATGATATGACGGTCGTTTTCATTGATAACACCGTCTCCGTTGACGTCTCTGTATTTAACATCACCAGCAATGGCACCAGTTGTTTTAGCAACACTTGCATTGTTGATGTCCGCTGTAGAAAGCACGCCAATTGCTTCATAAAGATAAAATGAATTCAGCTCCTCGCCTACTTTTATGATATTGGTGCTGTTGCTAAAACCTGTATAAATAGGCGCATTATCAGTACCTAGCTGCAATACTTTATTATCATTAAAAGCGATATTAGCCGATGTATTCCATTTGAAAGCACCTGTTAGGTTTTTTGTGCTTAATTCTAATTCCAATCCTCTGTTTTGAACTGAGCCAACGTTCTTCCACATTGTGGTATAGCCCGTTACAGAAGGTACCGGCTGTTCTAAAAGAAGGTCTTTTGTTTTTTTAATATAATAATCTGCGGTAAAATCAATTCTGTTGAATAATCCCAATTCAAGACCGAAATCAGATGACTGTGTTTTTTCCCATGTTAAATCCGGATTGGGAATCGTATTGGGTATTAAACCGTTTGATAAACTTCCTCCAAATGAATAATTCCCGCCTGCAAGTGTCCCAAACGCCCTGTAATCACCAATTGAATTATTCCCGTTTTCTCCCCAGCTGTATCTTAATTTAAGGTTATTCAACCAATTTACATCTTTTAAGAAATTTTCGTTATCTATCTTCCAACCGGCCCCAAACGCCGCAAATGTTCCCCAGAGATTATTCCATCCAAATCTGGAAGAACCGTCTCTACGAATACTCGCAGACAACATATATTTTTCCTTATAATCATAATTTACACGTCCAAAATAAGACAGGAGCATCCATTCCGAAGCTGTATATTCCGAATTAAGCACAGATGCGGATTGGTTGAAATTGAAAGTCTCCAAATCATCATTCGGGAAACCTTTATTTCGGTTGTATTGAGTGGTTGTTCTGTAATTTTCCGCACTGTAACCGGCGATGGCATTGATATCATGTTCACCGAAAGATTTTTTGTAGCTTAACAAAGCTTCACCCAGATATCTGTTGTAATTTACCGTTCTTCGGCTGGCGATACTTACCTGTCCCGGTATATTAGTAATTAAATCAAAAGTAGGCGTATAACCGTTATTAATATTGAAATTATTGGTTGCTCCACCGGAAATTTTTATGTTTAAATCAGGCAAAATATCATAAGACACATACAAGCTGGATAAGAGACGGAATTCGTTTGTTTTATTGGTAGTTTCTTCCAGAAGTCCGATTGGGCTTTGTGTAGAACCTGCCCATCTGTATCTTTGATTTTTCCAGAAATTCGTATAAAGACCGGCACTCACCTCTGCTACAGGAACCATAGAAAGCATTTTATGGGCTAAATTGTCTTTTCCGTCTACCGTGGCACCGTAACTTTGTGAATAGCTTGGTCTTAATGCAATTCCCGCCTTCCATTTATCTGAGAGATTAACATCAAGAACCGCGCTTAAATTAAATCTGTTAAAGCCCGTATTAATTGCGAGACCTTCCTGATCAAAATACGCCCCCGAAATCATATATTTCACATTCTTGCTTCCTCCACGCACCGCCAATTGGTAACTTTGAATGGATGCCGGACGGTAAAAAGCATCCTGCCAGTCGATATTGGCAACCTGGTTGGTTCCCCAGCGAGGATCAATCATATAATTGATATTGGCCAGATTGTAATCAGTGGTATTGGCCAAACCAAAATAATTTGCCCTTACAGCGTAACTATCTGATGCTGAATGACCCGGAGCCAATGCTACCCATTTTTTGTTAATCGCTTCTGTAGCATAATCAATCCATTCTGAACTGGTCATAATGTCCAGCTTTTTTTCAATGGTCTGAACTCCATAGTATTGCGAAAAAGTAAATGACGGTTTCCCCGAAGTTCCCTTTTTTGTCGTCACAATAACCACACCATTAGAACCTCTGGATCCGTACATCGCAGTGGATGCCGCATCTTTCAGAACTTCAATAGATTGGATGTCATCCGGTGAGATATTTGCCATATCATCTACTACCATTCCGTCCACCACATAAACCGGGGAATTACTCGCCGATATGGAAGCCGTACCCCTTACCCTGATTTCCAGTGGTTCGCCGGGTTTTCCGGTAGTTGAACGTGTTTTAACCCCTGCAATCTGACCGGTTAATGCCTGATCAACCCTCGCAATGGGACGGTTTTTAAAACTTTCAGCATCTACCCTGCCAACGGACCCTGTAACTTCACTTCTTTTCTGTGTGCCGTATGCGATAATAACTACTTCTTCGATATCTTTAGCTTTATCATTGGGATTTGGTTTTATACTATCGTTAATCGTGGCGGTCGTTGGTTTCTCCTGTGCGAAAATTAAACCTGTAGTGCTTACTAAAAGGCCGAGAGTTACTATAGAATTTTTCATTTACTTTTATTAATTATTTAAAAAAATTACTATTACTTTTCAATATTTTTAAATTATCTAAACAAAAAATCAAGAATATCCTCAGATTTCTTTTTATGTTTGTTTTTATAAAAGTATACTTATCGAAAAACTCAGCTATCCTGTAGTTACCTGTTATTATTCTCATTTGAGAGAGATAGTGTGGGGTAATTAAAATTAATCAGGTAGTTGATCCAAAAACGTTAACAATATTCATAAAAACAATAAAACCTCCTGGGACAGGAGGTTTTTGGAACAAGTTTTTTATGTTTTTAGAATATATCCGATATCTATTTTGGTTTTATTTTTAATTATGGTTTCCAATATGACCATTTGCTGCCGTTGAATACAGCCAGGCGTTTTGCCCCTTCTTTATTGATGTACACCATCATTCCGGCAGACGGGCTGGGAATATTCTGAACATCCTGTACGGTGGGAAGCACCATTGCTTTGGTGGTGGATTCTAAGACCAAAACACCATTGGCCGCGCTCGACGCTGCCCCGATGATTACTTTTTCACCAGCTCCTTCCGCTATTTGTGAAACCGTTGGCTGAGTGGCTAAAGCAGCACTTACATCAGCATCCTGACCACTTAGATCAATCCATGCACCGTTGTAATATTTTACACGGGCTTTGGTAGCATCAGTGGCATCAAGAATCAACGTTCCTTCTGCCGGTGCAGTGGGTAATGTTCTTACGTAAGGCAAGATGATTCCTTTATTTTCGTTGGGAGCAAAATCCAGTAAAACAGAGGTTTTTACGGCTGCCGTACCTACAGCATCCCCTACGATAACCTGGGCATTTGAAAATACTGCTGTACCTATTAATAATATGGTTAGTATATTTTTCATTTTATAATTTTTAAACAGGATTAAATTTTAAAATAATTATGGACAAGTTGGGGTACTGAAGCAGCTCCACGCGGTTCCACTGTATATTTTTAAACATTTTGCAATAGTATCATACACCATCATTCCTTCCTGGGGAGAAACTATGGCTGTTATCTGTGCTGTCGTCATTCTGGAAATGACAAAACCTTTATTGTTGGATTCTAATACGATATGGGCAGATTTCCTGCTCGCGGGCCAGCTTCCGTCATTTGGGATTATTTTTTGAAGGTTAGAAAAACCTACCTTGCTGTCAATCCCTGCTGTTGCTGTATTGGCATCATCGTAGCAGACACATCTTTGTATAGTATAATTATTGGTTTGAGGATAGTAAGTATCTCCGTAAATTGGGGATGAGGTTGAAACAAAATTATTGGTTGAGCCATTGGTTCCCTGTTGTTTGATTTCAAATTTAAAGGTTTCATTGGGCTCATAAACCGTATCATTTAAAGAAGAAATGTTGATTGCAATTCCGTCTTCATCATTATTCGGGCTGGAATATCCGGGAGTTACCCCGCCGTCATAATTTCCTGTAGGTATTGTTACTAAATAAATACTGCTTCCCGGAGTATGGGTGACCACCGGTGTCCCTCTTGAATTGGTAACACCTGTTAAAGTAATATCGCTGTCTGAGGCGAAAGCTGTACCATTATTTGGATTGATAAGCTCGACAGCTACTGTAGTTGCAGTTGTCACCGCACCACTGACTCTCAGAAATAAAGTACCATCACTTAATCCTTCACAAGCCGACAGAGCGTTGGAAAACTTCAAGTCAATAAGAGGATTAAGCGTGATTCTGATATCATCCAATAAGTTACCTGCACCGGGATTGGTTGTATTAATTGCCCTGAAACCTACCCTGTACACACCGGAAGTTCCCGTAAAAGTATAAGATCCTGCATTGGTAGACCAAACTGTCGTACTTGAAGGTAACACAGTCTGTCTTACGGTAGCTATATTTACCTGGTTTTGATTTTCAATCACCATGGCAGCACGTTCGGATGTATCTAATCTGGCCCTGTGTCTAAAATTAAAGCTGATGATATCGCCATTGGCCAAATACATATTCTGATAGATCATGGAACTTACATAGGCATTCAGCTCAACAAAATTGGTTCCCTGTGCAGCCGATACACCCCCAAAACCACTTCCCCAGACTTCAACAGGGTGACATAAACCGACAGCACCAACAACACAAGCACCTGCCTGAGTGGGATGCGAGGTATACCAGGGCGAACTAACGGGTAATCCTGCATCAAAAGTTGTCTCAAATCCGAAATTGGTATCGGTTTGCTGTCCTGTTCCATTGGCAACTCCAAATTCTAATCCGGGGTTGACAATTACCCTGGTTTGGGCAAAGCTATTTTGTGGAGAAATTAATAATAAGAATAAAATTACAGCACATGCAAAATTGATTTTATTAAATAAAAACACTGTAATTCGATTAAAGATTTTCATAGTTTATGCTTTTTATGTAATTGATTATGAGAATATATAAAAGTAATATCCGTAATGTCTAGCCTGGATTATAGTATAGAACAGATAATTGAAAAAACTTCACGATCATTTTACAATTAAAATGTAATCACAGCGCAACCAATAATGCAGTTTGCTGCCCTATCAAAAACATTAAAGTTTTAAATTTTTTCTCTCGTTGACGATCACAAAAGTAGCTTTCATAATGGTATGTAAGAAGATAATAGCTTGTCATTTTCAGGAAAACGGCCAAGTATGTTTTGCTATTACAATATTGATTACAAGACAATTATATACAATAGTGTGGCGTGAAACCTGTAAAATTACAACTGTCGGAAAAATAAAACTTCAGACAAAATACCGGAAAAAAAATGGTAGAAAAAGTGAGAATACTGTCGCAAATGACAAACGTGCCGTGTTTTATCAGTAATAAATTTTTCCGGGTTTTACCTTTACTAAACTTTCGCTTTCCACAATGAACTACTTAGTAAACTGTTGTAATTATTAGTACAAACAACAAACCATACAGCATGTTGACTTTTGACTTTTGAAATGTCCGAATTTAAAGTAAACCTGGATTTGAAAGCAGTTTAGATTCTATCTTCATAGAGCAAAGCCTCTCTCAATGCGAGGGTCTTTTTTCATAATCAAATTGTTTAATTTAGCTTTAAATAGATAAATTAATTTGTCCGAATGAATAAACATAAGTTGCACATATTTTGCTGATAAACCATTATTATAGAAAAAATAAACTGGGAAAAACAAAAAAGAACTAAAAATAACACTATGAACCTAAGCAACAAAGAAATTCTGGAAAAAGCAAACGCTGCTGTTTCCAAAGGCAATTATGAGGAGTTTTTATCTTTTTGTACAGATGATACCGTCTGGACATTTATAGGCGAACAAACGCTGACCGGCAAAGAAGAAGTCCGGAAATATATGGAAAAAGCATATGCAGAACCTCCAAAATTTGATGTTGAAAACCTCATCGCCGATGGTGATTTCGTAACAGCAGTAGGCAAAATCAGCATGAAAGATGAGCACAGCAAAATGATTACGTATGATTACTGCGATGTATGGAAATTTAAGGACGGTAAAATGTGGGAATTAAAGGCATTCGTTATAGCAGCGGAATCCACGGAAAATTAGGTTAATTATTGATTAAACTAAATAATAAAAAAGCTACGGAAACCCCCATTTCCCGGCTTATCAAGATAACAGGAAAAGCAATACAAATTCGTTTTTTCCTGTTTTTTTATTTAAACCAAAACATTACTTTAAGTTGATCTCAAACTGCTATAAATTTTTAAAATTAATTTTGAATCTGCTGTACAATTTGCATTTTACTTAGTACTTTTATAGAAATAAAATTTTGATGCCCAAAAGATTAATCGCAGAGAAAATAATAAACCTTACCCCATTAAAAGCCAGCTACCCGCTGAACTATATGATTCCCGTTTATCATTCTGTTTCTGATGAGCACATCCCCCATATCAAGCACATTATCAACTATAAAAGCCGACAGCAGTTTGAAAAAGATATTGATTATATGTCGAAAAAATTTCATTTTGCAGACTGGGACTTTTTTAAGGAAAATCATAATAAAACAGCCACGAAACCTTTAGCATTAATGACTTTCGATGATGGATTTTATGAGTTTAAAGACATTGTTTTGCCGATATTGGAACGTAAAGGAATTTATGCAATTAATTTTATCAACCCCGCATTCACAGGTGATCAGGATTTGATGTTCAGGTGTAAAATAAGCTTGCTTATTGAAAGGCTTAATGAATTTTCTTCCGTTCCTGAACCTTTATTTAAATTATTAAACTTAAAAAACGGCTCCAAAACAGATATCATCCGTAAGCTAAAATCTATAAGCTACAATCATCAGGATCTTATCAATGAAACAGCCGCTTTACTGGAATTTAATTTTTCCGATTATCTTAAAAATAATAAAGTGTATCTTGATCTTGAAGACCTAAATTATATTAAAAACAAAGGTTTTGGAATTGCCGCACACAGCTGGGATCATCCTTATTACAACGAATTACCCGTAAATGAACAGATTAAAAACACTACCCTTTCCATTCAGTATATGAAAGAAAATAATTTTCTTGATGATATCTTTGCTTTTCCTTTTACCGATTTTGGTGTTAAAAATGAATTTTTCGTAAAATTGTTTCACGGAAATAATAACCTGAAATATACTTTTGGATGCGCCGGACTCAAACTTGACAGTTATCCTGAAAATTTGCAGCGAATTCCCATGGAAAATGGACTATCTGCAGAAGATGAATTAAAATTCCAATGTTTATATTTTAAACTTAAAAAGTATATTAATAAAAATACAATTATAAGAAAGTGATTTCCTTAGAAAGATATAATAAAGAAAGCTTGGACAAATTGATAAATTCCCATCGGTTTGATTCCTTTTCTTTCAAACCAATTTCCCATCACAGAGCGGTATCTCACATTCATAATCCCCGAGCTGCAGATGATGACACCTTGCTTATACTTGCTATTGATGGCGATAAGCTGGCCGGATATATCGGGATTTTGCCGGACTTTATATTTTACAGAAATCAAAAGACAAAAATTGGGTGGCTGAGTACGCTGTTTGTACACCCTGATTTCAGAGGAAAAAGGATAGCCCAACAACTGCTTGCAGAAGCCTGCAGTCAATATGAGGACAAAATTCTCATCACAGAATTCACCCCCGAAGCAGAAAGCATGTACGTAAAAAGTAACCGCTTTGAATATGTGAAGCCATTAGAAGGATATACTTATCACTACCGCGCAAATTTGACGAAAATTTTACCACAAAAGAAAACTTTCTGGGAAAAATATACATCATTACTGAAAGGTCTGGATAGTACTATAAATCTCTTCACAACACCCGTTCTGAGACTTTTTACATCAAAGAAAAAATACAAGGTAACTAACAAACCGGACGCAGAATCACTGGAT
This sequence comes from Chryseobacterium sp. IHB B 17019, assembly GCF_001456155.1. Classification (NCBI taxonomy): domain Bacteria; kingdom Pseudomonadati; phylum Bacteroidota; class Flavobacteriia; order Flavobacteriales; family Weeksellaceae; genus Chryseobacterium; species Chryseobacterium sp. IHB B 17019. The sequence goes on along the minus strand of NZ_CP013293.1, from coordinate 630,957 downwards.
TTTATAGCTAAAAATCAACTTAATAATAGTTTTCACAGGAATACCGACGAAATCTCATGGATCGTGAATTATCCGTGGATTCTCAACAGTAATTTAAATGATGGCAAATACCTGTTTTCGTCTTTTGCAAAGGAATTTAAGTATGTTTTCATCAAGATGTATGATGAAAAAGATATTCTAAGCAGTCTGATGATGCTTACTGTAAGGGATCAACAGGCAAAACTGCAGTATAAATTCGGCGATTATGACAATAAAGTATGCGCTGAAATCCTACATCAATTTATCATTAAAAATAAAATAAACAGCCTGATCTGCTACGATGAAACCATTAATTTCCACTTAAAAAAAGAACCTGCACTATACAAAAAAACACGCATCAGGAAGTATCAGATGACAAAAAGTTTGAAGGTTGCCTTAGGAAATGATTTTCGTTTTGAGGTTTTTGGTGGTGATGGGGATTGTGTGTTTACCTAAGTTGTATTTCTTTTATTAATATTTTTAATATAAATTTTACTTTTAATTTAAAAATCCAAAAGCCCATCCGTAAGGCTTTTCCACTGAATTTTTGAAGCACCCATCATACCTCCGATGGCGATAAAGATATTCCGTATGATGTTTACAAAAGTTGTATTGAAATTTGGGCTTTCATTTCTACCGTAAACGGCTGTAGTAATGCAGTTATCCTGTCTTAAAATCATAAAATTGGAGGTCGCCTCTGCCGAGTAAAAATGGGCTATATGATAATCTTTAGGCTCTCCCGGAACAATCGAAGGGCTGCATGAAATCAGAATTCTTTCGTAATTGTCATTTTTTTCACTGAAAATACTTATGATCTTTACCCAGTCATACCCTTTTGCTTCCGTATCTCCGGGACCCGGAATATCTATTTTGATAAAATCTCCTATTTGAGGATCACGCTCGATAAAATAGCCGTAGGAATCATATAGTTTGAAATCTGCCAGATTGCCCCCACAATATTCCTTCCACTGGCTGATATTAAGAAACCTCTTCTTTAAAATCTCAAACTGCTGAGCTGCAGCTGATGAATTTTCAAAATATTTCTGGCTTTCGGTGTCGTGAAAGCTTCCTTTTTTTTGTTGCGGAACTCCCGGAATCTGTTTAGCCTTCATACTTTTTAATTTTAGATATTATAAAATTATTACTATCAAACCAGAAACTTTATGAGCGGAATCATGAAAATTAATATCACTTAAAATAATAAATTTTCAAATAAAAAATATTAACTATAAATAGCTTTAATATTAAAAAAAATCAACCGATAAAATGATGAAACAAAGCAATAAAAATAAAACAGGCCGGAACAAAAATCGCAAAATATTTCCCGAAATTCGCCAAAGCCCTTGCATATTTATTATTAAATCCTACCGACTGCATTGATGAGTAAAAGCCGTGCCACAGGTGGAAACCAAGAAGTACAAAAGCACAGCAATACAAAAATGTGCGCACCGGATTTTGAAATTTATGCACCAATTCTTCATAATATCTTGTCTCATCGGGAACATTCATTTCTATAAATTTATAATTCAGTTCCTGAAACCAGAAATCATACCAGTGCAAACAAAAATACGACAGAATCACGGCTCCGGAAATTATCATATTCCTGGAACTCCACGTACTGTTCGTAGAGCTCGCATTATAAGCGTATCGAACCGGTCTCGCTTTACGATTTTGAATTTCCAGAATAAAACCCATTACAAAATGAAAGACCAGCCCAAAAATAAGGATCGGCTGCCCTATATATTGCACCAAAGGATTATATCCCATAAAATGTGAAATCTTATTAAAAAGATCCGCACTGATCACTGAAGTGAAATTCAAAGATACATGCAGCATCAGGAAACTTATAAGGAAGAAGCCGGAAAGCCCCATTGCCACCTTCCTCATGATAGATGAATCAAGGATTTGTTTTGCCATAATAATGAAAATTAGTTACTGCTTTTTATGATAACAATCTACTTTTTGTTTTTGGACAAAAAAGATAAACTAATTGCAAATATGGTCTTATTTATTAAATCTTTCCTCTAAGATTTTATATCGATAATCAAAGATATTTTCAAGTTTTTTCTTTACAAGAACTGAATGAGCAATTTCTCCCAAAAAGCCAAAAGGCAACTCATAATCAACAGTATCCTTCATGAGAACACCATTTTCATTTTCAATAAATTCATGATGATGATGCCAGATCTTGTATGGCCCTTTCCTCTGAAAATCTGTAAAGCTCTTTTGAAAATCAACCTGGATAATCTCAGTTTTCCATTTCATTTTGATTCCAAATAACGGTGAAACAAGATAATCAATGATCATTCCTTCAAAGATTTCATCGTTTTCAAAATGCGTAAGCACAGTGAAATTCATATCTTTTGGAGTAATTTCAGACAAATTGCTTGCGGAGGAAAAGAATTTCCATGCGGTTTGTATATCACAGTTTAATTGCTGTTCGCGAAAGAGCTGGTGTTTCATTTTTATTAAAATTTAATTATAAATCCACATCAAAACCGGTTTCCTGGCATTCTGCAGCATCGGGTCAATTTCCTTCATCGCATTATTTGAAACCGTGGGACAGCCCCACCCTTCCGGTGAACCGTCCGGAAAAACTTCTTTATCACTCATCAGATCCCACGAATGAAAAACGATGAATCTTTTTAAAGCGTTGTTATTGGTTTCTTCCAAACCATGCATTAAATATTTTACATGAATTCCCCAATCACTGTATCCACGCCCTTCCAGCTTATATTTCCCTAAAGCCGAAAGGTGACTTCCATCCTCGTTACTGAATTTCGGATTGTCTTTTGAATGGTCCTTACTCCAGCTATTTGATCCACAACCGTGGCCAACCAGATATTGTTTTGAAACAACATCCTTTTTAAAATCCCAGATAAAAAACCGTTTGATCCCGGAATGCAACTCCATATCAATCAGAATACAAAAATCTGTATTTAAGTTCTTCGATTTGCAAAACTGTAGTGCTTCTTTGGCCTTCAGCTTTGTTTTATTCACATCAATTCCGGGTCTTTTTTCAGCAGTGACTTCAGGAGTTTGCCGATCCACAATAATTTCCTTTTTTGATTCTGTTTTACATGAAATCAAAAGAAATAGCGTAAAAATTAAACTTAAAATTTTCACTTAAATTATTTGTAATGAAGGAAAATACCATAATCTGAAGGAGTCCACAAGGCAGCCTTCTGTTCGGCGGCTTTTAAAGCGTTGTTTGACCAGGTATTGCAGGTATTCAGGAAACTGTATTTTCCCTTTGCGTCGTAAAAAGCATCGTTGTTACCGTAAACCGCATCGGTAGGAATCAAAACGAAATTTCCGTTTTCATCTTTGTCGAACTTATTTTCAACAAATTCTGCCAGCTTTTTGTACTGATTTCTACTGATCATGATCATTTTGCAGTCGTTACCCACCTTCATTTCTTTATAATAAGTACAGTGCATTGCCGATTCGCTCAGCCAGAAGGCTGCTTTGAAAGCTGTTGAAAATTTCAGATCTGCCCAGGTTGGCGTATCAAGATAGAAACCTTTGTCGCCCCATCCGATTCCGACAAAATTATAATCCGTCTGTCGGGATTTTGTATTGGTAAAAGGTATTTTGGCGCCCCAATCCTGCAGACCATTCTTTACAGGCATCACGATATCAGTGTGAACCCCATTCGTATAAATATACACAGGGATTTCCTTTTTTTGGCCGTCATCTTTTGCCGAAACTTCAATAAAAGGCAGCAAATAGCCCAACGCTATGTACAAAATAACGATTCCTACAATAATTCCTAAAGCTTTGAGAATAAGAAACAGCATCTTTTTCACACTCATGTTTTAATTACAGTTAATAAAAATTTAATTTAATTTTTTGTAAAAGTATTTGTTTCAAATGAAATTTTCGCTAAATTTAAGTACGAAATATTCACAAATATGCAGAAAGACACTAAATCAAACAAAAGATTTAAAGTAAGAGTAAAAGTAGCTCCAAAAAGAATACAAAAAAAACGTTGATTTTCGGTGAGATCTTAGTCTCCTGAAAGTCATTTTTTCTTTTTAGGGAAAGCTTTTTTCGAGTTTTACTTAAGACAAATCTTTTCACCTCTTTAAAGTTAGAATTTAAAGAATGGTCGTTTATCCACTTTACTTTGGAACATAAAAATTCCAGACGAGGATTTATCACCAAAAAATATAGCTAAATTTTACCGGAAGACTTCTCCAAAAATTCAATATTTCGCTTCAAACCTGAAAATTTTGTACGCTTTACGGGAGATTTTTTAAAAATTTCTGAGAATAATTCCTGCGTAAGTTCTTTCCACTCCCCTTTTTTAAAGTTTTTTAAGGCTTCATTCGGGTTGAATCTACTTTGAGTATTGGGAACCGAAAACCTGTTCCACGGACAGACATCCTGACAAACATCGCAGCCAAACATCCAGTCGTCCATTTTATCTTTAAAATAATCAGGTATTTCGTTTTTTAATTCGATGGTGGCATAAGAAATACATTTACTGCCGTCAATGATCTTTTCTGATACAATTGCATCAGTAGGACAAGCGTCGATACATTTTCTGCAAGTTCCGCAGTGGTCGGTGGTTTCATGATCTGGAAGTAATTCCAAATCACAGATAATTTCGGCTAAAAAATAAAAGGATCCGCTTTGTTTTGTAATTAAGTTAGCATTTTTCCCGACCCATCCTATCCCGGATTTCTTGGCCCAGCTTCTTTCCAGAACCGGCGCCGAATCTACAAAAACCCGAAACCCAAACTCTCCTATTTCTTCCTGTAATTCACTCACCAATTCGCGGAGAATTTCTTTAATGACTTCATGATAATCTTCCGCATAAGCATATTTTGAGATCTTAAAATTCTCAATGGTAGAAATTTTTTCTTTAGGAAAGTAATTATATGAAAGCGAAATGACTGATTTTGAGCCCTCAACAAGTAACCTCGGATCAAGTCTTTTATCAAAATAATTTTCCATGTATTTCATTTCTCCATGAAAATTATTCTTTAGCCATTTCTCCAATGGTTTGGCATCTTCTTCCAAAAAATCTGCTTTTGAAATACCACAATTTTGAAAGCCAAAACTTTTTGCCTTGGATTTTATTAATTGAGAATATTTTTCAGCAGTTGAATTCATGATTTTTACCTTGCAAAACTAAGATTATTTTATAAATTTGTTTGTACTTTGAAGATCGAATTATTGTATGACTGTTTTTGATGCTTCAAATCTAAATTTTAACTTAAATATTAATATATTATGTCTTTATCAGAAGTTTTAAAATCAGGAAACTATGAATTAATCGACGTTCGTGAACCAATGGAATTGGAAATGGACGGAAATATAGATGGCGCTAAAAATATTCCACTGGGTGAAATAGAAGATAGACAGGACGAAATACTGTCAATCGAAAAACCCGTAATCATCTTCTGCAGAAGCGGAAACAGAAGCGGAAAAGCATTGGAATACCTGAATGCCCAAGGCTTGAAAGACGGCTACAACGGCGGAGGCTGGGCTGATCTGAAAGCAACTATTCAAGCAAACGAAGGAACTTTTTAAGTTCCTTTTTTTATTCTTAAGTTTTAATCATGAATTTGAAGGAAAGATTTATACAAAATTGCCTGCAGTTTAGCAATGATCAGGACATTATAGATGATTTATGGACTGAGATTGAAACAAAATATTCTCAAAAAAGCAGATATTATCATAATCTCGAACACCTCGAAATTATGTTTTCGGAACTGGAGTCTGTAAAAAACAAGATTCAAAATTTTACTAAGGTTTCTTTTTCTGTCTTTTATCATGATATAATTTATGATGCAACTTCAAAATTAAATGAAGAGAAAAGTGCAGAATTTTCTGAGATCAGACTTAAAAAATTAAATGTAAATTCTGAATCTATTGAAAAAATTTCACAACAAATTTTGGCCACAAAATCTCATCTGAAGTCTGATGATAATGATATTAACTATCTTTTGGACGCTGACCTTGTGATTCTTGGGAAAGATTTAGAAACTTATATTGATTACACGGAAAAGATCAGAAAAGAATACGCTATTTATCCAGATTTACTTTATAAACCTGGAAGACGTAAGGTTTTGAAGCATTTTCTGGAATTGGAAAATATTTTTAAAACCGAAGATTTTAGAGAAAAATATGAAGTTCGGGCGAGGGAGAATATTTTGTTTGAGATTGAGAGGTTGTAGATTAATTTGACAGTAATTTACTTTAATTAATACTTATTAACCACTCCGTCAAAAATTCTTTGAATTTTCGCCACCCCTCCAGAGGAGGGGATTTTTTACATCCGCTAAAATTTCAGTGTTGACTTATTTACTATTTTGAACTGTTGTATTCTACATAAGTTTTTAACCATTACATCTATAATTCTTTCATTCATTTAAGTTTAATTTATAAACTTGGGTTAACTGTACTTTCAAATTCTTTTAATAAATTATTGAAAACCGTTTCCACAGGAAGCACTTCATCAATCAGGGCTGAAACCTGCCCGATTTCCAGTTCGCCTTCCTCCATGTCGCCTTCAAACATTCCACGTTTTGCCCTGGCTCTGCCTAAAGATGCAATTAATGAGTCTTTATTTCTTCCGGTATTGTAAATTTCTTCCAGTTCATTGAAGAACTTATTTTTTACCATTCTCACGGGAGCTAATTCCTTCAAAGTCAAATGAGTATCACCCTCCTGAAGTTCTGTTATTTTTTGCTTCCAATTGTCATGGGCACTTGCCTCAACCGTCGCCGCAAATCGGGATCCAATCTGCACCCCGTCTGCGCCAAGAATCATTGCTGCTTTTATTTGCGAACCTAAAGCAATTCCGCCCGCCGCGATCAATGGTTTTGAGATATGTTTTTTAACGTTTGGAATTAAGCAAAATGTTGTTGTTTCATCCCTTCCGTTGTGACCACCTGCTTCAAAACCTTCTGCTACAACAGCATCAACGCCTGCATCTTCACATTTCATGGCAAATTTTGTAGACGAAACTACATGAGCTACTTTTAATCTTTCTTTTTGTAAAGTTTCTGTATAAGTTTTCGGGTTTCCGGCAGATGTGAAAACAATTTTCACTCCTTCTTCCAAAATGATTTGAATAACTTCATCTAAATTAGGATAGAGCATAGGAACATTCACTCCAAAAGGTTTATCTGTAGCCTGTTTGCATTTTTGAATATTTTCCCTTAAAACATCAGGATACATGCTTCCAGCACCGATTAATCCCAATCCTCCGCAGTTTGAAACTGCTGAAGCCAGTTTCCATCCCGAATGCCAGATCATTCCGGCTTGTATGATAGGATATTGAATATTAAAAAGTTGTGTGATTCTGTTTTGTTCTGACTGCATCTCGTGAAGCTTTTTCGCTGAATTAAAATCTATAAAATTGCTCATGTTGTAAAAATACTAAAAATAGAGGTTTAGGAAAGATTTAGACATAAAAAAAACCTCCAGAAATCTGAAGGTTTTTGATTTTATTTTTTAACTGAATCTTTTTTCCAGCTTCCTTTAAAACTACAAGAGTCGTAACGCCCGTCGATGGAAATAAATGTTGTCGGAAGTCTTGAGTTTACAAACTTTTCGACCATTTCATTTCGTTTTTTGTTGAGTGCCATTTGTTTGATTCTATCGTAATCTGTTTCCAGGGTAATCTGGTGGGCAGGAATTACATCCTCAATTTTCACGATTTTCACAACTTTTCTCTTTCTTTCGTCTTCGTCATCAAAAGCCGTTGTGATATCTCCTTTATTTAAACCCGCCAATTCATAGCTGATAGTACCTGGAATACTTTCTCTTTCGATTTTACTTGATCCGTCTGCACCGGCAATAACCCCAGCATTGAATTTCGTCCTTTTATCATCAGAAAATCTGAAAGTAGCATCTTTAAAAGAAATTTTATTTTCATTAATTAAAGTTCTGATACTGTCCAGTTTAGTTTTTGCGGTTTTAATTTCTTCATCCGTTGGCGTTGCCATCAAAAGGATATGCCTTGCATCATAGACCTTTCCTGATTTTCTTACCAGCTGAATAATGTGATACCCGAATTCAGACTCAACAGGGTCTGAAATCTCTCCTTCCTGAAGGTTTAAAGCTGCAGCTTCAAAAGGTTTTACCATCTGGCCTTTAGAAATATTTTTCATCAAACCGCCATTCGAAGCAGAACCCGGATCTTCGGAATAAATTCTTGCCTGGCTCTCGAAGCTTTCTCCACCTTCGATGTCTTTTTTAATTTTCTTAAGCCTGTTGATCAAATCTTCTTTATGAGCCTCCGTAAGCTTAGGATACATCATGATCTGAGACAGAGAAATTTCGTCTTTGATTTGCGGTAATTGCGCTTTGTAAGTATTATAAAAGTCCGTTACTTCATTAGGTGTAACGTCTGCTTTTTCAGTGATTCTCTGATATTTAGCCTGTCCGTAATACGTATCGGTATCAATTTTCTCGATAGCGTTTTTCATTTCGTATCCGTTTCTGAACTTATAGGCTGCCAACATTGCTTTTTCGTCAGGAAACTGGGAAAGAAGCTGCTGGTATTTTGCATTAGCCTGCTCTTTGATTGCGGCAGAACGGTTTTCAATTAAGGTATCTTTCCTTGCTTCATACACGAGAAGTTTGTTGTTGAGAAGGTTTTCCAAAAACTCACATTTATCTATATTAGAAGCTCCCTGCTGTTTTGCATAGTTCATCTGCTCATTCACGTCAGACTCCAGCACAATTTCATCACCGATTACAGCAGCAATACCATCCACTAATTCTCCTTGTTTCAGCTGAGCTTTCATCATATTTGTCGCGAAAAACATGATGAAAATTCCAAAAAGAAAAGTGATCTTAAGTTTATTTGTCATTTTACTATTTTAAACAAGTTGCAAATTTAGAATTCTTAATGAATATCACTAAATTTTTTATTATAAATATTTCTTAAAAAGACTTATTTATTGTACTTCCACGTCGAAAGTCGTTAATTCTTTGAATTGTCTCAATCTTGCGAACATATCAGATTCGTTTACTTCCTCAATTCTCTCCGTCCCGAATTTCTCAACCGTGAAAGAAGCCATCGCAGAACCTACGATTAATGCAGATTTCATAGTTTCGAAATCAATCTTTCCTTTTTTAGCCAAATATGCTGCAAAACCTCCTGCGAAAGTGTCCCCGGCTCCGGTAGGATCAAAAACCTCTTCCAACGGAAGCGCAGGAATCGCAAATACCTTACCATCATGGAAAAGTAAAGCGCCGTGCTCTCCTTTTTTAATAATAACATATTCCGGACCCATTGTATGGATTTTTTTTGCTGCTTTTACCAAAGAATATTCCCCCGAAAGCTGTCTTGCTTCTTCATCATTAATGGTAATTACATCGGTTTTAGCGATCATATCCATTAAAATATCCCAAGCGGTATTCATCCAGAAATTCATGGTATCAAGGATAACCAGTTTCGGACGGTTGTTCATTTTTTCAAGAACGGAAAGCTGTACGCCGGGATGTAGATTTCCTAGTAGTAAAATCTCTGCATCCTGCATAGAATCAGGGATTTTTGGGTCAAAATTTTCCAAAACATTAACTTCGGTAGCTAATGTATCTCTTGTATTTAAATCATTATGGTATTTCCCGGACCAGAAGAAAGTTTTTCCTTCTTTTACGATCTCAATTCCTTCAATATTGATGCCTCTGTTTGTGAACATATCAAGGTGTTCCTGTGGGAAATCTCCTCCAACAACGGAAACGATTCCGGATTTTACACCCAAGATAGATGAAGTGATCCCGATATACGTTGCTGCACCTCCTAAAATTTTATCAGTTTTTCCAAATGGCGTTTCGATCGCGTCGAACGCAACACTTCCTACAACTAAAAGTTTCATATTTTTTATCAAAGTATATTAAAGTAATTAATTTTTCCATTCAAATGTGTCGAGCAGATGTTTCATATCTTTTTTGATATAATCCACTGCGGGAGCCAAAGAATCAGGCTTTGGTCTTGTGTTGAAGTATAAATAAGCGGTCACGAAATGCTTCGTGCTGTCTGTAATGTAAAATTGAAGATTGGATGCGCTCTGCCCTTTAAGCTCATAAAAATTCCCATACACCCTCTTTTTAGGATATTCGAAAGACTTTGTGTCAATGGCGCTTGCTTTAATCGTATGTTCGTAAACCATTTTTTCCGCTTCCTTGATATGTTCTGCAAAATCATTCTGAATCGGGTAATATGTCACAAAAATCTTCGCCTTCATTTTCGGGTAGTTCAAGTAGTACCAGCAAGGTTTTTTGGCATTCGTAATTTTTGCAAAATCCGAGTATTCAAAAGTGTATGCACAGTTGTTTTCAAATTTCTGATACTTTGGCGCGGGATATTCCAAACGGAGCTCCCCATAAGGCTTCGGAACAGGATCTTTTCCGCAAGACACCAAAAGCAATGCTACAAAAATAAAAATGGCGTTTTTAAACATTTTGCAAAAGTACAAATTAGATTTCAGATTTCGGGAGACAAATTTCAGGATTTCAATGGGTTTTGAATTTCAATTTTATTTAATGTAAATTTAACTATAAAAGGTTTTATTTAAATATTATTTTAAACGCAAAGTCCGCTAAGATTTTTTTGACTATTAAACGTTTTAAGTTCGCAAAGGCTGAACTACGTTCGTAAACCTTCAGTTTATACTCAGCAAAGAGCGGGGAGAATGTCATTCTGACGAAGGAAGAATCTCTATCCACAGTCTTGTAAACTTCCATCTTCCAGCCCCCCAACTTCCATTGCGCTAAAGAATTCTATACGCTGTATGATAATTTTGAATATAATTTTCCAAAGGTTTTGGGAATGATCTTTCGTGAGAAGCTTCAACGTCCGTGACAATAAAATTATTTTCTTTAATAAAGTTTTGCCAGGTTGTTTCTGAATCCACCTCAATATTAAAAATTTCAATGCTTAAATTCTTATGAGTCAGCTTATGATTAACCATTTTTACGCTTTTAATAAAAGGAACTAATTCATCCGAAATTTCAGGTGGAAATTCAAATAATTTTTTCCAGATAAAATCATCTTTTCTTTGCTGGATTAAAAATTTACCGTTTCTGTGAACGAAATAATATTTTAAATCTAAGTCTTCGGCCTTTACTTTTTTCGTTTTAACGGGAAATTCTGAAACTTTATTTAAAGAAAATGCCAGACAATCTTCGTTTAAAGGACATGCACTGCAAAGAGGATTTTTGGGTTTACAGATTTCCGAGCCCAGATCCATCATTGCCTGATTAAAATCCCCGACATTTTCGGGTAAAATTAAATGTGCCAGCTCAGAAAAATAATTGAAAGCCCTTGAATTGGAAATATCAAAATCATCTGCAAAAACACGGCTTAAAACCCGGTAAAAGTTCCCGTCAACAGCTGGTGTTTTTCCATCAAAACAAATGCTGGAAACCGCCGCAGCCGTATATTTCCCGACACCTTTTAATTTTAAAATTTCTTCATATTGATGAGGAAAAACTCCATGATAATCATTCATTATCTGTTGGGCAGCTTTATGAATATTGATGGCTCTGGAATAATATCCCAAGCCCTTCCAATACAGCAAAACCTCATCTTCCTGAGCTTCTGCCAAGGTTTTTACATTTGGAAATCTTTTAATGAAATTATTATAATGATTCAACCCCTGATTGATCCTTGTTTGTTGAAAAACGATTTCACAAATCCAGATTTTATAAGGATCTTTTGTCTGTCTGAAAGGTAAATCGCGGGCATTTTTTTTGTACCAGTTCAGGAGTTTGTTGCCAATGTGTTGAAAGCTTTGGGTTTCTGTATTTTTCAAAAATTGTTGCTTTAATTTGAGGAGAATTGTTTCTCTTATGTCTAAACCTTATAGGTTTGAGCACGTTATAAATATAATGCAAAGATAAAATTTATTCATCAGCTTTCACAGAATAAACCGGTGCGCCTTTCAGCCATTGATATTTTAGATTCATTTCTTTGGCGATGAAACGGTAGCCTTCCAATTTTTTAAGATAAACATAAGTGGAATCTTTTTTAAACTTTAATTCCTGGCTAGAAAGAAACTGAAATGGAAAATTGACAATGGAATCCCGTGTTGTTTTCAATACATTTCCGGAATGTACCCTGTAAATGAAAATGGATTTTCCGCGGCCTCCGGATTTGTCGATTAATTTAATATTTGAAGTGGAAACCACCATATCACTTCCGTCAAAACATTCCTGAGGTTTCATGATATAAGCTTTTCCTTCCTGCCTTTCATCGGCAAAAAGATCTATTTTGTGATCCTGTGGAACTTTTTTTTCTTCACAACTTACCATGAAGATCAAAAATATGGGCAAAAAGTATATTAACCTGCCTTTCATATTAATAATTTTAATGATTTGATAGAAAAAAACCGATGAAAAATTTGCATCGGTTTTTATTTTAATGTTGATATTTTTTATTCCTGAGTGTATTCTGCATCCCATTCGTTACCATCGTCTCCTTTGTGCCCGTCTAATTTAATAACGAAACTTTTTGTAGGAAAATAAGGCGTTAAACGAATATCCAGCCAAACTCTGTCTTTATTTACTCTGTCCTGCTCGAAACGAACAATTTTGAATTTTTCAATTAATTTGTCCGGACCTTTGATGTTATCTAAAAACGTAACAATCTGTCTTCTCAAATCATCTTCATTTTTTGCATTCCAATTTTCGAAGGCTCTTCTGTTCAGAAAATCAAGTAAAACTTTCGTCACATAGTCGAATACACGAACTACAGAATACGTCTGAAGTCCTATATTGTCTCCCGTGAACAAAGTTTTTGCCGAGAAAGCCATGATTTTTCCGTATTCATTAACCATAGGAACCAGTCCCATTTTTTCAAGCTGAGAAATTTCGCTTTTCTTTAATTCAAATTTTACGGCATCCACTTCATTGATGTTACCGTGCTTTTTACCTGCAGCAACCTGAGACATCAAAGTTTTATGGATTTTTCCTGCCAATGAAGTGGAAGGCGGAAGCTCCACATTGTCTTCTTCGCCCACTTCCTCTGCTTTCCCACGGCCAACCAGCCAGTTACACGTCATAATAACGTTGCTTCTGTGCAGTTCGCCACCGGTAAGATTTGCGGAATGGAATAAATCCACCACATCATCCGGCTTATCCAGGTTTGCAAAGTCTGTAACCATCATTACTTTATTTTCATTACAGATTTTTGCCCATTTTTCAATGACTTTATTTGATCCCAAATATCCCGGAATCGCAAGAATCGAATAATTGTCCCTAAGATCCAATCTATCGTAATAGTTTTTGAATTCTTCGGCAATTGCATCGATAAATAAAGGATTATCAAGATCCGAAACCTGATCAAGACTTGCATTAACGATACTTACGTTATCAACCTTGTCAAGCTCGGTATTTTTGTAGAATTGAGCCACAGTTCTGTAGTTTGTTTCAAGCAAACGAACCGCGTCTAATGTATTTTTTAGGTTTTTCTTTAAATTTTCTTCGGCTTGTTGCGCTTTGGTTTTGCACGTATCTGCCATTTTATCTGCAGATTCATTACCTTCCAAAAGGTTTACCCAAAGATTAATTTTTTGAAGAAGCTCTTTCCTTTCATCCGTTTTATTGGCGTCGGTAAGAAAGATTTCTTTTCTGGCTTTTCTCGTCGGGTTCATGTTTGCGATACCGTCTACAACGGATTCTACAAAACCAAAACCACCTATTTTATTGAGTTCGGCAAGCGGATTCCCCTTCGGTTGGCCTGCGTGTTGCTGTTGACCTTGCTGTTGGCTTTCTGCCGCCTGCTGTAATTTACTATCCATGATTAATGTAAAGTCTTTAGATTATTTTTCAAGTTCTTGTGCCACTTCTTTCAATACCTCGATGAATGCAGCTCTTGTCTGATCATTCTCCAGCATATTACGCAGAATTTTATTTGTTTTCAGCTGGCGGACAATTTTGTTGTATTGTTCCTGCTCCATGCTAAGCTGCTGTAAATAAGTTGATTTCTGGGTAAGACTTTTAGGAGTGAAGTCCGCAAGATTCTGAAAACGGAATTCTTCTTCCACTATATTGCCATCTTCCGTCTCGTGCTGAACAGCCACGGAAGGTTGGAAATGTCTGAAGACGTCATCCACAGTCTTTAATCCTGTTACAATTTCAGGGACATAAGATTCATCGGTTGTAAGCTGGCTCACAATCAGCGACTTATTTTCCTGTATGTCCTGAATAGCTTCATTAGCGTCTACTTTTACCTCGTTTCCGCCAACACCATAATTAAACATTGCCATATTATTATTATTTTGAGATTTCTTATTTTGGTGTGAATTGTTTTTATCAGCATCAAATAACTGACCAATCCAATGTTTAAATTTAAAAAAAAACTGTAACATACAAAATTTTGTTAAGATTTTTCTTGAAATATTTAATTTAATGGGTTAAATATTAACCAAATTGTTAATATTAACGATTCACTAAGCTAGGAAAAATAAAATAAAAAACGCACCATTTCTGATGCGTTTCTTTTCTAACAATTTTGGCTTGTCTTACCAAATTTTTATCCTGTCCTGAGGAGCTTTATACATTTTATCTCCCGGCTTGATATCAAAGGCTTTGATGAAAGAATCCTGATTCACCAACGGACCAAATGCCCTGAAAACTCCCGGCGAGTGCGGATCTGTCTTCACTTGGTTCGTCATATACTGATCGGTAGATTTCGTTCTCCAAACTGTTGCCCAGCTCATAAAGAACCTCTGATCTTGTGTGAAACCACTGATTAATCCCGGATTTCCGTGATCTTTAAGATACATTTGAAGCGCATCGTAAGCAACTGCAACTCCACCTAAATCACCAATGTTTTCACCACTTGTGAATTTACCGTTTACAAAGCTTCCTTTTACAGGTTCGTAAGCACTGTATTGAGCTGCTAACTGAGCTACTTTTGCATCGAAGTTTTTACGGTCTGCATCTGTCCACCAGTTATTTAAGTTTCCATCACCATCGAATCTTGAACCGCTGTCATCAAATCCGTGAGAAATTTCGTGTCCGATAACCGCTCCGATTCCCCCGAAATTAACCGCAGCATCAGCTTTTGGATTATAGAAAGGTGGCTGAAGGATCGCGGCAGGGAAAACGATTTCGTTGTTTGAGCCGCTGTAGTAAGCATTTACCGTTTGCGGAGTCATTCCCCATTCTGTTTTATCAACCGGTTTTCCTACCTTATCCAAGTTTCTCTGATACTGCCATGCAGAAACATTCTGAAGGTTGGAATATAAAGTTGCACCCGCTTTTGGAGATTCCACTTTTAGCTGAGTGTAGTCTTTCCATTTGTCAGGATAAGCAATTTTTACGGTGAATTTTGATAACTTTTCCTGAGCTTTTACTTTTGTTTCAGGAGACATCCAATCCATATCATTGATATGCTGTTTGAATGATTTTAAAAGATAATCAATATAGGTTTCCATCTGCTGTTTTGCTTCCGGAGTGAAGTATTTTTCAACATATAATTTTCCGAAAGCCTCACCAAGAACACCATTTACAAGAGAAAGACCTCTTTTGTCCATCGGGCGCTGCTCTTTTTGCCCCTGGAGATATTTAGAATAGAAATCAAATCTGATCTGCTCTAAACCTTCATCTAAATTGCTTGCGTTACCGTTGATTAAATGATATTTAAGATAATCTTTCAACAACGGAAGGTTCTTTTGGGTAAGGAAAGAATCCATGTTCTGGTAATATTTCAATTCACCAACGATTACCTTATCAGTGCTTACTCCTGCATCTGCAAGATATTTTGGAAGGTTAATATTTTTAACCAAAGCAGGCAATTCAGATACATTTTTTGGATTGTATCTTAAATTCGCGTCTCTATTTTGTTCAAGCGTTAATAAATAATTAGCCAATTGCTTTTCGAAATCAACCACATTTTTTGCCGCTACATCAGAATTTTTATATCCTAAAACCCCGAAAAGTTTTCCGACATAGTTTTGATATTCCGCTAATGTTTTGGTATTCGCTTCATTTACTTTCTGGTAATAATCTCTTCCCAAACCAAGATCCGGACCGCCAAGATATACTGCATTCATTTTTGAATTCTTCATATCCGCGCCCACTCTCCAGCCGTAAAAAGAATTGTCGCCCAACCTTGTCGCTTCCAACAAATATTTCTGAAGATCATTAAGGTTTTTAATAGCATCAATTTTTGCTAAATCTCCTTTAATAGGAGCCAAACCTTCTGCATTTCTTTTATTGGTATCCATAAAAGAAGCATATAAATTCTGGATTTTCTGACCTTCTGACCCTTCGGAATAAGATTCAGATAAAATTTTGTTTAAAATATCCAAAGATGCATCATCCACATTCTCCCTCAACGCATTGAAAGATCCCCAGCTTGCCTTATCAGAAGGAATCTGAGTGGTTTTCACCCAATTTCCGTTCACATAGCTAAAAAAATCATCCTGTGGACGAACGCTTTTATCCATGTAAGATAAATTGATTCCCTCTTCTTTTATTTCTGATTTCACCGGATCTGCAACAACTACCGCAGTATCGGTTTTTGTCCCGTTGTCAGCTGTTTTTGTTGTACCACATGAATTTAAAAATACCAACCCCGAAAAGGCAAGTATTCCGATATTTAGCTTTTTCATTGAAAATTATTTTTGATTTTACACAAACTTACCAAATATACGAATTTTGATGAATTATTTGGAGTTATGAGTTGTAAGTTATGAATTATGAGTTTAAAGGGTAGTTTTTTTGGCTATTGCTTAGATTTTGGCTAAAGTCTTTGTTTTTGGGTGTTTTTAAAACGGGCTAAGCCCGTTCCTATTAAATGATTATTATTTATGGAGGGGTGCTTCGACAAGCTCAGTATGACACCGCTACAAAATGCTGTTGAGATAAACAGTTATATCAGAAATAGCGTGGAAAGATTCGTGCATGGATCCTTTCAGGATGACAAACTTTGTGGATATTTTTCCAAATATTGAAAAGATAATCGTAACCCTAGCCCTGATCGAAGCATTTGTTTGAGCTCATTTTCTGGGTTTTTCGGCGGCGGCTTTGCCGCCGCCGAAAAACCCAGAAAATAGCGAGTGCGGAGAGCAGGAAATTGCTCCTTAAAAACAATAAAAATACAATTCGACGAAGTCAGAAAGCTACAAATAAAAACAAAAAAACCGCTCATTGCTGAACGGTTTCAAATATTATTATCTGATTATTACCAAATTTTAATTCTGTCTTGAGGAGCTTTATACAATTTATCTCCTTGTTTCACGTCGAATGCTTTGTAGAAAGCATCAACATTAATTAACGGACCGAAACTTCTGAAATATCCAGGAGAATGCGGGTCTGTTTTCACTTGATTTACCATATATTTTTCACTTGACAAAGTTCTCCAAACGGTTGCCCAGCTTAGGAAAAATCTTTGTTCTTGAGTATAACCGCTGATTGCTCCAGGGTTTCCTTTATCTTTTAAATACATTTGAAGTGCATCGTAAGCGATGTTTACACCACCTAAATCTGCAATATTTTCACCGTTTGTGAAAGTTCCGTTTACGAAAGTTCCTTTTACCGGCTCGTACTTATCATATTGAGCAGCAAGAGCTTTCGTCGCTTTTTCGAAGTTGGCTTTGTCTTCCGGCGTCCACCAGTCTACCAAGTTTCCATCTGCGTCAAACTGTGCTCCTGAATCATCAAATCCGTGGCTCATTTCGTGACCGATAACGGCACCGATTCCACCAAAATTCACCGCAGCATCAGCTTTAGGATTAAAGAAAGGCGGCTGAAGGATTGCAGCTGGGAATACGATTTCGTTGTTTACCGGGTTGTAGTAAGCATTTACCGTCTGTGGAGTCATTCCCCACTCTGTTTTATCAACCGGTTTTCCGATTTTAGCTAAATCTTTATTGTACTGCCATTCTGTGATGCTTTGAAGGTTGGAATATAAATTTCCACCTTTGGCTTCAGAAGTGATATTTAATTTAGAATAATCTTTCCATTTGTCCGGATAAGCAACTTTTACAGTGAATTTATTTAATTTCTGCATTGCTTTTTCCTTTGTTGTAGAAGACATCCAAGTCAAACCATTGATGTGAACGGCAAAGCTTTTCTTTAAATAATCAATTAACTCAACCATTTGAGCTTTAGCTTCAGCAGGGAAATATTTTTCAACATATAATTTCCCGAAAGCCTCACCCAACGTTCCGTTGATAAGCTCATATCCTCTTTTGTTAAGCGCCCTTTGCTCCTGTTGACCTCTTAAATATTTGCCATAGAAAGCAAATTTCATGTCTCCTAACTTCTCGCTCAAATAAGAAGAACTTCCGTGGATCATGTGGAATTTAAGATAATCTTTAATTATGGGAAGATTCTCAGCACTAACTAATTTATCGAAGTTTTTGTAATAACCGAGTTCCCCGATGATTACTTTGTCTGAACTTATGCCCACTTTTTTAAGATAAGTCGGAAGGTCAACACCTTTTACCAATGTCTTAAGCTCAGCCATTGTTTTTGGGTTATACTGAAGCGTATTATCACGGCTCTGCTCGTTTGTCAAATACGTCTGAGCAATGCTTTTTTCATAATCAACGATTCCTTTTGCGGCAGCATCAGCATTTTTGTAACCTAATTCCTTTAACATTGAAGCTACATATTTTGTATATTCCGCAAGAGCTTCCGTATTTTTTTCGTTCACTTTCTGGTAATAATCTCTTCCCAAACCTAGAGAAGCGTTTCCTAAGTAAACAGCATTCATTTTAGAGTCTTTCAAATCAGCATCAATTCCCCATCCATAAAGAGTATTTTCCCCTTCTTTTGTAACTGATGTCAAATAGTTTTGAAGATCATTAAGATTTTTAATTGCATCAATTTTGTTGATATTTTCCTGAATAGGCTTGATTCCATCGGCATTTCTCTTCTGCATATTCATGTATGTCGCATACAAATCCTGGATTTTTTTACCCTCAGTTCCATCTGCAAATTTATCCTTCAAAAGAGAGTTCAGGATCGTCATTGAGTTGTTGTCTGTATCATCAGCCAGCTTGTTGAAACTTCCCCAAGTTGGTTTATCAGAAGGAATTTTGGCTGTTTTCATCCAAGTTCCGCTTACATAGTTATAGAAGTCATCCTGCGGACGAACAGACTTATCCATCAAGCTAATATCCAGACCTTTGTCTGTATTGGCCACTGTTTTCACGGCACTAGCCTGAGCATTCACTATTTGTGAACAAACTCCTGCTAATAAAAACAAAGAAAGTGTTAGTTTTTTCATTATAATTACAATTTATACAATAAGTATGTTTTTTCTAAAGTTTGTTACGGATGTGTTAAATTTAATAATTAAATTATTCCGCAACTAAAATTCCTACCAGATCCTGGATAATTTTCTGCGAGACAAAATTCATAAAATCAAGACGGTCCAGATGCGGCATATACAATTTTGAAGTAACTACCTTATCATCAACCCTTATGGTATAAAAAACAGTTCCCACCTCTTTTCCGTCTTCCCCTTTTCCGGGGCCTGCAACACCTGTTGTAGAAAGGGAAATATTGGTTTTGAATAATTTCTGACAGCCTTCTGCCATTTCAGCTGCAACCTGCTCACTTACAACGGTAAATTCGTCAATAGTTTCTTTTTTTACCTTTAAAATTTCAATCTTTTTCTCGGTTGCATAGGCTATAATTCCGCCCAAATAATATTTTGAACTTCCAGAATTTGAGGTGATCATTTTTGCTAGGTCTCCTCCTGTACAGCTTTCTGCGGTGGAAATAGTTAATTTTTTTTCATTTAAAATTTCCCCAAGAATTTTTTCAATTTTATCTTCGGAAGTTGCGATCACATGATCTTTGATTAAAGGCAATAATTTTTGAATTTCTTCCTCCAATTGCTGTTGTAAAGCCATTTCACTTTCTCCGGTTGCCGTCAATCTCAATTTTACGCGGGTTCCGACAGGGAGATAGGACAATGCTAGATTTTCAGGTAAAGCAAGCTCCCAATCTTCGATGGTATCCGCCAAAATACTTTCAGGAATTCCCACAACGGAAACTATTCTTGTTGAAATATAATTTAACTTAAACTTTTCCTGTAAATAAGGAATAATCTGATCTTTTATCAATGGTTTTACTTCATAAGGAACACCCGGTAAACTGAACAACAATTTTCCTTCCTGCTCCATCATCATGCACGGAGCTGTACCGTAATGATTCTGAAAAACGGTGGATTTTGTTGGCACAAAAGCCTGTTCGCGGTTTCTTTCAAGGATTTCCAGCCGTCCGCGTTTTTCCATATAATTTTTAAGATGATTAAAAGTAACATCATCCAATGCAATGTCATCATTAAAAAATTCTGCGATGGCTTTTTTTGTTTTGTCGTCTCTGGTAGGACCCAAACCACCTGTTGTGATTATCAAATCCCCAATTTCAAGAGCGGACTCCAACGTATTTTTAATTGTATTAATCTCATCTGAAATAGTAAAAATCTGCGTAACCTTTATTCCTATATTTTTAAGTTCGGTAGCAATGAAATTAGAATTGGTATCAACCGTATTTCCGGAAAGTATCTCGTCTCCAATTGTAATCAAAACAGCTTTTTCCATATATTATTTTAGAAAATTTCTTTACAAATGACGGAAAATTCCGTATTACGGGCAATATAAATTGATTTTTTCTATTTTTGACTGAAATTGTTTAAAACTATAATTAAAAATTATGTCTAAATATGATGATGCTTCATGGCATTATGGTGGTGATTTTCCAGATGGTCTTCCTGAGAAGAATGGTGCAACCCACACCGGAATGTTCCTGAATTGGTGTATAAATAATGATCTGATTTCCAATGAACTGAAAGAAGATTCTGCAGAAGAAATTGAAAAACTTAAACGAAGAGAAATCACGGGTGCAGAGTTTGTAATGGATCATTTGGATGGCAAATTTTCCGAATTTGATCTGAGTGACTGGGGAAATAGCTTTGCGAAAGATTATTATGCAGATGACACGGATTTCGGAAATAAATTCAGTTCATGTGCTGATGATTATGTAAATCTTTTTGATACAAAAGCTGAAGAAAATGATTATGAATACGAAACTTTTTATCATATTGAAGACACCTACGAAAATTATGATCTGATGAGACAGGTTATTGATCACCGTTTTGAGGAATGGAAGGAGTATAAAAGCTTGAATTAATTTTACTGTCATTGCGAGGAGCGAAGCGACGAAGCAATCTCTTCGCAATGACAGAAACAATTTTCATTAATTATGTCTCACCCAAATTAATTCTTCTGTCTTGTAGCCTATTTTCCGGGCTTTTTCCAAGAATCTTTGTCTGATACTTTCCGGAATTTCTTTTGTTCTGGAGAGAATCCAAAGGTATTTCAAGCTGCTTCCGGCAACTAAAGCATATTGATAATTGTCGTCAATATCTATTACATTATAACCTGCCCAAAATGGTTTAAAAAATGATACTTTTAATCGGGCTTCGTTTTTATTTTTCACAAATTTTGCTTCTCCAATTGATTCTTTCCATTCTTTCTTGACATAATTGTAGCCCTTATTGTCAACACGGATTGTTCCGTTCGGATTTTGGGTGTACGTTGCCGTTACATTATCCATATTTCTCTCGAATTTGTAGTCGAAACGGGCGATTTCGTACCATTTTCCGAGGTATTTTTCTGCATTGAAATTTTGTACAGCTGTTGCTCCTTTAGGAATTCCAACCGAACATGAATTTAAAATAAATATCCCCAAAATACCCAAAGAAACGGGAATCGCTATTTTTTGAAGAGTTTTCATAATATATTTTTTAAGTGTGATTAGAAAAATTCAAAAATAATGCCTGAAAAATTTACTGCATATTTTTCATGAAGCTTAATTTTATTTAAGACTTAGATTTTGTTTAGAGTTTTAGGTTTCGGCGGCTTCGCCGCCGAAATCTAAAACTACCTCCCAAATTTAAAATATCTCGAAAGCGGATGCTTTTTACCCTGCATAAACAGGGAAGCCATTTCCATTCCTGTTACCGAAAAGGTAATTCCGTTGCCTCCAAAGCCCAACACGAAATAAGAATTTTTAAACTTATCATGTTCACCAATATATGGAAGCCCATCCTTTGTTTCCCCGAAAGTTCCTGCCCAGACAAAATCGGTATAAAATTTATAATCAGGTTTTATTTTCTTTAAATTTTTCAGAATTTCTTTTTCTTTTTTATTAAGAATTGCGTCACGTTTTTCAGCGTTATAAAAATCCTCATCACCACCGCCAATCAACAATCTTCCATCATCGGTTGTCCGCATATACATATAAGGTTTGTCGGTATTCCAGACTAAAGTGCTGGTGATATTTTTAAATTTAGTCTTGTCGATTTCTGAAACGGCAGCATAAGTACTTTTTAAATTAACAAAGTTTTCTTTAATTAAAGTTTTACTTTCATATCCGATACAGTAAATAATTTTTTTAGCTTTAATCTGATATCCCTGATCAGTGGAAACCAGATTATATCCTTTATGATATTCAATATTAACCATTTCGGTTTTGTCGAAAATTCTTAAGCCTTTTTTTATATTTAACTTAAATAATTCATGAGAGAATTTGAAAGCATCAATACTTGCTCCTTGCTTTGAAAGAATACCTCCAAAAGTATTTTCAAAACCGAACTGTTCTACAATTTCCTCACTTTCCAGCCATTTTACATCAAATCCGGCACTTTTTCTTATTTCAAATTCTTTTTTCAACCACTTACTGTCTTTCTTTCCTGAAGCGAAATACAGTGATTTTTTTCTTTTAAAACCTGAGTTTGACTTAATTTTTTCTGAAAGATTTTCAATTTTATCAATAGCATCGGAGCAGGCTTTATAACTTCTTACAGCACCTTTCTTTCCTATTTTTTCAATAAGGTCAAAAAGAGGAATGTCTATTTCGTACTGCAGCATTGAAGTTGTTGCCGAGGTGCTTCCGTTGCAGATTTCCCGCTTATCAATAAGAATGGTTTTATAACCTTCCGCTACCATCTGATGGGCAATTAAACTTCCTGTAATTCCGCCGCCGACAATTAAGACATCACATTCTTCATTTGATTTTAATGATGGATATGAGGCAATCAGACCGTTTTTTAGAAGCCAAAACGGTTCGTTTGATTTAAGATTCATGTTGATATTTTCCTGAAAGTAAACAATAATTGCGCCTTTCCATATATGAAAGTTAAATAATGGTTTAATTTTTGTTGTCGACTAAAAACCAAACCACACTAAATATAAAAATATGATAACGATTATTCCAGAAGCTCCGGAAAATGTTGCGGCTTTCAATGCAACGGGAGAGGTAACGAAAGAAGATTTTGAAAACCTTGTAATTCCTAAAGTAAAAGAAAAAGTAGAACAGTTCAATGAGCTGAATTATCTGCTTTACCTGGATACGGATCTGGATAATTTTACGATGGGAGCATGGTTACAAGATGCGCTTTTAGGATTAAAAAACTTAGCAAAGTGGAACAGAACCGCTATTGTTACGGATAATGAAGGGGTTCAGAATTTCACTGATATCTTCAGTGTTCTGATGCCCGGAGAATTCAAATCTTTTCCAAAAGAAAACCTTTATAATGCCCTTTACTGGTGCAAAAACGGTAATGAAGTTGAGGCATAAACTCCATCTTCATTAAAAAAGAAAAGAGAAGCAAAATTGCTTCTCTTTTTTATTTGTCACATGGGACACAGTCGGAAGAAATCTCTTCTTTATCAACAACTTGTGAGCCATATAAAGTCTTATATCTCAGGGCAACAACAAGTCCAATTAAGGTCATGCCCACTCCTACCAACGAGGGATAATTAAATGAATATCCATTTTCCAAAGGAATTCCACCCAAAAATGCTCCCATCGCATTGGCAATATTAAAAGCTGCCTGCATAAAAGCTGCCGCCATCATTTCGCTTTTCGGGGCGGCTTTCATCATCATAATATTGATGGGTGCGGCAACAGACATTGACAAAGCTCCACAAACAAAAGTAAGAGCCAATGCTATATTTTGATATTCGGAAAGGAAAAATACCCCTCCCAAAGAAATCATCATTAAAAAAAGTAATAAAGCACATGTTTTTTCAGGACTCAACCGGTCTGACAAATATCCTCCGACTAAATTCCCTACCACCATTCCGCCTCCCGCAAGAATCATTACGTAAGCCATCTGGCTTTCTTTTATGCCTGCAACCACCGTCATCAAAGGTGTTATATAGCTGAACCATGTGAATAGCCCACCAAAACCTATTGCCGTAATCATCAATACAAACCATGCCTGTTTTCTTTTCAAAAACTTCAGCTCTTCCATAAAATGGGTATCCTGATTGGAATTTAAAACAGGCAGCCAGAGCTTTATAAACAATAATGCCAATAACCCAATAACCGCTACAATAGCAAAATACCACCTCCAGTGAAATGTATGCCCTATATACGTTACCAAAGGTACCATCGCGAGATTGGCTATTGTAAGCCCCGTGAACATCAGTGAAATATAAAAAGCTTCTTTACCTTTCCCCGCCATTCTGGTCGCTACAACAGTTCCCACTCCGAAAAATGCCCCATGCGGAAGACCTGATAAAAACCTGATCACCAACATCATTGAATAATCCGGTGCAATGGCAGATAATCCATTAAATAAAGTAAAAATTATCATCAAGACCATTAACACTTTTTTCGGTGGAAACTTCACAGAATACCCGATCAGGATGGGAGCTCCGATCACTACACCCAAAGCATAGGCCGAAATCAGATGCCCTGCTTCCGGGATTGTTATCTGTAAACTTTTAGCAATATCCGGCAACAGCCCCATAATGGTAAACTCCGTCGTTCCTATTCCCAAACCACCGATTGCCAGCGGAATTATTCTTTTATCTATTCCCATTATTTTATTGTAATTTTAAACAAGGTTAAACGTTTACTCAAATTTTAGTGCAAATTTAAATTAATTTTAAATAGCTCAATAATATTTAATTAGAATAACAAAATCGCTCCGTTGAAAGAGCGATTTATATTTAATGAATATGTTTTTCTGCGTGATAAGAGCTTCTTACAAGTGGCGAGCTCTCAACATGCCTGAATCCTAAGCTTCTTGCAAAATCCCCGAATTCATCGAATTCTTCAGGAGTAATAAATTTTTTTACAGGAAGATGTTTTTTTGTAGGCTGTAGATATTGACCTAAAGTAATCACATCTACATTTGCATTCCTGATATCTTCAATGGTCTGGAAAACCTCATCTCTCGTTTCACCCAAGCCCAGCATTACTCCGGTTTTTGTTCTCCTTTGTCCTGCTTCTTTCAAATATCTTAAAACTTCAAGGCTTCTTTCGTATTTTGCCTGGATTCTTACTTCTCTTGTCAGTCGTTTTACGGTTTCCATGTTGTGAGAAATCACTTCTGGAGCTACATCCACCAATCTGTCTAAGTGTTTTGTAATTCCCTGGAAGTCCGGAATCAAGGTTTCCATAGTCGTTCCAGGAGAAATTCTTCTTACGGCATTTACTGTTTCACCCCAAAGGATTGATCCCATGTCTTTTAAATCATCGCGGTCCACCGAGGTCAGAACAGCATGCTTGATTTTCATTAATTTGATAGAACGTGCTACTTTTTCAGGTTCATCCCAGTTTACATCGAGTGGTTTTCCGGTTTTTACCCCGCAAAATCCGCAGCTTCTGGTACAGATGTTTCCTAAAATCATGAAAGTTGCCGTTCCTTCTCCCCAACATTCACCCATATTCGGGCAGCTTCCACTTTGGCAAATTGTATTTAATTTATATTTATCAACCAAAGTTCTTAATTCTCTGTAATTCTTTCCTGTAGGAAGTTTTACTCGGATCCATTTTGGTTTTTGAACGGTTGTATCCTGAACTAAATTCTCCATTTATTTCTAAAATTGACTTCAAAGTTAAGGATTTTTTTATCGAAACAATCAAACACAGAGATTGATGAAACAGATAATTTTGTAATTTTAAACTTCAATATTTTCTTATGAGGATGACATTTTGCTTTTTATTTATCATTTTCAATACACTTTGCTTTGCACAAAATGAATTTCAACCTGAGGGTTCCACAATAATAGAATCAGTGGACGGAGATTTGGATGGTGATAAAAATCCTGAAAAAGTAATTATTTACAATACAAAAGACACTACTGATCTTGGAAACATCCGTGAAATCCAAATCCTGAAAAATGTTAATGGAAAATGGACAATCTTAGAAAAATCTACAAATGCAATTCTTGAAAGCAATGGTGGACGCATGATGGGAGATCCTTACCAGGATACTCAAATACAAAAAGGTGTTTTAATGATTACCCAAGCCGGCGGAAGCAGTTGGAAATGGGGATATACGGATAAATACAGATTTCAGAACGGTCATTTTGAATTGATTGGATATGAGTCAACTTACGGAAAACCGGAAGAATATTTTGCAAGTGTAGATTTTAATCTTTCAACCGGGCAACTTAGCTATGAAAAAGAGGTTGAAAACACTGCTGAATATGGTAAATCTAAAAAAGAAACTTTCGTTAAAAAGGGATTAAAGATTAATCTTCAAAATAGGAATCAAAGGGATGAGAGAAAAATTACGCTTCCAAAAACGAAGGAAGATATTTATTTTTAATCATCCTCAAACTCATTATTTTTCAACAGTTCGGCTA
Organism: Chryseobacterium sp. IHB B 17019; assembly: GCF_001456155.1. Lineage (NCBI taxonomy): Bacteria > Pseudomonadati > Bacteroidota > Flavobacteriia > Flavobacteriales > Weeksellaceae > Chryseobacterium > Chryseobacterium sp. IHB B 17019. The sequence continues at coordinate 604,336 of NZ_CP013293.1, read as the reverse complement.
ATACTTTTTTGGCGCGCATAATCCTTACTTTGGTATTGGCAACGGAAATTTTCAGTTCTTCAGCAATTTCCTTAATACTTTTTTCCTCGAAAAATCTTAATCTGATAATATCCTGGTAATTGGCATCCAAAGATTCAATTGTTTTAATGATTTTTTTCTGTTCTTCATTGGAAATCATTAATTCTTCTGGGGATTTTGCGTATTGATTTTTTACCTCATCAAGATTTTCGGTAGGATCCTGATTTTCCCTGGTTTTTTTTCTCCAGAAATCAATAATCGTGTTTTGAGCGATCGTTAAAACCCATGTTTTAAACTGAAAATGAGGATCATACATATCCAGTTTCGACAAAACTTTTGAAAAAACATTCACTGTAATCTCATCCGCATCATTTTCATCCTTCACTTTCTTCATCACAAAAGAAAAAACATCAACCCAAAAGTTGTTGATAAGCTTTGTCTGGGCTTTCTGATCTTTTTCCTTTGCCTTACCGATGAGCTGGAATAGTTGTTCGTCGTTCATTAGTAACAAATATAATTGATTTTGGGCAGAAAGGCAATACATGAATTATCTTTATTTTAACGAAGATTAAAGGTCTGCAAACGTAGTTTAGAAGTGATGAACCAATCTTTAGAAGTTTAAAATCTTTTCAACTGTTTAGATTCTTTCAGGATGACAAACAGAGTGGAAAATTGCGATATAGTTCAGTGTCGGAATACAAGTCTAACAGGTTTTAAAAATTAGTTAGGTTTAATAATAAAAACCAAAATCTGTAATTCTAATTATCTTTTGGATTAAAATTAATCTCAATTCTCTGCTTCTCTGCCTTATTCACCTTGAATTTCTTATCTTTGCACCTTAATTTAAAGCAGAAAATAATGAACTCTTTTATTGAAGAACTGAAATGGCGCGGGCTTTTTGCCGACATGATGCCCGGAACGGACGAACAACTGGATAAGGAAATGACAACTGCCTATATCGGGTTTGATCCTACCGCAGATTCTTTACATATCGGAAGTCTTATTCAAATCAAAATTTTGGCGCATTTTCAGCAGCACGGCCATAAGCCGATTGCTTTAGTGGGGGGTGCAACCGGGATGATTGGTGACCCGTCTGGAAAATCTGCAGAGAGAAATCTTCTGGATGAAGCTACTCTTCTGCATTATGTTGACTGTCTGAAAAACCAGCTTTCAAGATTTTTGGATTTCTCAGGAAACGAGCCCAACAGAGCGGAATTGGTGAACAATTACGACTGGATGAAGAATATTTCTTTCCTTGACTTTGCCAAAAACGTTGGAAAAAATATCACCGTAAACTATATGATGGCGAAAGATTCCGTGAAAAAGAGACTTTCCGGGGAAGCGGGTGTTGACGGCATGAGTTTTACGGAGTTTACGTACCAGCTGATTCAAGGGTATGATTTTTTACATTTATACCAGAATAATAATGTAAGGCTTCAAATGGGAGGTTCTGACCAGTGGGGAAATATCACGACAGGTACAGAATTGATCCGTAGAAAAGCCCAGGGAGAGGCATTTGCGTTAACGGTTCCATTGATCACAAAAGCGGACGGCTCAAAATTCGGGAAGTCTGAAAGTGGTGAAAATTACTGGCTTGATAAAAAGAAAACTTCGCCTTATAAATTCTACCAGTTTTGGCTGAATGCTACTGATACTGATGCTGAAAGATTTATTAAATTTTATACTTTTTTAGGAAAAGAAGAAATTGAAAATTTAATTGCCGAACATAAAACTGCTGAACACGAAAGAAAGTTACAGAAGAAATTAGCTGAAGAAATAACTGTTTGGGTTCATGGAAGAGAAGAATTTGAAAAAGCTCTTAGAGCTTCAGAAATCCTATTCAGCAAGGGTATGGAAGATATGACAAGTGAAATATTTACTGAGATCTTTGATGGAATTTCAAATAAAGAAATGTCAAAATCAGAAGTTATTGGTTCAAGTATTACTGATTTACTTTCCGGTTCAGGTTTTTTGAAGTCAAAAAGTGAAGCCCAAAGACAATTGAAGGGGAATGCCATTTCAATAAATAAGCAAAAAGTAAATGATAGTTTTATTGTTGATGAGAGCGACCTTATTGATAATAAATATTTGTTGCTTCAAAGGGGAAAAAAAGAATATTTTATTATTAAAGCTAATTAAGATACAAACATAAAAGAGAGGCTGTCTTCAATACGGAGACAGCCTCTTCGTTTATAACCAGATGATTTTGAGAATTTGTATTAACACTGGGTTATATCATTTAATATGTTCCTATTCTTTCTAATTTGACAGAATATACATTTCCAACATTTCCTAAATTGGTAATCTGGACCTGAAAGTTCGGGCTTGTGATTATAGAAGCTCGAAGATTAAACTCAGTAGAATTACTTCCATTACAATTTCCTCCATATCCCGTCCAGGTTACTGTACTTGTTGTCTGGGTTTCCGTAAAAGTATGTCCTCCTGTTCCCAATGTAGACAAACCCGCGTCTCTACCCTGCAAAAATGATCCGCCGGTACTTCCTGCTCTTACCCAAAAATCTGCAACCTCTGTAATATTACATGCATTACTCATAACAACAGTAAGCTTATGCAAAGAACCATCCGGAATACCACTGATAACAGTTTGAGTTCCACCTGCCGGAATTAGGGTACTGACACCTGACATAATATCGCCGTCTCCCACTGGGAAAGGTCTTACAAGATTACCGTTAATGTCCTGATATACTGGTGTTACTATAGCTGTTCCACCACCATTGGACACCAATGGTGTATTACGCACCCTGGCCGTACCATTCACATCCAGGTTTGCTGTTGGATTTGTAACACCAATATTAATACCCAATTGCCCATTGGAATGTAATACCATATCGGGTGGTGTTGCGGGTGTTGCTGATGCTGTATGGAAGTGCAATAATCCGCCGCTCAGTCCAAAGCCATAGAAGTCATTTCCGGCAGCAGCATTATAAACAGCCAGCTTTGTGCTTGCAACATCCGTACCTAGATCAAGTTTAGAATTTGGAGTGGCTGTACCGATTCCCACGTTTCCGTTACCCAAAATACGGGCTTTTTCCGTATTGTTTGTACGCAATACTAACGCTTGGTTATCAGTAGTTCCCAGGAAATTGGTAGCAGGATTTGTTCCTGTATTTCCTAGAATATTCCAGGCAGAGCTTAATGATCCTGAAGATATACCGTTATTGGTAGCTCTCCATCCTCCGTTACTGTAAGTAAATTCCATAGCCTGACCATTAGAAATAATAAAGCCATTAAGAGTGGCTCCAAAGCCTCCTGTGGTATTGTTGTAAATAATAAGCCTTTGTCCTGCATTGGGAGCTGCAGGTGCTGTAATAGCAACTGATGCCGTAGCTGCCCCGGTAAGCTGCACCTGGCTTATATTAGCGGGTACTGTGGCCGCGTTACCTGTTACTGCTACTGCTGTTTCACGGTTGGTAATAGCACCGTTTACATCCAAAGTCGTTCCGGGTGTTGTAGTATTGATCCCTACATTCCCATTTTGCGCATACATTGCCGTACTCATGACAAACAATGTTCCTAATAGTAATACTTGTTTTTTCATAATTTTTATTAATTATTATTGTTATTTCCAAATACCTAGCTAATCACAATTAATATATTGCATAGCTAAACCAATGCTGTTTAAATCAACAACATATCTTACAAGCTCGAGTATAATTAGGTGGATGAATGATGTTTGGCTCGGATTATACTAAACCGATCATCAATTGGTGTAAATTCTGTTTAGGTAAAAAATAATTTTTTCTCATAACTTAAGGTATTAATTAATGATCAGTTTTAATCCCTAATCAATCAATCTTTTTATATTCTTAAAAAGAATTCTTTGTGTTTATTAATACAAATATAGTTTCAAAAATTTAATATATTGCTATTTTATTTAACTTTTTTTAGCAAAAAGACCATTATTAACATTTATTAATTCGCAACCATTAAAAAAATTAACGAATTTCGTAATTTATATTTTTTCTATAAAAACAATAATTGTAGTAAATTTTTACGCTTACAATAATATCTATTTACCATTATAAAATTAAATCCAGCAATATTAATTTTTTTTTCACTTAATACCTATTCATCTTTCTGTATTTTAAAAATAAACAGAATCCGTGTTTGGATTCTGTTTTAATAAGATAGTTGAGATTTGTATTAACAAATAAGGTTAATATTTATTTAAATTATCTTTTGGATATACTATTACTAGTCACTTTTATAGTTTTGAAATTTTTTTTATACCAATCATTCCTGTATATCTTTCAACTGTTGTATTCTGAAAATTTTAAATTTAAATAAAAAAAATCATCTAATATTGATGGAATATATTACCATAAAAAACGGAATCCTTTTCAGAATTCCGTTCAATTGAGATATTTAGTTTAAAATCTGTATTAACACTAGGTTAATTTTAATATTTAATATGTACCTATTCTTTCCAGCTTAGCAGAATATACATTTCCAATATTACCTAAGTTGGTAATCTGGATCTGGAAGTTCGGGCTTGAAATAATAGAAGCTCTCAGGTTAAACTCTGTAGAGTTACCACCAACACAGCCTCCTCCATATCCCGTCCAATTTATTGTACTTGTAGTCTGGGTTTCTGTAAAAGTATATCCCCCTGTACCAAGTGTAGACAAGCCAGCATCTATACCTTGCATAAATGATCCTCCTGAGCTACTTGCTCTTACCCAAAATTCCACAACTTCGGTATGGGTACAAGCATTCCCCATGACTACTACAAGCTTGTGTAGCGAGCCATCCGGAATACCACTAATAAGAGTTTGGGTTCCACCTGCAGGAATTACAGTACTGATACCCGACATGATATTTCCTGATCCGGCAGGAAATGCTTTCACAAGATTTCCGTTAGCATCCTGATATACAGGAGTTAGAATAGCTGTTCCTCCTCCATTGGCCGCCTGTGGTGTATTTCTTACTCTTGCTGTACCGTTAACATCCAGGTTTGCAGTTGGATTTGTAACGCCAATATTAATTCCTAATTGCCCGGTAGAATGCAATACCATATCTGGTGGTGCTGTAAGTGTTGCTGATGCTGCGTGAAAGTGTAATAAACCGCCACTTAGACCAAAACCATAAAAGTCGGTTCCGGCAGGATCATTATAAATCGCCAGTTTTGAAGTTGCAACATCACTTCCAAGATCAAGTTTAGTGTTTGGAGTTGTTGTACCAATCCCAACATTTCCGTTAGCCAGAATACGTGCTTTTTCCGTATTGTTTGTACGGAAAGCCAAGCCCTGGCCATCAGTAGTTCCGAGGAAATTTGTTGCTGGGTTTGTTCCTGTATTACCTAGAATATTCCAGGCAGTATTGGCTGGCGCAGCCCCATTGTTGGTTGCTCTCCAGCCACCATTACTGTAGGCAAATTCCATTGCCTGTCCGTTGGCAATGGTAAAGCCGTTGAGTGTAGCTCCAAAACCTCCTGTAGTATTGTTGTAAATGACAAGTCTTTGTCCCGCATTAGGAGCTGCAGGTGCCGTAATGGCAACTGATGCCGTAGCAGCTCCGGTAAGTTGTACCTGGCTTATATTGGCAGCTATTGTAGCGGCATTACCCGTTACCGCAACTGCTGTTTCACGGTTGGTGATTGCACCGTTTACGTCTAATGTAGTTCCAGGAGTCGCAGTATTGATACCCACGTTTCCGCTTTGTGCATACATTGCCGTACTCATAAGACACAATGTACTTAATAATAATAGATTTTTTTTCATGACTTTGTAAAAATATTTAGATTATTGCTTATTAATTAGTTGATGGACACAGCTATCATAAATAGATAGTAATTCCTTAAAATAGATTAAGTTTCTTAGATTTTGTATACAGCAAGTTCGGTGATAAAGCTATCACATTAATCCGGCATCCGGTCTATATCCCAAACTAGGCATGTATAAAAGATTGTTAACTTTTTTGGTTGCTTGTATTAGGAGAATTTTTTTTCATAGGTGGAGAATATGGTTTGACAGTTTTTTCAATTCCAACTTAGTCAATTCTTTTATATAAGGAAAAGAATATCATAGTGTTTTGTTTATTACAAATATAATTCAAAAAATCATATAAAAAACATTTCCGTTGTTTTTTTTGCAAATAAAATCAACTAATAATATAAATTTTATATTAAAACTCTGTTAAAAGAATTATAATATCAAAACAAATCTACTATTTATGGGCTTTTTTATAATAAAATATTTCATCTAAGAATGAATTTATTATCTGCAATTTTTTCTACAATTTGATATTTATTGAAATGTAAACACAGTTTTTTTTCAAAAATATCTTAATATTTTTTTCAATCTTTTGAGAAATATTAAAAATAGCCGTACAGCTAATAATTAAATAAAAGAAAGATAAAGAGACAATAAAATCTGTTACTATAATTTTAGATATAAAAAAACCGCTATAAAAGCGGTTTTCAAAATATATATATTTTATCTGCTTATAATTCCAGAAAGCTGTGCGCTACCGCTGCACTTTTTTCTCCTGACCCAATTATGGTATCAGTTTTAGCAACTTCTCCATCTACCCAGATATTCACTATTAATTTTGAATCAGCATAAGGTAGAACTGCATTTGCAGCCAAGTTTAATTGAGATTGGCTAGAACTAATGAATTGCTCACCACTTGACCAAAGAGTACCTGTAGGGTTGAAAGTAGTATTCTGACCTGTTCCTATCTGAGTAACAACAGTTTTAAAAGTACCATTAACAGGGGGTGTAGGTGGCGGTGTGGGGCCGTTAGTAATAATCTTTGCTTCAAATTGAACAATGTGATCTGTATATTCATTATCGTCGTCGTCATCTTTACAAGAATTAGCAACAGAAATTACTGAAAATAATACGACGAATAAAAAAGAAAGTCTTAATAAACTTTTTGATTTGTAAAATTGCTTCATTTCTCCAAATAGATTTTTAATGTTTCAAATATAGGTTTTTTATCAATATAAAAATAACTTTTATGAAAAATTTCCAACAAAGATTTCTAAATAATATCAAATCAATAAATATTTTATTACCCGCTTACATCTTCATTTTGAAAGGGTCATATGATATAATAGACATAATGTCACAAGTTTTAAAACGGTCCCATTTTTACTTTATTATTTAAAATAAATCGTTATTAATTATATTTGTCCCCATGAATTTAGATTACATCGTCAGAGAACCCGAAAATATTACACCTTCTACCACAATTCTTTTTATGCTTCATGGCTATGGAAGTAATGAGCAGGACCTTTTCAGCTTCAGGGAAACCCTTCCCGAAGACTGGATCATTGTGAGCTTCAGAGCACCAAGAACTACGCAGTTTGAAGGATATTCATGGTATGATATTGATTTCAACAACCCGGAAAATTTTGTTGATGTTCCGCAAGCTACAGAATCTTTGACCAGCGTCTTGGAGAGTATTTTAAAAATAATAAACCATTACGGGATCACAGAAGGTAAAACTCACCTTTGCGGTTTCAGCCAAGGGGGAATTTTATGCTATGCCCTGGCTTTAAAATATCCTGAAATGTTCAATCTTGTTGCTTGTATGAGCAGCTATCCGGAAGAAAAACTGCTGACAGATATTGTAAAAGATAAGAAGAAACTGGAAAAGCTTAGATTCTTCATTTCTCACGGAACGGATGATGCTATAATCCCTTTGGAATGGGGAAGAAAAGCAGCAGACCTTCTCTATGACCTGAACTGTTATTTTACCTTCCGGGAATATATGAGCGGTCACGGAGTGAATCAAAAAAACTATATGGATCTGATGGATTTTTACTCCAAATAATATGAAAAACTAAACAATTACCTTATTTCTATACAAAATAAACAAGCATTCTCAATTTTGAGAATGTTTTTTATTTTTGATAAGAATTATTTTACTAAATTCAGAAAATGAAATTAAAGTATTTTTTCTGGATTCTTTTCTTAAGCATTTTTACTAATGCCCAGAATTCATTTGAAATACAGAGCGAGAAAAAAACAGTTATCCCTTTTAAATTTATTAACAATTTAATTTTCATTCCTGTTAATATCAACGGGGCTAATCTTACCTTTTTACTTGACACAGGCGTTGCGGAAACATCCATTTTCAGCCTCGAAAATCAGGACTTAAAACTTGATAACCTTGAAAAAATAAGATTTTCCGGACTCGGCGGAACTAAAAGCATCGACGGCTTCCGGTCTGATAACAACATTGCAAGAGTCGGGAAAGATTATGTGAATTATACCCTGACGCTTTTTATCATTGTTGATCAGGAATTTAATATCTCAGCTCATGTAGGAATCCCTGTGAACGGAATCATAGGCTATCATTTTTTTAAGGATCACCCTGTCCTGATTGATTATTCTTCCAAAAAAATTACCATTTATAATGATGAGGAATTATTTAAGAAAAAGATTAAAAAATTCGACGAACTTCCCATTTCCATAGAAAAAAGTAAACCGTACATTCTTGCAGATGTAGAAATGACGAACGAAAGAAAAAGCTCAAAATTATTAATTGATCTTGGGAATAGCGATCCGATCTGGCTCTTCCCTGCCCTGATCAAAGACTTTGTGTACAACCGTCCTAATATTGATGATTTTCTGGGAAGAGGTTTTAATGGTGATATTTATGGCAAAAGGAGCAGAATTCACAATTTTTATTTGGGAAGATTCCAATTTGAAAAACCGCTTACAGCAATGCCTGATGAATATTCTATCCAGCATGTCAATCTGGTAGAAGGAAGGAAAGGATCAATTGGTGGCGATATTTTACGACGTTTTACCGTAGCTTTTGATTATCCCAGCAAAAAAATGTATTTAAGGAAAAACAGAAATTTTGATGACCCTTTCCATTTTAATATGAGCGGGCTGGATTTCCGGCAGGACGGCCTGGAGTGGACTAAAGATATTGTAAATCTCCCGACAAAAAACAGGGATAACGCTTCCAGCGGAGTTGAAATTCTGAACAACAGCCTGCAATATAATTTTGTTTTAAAACCGATTTTCTCCATTGCAGGTGTCAGGAAAGATTCTCCGGCACATAAAGCCGGTATTAAAAAAGACGATAAACTGATAAGTATCAACGGAAAAAAAACCGCAGATATGACAATGGAACAAATTATGGAACTGATGAAATCTGCCGAAGGAAAAACCATCAATATGATGATTCAGAGAAAAGCTCAGGAAATGACGTTAAGTTTTACCCTTGAAGACCCTATTCCCTACCAAGAACACGAATAATATGAATACCGAAGAAACTACCTTAGATAAGATCAGAAGCCGGCCGCGCTTTAAAATGTACACCAATCTTACCAAAGAAGAATATGCTGAAAATCTGAAAAAATATCTCGCAGACCACAAAGACGAATTCTCAGGAAACATCAATAAAGAAGTCGCAACCATCTGTGTAGAAACGGAATATGATAATTATTGGAAGCCAAGGTTATCTTTAAGAATCGAAATTGAAGATGAAAAAACGGCAATACGAGGCGTTTTTGGGCCAAGTTCCGCTGTATGGACATTTTTTATGTTCCTTTATTTCACTTTTTCTATTCTCTGGATGACATTTTTCTCGATGTATTATGTTGAAAAACAAATCAAAAGCCAGGAATTCCCCTGGGCATTGACGGCCTCTTTCGTTATGCTTTTTTGCATTGCCCTCACTTATGCGGCAACAAGATTCGGGCAGTATAAAGGCAAGGAAGAGATGCTGAAGCTCAGAAGATTTGCAGAAGAATCAACCTTACAATACGAAAAAAAGGACTAGTTAAGGAGCCTGGGTTTTGGGATTTTCAGGCATTTGCTCTATCACCGCTTTTGCAGCTTTGATAGAATCCACCACCTTTTCCCTGTTATCCTGCTCTCTCAGCATCTTTTCAATATTAGGTTCGATCATTTTGGTCATTTCTTCTACGGAGATATTATTTGCATTAGGATCATTCAGCAGTTCTCTCCAAGGCTTTCTTCCGCCCCATTTATAATCCCCAAAAACCAATACCGGTGTTCCCTTCGCTTTTGTCGTCGCTCCTCCAGGATTCAAAACCCAGGTATCCGCGTAAGCATACAGCCATTGCGCATCTCTCATCAATAATCTCAAACATGAATGCGAGGCAGGATATCCCGGAAGATCATACTGATGCCAACCAATTCCGTCCGTATTAAAAATATTAAAGTTATAAGGCAGCTTCCACTCTGTACTTACAGAAGAGATCGACAGTTTCTTTTTCCAGTTGGCAAATGTAAGGCCTGTTTTTGTCTTGGCGGCTTTCTTACCCATGCTTGTCGGGCCCCATTTCACAAGACTTCCGTTTGAATATACTCCATAAGCTTGAATCGGGTACGAAAAGACCACAAACTTTTTTACCGGGCTCAATACATCCAACTGCATCGGAAATGGCGAATATTCCATCAACGTCGTGTCAATTTTTGCAGGAACCACCAATGTATCAGCGTTCCATTTGTTTTTTGAATCCAATCTGTTTAAAGCTAAAATTGCATACCGCTCCTTTTCCGTATATTTTTTGTTGAAAACAGAAAAGAAAGAATCTTTCAGCTTTTTATCTTTCGGGAAAATAAACGCATTATAGAAGCCATCTTCCTGCATTGCGGGAGGCAGAGACTCTTTCTGTATGACAGAATCTTTTTTTATTGAATCTTGTTTAGGAGCTTCAGTTTCCGAAGTGGAAGATGTTGTATCTTTAATTGTATCACTTATTTTTTCAATTTCTTTTTTACAAGAAAGCAGCATCAATGCAATAAAAAGTGTGTATAAGAATGACTTTTTCACAAATATGTTTTTCATAAATAAAATGGTGGCCTATTTTTGCTACTCAGTGCAAATATCAGACCTAAAATCGGAATATAAAAGTACTTCCTCGAATTACCGTAAAAATACGGGAAAACCATGACTTAAAAGATTTCGTAGTTTAATTTTAAAGCAAAAAAATAAACCCTTCAATTGTTGAAGGGTCTACATTGTCAGCGATCCGGACGGGACTCGAACCCGCGACCTCCGCCGTGACAGGGCGGCATTCTAACCAGCTGAACTACCGGATCATTTTTGTCTGCTCCCGTTTACAAATAATTGTTGAAATTACCTTAAACAAAGGGTGAAGCATTTTGTTTAACTGGTGCAAAGATATATATTTTTTTATTTTTCGCAAATAAATCTAACGGTATATTCTGTAACATTCTATAATCATCAGATTTTCAAACACAAAATTTTGATATTTAAAGGTGGTAATTATAGATTTATTCTAACCACTTTCACAAAATTAAAAGTTAAATTTTGTTAAATTCCAATATACATATAATGATATACCACATTTTACTACATCTGGTTTATTTTTTGTATTGCAATTCATGCCAATTTTACTTCTGATGTTATCGTTAAAAAAACTATAATAACTTGATATATGGTAATTAGTGAAGATTTATTATTAGCGAATGGTGCACACTATGATCAGTATAACATGGGCGACACCATTTTTCATGAGGGAAGTGCTCCAAAATTCTATTTCCAAATTGTAACCGGTGTAGTTGAACTTAATAATTACAGTGAAGACGGGAAAGAATTTACGCAAAATATACTCTCTAATGGGCAAAGTTTTGGTGAATCTTTATTATTCAATGATAAAGTTTATCCAATGAATGCTGTTGCAAAAACAGATTGTACAGTATTGAAGCTTCCGAAAAAGGATTTTATTAATCTTTTAATTCAAAATCCCGAGGCTTCGGCACAGATGTTCAAATGTCTTGCAGACAGGCTTTACCACAAGTACGTAATGCTTTTCAATAATTCTTTATCAGAACCGTCCGCAAAAATCAAAACTTTAATGGACTACCTTAAAGATTACAACTCGAATAACGACAAGTATTCTTTTGAAGTTCCTTTTACAAGGCAACAATTAGCTAATTTAACAGGGCTTCGTGTGGAAACGGTCATCAGAACTATAAAGAAAATGGAAAGCCAGAACTTATTAAAAATAGAACAACGGAAAATATATTATTAATGCCATAAAATTACTCCGTAGTTCAATATTTCCAGACTGATAAACTTCTGAAATTTAAACGAAAAAATGCTGTAAAAAATTTACAACATTTACTATTTTGATCGAATAATGCGATCCGGACGGGACTCGAACCCGCGACCTCCGCCGTGACAGGGCGGCATTCTAACCAGCTGAACTACCGGATCATTTTTTTTAAAGTAAATTGATAAAACTTATGCGATCCGGACGGGACTCGAACCCGCGACCTCCGCCGTGACAGGGCGGCATTCTAACCAGCTGAACTACCGGATCAAATTTATTAAGAACTTCGTTTCTTTTTTGTGATTGCAAAACTACAACTTTTTTCGATACCTGCAAATTATTTTCACAAAAAAAGCCTCCCGAAAACGGAAGGCGTTCATTATCAAACTTATTTTTTTATAAGTGTGCGCTTAATTTCTCAGCGATTACATCTTTTGGAGCCACACCAACTAATTTGTCTACAACTTCACCATTCTTAAAAATAAGAACTGTAGGGATATTTCTGATACCATATTGCATAGAAATTTCCTGGTTGTTGTCTACATCTACCTTTCCTACTATTGCTTTTCCTTCAAAGTCATTTGCAACTTCCTCAATGATTGGTCCCAGTGTTCTACAAGGTCCGCACCATACCGCCCAAAAGTCTACTAATACAGGCTTATCTGATTTTAAAACCGTTTCCTGAAATGAGCTATCTGTAATTTCTAAAGCCATTTTGTTTCTTTTATTTAAATTAATATTATTCTTACTTATTTCTGTTAATTGAATACCCAAAATTACGCCATTTAAGTAATATTGTTATCTATGCTCAACATTTGTATTTTCTATAACAAAATCTTTTGAAATCTCTTTTAAGGCCGTTACCAAAGCATCAATATCCTCTTTAGTAGTCAGGTGGCTGAATGAAATACGAAGCGGTGTACAATGATCCATTTCATCCTCTGATAAAACCATCATCATCACCATTGAAGGTTTTGAAGCTCCCGAAGAACATGCACTACCTTGGGAAATAGCGATTCCTTTCATATCAAGCTGAAGCCCGATCAATGGGTTTTTGTATGGCAATAAAGCACTTAAAACCGTATAAAGACTATTTTCCTTCTCTGCACTTCTTCCATTGAATTTTACCCCCGGAATTTCTGCGACAAGCCTTTCTGCAGCATAGCTTTTGATTTCCTGCATGTGGTTGGTATACGCTTTCATGTTTTTTAATGATAGCTCTAATGCTTTTCCTAATCCAACAATTCCTGCTACATTTTCAGTTCCTGCTCTTAAACTTCTTTCCTGTGGACCGCCGGTAATAATACCTTTTAAGCCACTTGATTTTCTGATAAAAGCAAAACCAACTCCTTTCGGACCATGGAATTTGTGAGCACTGCAAGAGGCGAAATCAACCTGGATATCAGAAAAATCCAGATTCACATGAGCCATTGTCTGCACGGTGTCTGAATGAAAAAGCGCATTATTTGCCTTGCACAATTCTGCGATTTTTTTAATATCGTAAATATTTCCGATCTCATTGTTGACGTGCATTAAGCTTACCAACGTTTTCTTGTCGGAAGATTTTAATAGCTCTTCTAATTTATTAAGGTCAATATCTCCTTTTTCATTAGGACGGATGTAGTTTACTTCTACTCCTTTCCTGTTTTTCATATCCAAAATACTCTCAGAAACACATTTGTGCTCCAATGGAGAACTGATGATTCTCTCAACTCCAAGATGATCTACACTGGATTTGATGATCATGTTATTCGATTCTGTACCGCAAGAAGTGAAGATAATTTCAGCGGGTGTTACGTGAAGATAATCTGCAACCTGTCTTCTCACATTTTCGATAAGAATTTTAGCTTCCTGTCCGAAGCTGTGCGTTGAAGAAGGATTTCCGAAATTCATTTTCATGGTCCCAACCATTGCATCAATTACTTCTTCCGAAAGAGGCGTTGTAGCAGCGTTATCTAAATATACTTTATTCATTTTACTTTGAATATTTTAATTCTACTGAGGTGAACTGATAATCTGAAGGTACGGTAAAAATAAACCAGGGATTTGACATCACCTGAATTTCCATTCCGCCAGACTGATACTGAGGAACTTCCACATACAAAACGTTATCTTTTACCGAGATATTCTTAATATGGGTAATCTTGTGATCTCCGGAATTGAACATGCCCAGATTGTACAAAACTACTTTTTTGTCTTTAGGAAATTGGGGATAAACAGCTTCTTTACCAAGATCTACTACCCTAGAATTTCCTTTGATAGCTTTCTGGAGTTCCTGTTCGTTCCTGATGATGGTAAAATTAGCTTCATCACCGCCTCCTTGCGATTCTGAAATGAGAATTTCTGCATTTTTTTGCATTTCTGAAGACTTTTGGGATGGAGTGGCTGTACAGCTCATTATGAATGCCAGACACAAAATAAGGAATCCTTTCATTTTATATTTTTACTACCCCAAAATTAGTGAAAAAATTGGTAATGACCTTCATTTGCCCATTTCAACATCGGCTTATCGCCGGAAGTATCTCCGAAAGCGATAATTTTATCATATTTTTGATCGCTGATTTCAGCCTTTATTCTCTCCAATTTCTCCTTTCCGTTGCAGTTTCTACCAATGAAATTTCCTGTGAAAACACCGTTCTGGAACTCAGCTTTTGTAGAAACCAGCTGCATATTGAAAGCCTCCGCAAACGGTTTTGCCCAAATATCCAGAGATGCTGTTACCAATAGGCTCTGTGTATTATCTCTATCAATATTTTGAATAAAGTCCAACGCATTTTCCCTTATTATTTTAGGATAATGTTCATCAAAAAACTGTCTGGATTTTTTTTCGATTTTTTCCTGAGTCTGGCCTTTTAATATAGAACCAATAAAGCTTTTTTTTACTTTTTCAGTTTCAGCAAGTTTTAATTTTAATAGAACAAAAAGCGGAACATGTTTTAAAAACTGTAATCGGAATTTTGCAGGATCGTAGAATTTCAGATACATAAACATGGTATCCTTGTAGGTAATAGTTCCATCAAAATCAAAACAATACAATTTTCTCATTCTGGTTTTTATCTAATTTAAATTTTATTCTAATTTATTCTAACGTGGAGTTCGTATAGATATTTTTTAAACTTTATCTTTCTTCGGATCGCAAAGGCGTTTCACTCAGGCGAAGTAATTGATAGTTTGCGTTTATTGCTGAGTGAAACGCCTTTGCGATCGGGAAATATTTTCAATTTATTCAAGAAACTTAGCGATCATTACATTTAAAATATTAAATTAAAAAAAATATTCTAAAGTTTTAATTTTTTAAATATAAACTCAGGAATGTTTCTGATAATCATCATGATAATTCCCCATATCGGTAAGACATACACCACATTTTTCTGCTTTTTGTAAGCTTTAAAAATACAATCTGCCGCCTGTTTCGGAGTTGCTGTTAATTTTGGATTTAATGGTAATCCTTCCGTCATCTTCGTTGCCATGAAACCCGGCTTCACCGTTAGAACATGAACTTTTTTATCGAAAAGATAATTTCTTAAACCACTTAAATAAGCTGTAAAAGCCGCTTTTGCACTCCCGTAAATAAAGTTACTCTGTCTTCCGCGATCTCCCGCCACAGATGAAAGCCCGATGATTGTCCCTGATCTTCTGCTTTCAAATTTTTGGGCAAAATAGTTCATTACCGGAACCAATTTTGAGTAGTTGATATCAATAATCCGTTCCGTATTTTTGTTGTCGTACAAGCCTTCTTCCGTGCCTTCACCCAAATAACCTGTTGCACAAAATAATAAGTTTGAATTGATATTGTCAAATTGTGTGTAATCAATTTCTTTCATCAGATCAAGCTCGACAACTTCGGCCTGCTGAAGAAACTTTACATCAATATGTCTTGCAAATCTTTCGGTAGTTTCTTTATTTGAGGTAAAAAGATAGATTTTCTCAAATTTTTCCCCTTCCTGTAATGCTTTTTCCACAAAAGCTTGTGCTACTTCCGATGTACTTCCTAAAATGATCATTTGTGCTAAATATTATTTAAGATTCTTTTGTGCTGCAAAGACACAAATTTTGAACTCTGGGTGTTTTTAAGATAATTGGTAAGAGAAGATCTGCTCATACTGTCTTTCGTGAGGTAAATCCTGCCGCCGTATTCCTGAACAATGCTGTCCAGCTGCTCAACCAGTTTTTTCAGTTTTGAATTCACTTTAAAGTCTAAAGCCAAAGTATATCCTTCCACAGGAAATGAGTTGTAGGCTTCCGGATTATTTTTCCCAAACAATTTTAAAACTGCTAAGAACGAACCATTTCCGCTGTTTGCGATAGTTTCAAGGATTTTTTTCATCCCCTCTTTTCCTGTTTCTTTTGGAATTACCATCTGATATTGAATGAAGCCTGATTTTCCATAAATCCTATTCCATTCATGAATAGCGTCCAGCGGATAGAAAAATGTTTCGTAATCAATGAAATTCTTAACTTCTTTTTTCGTCTGTTTATTAAAATACAGTAAATTAAAAATCTTCACCGTTAAAGCATTCAAAACAAATCCCGGAAAATAAAACGGAACCGTCGGTTCGAATTTTTTCTTTAATCTTAAAGGTTTGTCTTTTAAATTTTGAGGAAGCTCATGTTGAAAAGCATGTTCCCCTCTCATTAAAATACTTCTTCCTATATTTTTTCCTTTCTGAAGACAGTCGATCCAGGCAACAGTGTATGTCCAACTTTCGCTTTCTTCAAATAATCTGAAAATTTCATCAAGATTTTCTGCTTTAATGCTTTCCTGACGAATGTATGAGGATTCTATATTTTTAAGCTTAAATTTTGCAGTAAGAATGATTCCCGTAAGTCCCATTCCACCGATGGTTGCCCAGAATTTACCTGCATTTTCTTCTCTTGAACAGGTGATAATTTCACCGTTTTCATTCATTAATTTAAATTCAATCACATATTCCGAAAAGCAACCTTCTGCGTGGTGGTTTTTACCGTGAACATCCGATGCGATGGCTCCTCCTACAGAAACGAACTTCGTTCCCGGAGTTACATACAGAAAATATCCCTGCGGAACAGAGATTTCCAAAACTTCGGAAAGCAAAACTCCTGATTCGCATTCTATAATTCCGTTTAAACGGTCGAAGTTGATGAATTTATTTAATTTTTTTGTTGAAAATATATGTTCACCCAATGAAGCATCTCCATAGCATCTTCCGTTTCCTCTTGCGATTACTTCATTATTGCTGAGTACAAATTCTTTTATTTTGTTGAAGCTGTCTTCAGACTTAATTTCCTTTTCCACTATGGGAAAATTGCCCCAGTTTGTGACTTTCTGTATAAAATTCGGCTTCATTTTTTAAAGTAAATTTGGATTAAAAATGCAGCGACCCACAATAACAATGTGAGTTGGATGTACCTGTCCCTATAAACTATTTTCGTTGGGGATTCTGTCCTATTGTACACCAAAGTCTGTTGTAAATATCTTAAAAAAGCGAATACAACGAAGATTACGGTATAAAAAACTCTTTCATGAAATCTTTCCTGAACTTCCGGCGACAGCGTAAACATTAAGTAACATACAATGGCTAATGTTACGGAAATGGAAAGGGCAATATCTGCAAACTGCACATTGTAGCCGTCTAAAGCACGTCTTGTTTTCCCTGAAACCTGAGCGTTGATTAATTCTCCTCTTCTTTTCCCAATCGCCAAAACCAATGCTAAAACAAAAGTCAGCAAGATTGCCCATTGAGAAATATTGATCCCGGTAATATAACCGCCGGCCAGAACTCTGAGGACGAATCCTATTGCAATGATAGAAATATCAATAATGGGTACATGTTTCAGCTTGAATGTATAGCCCAGATTCATCACAAAATAAAATCCTACGATGGTCGCAAACTTCCATAACTGCTCGTGAAAATAGGCTTGAGCAAAAAATACCAACGCAATATCTGCCGCAATAAGTCCAATAAAAATACCTATTGCCTGAGATTTTGAAATGGCTCCGCTGGCCAAAGGTCTTCTTCTTTTTTCGGGATGCTGTTTATCTGCCTCAATATCGTTGTAATCATTTAAAATGTAAACAACACTCGCTGCCAGCGAGAAAATAATGAAGGCAAAAATACTTTTGGTAAGCAGGTCCAGGTTTGTAATATTACCTGAAAAAAATAGAGGAACAAATACAAAAAGGTTTTTCACCCATTGCTCTACTCGGAGCAGTTTAAAATATTTCTTCATTTATTTGGTTTCAAATGCAAAAATACGAATTTCAAATTATCCGGATAAAAATACAAAAATAACCGCCAATAGCGGTTATTTAAGAAAATATTTATATGTTAATTAATTATTGCCCTTGTTGCTGAGCTTCATTAATCATTTTTTCATTTGCAGTGATGGCAAATTCTACTCTTCTGTTTTTAGCTCTGCCTTCATCTGTATCGTTGGTAGCAACCGGCATGCTTTCTCCTTCACCTAAAGCGAATAATCTTGAAGAAGCGATTCCTTTACCAGATAAATATGCTTTTACAGAATTGGCTCTTTGCTCTGAAAGTGTTTGGTTGTAAGCATCCGTTCCTTTACTATCCGTGTGACCATAAATATTGATATTTGTGTCTGGATTATTAATAAGAACCTGACCTAGTTTATCAAGGTTTGTTTTAGCTGTACTTGTAAGAGCTGATGAGTTAAAATCAAAGTTTACGATACTTTCGTTCAACGTAATTTTGATACCGTCTCCTACTCTTTCCACTTGAGCACCAGGTAAAGTTTGTTGGATCTCTCTGGCTTGCTTGTCCATTTTATTACCAATCACGTTACCAGCAACACCACCGATAATACCTCCTAAAACTGCACCTAACGCTGCATTTTTACCTTTTCCTACGTTATTTCCCAAGATACCACCAATTACCGCTCCGGATGCAACACCTACTGCAGTACCTCTTTGCTGGTGGTTAGAATTCTGTACAGCTTCACAGCTTGTAAGCAATAGAGCTGATGATAAGAAAAGAGCTCCGATATATGTTTTTGTAAATTTCATCTTTTTTAATTATTTGAGTTTAAATTATTTCATTCCAGCTCTTTCAAAGTTGTAAACAACTCTTACATTTTCTCCGTCAAAAGGAATATTTTGCTCCAGCGAAAACTGATCTGTAGTTTGGTTTGTCAGCGTTAAGGTATATCCTGCTGTATTTTGTTTTGCTTTTGTACCGTCAGCAATTTTCTTGAAATTAAAAGTATTTCCACTTATAACATCAATTTTAATCGGCTGTGAATATCCTGCTCCGCATGCTCCTCCTCCATTTAAAGTATAAGCTCCGGTCCAGTTATTCGGAATTAATCTCCAATGGCTTCCTACAAAACATTGTGCATCCACCCCGTCATCGAAAGGTTTAATTTTAAATTTCTTATCGTAATCGATACTTACGATCTGCCAGTCTCCTTTCATTTTAAGGAATTCTGATCTTTGGTTTTGGGCTGTTTTAGCGTTATTAACGGCGGAACAAGACACTGCAAAAAGTGATGTTCCCAACATCCCTGCAAGTAGTAACTTTTTCATTTTGTTGTTTATTATTTTGTTAAATTAAAGTTACAAAAAACCGTGCCAAAAATGAAAAATAAAAATAAAAAAAGTCCGAAAATTTCGGACTTTATATGGTTCTGTCTTAAAAACAGGAGGATATGCTATTTTTTAACAGTCTTTTTTACGGATTTTTCAGCCTTTTTTACTGCACCTGATTTTCCGTTGTAAAAATTTGTATAAGCGTACTCAGCAGCCTTTTTCAAATCAATTACACCTCCAGCCTGTGAGTAATCACCAAACTGATTTGTTGTACTCAGATTGCTGGTTTTTACTAAAGATTCAATGATTTGATTTGGTTTTAAATTTGGCATATAAGCTAATAAAACCGCAGCAGCACCTGCTACAACCGGAGAAGCCATTGATGTTCCCTGTAAATATTTGTATTCATTGTGAGGAACTGTAGAGTAAATTTCTTCACCCGGAGCGAAAACGTTTACCATTTTCTTATTATAATTGGAGAAGCTTGCTCTCAACGCATCATTTTTATTGGTACTTGCACCAACCACCAAAACGTTGTTTACAAATGGTGCTTCATCAGTTACATTTTTAAAGTTGGTAGGATAAGCCAGGTGTTCTGCAACATCTTCATTTTCATTACCAGCAGCTTTTACCAAAAGAACTCCTTTATCCTGAGCATATTTGAAGGCATCCCAAACTACATTTTTACCAGGAGAAACAGGCTTACCAAAGCTCATATTTAAAATTTTAGCTCCGTTATCAACCGCATATCTGATGGCATTGGCAACATCTTTATCTCTCTCATCACCGTTAGGAACCGTTCTTACGGTCATGATTTTTGCTACTTTAGAAGCAACACCGTACTGGATTGCTTTTCCATTCGGAAGACCTGCAATGATACCAGCTACGTGAGTTCCGTGCTCTGCATCAGGACCTTCATAGTGGTTATTTCCGTAAGATTTTTCAGAATAATCATCATAATTATCTCCTACGATTTCTTTTCTCGGATCATAATCCAAATTATATTGTTTTTCCTGAGGACCGAAATAATCCAACGCTTCTTTCATCTGACCTTTCATTGCCTTCTCAAATTCAGCAGCCGATTTTCCCTGAAATTCAGGGCTTTGAGAAACCTGAGCCAAAATATTAGCAACCATTGCATCTTTTTGGTCAGCAGGCTTTATTGCTGCAACAGTTTCAGGAGTAAGAGCTTTTCCATTCAACAATTTTACCATTGCAGGAATGGCATCGTTAATCATTGTATATGTCTGGAAGCTCTGTTTTGCCTCAATACTTTTCTTGCTGAAAATATCCTTAGCTTTCATGTACATTGCAAATTCCTCGGGCATTTTAGCCTGATTTGCTTTATTTTTAGCAGAGTCGTCCCCTTCAAAAACAGATTTGTATTTAGCAACAACTCTAGTTACTTCCATATTATCAATGTCGATATCTCCATTTTTTCCACCAATGAAATTCCATCCGTGAATATCGTCGATATATCCGTTTCCGTCATCATCTTTTCCGTTATTCGGAACTTCATTAGGGTTTGACCAAAGATTGTTTACCAAACCCGGGTGATCTACCTGAACTCCGCTGTCTAAAACTCCTACTACAACAGTTTTTGGCTTAAGACCTTTAGATTCTAAAAATTTATATGCGTTTTCAGTATTTACACCATATACTTTTGAAGTACCGAAGTCTTTATGATACCAGGTCATAAGATCTTTATCTTCTTTCGGATCAACACCTGCCTTCGCTTCCTGTGCGTAAGAAAAACTGAATCCCGCTAAAAAAACAGCAGCTAATAATACCTTTTTCATATGTATAGATAATTTTATTTAAAAAGTCATAGGATCATCAATTTTCAGAATTTAGCTTAAAAAATTGGTTCCAGACGATTCAATGTTAATATGATTGTTTTATATTTTTAATATAAGTCATAGATTCCGGTCCTTTGTTACAAATCAGGTCTAAAATTGATAAATCTTTTAAAAAACCTAATTTATCAGAGAATGTTTGATAATATTCTTCCATTTCAAATTCTGAAGGAAGTTTTGCAGAAAATTTTTCTCTAAAATTAATTTCTTCCGGAATTTTGATATATTCTTCATTCAAAGAGTGTGCCTTTTCTGTTTTAAGGATCTGCTGAATAATTTCCAGCCCTTTAACATTAAAATCCAATAAATATTTTTCTTTTAAATCAAATATTTTCCTGAATTTATCTTCATAAAACTCGAAATAAGGAGAACTTTGATAAGCCGTTTTGATTGATTTCCAATGAAGGTTTCGCCAATCTTCGCGGTGAGAAATCTCAATATCTTTCATTTCTCTTTTACCATTGTGATGAATGGGAATAATTAATGACAATTTTCCATTGGCCCCATAAATATTGGCTCTGTTTCTATAAGTCTGCTTCGGAAAACTTTCGAACTGCTCAAAAACAATTTCATTTTCAGGATCTAAAAACACTGAAAACCAAGAAATTGGCGGTAGATAAAATACCGGTAATAATACATTCTTCATATTCATAATGCAAAAATGAAGCATTTTTTCAAATACTTCATTTTATTTTCTATTTATTTTTTGCTTTTGTCAACAGAATTTATTTTAAAGCTTTGTCAAGATTTAAACTTTGACAAAGTGATTATAAATCGTCTTCTGTTTTTTTCTTTCCGAATAATTTCATGAAATATTCCCATCCAAAAAACAAGATCAGAATCATTGCTGCAATCCACCAATATGAAGTTTTGTTAGCTTCACCTGTATTTGTTGCTTTAAACATTCTATCCCAACGGATTTTCCAAGGCGCTTGATAAGAAGAGCTTGCATCTTTGAAAGCCCCCTGAATACTCATCCAGGTAAACATCGGCTTTCCAACGATATTCTCTTCAGGAACGAAGCCAAAGAATCTTGCATCCAAAGACGCATCTCTGTTATCTCCCACCATCATGTAATAATCCTGTTGGATAGTATATTGATTGGTTTCTTTTCCGTTGATGAAAATTTTTCCGTTTTTGTTTTCTAATTTGTTGTGTTCATATTTAGAAATAATCCACTGATATTCCGGTAATGTTTCCTGATTAATGGTAACAACATCACCTTTTTTAGGAATTTTAAGCGGGCCGTACCAATCCTGATTCCACGGTTTGTTGATTGGGAAAATGGATTGAGTGGTATCAATACTTTTTGTATAAGCTGTTTTATCAGCATTTAATTTATAGGAAACCGTAGCTGAATCTTTAGGAAAAATACTTTCTTCCATACCAATGACATTCGGTAAAGCTTTAATTTCTTTCGCTGTTTTGTCAGTAAGACCTTGAAACATATATACAAAACCTTTGTCATCCTGCATCTCTCTCACAGGTAAGAATCCGTAAGTATTGTACAACCCCGGAATATCCAATTGAGTTCCCGTGTTTACCGTATAAGCATGCTGAACTTCCTGATCTCCCAAAACCATTTCCGGTTTTCCGTTTACAAAAAGTCTTCCGACTCTCATTTCAAAAGTATCACCAGCAACGGCAACACATCTTTTTACATAAGGATCTTTTCTGTCGATCGCTGTATGCACGGAATCCTGAGGATAGTTGAAAACAACTACATCATTCTTCTGAGGTTTATTGAACTGTAAAATTCTTTCATAAGGTAATTTTACCCCGTCAACATACGATTTCGGATCATCTTTCGGGTTTCCTTTTTCACCGGAATCGAAAATAGTTCCCTGTAAGAAAGGTATTGCCACAGGACGCATCGGAAGTCTGTATCCATAGCTCCATTTGTTTACAAAAAGGAAGTCACCCACCAATAACGTTCTTTCCATAGACCCCGTAGGAATCCCGAAAGGCTGCGTTATAAAAACGTGGATAATGGTTGCAAATACTACCGCAAAAGTCACAGATCCTAAGAAAGAATCTTTCTTTTTTGCATTTTTTTCTTCGTCTGTAAGGAACAAATCGTTTTCATCTTCTAACTCTACCTCTTTTCCATAATTCACTGTTGCCATATAAATGAACGGAAGAATTGCAGTAAGAAGCGCACTTTTCCCGAATTTTTTCATTAAATAAATATGAAAAACAGTCATCATAATCGGGCCAACAATCGGCAAATATGATAAGACAGCCCACCATTTCGGGTGTTTTGTTTCTTTCAGAATAATGAAATAATTATAAAAAGGGATAAATGCAAAGAGCGGATTATACCCCAGTTTCTTGAACAGCTTCCAAGTGGAAAGTCCCATCAATACAGATAAAATGAGAACATAAACTGTATAAGTTAAAAAATAATTCATAATTTTTTGTACCTAATCTATAATATAATTGATGAATGATAATTGATAAATGATCGCAAATTCACGATTGACGGTTCACCATTCATTTTATTAGTTTGCAATGTAGGAAATTTGTTACAAATTAAAGTCCCAAAACATCCTTCATCGCGAAATTTCCTTTTTTATCTTTAATCCATTCAGCGGCCACTACAGCTCCCAGTGCAAAACCGTTTCTGTTGAAAGCCGTATGCTTGATTTCAATTTCATCCACCTCGCTTCTGTAGAAAACGCTGTGTGTTCCGGGAACCTCATCTTCACGGATAGCAAAAATACCCAACTGATTTCCCTGGGTTTCTTCCAATTTCCATGCATCAAATTTTGGGTTGTGCTTAAAGATTCCTTCCGCAATGGAAATCGCGGTTCCACTCGGCGCATCTTTTTTGTGAACGTGATGGATTTCTTCAAGTTGACAAGAATATCCATCCACATTTTTCATCAAATCAGCTAATTTTTCGTTTAAAGCAAAGAATAAATTTACGCCTAAACTAAAGTTTGAGCCATATAAGAAAGCTGTTTCATTATCAACAGCCAGTTTTTCAATTGCAGGTTTTTTCTCCAGCCATCCTGTTGTTCCGCAGATTACAGGAATTTTATTTTCAAGACAGGTTTTAATGTTGTCAAAAGCAACTTCCGGTAAGGAAAATTCAATGACTACATCCGGATTATTAAGGTTTTCAGCAGTTGGGGTTTCTTTTAGACGGGCAACGATTTCGTGACCTCTTTTGGTGGCAATTTCATCGATGATTTTACCCATTTTACCGTATCCAACTAATGCTATTTTCATATTTGTCCTATTTTTAACGCAAATGGCGCAAAGTTTTATTTAAAATTTTCTGTATATTTTTCGTTCGAAGGCGTTTCACTCAGCAAGAGATTAACCAAAACAGTTTATCTATTAATTATTTTAAAATCTATAACTTAAACTTACACCTGTTTTTGGAGGGGTAATTCCATATTGATCCTGAATGACCGCAGGATTGAATGTAAGATCCGGATCGTGACGGGCTTCATACAAATGTGCATCTACAACGGCATCTACAATATTTAAAATATAAATTAACCCAGAGATCGCAATCGCATAATCTCTTTGTCTTTTTGATCTGTCCTGCGCGTTTCCGAGAGCTACTTTATCCAGCCATGGGTGGCTGTCGACAAACTCATTGGGAGTCCCGTTGAGCTTGGCGATGTAGTATTCACGGTATTTCCTATACTGATTGTCATTCCAGACTGCAATACCAACTCCGGCTCCTACTGCTCCCCAAACGATCGGGATTTTCCAGTATTTTTTGTTGTAATATTGTCCTAATCCGGGCAATACAGCAGAATATAACCCCGCTCTTGTAGGATTAAGTTTTAGTGTTTTCCTTGTTGGCCCGTTTGCTTTTTCAAGATCTGTAACAACTTTAGCTGCAGTCTTGGTATTGTTTTTCTCCACCGATACGCTGTCTTTCGGATGGTTTTCTACCCGGATCGTATCATTGGGATTTACCTGCGAATAGATAATCGCAGACAGGCACAGGAAAAATGTGAAAAATATTTTCTTCATTTATTTAATATGAGATAAAATATATTCCAGTTCGTCTTCATTTTTGAAGTCAAGGACAATTTTACCTTTTTTACCGTTTCCGGAGGTTTTAATCTCCACTTTTACATCTAATATATCGGCAATCGCTTTCTGAGCCCTCTTATAATTATTGGAAAGCTCTGCTTTTGCTTTTTTTGCGGCCGGTGATTTCGGGTTTTTCAACGCTGTTGCAGCCTGTTCAGCCTGACGGACATTCAGTTTTTCTTTGATAATTAAATCAAATAAAGTCTGCTGATATTCTTCATTTTCAAGACTGATGATCGCTCTTCCGTGTCCCGCAGAAATCTCACCGCTTCTGATAGCATTCTGAATATCAGGACTTAACCTCAACAATCTGATCGAGTTGGTGATTGTACTTCTATCCTTTCCTACTCTCTGGCTCAGATTTTCCTGCGTAAGACCGATTTCGTCCATTAATCTTTGATAAGTTAAGGCAATTTCGATCGCGTCAAGATCTTCCCTTTGGATATTTTCTACAAGAGCCATCTCAAGAAGCTCCTGGTCATTTACCAAACGGATATATGCCGGAATAGACTCCAGTCCTGCAATTTTACTTGCCCTGTAACGTCTTTCCCCGGATATGATTTCGAACTTTTCTCCATCTTTCCTTAAAGTAACCGGTTGAATTACCCCTAAGTTTTTGATGGATTGAGCAAGCTCGTTTAATGCTTTTTCGTCAAAATAAGTTCTTGGCTGGGTTGGGTTGGGATAAATATCTTCTATCGCAATTTCTACGATATTCCCTACAAACTTATCTGCTCCTTCATCAGTGGCAGAATTGATCGTTGCTTTGGATTCCGCACTTAAAATTGCACCCAAACCACGCCCCATCGCTCTTTTTTTGTCCTTCATAGTATACTTTAAGCTTTAAGCTTATGGCTTTAAGCCTTTTTAATTTTTTACTAATTTTTCGTTGTTCAACAGAACTTCTTCCGCCAACTGAATATATTGGATCGCTCCTTTGCTTTCGGCATCGTAATTTAAAATACTTTCTCCGAAACTTGGTGCTTCACTTAATCTTACGTTTCTGCTGATAATGGTTTCAAAAACCATTTCCGGGAAGTGTGCATTCACCTCTTCTACTACTTGATTGGACAATCTTAATCTGCTGTCGTACATGGTAAGAAGCAAACCTTCGATGTCTAAATCTTTATTATGAATTTTCTGAACGTTTTTAATGGTATTCAATAATTTTCCAAGACCTTCCAATGCAAAATACTCACATTGAATGGGGATAATCACAGAATCTGCAGCGGTAAGCGCATTTACCGTGATCAGACCTAAACTCGGCGCGCAGTCGATGATAATATAGTCATAATCATCTCTTACACTTTGTAATGCCTTTTTCAGCATGTACTCCCGGTCTTCTTTGTCTACCAGTTCGATTTCCGCCGCAACTAAGTCGATGTGAGAAGGAACGATATCCAAATTCGGGGTAGCTGTTTTTTTAATACAGCTTTTTGTATCAACACTGTGCTCCAATAGATTGTATGTGGAATACTGAACATCTTCAACTCCTAAACCGGAAGTTGCATTAGCCTGAGGATCAGCATCAATGATTAATATTTTCTTTTCCAATACCCCTAATGCTGCGGCTAAGTTAACAGCGGTAGTTGTTTTTCCAACGCCTCCTTTCTGATTAGCGATACCTATGATTTTTGCCATTATTCGAACTTTAAGCCTCAAAAATACACATTTTTCCTTGCTCTAAATGAATGGATAAAACGAAAATAGAGTTAAAATATTGTTAATAAGCATTTTAAGCATAAAAAAAATTATCCACAAAAAAAATTCTTTGTGGATAACTGTTCAAGATTTGCTTTATATTAATTATTCAAACTTCATGGATATTGGAAATTTGAAGTAACTTCTCACGGATTCTCCTTTTTTATTTTTCCCCGGAATCCATTTTCCTTTTGCGGAAATTGCTTTTACAGTTCTGATGGCTTCACTGTTAAAATCTGCATCAGTACCATTAGCTTTAATTCCTGAAATTGTTCCGTCGATTTCCACAATAAAAGTGATTGTAGTTCTCATTACATCATCAGATTCAAAACCGGAACCGTCGAAATTGCTCATTACTTTATTTCTGAATGATTCAATTCCTCCTCCGAAATTTGCTTCCTTACCTAAATCTTTACCATCAACAATTTTATTAGTATCTGTTTTTTCAACAGGAAGTGTTGGTGGAGCTGTATTGATTACCGGTCCTGTTCCAATATTCTGTGTTGGAGGTGTATATGTATTTGTTGGAGCCGGATCTGCTTTAAAATTGTTTGTTAAACCCGCCACTGCATCATCCGGAATGTCTTCAGTATTAGTATCCGGAGCATTCCTTGACGGTGTTGGTATTGAACTATCAAAAGTTTTTACATCCGGGGTTCTCGGTGGAGTAACCGAAGTGGGAGGTATCACTTCAACATCCGGTGGTATTACAGGATCTATAAGATCAATAATTACACCTCCTGTCCCTTCTGTTGGCGCATCACTTTTAAAAGCATTAATAAGTAAAGGGGTCATAGAAACTGCTGCCAGTAAACTTACTCCCACAAAAAGTGCTTTGGTTAAAATTTTATTTGATTCGTTTCTTAGAACGTATGCGCCATATTCTTTGTTACGGTGCTCAAAAAGAACTTCGTTGAAGCGAAATTCCTGATTTTGATGTATATGTTTCATCACTAAAAATATTTAAACTGTTAAAATTTTGAATTGCTATTCTCATAGCTCTTATCGATAAGTATTGTTGTAATATCAAAAGATTTGCCAAAAAATTGTTAAAATTCTAACATTTTAAAAATATTTATAATAATGTTTAAAATTAACTATGCTAAAAATAATAACTTCCTATATATAAGCATTATACGGTTTTAATTTTCTAATAATAGTTCCGTATTAATTTAAAATATTCAACAAAAACTAAAATATCGTAAAAACCACATCCCAAAATCGGAAAATCACTGAGTAATTTCTTGTGTACCTGATAGATATTTGTACCATACAAAATCGGGGACGCTGAAAACCGAAAAGAGTAAGCAAGAAAAAATTTAAAAACTTATAATTATGCCAACATTAACTCAAGAAGCAAGATCAAACTCATTGATGAGTATGCTTTTAAAACAAGTTTATGATTCTGTAACCAACGGTGGAGATCCGGATTCTATCGGTCCTAATGACTTTATCGCATTCGACCCGATCGGGATTAATTTAACGGAAGATACTTTTGATTATGCATTAAACGGATTATTCGGAAACGCGCCGGCTCCAAAACCAATGCTTGACGGACAGGGAAAACCAATCCTGGATGCCAACGGAAATCCTAAAACCAATATGGAGGAATTTCAAAATGCAATGAAAGAAAGCAAATTCCGTAAATACCTTCAAATGGAGCAGTTTTCTGCAATGGTAGATGCTATTCCTTCCAATTTACCACCCCTTACACCAAGTGGAAACGGTAGAATGATGACTATTTTTAATGATTCTTCAAAAAGAGTGTCTAAAGTATATGAAGATCTTATGCAATGGTCTGTTGTAGTAGATACACCGATGGATGCTAAGGTTGAAAAAAACCTTGAAAAATTAAGAAACAAGCTTTTCAAAGTGAAAGTGGTAAAAAATCCTGATTTTGATGAAAATGCACCGGTTGATGACCTTAACAAACCGGAACTTCACCAGACTTTCGTGGCTCCGATGTATTCTAAATATATTGAGTATCAAATGAAGTACTATGATATTGTAGATACCAACAACTCTATCAGAATCGATGCAGATAACGGTGATCCTGATGCAATGGCAACTATTTCTATCGATGGTAAAAACATGAAGAAAAGAGAAGATGCAGCTTTAAAAGCATGGCAGTCTTTAGGTTACAAAGAAGCCGTTGAAAGAATTCAGAATTACCTGAGTGAAATTGAAGAGAAACACATGCTTGTCATCAAAAAACGTCTTCAATCGGAGTTCAGAAACAGCCAGAGAACAAGAGTTATTGATTATATCAACTATTCACCCTCTATTCCAATTTCTGCCAGCGCATTGAAAGAGTCTAAAAAATGGCCTACCATTTCAATGTATGAAGGAAGCGCACATAGCGATTATTCTAAATCAATCCATAACTGGAGCGCGGGTGCAGGATTCAGCATGGGATTATTCAGTATCGGTGCAAGAAACAGCGGAAGCACTTCAAGGACAGCGATGAATACAGACTTCAGCAATCTTAAAATTTCATTTAAATTAGGAAAAGTAAGAGTAGAAAGAGGATGGTTCAGCCAGGAATTTGTAGAATCCAAATATTGGAAATTACATGAAACTTCACCTCAGGCATTAAACGGAGACATCATCAGTGACGGTAAAGGAAAAGGATTAATGCCGATGATTGTTACAGAACTGATCATTGCGAGAGATGTAATGCTTGATTTCAGTGAAAACAGCACCGCATACAAAGCAGCAAGCACAAAAATCAGCAGCGGAGCAGCGGTGGGAATCGGACCTTTCGTATTTGGTGGAAGCCACAATTATGAAAACCAAAATTCTCAAAGCAACGCAAAATGGAGCGGTAAAAAACTTCAGTCGGACGGAGTGTACATCATTGGCTACAAATGTCATGTTGTACCAAAATCTCCAAACCCAAATCCGGATATCAAAAACTGGACAGACGGAAAATCATAATATTCTTCATAATCAGGGGATGACCGGCAGATAATTTTTTCTGTCGGTTATTTCTAAAATTTGTTGATTGTTGATTTTAATTTTTTAACGCAAAGAAAGCAAAGATTTTTTTTAAAACTTACTGTTGATTTTCGTTCGCAAGGGCATTCACTCAGCAAAAAAAACTTAGTTTAAAAATCATCAAGAAAATTATCATTAAGAACTAAAACTAACAACCTGCAACTACACCTAATAACCAAAAAAACTAACAGCCATGAAATATTTTGTTGCCGTTTACCAGAAATTGAGAAATATTTATATGTCTCAAAGTTCGATGGAGAATGATCTACCGATGATCTGCCCTTCCCTGAGAGTGTATGAAAATGAGGAATTGGAATTATTAAAACCTCAAAGCCTGCTGAATGATGACCAGAAAAAAGCACTTTCCATCATCAAAAAACAAAACGTGGCGTATGAACTCAACTCCGTTCCTATTTCCCCGAATTTTTGGGATCTGAATCCAAATAATGCGTTGTTTGATATTTACAGAGATATCCTGGAAAAGAACAGCTTAAAAAGTCTGGAGGAAAATTTAGATAAAGTAGTTGCCAGTCAGAGCACGGTTTTATTTGATGCAAAAGGTGCCGATACCAAAGAGCTTAAAGCGTATAAAAAATATCAGATAGCCCATGATAATACCGTTAACAACATTGCAACACACCTGGAATTATTTGACGCATTGGATACTGATGACGAAAAAAACAACTGGAATGACCGATTGATTACCCTCAATAATCTCAAAGCTCTCGCTTTTTCCGAATGGAAAGTGAAGGGAAATAAAGATATAATTGAAAAAGAACTGGCAAGAATTAACAAAAACTCTGATGCAGATTTGTATCTGGCCATGGCTCAAAATGCGAAAAATACTTTTGAAGCCGCCGAAAAGACGGATGTCATCAGCAATTCTTCCATTCATGATATTAATTTTATTCCTTACGATTTCATGGAAAACGAATCGGGCTGGAATAATATGAGAATGGAAAAATCCGAACTGGAAAGCTTACACACCGAAGCAAAAGGTTCTAATGAAAATCTGCCTGCGGAAATCCTTTCCATTGATTATGATGAAAGCGTGATTCTGGCGGTAGAATTTGATTATTCATTTGTTCATTTAAAAAGAAACTGGTTTAATAAAAACTTCATGCTTTCCCAACTTTTTGAATGGAATGAGCCTAAAAAAATCTCCGACGGACAGACGATTTCCACGGATTTTAAATTACCCGCCATCACCAAAACGATGATGCTCGTTAAAAATTTAAAAATCATTCTGGATCCGTCCATCACAAATGATACGGTGAATAACCCGAATCAGCTGATTTATTTCGGTCCGCTGATTATGAAACAGCAGCTTTTCGTTAACAAAACCAATAACCAAAAGTTCCTGAAAGCAGTAACGAATGTCAGAACCATTAAATCTGATCAATTAAATTCCTTAACTAAAAAAACCGCACCCATAGAAAGCATAAAAGCTGATTTTGCGGAAAAACCTGCCGCTCAACCAACGGTAGAAACTCCAAAAGCGAATCCAGTGGTTTTTAACCATAAAATGAACATGAATGTTATGGGAGGAATAAGAAACTTAAGACCTGTAATGCCTACTCCATACGTGGCAACACCTGTCCGGCCTCAACCAACACCCATAAAACCAGTAACTCCAGTGGTAACAGGACCTATAAAAATACCCGGGATTTTTGTTCCGATCAGGGTTCCTGTTCAGACACCAACGGCGGCCAATGTACAATTTAAGGTGTTTGATAAAATAAATAACGATCCTGTTTACAAATGCTCTATTTCCATCAAAGGAACGAATA
Organism: Chryseobacterium sp. IHB B 17019; assembly: GCF_001456155.1. Taxonomy (NCBI): domain Bacteria; kingdom Pseudomonadati; phylum Bacteroidota; class Flavobacteriia; order Flavobacteriales; family Weeksellaceae; genus Chryseobacterium; species Chryseobacterium sp. IHB B 17019. The sequence goes on along the minus strand of NZ_CP013293.1, from coordinate 572,353 downwards.
ACAGCAGGATTTTCGAGATAGAAACCAACGAAATCGGGATGATCAGCCAGATGGTTCCGGTGGGAGAATACAGCATTGAGCTGAGAGTGGATGATTACGCTGTTTTGAACCAAAATTTCAGCGTCGTCAATACCAATCCCCTGAATTTGGAGTACAAGCTTCAACGGGAGGAAGTGAAATTCAAATCGTTCTTTTTGATTGGGATGATTTGTGAGAGAATGCCGAAAATACCAGTTAATTAATATTTTTAACAACAAAAGATACAAAAGCTTTATTAAACGTAATTATTAGATCCTTCGACCTCGCTCAGGATGACATCACTAATACTATCCGTTAATAATTGAACAGCGTCATTTGCCGGTGTTATCCTGAGCGAAGTCGAAGGATCTCACGCAAAATGACCATTCAATTTCAATCTTCTTTTGATTAAACTAAATTAATCACATTTAAATTTAAATAAATAATAAAAACTAACCATCATGAAACTTTTAAAATACTACACCAAATCACCGGAAGTCACTACACTTTGTGAGCTTCTTTACAAACAAGGATACAACATCAAAATTTCAGATTCTTTTTCCCTGGAAGTTGATGCAGCCGTGAAAGATTTTCAGAGAAAAAACTCTCTAGTTGTCGACGGAATTGTCGGGATGAAAACATGGACCGTTTTACTCCAAAAAAATTCAGCTCCGGCTCCCGTAAATACAACCGATAAATTCTTAAAAGAAAGTGACCTCATCAGCTTTGCAGACCAATATTCTTTGGAATTGGCAGCCGTAAAAGCCGTAAATGAAATCGAAAGCAGCGGAAAAGGATTTTTAATTAATAATAAACCGAAAATCTTGTTTGAAGGACATATTTTCTGGAACGAATTAAAGAAAAGAGGAATTGACCCAAATAAATTATACAATGCAACCTGCAAAGACGTTCTTTACCCGAAATGGACGAAAATCTATTACCAGGGCGGCGTAAAAGAATACGACCGATTGAATGAAGCTATGAAATTGGGCGTTGATCCGAAGTTCAAAGATGCGGCGTTGTCTTCTGCTTCATGGGGCAGCTTCCAGATTATGGGATTCCATGCAAAGCCGCTTGGATACACGGATGTCACGGATTTTGTAACAAAAATGGAAATGAACGAAGGGGAACATTTGAGAGCGTTCGGAAAATTCCTTGAGAAAAACGGACTTTTAACACATTTACGAAATAAAAGCTGGGCCAATTTTGCGAAAGGTTATAACGGTGGAGGCTATAAGCTGAATAAATATGATGAAAAGCTGGCGAAAGCTTATGCTAAATATTCTAAAAACTAATAACCAATGATTTTAACGCATTGATTTTAAAGTTCCCTTTGCGTTTTTATTATTTCCCACAGATTTCAAGGAGTACACAGATGTTTATGTTTATTTTTTTGTGAGATCTGTGGGAATTTATTTTCAAGCTTCTTTTATTATTAACTATTCACTTTGAGTGTCATCCTGAAAGGATCTATACTAAGTTTTATGATGTTGTCGAGATCCTTTCAGGATGACAAACAGAGCGCTAAACTTTGAAAAAAACGACTGACAGCGTTTGGTAGCTGAGGCTCTCGAAGCTACCAGTCCCGCGACCCTAGCCCCGATTGCAGCATTTGTTTGAGCTCATTTTCGGTTTTTTTGGGCGGCGGCAAAGCCGCCGCCCAAAAAACCCGAAAATAGCGAGTGCGGAAAGCGGGAAATAGCTCCTGAATAAAAAAAGAGACCATCAAATTGACGGTCTCTTTTTATTTATTTAAAAATTCCTTAGAATAATTCTTTTCTGATGATGTTCTGACTTCTTTCCGGTCCTACGGAAACTAAGTAAACATTGATTCCCAGATACTTCTCGATAAATTCGATGTATTTCTGAGCGTTGTCCGGAAGTTCATCGTAGCTTCTGGCTTTCGTGATGTCTTCTGTCCAACCCGGAAGCTCTTCGTAAATAGCTTCGTAATCATATAATTTTGTAGTTGAAGAAGTGAAATAATCGATGATTTTTCCGTCTTCGGTTTTATAATGAGTAGCAATTTTTAAGGTTCCAATTCCTGTAAGAACATCTAGTTTTGTAATCACTAAGTTATTGATACCGTTGATCATACAAGCATGCTTTAAAGAAACTAGGTCTAGCCAGCCTGTTCTTCTTGGTCTACCTGTTGTAGCTCCGAACTCACCACCGATTTGTCTGATTTTCTCACCCAATTCGTTGTCTAATTCAGTTGGGAAAGGTCCGTTTCCTACTCTTGTGCAGTATGCTTTTGCAACACCGATCAGGTTTTGAAGGGATGTTGGCGGAACTCCTGCTCCTGTACAAACTCCTCCTGTTGACGGCGAAGATGAAGTTACGTATGGATATGTTCCGAAGTCGATATCAAGCATCAATGCCTGAGCTCCTTCGAATAAAACGTTTTTGCCGTCTCTGATAGCTTCGTTCAGTTCCAGTTCCGTATCAACGATTCTGTCTTGAAGCTGTTTTCCGATTTCTAAAAATTCGTTGTAAATTTCTTCAACGTCTAATGTCGGTTTTCCGTAATATTTTTCGAAAAGAGAGTTTTTAACCTTTACGTTTTTCTCAATTTTGTCTCTTAAAATTTCAGGATTCAGAAGGTCTACCATTCTGATACCGATTCTTGCGATCTTATCTTCATAGCACGGCCCGATTCCTTTTTTCGTCGTTCCGATCTGCGTTCCTCCATGTTCTTCCTCGCGGTAGGTATCCAAAAGAATGTGGTAAGGCATGATCACATGCGCTCTTCTGCTGATAAAAATATGGTCAGTTCTAAGTCCTTTACTTTCAATCTGACCTACTTCTCTAATAAAAGATTTAGGATTTACCACTACTCCATTCGCAATGATACACTTCCCTTTGCACTGTAGAACTCCTGAAGGAAGAAGGTGTAAAACAAATTTCTCTTCACCCACATAAACCGTGTGACCAGCGTTGTCTCCCCCTTGGAAACGAACAACATAATCCGATTTAGCCGATAAAACATCCGTGATTTTTCCTTTACCTTCATCTCCGTACTGAAGACCTACAACTACGTAAGTTGACATATTTTACTTTTGTTTTTAGATTCATGCAAAATTACTTTTAAAAAATTGGGTGGGCAAATTTGTGGTGGAATTTATTTTTGGGTGGGTGGGAATCATGTGATTGGAAGTATTAAAATATTTAGTTTTAAATAATAAAGTCACGTCGCATAATTTTTTGCAATAAAAATTTGTTTACTTTTGTTTTGTGGAAAGAAATGGTCAAATAGAAATAAAAGTTTCTGGAAAAATTGGAAACGTAGACATAAATCCTGATAATTTTGATATCAAGGAAATAGTTTCTATATTAAATAATGTTGATGATTTGCTATATTCAGGAGACAAAAAAAATAGACCTTTAATTTCTTATGACATTCAAGAAGGTTCTGTTAGAAATATATTTAAAACTGGAATACAATATATAGTTAGCTTTAATGCTATACTTGGTTTAATTTCCCAAACTAATACAATTGATTATCTTGATTTAACAACCGCTAAAGCCATTGAAAATCTTCAAGATTTAGCAAAGAAAAAGGATTTCGCACTTGATATTACCACATCACTTGAAGGCTCTAATAATATTCGAATTGATAAATTTTCTGATTTCAAAAGAACTGAAGCAATTTGGGCTGAAGCAGAGTTTTATTTTTATGGAAAAATCACTAATGCTGGAGGTAAAGATAAAGCTAACATTCATTTATTAACTGATGAATATGGAACAGTTAGGATCCAAACTCCAATTTCATTCCTAGAACAGCAAGAGGAGAATATTCTATATAAATCTCTAGGAATAAGAGCCAAAGGAAACCAACATTCCGAAAATGGTGAAATTGATTTTACAAATTTAGAATTCATTGAGCTAATTGATTACAATCCCATTTTTGATGAAAATTATTTGAAAAAATTAAGAGATAAAGCAAAACAATCTTGGCTTTCAAATATTAATCCAGATGAATGGTTAAGACAAATAAGAGGAAGCTATGAAAGTTAATGGAGTTTTACTAGATACAAGTTTCTTTATCAGATTTTTAAATGATGGTGATCCATTATTCAAAAATGCCTTAGAATATTATAAATACTTTTTAAGTAAAGAAATTAAAATGTATGTTTCAACAATTTCAATTGCTGAATATTGTGTGGGAGGTTCAATAACAGAACTCCCTTTGAGAAATTTGGCAATTCTTCCATTTAATTTAAATCATGCTACCAAAACAGGAGAAATAGCCAAACTTGTTTTTACAAAAAAAGGAAAACTAAAACTTGCTGAGAGAAATATAATTCCGAACGACTCAAAATTATTTTCACAAGCGGATGTAGAAAAAAATATTACTTATTATTTATCTTCTGACACAGAAAGTATCAAAATCTATAATCTTCTTCAAGAAGAAGGACAAAAACCTGATTTTAATTTTATAGATTTAAATATTCCATCACATGAGTATTTTGGATACTTAGATTTAAAGTAATTTTTTTTGGTTCATTAAAAATCAAACCTAAAAAAATTATAATAAATTACCATCATCAACCCCAATCTCCCTCAAAAGCTCCTCATCATGCGAAATCACTACCAAAGTTCCATGATAGCCCTCAATAGAATTCGTGAGAATTTCCACGTTTTTTGAAGATCTAAATTATTTGTCGGTTCATTAAGTTTCAATTAATTCATTTTGAAGCAATACCAAGAATTGGTACCTTTGATTTAAAATTAAATCTAATGGCAAAAAACACATCCATATTATTAGGCGATTATTTTGATAATTTTATAAATCAGCAAATTAAATCTGGAAAATATTCTTCTGCAAGTGAGGTTGTTAGAACAGCTTTAAGAATGTTTGAATATGAAGAATCCAAAAAAACAGAATTAATCAATGAATTAAAAAAAGGAGAAAAATCCGGTTTTGCTGAAAATTTTGACCGTAAAGAATTTCTGAAAAATCTACATCAAAAACATTCTGCTGACTCATGAAATAAAGAAAATGGAGAAATTGAAATCATCAGAATTCTTCATCAGCAAATGGATATTTTAACAAGATTAGATGAATAAAAATATAAACCTAACAGGTTTTAAAAACCTGTTAGGTTTGCTCTTCAAATTATCCCAACAAAACCTCACTCCTCACCCCAATCTCCTCCAAAAACACCCCATCATGCGAAATCACCACCAAAGTTCCATGATAATCCTTAATAGAATTCGTCAGAATTTCCACATTTTGAAGATCTAAATTATTCGTTGGTTCATCAAGAATAATCATATCGGGAGCTTTATTGCTGATTGAAAGTCCGCACAGAAGGAGTCGCAGACGCTCTCCGCCACTTAAAACATCGCATTTTTTGTCCCAGCTTCCTTTTCCGAATAAAAATCTTGACAATAAGGTTTTCACTTCCGATTCCTGCAACGTATTATTGTTGAATTGTTGGGCAAAATCATAAACTGTTGCCTCTTTATCAATCAAAGAATACTCCTGATCAATATAAATCGTCTGAAAATCCGATCTCGAAATATTTCCGACAGAAGGTTGTAAATCTCCCAACAACAGCTTGATCAACGTTGTTTTTCCCGAGCCGTTTGAGCCTTTAATACAAATTCTGTCACCACTGCGGATTTCAAGGTTGAGGTTTTCTTTCCAAAGGTTTTCTTCATCATATTTAAAATTAATTTCCGTCGCCGAAATCAAAATTTTACCGAAATGCAGATTTGAATCATTAAAATTCACTTTCATCTGATCCGCATTTCTCACAGACGAGCGCAAATCCCGTAAGTCACCGGAAATATCATTGATTTTCTCGGCATGAATACTTTTCAGTTTTGACGAATTTTTCTCGGCATTATTCCGCAACGTATTCATCATAATTCTCGCAACGCCTGATTTTTCCTGCTTTCCTTTTCCTCTTGCATCGAGTTTTTGCTTCCGTTCCAACGTTTCCCGTTCCTTTTCTTTTGCCTTTTTCAGCGCTCGTTCTTTGGAATGAATATCGTTTTGCAACGCTTCATTTTCGATTTCTTTTTGTTCGGCATAAAAATCATAATTTCCGCCGTAGGTTGAAATTCCCTGATTGCTCAATTCAAAAATTGTATCAACCAAATTCAGCAAAGCACGGTCATGACTCACAATTACGACGGTTGAATTTGTTTTTTCAATAAAATCATACAACAAATTCCGTCCTTCCAAATCGAGATGATTGGTTGGTTCATCGAGCAAAATAATTTCAGGCTGGTTAATCTGGATTCCGGCAAGAAAAACCTTTGTTTTTTGTCCGCCACTCAGGCTTTCCAATGTTTGATTTAAATCTAAATTTTCAAGCTTCCAGTGTTGTAAAGCAGCCTTACAGCGTTCTTCAATATCCCAATCATCATTTAAAACTTCAAAATAGATTTGATCCACTTCCCCATTCGTAATTTTTTGAAGTGCATTTAATTTTTTGTCGATTTTTAAGCATTCCGCCACCGTTAGATGATTAAAATTCCCGAACATCTGCGGAACATAGAAAATATTCCCTTGAATACTGACATTACCTTCTAAAGGTTCAATTTCGTTCGCGATGATTTTCAGCAACGTAGATTTTCCCGTGCCATTACTTCCCACCAATGCCAATTTTGTGTGAGTTTTTATCGTTAAGTTGATAGAATTAAAAAGTAGATTCCCCGCAGGAAACCCAAAAGATATATTGTGTAGAAAAAGCATGATTTCTTTCTTAATACAGTTAGACATCGACAACCAAAAAGGTCGTCACTTTATTAAAATCTGAAAGAAATTGTATCCTACATTGCTTTTGTTTTGGAGTTTGTGAGTTGCAAAGATAAATAATTTTTGTCATTCTGATGAAGGAAGAATCTCTATTCCCTCTCAATCATATAATTTCATCTCCCCTTCTTCTTCTTCTTTTTTTTAGAAGCTATTTCCAGCTTTCCGCTATATCTTTTTCGCCAACGCCTTTCAAAGCCAATTCAGAAAAAGGATGCCGCTGCAATCTGGGCTAGGGTTTGTGTCGTTTTTTTAAACTATTTAGTATCAATTCATACTAAAAGTAACAATTCCAAAGCCAAAAAAAATAATGAAAAAACATATAAAAAATTAATATTTTTCTAAAAATATACAAAATAATTATATTTTATTTTAACATCCATACATTTAACTTGCTTATTTACAGTTAATTGCTTTTACTGATAAAATAATTTATTTTTGCACCCTAACACACACAAATGAAGAACAAATTACTCACTTACTTTGCCCTGATATTATTTTTTATATCCGGTAAACTGCTCTCCCAAACGTATCAACTTACCGGAAACCCTATAAATACTACAGGCTGGGATATAGTTCCCTCTGCAGTAGTAAGTGGTGACTTTATCAGATTAACCACCGATCAAATTGCTCAAGTAGGTGGTATTAAATTAGCTGCCCCTATCAATTTGAAGTATTGCGACAAATGGAAAGTGGAATTTGATTTTAGAATTGATGGAAATGGAACATATGCTCACGGAGACGGGGTTTCATTTTGGTATTTAGCAAATCCTCCGGTTACTTATACAATAGGCGGTGGCCTGGGAATTCCTAATAACGCTACAGGATTAATGGTGGCTTTTGATACTTATAATAACTCTACCGATACAGAGATGAGTAAAGTTCATCTTTTATATGGAACCAACAACGTAAGTAATGGGAATATAGAATTTAATACTACCGCGGGAAGTACATTTCACTCTCCCAATCTTACCAGCCAACCTTTTGTAGGAGCAAATTATAAGCATGTGGAAGTAACGGGAGAAATTGATCCCGCAAATTTTAATAATTGGATTATTAAGATAAAAATAAACAATATTCAGATTGTTAATCAGTCTTTTGCACCTTCTGGAGGTGCTTCCACTATGACTCAGGGATATTTCGGTTTTTCAGCTTCTACAGGTGCTGCAAGTGCGCGACAATCAATTAAAAATGTAAAAATATATACCGATAAGGTTCCTATTTTACAAAATACAATATCCCAATCTTTTTGCACAGGAAATGGAACCGTAGATTTGACTACTTATAATTCTCAATTCGTTTCCAATCCCAGCAATTATATTTTCACTTATTATGTTCAGGGAAGTGCAAACCCAATTGCAAACCCTACAAATTTTCAGTTTAATACGAACACAACAATTACTGTTGTCATCAAAGACTCTTCATCGTTATTGTGCGACAATGCCGATGGAAAAATACAACTCAACATCACTCAAGTTCCACAACCTGTAATCACCAGCTCATCACCAACAATATGTTTCGGTGGAAGTGTTATCCTTACCTCCAATCAGGCTACAGGAAACACATGGTCTACAGGGGCTACTACACCATCGATCACTGTTACAACACCGGGAACTTATACAGTAACAAATACTAGTGGAACCTGTACGAGTGCTCCGGCATCAATAACTATCACTGCCGAGAATGACCCAAATGTTCAAATCGCAGGAAATTTAGTTTTATGTGAATCTGCAACACAGCTCACAGCCTCTGCCAACGGAACAGGAAATACATTCGCATGGTCAAACGGATCTACAGCAAATACGATTTCTGTTTCTACTCCGGGAACTTATACGGTGACGGTAAAAACTCCGGCAAATTGTCAATATCAAAAATCAGTAACGGTAACACAGGGAGTAGTTCCGGTGGTGCAAAACTCAAGTTTAAGCCAGTGTTCTGCTTCTACAACGGCTACTTTTGATCTTACCTCTGCGCAACCTGCTATCAGTACTACGCCGGGAGTAAGTTTTGATTATTATATCAATCAAGCCGATGCATTAGCAGGAAATGCCAATACTATTGCAAATCCTGCGGCTTTTGTTTCAGGGAATGCAACAGTTTATGTTCGTGTAAAATCATCGACATGCTCGAAGGTTGCAGAATTACAGCTTAATATTACTCAAAACGGATCACCTGTAATCACCAGCTCATCACCGACAATCTGTTTCGGTGGAAGCGTTACCCTTACCTCCAATCAGGCTACAGGAAACACATGGTCTACAGGGGCTACTACACCATCGATCACTGTTACAACACCGGGAACTTATACCCTAACAAATACTAGCGGAACCTGTACAAGTGCTCCGGCATCAATAACTATCACCGCCGAGAATGATCCTAATGTTCAAATCGCAGGAAATTTAGTTTTATGTGAATCTGCAACACAGCTCACAGCTTCTGCCAACGGAACGGGAAATACTTTCACATGGTCAAACGGATCTACAGCAAATACGATTTCTGTTTCTACTCCGGGAACCTACACCGTGACGGTAAAAACTCCAGCAAACTGCCAATATCAAAAATCAGTAACGGTAACACAGGGAGTAGTTCCGGTGGTGCAAAACTCAAGTTTAAGCCAGTGTTCTGCTTCTACAACGGCTACTTTTGATCTTACCTCTGCGCAAACTGCTATCAGCACTACGCCGGGAGTAAGTTTTGATTATTATATCAATCAAGCCGATGCATTAGCAGGAAATGCCAATACTATTGCAAATCCTGCGGCTTTTGTTTCGGGGAATGCAACAGTTTATGTTCGTGTAAAATCATCGACATGCTCAAAAGTTGCGGAATTACAATTAATTATAAATCAAAAACCAGTTCCTGTAATTTCAGCTTCTGCGATTGCTATTTGTAATGGCAATAGTATAACGTTATCATCGAGCTTTACGACGGGAAATGTTTGGTCAAACGGACAAACCACACAAAGTATTACGATAAATACTCCCGGAACTTATACCTTAACCAACAATAATGGAACTTGTACAAGTGATCCTGTTTCTATTACAATAACAGCAGGAATAGATCCTAATATTCAAGTCACTGGAAATTTAACATTCTGCCAAGGCTCTTCCACCCTATTAACGGCTACAGCATCAGGCACAGGAAATACATTCTCATGGTCAAATGGTGTAAATACAGCAACAAATACGATTACCGCTCCGGGAACTTATACAGTAACAGTTACTACACCATCGGGTTGCCAATATCAAAAGTCAGCGACTATAATAATGGATCAGGCTATCACTGTAAACATTTCAGCTCCTGCACAAATCACATGTATCAATTCTCAAATTACACTTAATGCGATCTCATCCGTTTATCAACCGGGAGCTACTTTTTCGTGGACGGCAACAGGGGGTGGAAATATTGTATCAGGCGGAAATACTTTAACTCCAGTAGTCAATGCAAGTGGGACTTATACGCTTACTATAACAAGTTCAAATCCATTAGGTTGTGTAAAACAAGGTTCAGTAACGGTAATTGGCAATGCAAATCCGCCAGTTATTTCTATCACTGCACCTTCTTTAACAATTTGTAAAGGGCAATCAGTTACCCTTACCGCATCAGGAGCTGTAACATACACATGGGCCGGATTATCCGGTAATGGGAATACTCAAACAGTTTCTCCTACTTCTACAACTACATATACAGTAAACGGAGTCGGGGCAAATGGCTGTGTATCTCAAACACCGGCAACAATTACCATTACTGTAGTTCCTGAAATAGTCTCTTCCTTGCATAATATAGAAATCTGCGAAGGTGACACAGGTATTTTAGATGCAGGATCAGGCCCGAATTACGCCTACAGTTGGAATACAGGAGCAACAACTCAAAAGATCAACGTAACAACTGCAGGCACTTATACAGTAACCATTAACAATGGGGCCTGTTCTAAAGTATTTTCGGCAACGGTTTCATATATTCTTAAGCCAGAAATCATTGACGTAACCTATAACAACAACACATTGACAATCAATGCAAAAAATAATGGAAGTACCCCTCTGGAATATTCTATTGATGGAGGAGTAAGCTGGCAGGCTTCTAATGTTTTTACTAATGTTCTTAAAAATACTCAATATCCTATCAGAGTTAGAAACAAGGGAACTTCTTGTGATGCCAATGTAGAATATTATACATTCTTTATTTCAAATGTAATCACCCCAAATAGTGATGGTATAAATGATGTAATAGACTTTAGCCAACTTATTAAGTCTAAAAATTTTGAGGGAAGCATTTTTGATAAATATGGAAAAGAGGTATTCAAACCAACTGCAGCAAACCCAAAATGGAATGGGCAATATACGGCAAGATTACTTCCTACCGACACCTATTGGTATAAATTATCGTGGGAAGATTCCATTACCAAAAAAACAATAAAATTATCCGGCTGGATTTTATTAAAAAATAGAAATTAAAATTTTTCTACAAAACATAAATGAGAGCAGGAAAATACTTGCTCTCATTTTTAAATTTAATGATTTTTTCTTATTTGATTTTCAATAACTAATTAAGGCAAACTCAAGAGATATACTCATTAGATTCAATTTAGAATGACCATATCATTTCAGAATGTTTTAATTAAAAAATTGAGAGGCAATATTTGAATAAATTTTTTGCTGAATCTCATCAATAACTTTACTTTAATTTTTTAGATTAAAGCTTACCTGTTGAAGAGACTTACACCATGTTTCACGAATCTGAAATAAACAAGAAAATATTTTCATCAAAAATCCGTAACTTTGCCGACTACTAATTTTTTTATGGAAAGTATTAAAGTTCACGACAAAACTTTCGTTCCTTATTTGGAGGACGCCGAAATTCAGGAGATTGTAAAGGCAACGGCTTTAAAAATTTATGAAGATTACAAGGATGAAGTTCCTGTTTTCATTGGTGTTTTAAACGGGGTAATCATGTTCTTCTCAGACCTGTTGAAGCACTATCCGGGAAATTGCGAGATTGCTTTCATCCAGATGAGCTCGTATGCAGGTACGGAGTCTACCGGCATCGTTTACCAGAAAATGGAATTAACGAAAGACGTAAAAGACCGTCATATTATTCTTGTGGAAGACATAGTAGATACAGGAAATACTGTTGAAAGTCTTTTCAAATATTTTAACGAAACACAACGTCCGAAATCTGTAAAAATAGCTTCATTCCTTTTAAAGCCTGAGGTTTATAAAAAAGATTTTAAGCTGGATTATATAGGAAAAGAAATCCCGAATAAATTTGTTTTGGGTTATGGACTGGATTATGATGAATTGGGAAGAAACCTTCCGAATTTATACCAGTTAGAAGAAGGTCAAATCAATCATTAGATTGCCGACAGCTACTAGCTTCGGCTTTTAGCTTTACAAATTAAATCGAAATAAAAAGTAAAATATTAACTAAACAAAGCTAAAAGCAAGACGCCAACCGCCAATTGCTATAAGCGAATCAACACTATGATAAACATCGTTCTGTTCGGCCCTCCAGGAAGTGGAAAAGGAACACAAGCTCAAAACTTAATCGAAAAATTTAATTTAAAGCAAATCTCAACGGGAGACCTTTTCAGATTCAATATGAAAAATGACACCGAACTTGGGAAACTGGCAAAATCATACATCGATAAAGGAGAATTGGTTCCGGATCAGGTAACAACAGATATGCTAATTGATGAAATCAGAAAACCGACCGATGCTGCAGGATTTATTTTCGACGGATACCCGAGAACTGCTGTTCAGACGGAAGCCCTGGAAAAAATCGTGAAAGAAGAACTGAATGATAAAATCGACGTTTGTCTTTCATTGGTGGTTGAAGATAAAATTTTGGTGGAAAGATTGCTGAAAAGAGGTGAAATAAGCGGAAGATCAGACGACAGCAATGTAGAAATCATCGAAAACAGAATAAAAGAATACTACACAAAAACAGCTGAAGTAGCCGAGCTTTACAAGCAACAAGGCAAATATGTAGAGATCAACGGCGTTGGAGATATCAACGAAATCTCTGAAAAGCTTTTTGCTGAAGTAGAAAAAATAAAATAGTTAAAAGTTGTGAGTGATGAGTTTTAAGTTATTACAATTCATTCTCATAATTCATAACTCATAACTCATAATTATAAGAAATGTCAAATTTTGTAGATTACGTAAAAATTCATTGTAAGAGCGGCCACGGTGGTGCAGGTTCTGCGCATCTTCGCCGCGAGAAATATATTCCTAAAGGCGGTCCTGATGGTGGAGATGGAGGTCGCGGAGGTCACGTTATCATGAAAGGAAATGCTCAGGAATGGACTTTACTACCCCTTCGATATACCCGTCACGTAAAAGCCGAACGCGGTGAAAACGGAGGCAAAAACCAGCTTACAGGAGCCTATGGAGAGGATGTTTACATCAATGTTCCCATCGGAACTATTGCTAAAAATGAAGATGGCGAAATCATTGGTGAAATAATGGAAGACGGCCAGGAAATTATCCTGATGGAAGGTGGAATGGGAGGAAAAGGAAACGAACATTTCAAATCTTCTACCAACCAGACTCCACGATTCGCCCAACCGGGAATGCCGGGTCAGGAAGGATATATCGTTTTTGAACTTAAAATCCTGGCAGATGTAGGTCTTGTAGGGTTCCCAAATGCCGGAAAATCTACGCTTTTAGCTTCTGTTTCAGCTGCAAAGCCGAAGATCGCCAATTATGCATTTACCACTTTAACGCCCAATCTAGGAATCGTTGATTACAGAAATTACAAGTCTTTTGTAATGGCTGATATTCCGGGAATTATTGAAGGAGCTGCGGAAGGTAAAGGTCTTGGACACAGATTTTTAAGACATATTGAAAGGAATTCAATCCTGTTATTTTTAATTCCAGCTGATTCTGAAAGTCACTTCCAGGAGTTTAAAATTCTGGAAAATGAATTGAAAGAATATAACCCTGAATTGCTGGATAAAGATTTTATTATTTCCATTTCAAAATCCGATCTTCTGGATGAAGAGCTGAGAAAAGAAATTGCTGCAGAATTCCCTGAAAATAAGAAACCCCTGTTTTTCTCAGGTGTTACGGGAGAAGGCCTTATGGAGTTGAAAGATGCAATTTGGAAACAACTTCATGGATAAAATTGTAAACAAATATTAAACATATAAAGTACACTTTTTGTGTACTTTTTTTATTAATATTGATCACTTCATCAAACCTATGTTTTGAAAACCTATAAGGTTTATGGCGACTTCTTCGTGTACATTTTTTATTATTATTTATTTTAAACTAATTATTAAATTTTGCTTTAAAAGCCCTTTTGGAACAATTATTGAAAGACTCCAATCCAAATTTAAACTATGAAATATATACTAGGCCTTTGTGCATTTATTTTTTTATTTTCTTGTAATTCTCAAAAAGTGAATTCTAAATATTCTAAAATTGAATACCATGCAACAGCATGCTTCGGATTCTGTCCTATTTTTAAAATGACTATTAATCCGGATAGAACAGCCGTTTTTGAAGCGGAACATTTTAATTTTACCGATAAGCCTTCCAAAGATGAATTCTCCAGGCCCCGTGAAGGGACTTTTAAGGGAACAATCAAGGAAGAAGATTACAATAAATTAATCACTTTATTAGACGGTTTAAACATAAAAAGTTTAAATGATAAATATGGTGAAAGGAATATTTCAGATCTTCCCACTTCGCATTTAACTGTTCAATTTTCGGATGGAACTACAAAACATATAGAAGATTATGGAAAGCGAGGAACTGAAAAGCTTGCAGAAATTTATAAGTTTTTTGAAGATTTAAGAAAGAATCAGCAGTGGACAAAAGTGAAATAGTCTACTTAAAAATATTTAAACTACCTTTGTAGAATAAAATTCCTTCCTTTTGAAGGAATTTTATTTTAATTAAAAAAACAATTCATTTGAATTTTACAGACTTACAATTAATAGAACCTATTGCAAAAGCAATTGAGGCACAAGGATATACCAACCCAACTCCCATCCAGGAAAAATCAATTCCTGAGATTTTAAAAGGCAGAGATTTTTTGGGATGCGCACAGACAGGAACAGGAAAAACGGCAGCTTTTGCCATCCCCATTTTACAGAATCTTTCTCAAAATAAGGTTAAAAATAATCATATTAAAGCTTTAATATTAACTCCTACAAGAGAATTAGCCATACAAATTGAGGAAAATATCAAGGCTTACGGAAAACATTTACCATTAAAACATTTAGTGATTTTTGGAGGTGTAAAACAGGGAAATCAGGAAACTGCCCTTAGAAGAGGAGTTGATATTTTAGTAGCAACACCCGGAAGATTACTGGATTTTATTGCTCAGGGAATTATCAGCTTAAAAAATCTTGAAATTTTCGTTTTGGATGAAGCCGACAGGATGCTCGATATGGGATTTGTGCATGATGTAAAGAGAATTATCAAACTCTTACCTCAAAGAAGACAGACTTTATTTTTCTCGGCAACAATGCCTTCGGAAATTCAGAAATTGGCAGATTCGATTTTGAATAATCCTGTGAAAGTGGAAGTTACACCCGTTTCATCAACTGCAGAAACCATCAAACAGTCGGTATATTTTGTCGAAAAAGAAAACAAATTAAACCTTCTTACCCATATTTTAAAGAATGATATTGCCGACTCCGTATTAGTTTTTGCAAGAACAAAGCATGGTGCTGATAAAATCGCCAGAAAACTTCAACACGACGGAGTTTCTACAGAAGCGATTCACGGAAATAAGTCTCAGAATGCGAGACAGAATGCTTTAAATAACTTCAAATCGGGAAAAACAAGAGTTTTAGTAGCAACAGATATTGCAGCGAGAGGAATCGATATTGATGAATTGAAATTCGTTATCAACTTTGAGCTTTCCGATGTTTCAGAAACGTATGTTCACAGAATCGGAAGAACGGGAAGAGCTGGAGCAGAAGGGAATTCCATTTCTTTTGTAGACGGTTTGGATTTATTAAATCTGAAAAACACGGAGAAACTTATCGGAATGAAAATTCCAGTCATTAAAAATCACCCTTTCCATACAGACGATTTAGTTGCTCTGAAAAGAGATTCGAATAATAAACCAACTTCTGCTGGTTCCGATAAACCGAGAACTCCAAGGTCAAATTCTCCGAGACCCGGCGGTAATAATAAAAAGAGAAGCTCAGAAGCAGGCCCTTCAATGGGATTTAAAAAGCCTAAGAATAAGAATTTTACAAGAAAAAAATAAAGAGATAGCCTTTCAGTTTTGAGAGGCTTATTTTTTCTTTAAAATCCAGATGTCCTGTTCCGGTTTGCCATTATTGATAAAAGAATCGATATGTTCCAGAATTTCATAATCGGAAAAGAGCTTTTTTACAAAATCTTCCGGATGAAAAGCAGAATATGTTCTGTGACCCTCTTTTACGTTTCCTCTCACTACAATATTACCTTTTTCAAAAACCTTGATTTCATCATCAGTAAGAATGGTTTTGAAGAGGTTTCCCTGTAAGGATAATAGCAAAATACCGTCTTTTTTAAGCACTCTGGTCAATTCATTTTTCCAGTCGTAATGTAATTGTTCGGAAAGGTGTGTGAAAATTGAAATCCCGTATATAAAATCAAAAAAGTTATCTTCATAAGGTAGTTTTGCGCTTAATCCATTAAGATTAAAATCAACATTTTTGATATTTTTTTTGTTCCATTCTATTGAATTCTGATTGTAATCCGTTCCAAAAACACTACTATCCGGCAACACTTCCGGAATATGTCTTACAACCCTTGCCGGTCCGCATCCCCAATCCAAAATCCTGGCTTGCTCCGTTGAATTATATTTTTTAAAGATGTTGATAAACTTTTCCGCAGCTGCTTTTCCGCTTTTGTAATAGCTTTCGTAGTTGATATTAAAAGATTCATACATTAGATAATCCGGAGGAAAAATAAATTCCGGATGTTTTGACTGAAAGGATTTATTCTTATCCTGATTTTTGAATTTTTGAATATAAAACCTCAATTTATCAGCTATAAACAATAATTTGGACTGTCTTAAAAACTTGGAAACTGTTGCTCTCATCTTTACTTATTAAACATTTTTTTTGCATTCTCAGTCGTGATTCTGTCAATTTCCGAGAAGTCTTTTCCATAAATATTCACCAGTTTACCGGCTACCAGATCAAGGTAAGAACTCTCATTTCTTTTTCCTCGGTGCGGAACCGGCGCCAGGTAAGGCGAATCTGTCTCCAAAACGATTTTTTCTAATGGAATTTCGTGTAAAAACTGATCGATTTTACCATTTTTAAAAGTCACTACTCCACCGATTCCCAAAATAAAATTTAAATCAATTGCATGTTTTGCCTGTTCCAAATTTCCTGAGAAGCAGTGAAAAATACCTCGAAGTTTGGGATGTTTTTTTCTTTCCAGCACTTCAAAAGTTTCATCAAAACTTTCTCTTGTATGAATAACAATAGGCAAATCTTTCTCAATCGCCCAGTCGATTTGGTGTTCGAAAGCTTTTACCTGAATATCCAACGTCGTTTTATCCCAATACAGATCAATCCCGATTTCTCCGATAGCCGGAAAAGCCCTTTGACTCAGATAATTTTTTACAATTTCCAATTCATTTTCCCATGTTTCTGGCTTTACATAACAAGGATGCAGACCCATCATCGAAAAAATGTGGTTGGGATATTCAGCTTCAAGCTGTAGCATTTTTCCATGAGATTCAGAATCAATTGCAGGAAGATAAAACTCGTTAATTCCTTTATCGATCGCTCTTTGAATCATTTCCTTTCTGTCTTCATCGAACTCTTCTGCGTATAAATGGGTGTGTGTATCAATCATTTTTTTTACATTTTTAATAGATCTTCATAAGGATTATTAAGTCCCAGCAACATTCCGAAAACAGGCTCTGTTTTTATACCTTTTTGCTTTAATTCTATTATTTTTTGTTTAAAATCTTCTCCTTTTTCCTGTAATATTTTGTATTCAGCAATCATGTGACGATAAGCGTTTTGCTCAATTGTCGGCTTATTCTGTCCGAAAATTTCAATAGAAAATTCTTCCAGCATGAAATTTAAAACAATACATTTTTCACCATTAATAATTGGATATTCAACTTTAACCTTTACATCATGAGGAATAAATTTGCTAAACATTAGATCATCTAAAAAATCCTCTTCAAATCTAAGATCAACCTCACAAATAATATCCAGATCGCTACCTTCAATATCAATTTCAATAGGAATGGTTCCGGCTAAAATGGGAGAATATTCTTTTAATTTTTCTAATATTCGATGTTTTGTAAGAATTTCATAAACCCTTTTTTGCTTTTTGTTTCCGTTTTTCAAATAATCGATGGTTGTAAAATCAATCATTTGAAAATATTTTATGCTTTACTTTTTGCCTTTGATCTTCAATCCTTTGGTTTAATTTTTCTTTAAACTCGATATATTTAGGGTCTTTTTCGTCTGTAGTTTTATGTTCTAATGCTTTATTAATTTTAAAATTTTCTTTAATAAACTCCTTTGTTTCATCTGAAAAATAAGCATTTCCAAATTTTTCAAAAATATAATTAACCGCTTGATTATTAGGATGAATCATATCTTCTTTGTAAAAACGATAATCTCGAAGATCATCCATTACAATTTCATAAACCGGAAGATAATGACAGTTTTCAAATTGTGGAATTGTTTCGTGAATTGCCGTGATTAATTTCGACTTACTTAGTTGATTTTCAATCATTCCGTCCTTTGTATGACGAACAGGTGAAACGGTAAATAAAATCTGAACATCATCCTTACAGATGTCTTTTAAGTTTAAAATAGTATTATACAAAGAATCAGTGAGTTCCTGATGGGTAAGCAATCTTTTTTCGAAGAATTTCTGTGGTATTTTATGACAGTTGGCAACCAGTTTCTGCTTGGGAATAAATTCATAAATAAATGAAGTTCCGTATGTAATGATCACCCAATTGGAATCCTGCAGAAAAGAATTTCCTTCTTCGATTTTAGCATTAATTTTATTTAAAGTCTGATGAATATATCTTGTATCAAAACTGGTATGATGGTCAAAAGAAATATATTCATCGTTAAAAGTAATCAGCTCATCTTCTGTATAAAACTCAGCATCATGAAGCCTTTTAATGGAATTATTAATGGAAAAAGGATTAAAAATTGTTCCAAAAGGATTATTAACAGTCTGTAATTGACCTTGTTGAAGCAAATCTGATATTTCTGAAGCAAAACATGAACCTATTGAAAATATTTTATCTTCAATATCAATTTTTTTCTGCGATTCTTTAATCTCAACTTCGGTCCTGAATTTCATTTTTAGGTATGAGGTTGCAGGTTTTAGATTGCAGGAAAAAACTACTGCCTATCATCTAATATCTGCTACCTAATTTAGCTTTCTCTTCTTAATAAATAATTTGCCAGTTCGATAAACGGTTTTTTCTTCTCCTCCGGAATATTTATTTTCTGAAGATAGCTCTGCCCGATTTCATTGTGCTTTTCTATCAGTCTCAACGCTTTTTCGTCCACCTTCGTTCTTCTGAAAATCTTTTCTACACCGTATACTTTATCAATATTATCGGTCTTTTTAGAATACCAGTAATCCAGTTCTTTTCTTTCCTCTTCAGTCGCATGTTCTCTCGCCATAAGATAAAGAACCGTTTTTTTATTTTCGTAAATATCACCTGCATGCTTCTTACCAAAACTGGCCTGATCTCCAAATACATCCAGATAATCATCCATAATCTGGAACGCGATTCCGATATGTTTTCCAAAATTGAAAATGGCTTTTGCATCTTTGAAATTTGCCTTTGCAATCAATGCCCCGATTTCGAATGAAGAAGCGCTCAAAACTCCTGTTTTATAAGTAATCATCCTGATATAATCATCAAAAGTTACATTTTCCTGAGTTTCAAAATTAATGTCATATTGCTGGCCTTCACATAACAGCAAACCTGTATGGGTAAAGATTCTGATACAAGCCTTAAAAATCTCAGGTTCAAGGTCTTCAAAAAACTTGTAAGCTTTCAACATCAATCCGTCGCCGGATAAAATCCCGACATTGATTCCGTGTAAAGTATGAATGGTAGGTTTGTTTCTTCTCAAAGGAGCCTCATCCATAATATCGTCATGGATCAGCGTGAAATTATGGAAAAACTCGATAGCCAGCGCAGGTTTAATCGCTTCATTCAAATTACCGCCGAATAAATCACATGCCATCAAAACCATAATCGGACGAAGGCGTTTCCCTCCATGGGAAATGATATAGTTCATCGGCTCATATAGTTCGGCAGGCTTGTCTTTAAAAGTGTATTTGGTAATGGCATCAGCAACCATCTGTTGGTATCTGTCTAAAAATTCCATAATTCTAATAGTTTGAACAAAAATACAATTTTTCAGGGGTCTGTAAAACAAAAATCCTCACCGTTTTTATTAAGTGAGGATTCAAAATTTTATGTGTGTAATATTTATAGCTATTTACTTAAATTATTTAAATATTAAAGTTTTATTTAGTTCTATTTTTTAAGCTTTTTTTTATTCTCAATTTATTTTCATACGTTTGTCATCCCGTAGGGATCTAAACTTAGTATTAGAAACGTTTTGGAAAGATTCTTGCCTAGATCCCTACGGGATGACAAAACTTGGTGGTTATTTTTCAGATGTTTAAATCAGCGACTGCAACCCTAGCCCTGATTGAAGCATTTGTTTGAGCTCATTTTTTTGGATTCGGCTGCGGCGGCTTTGCCGCCGCAGCCGAATCCAAAAAATAGCGAGTGCGGAAAGCAGGAAAAACTTCAGATTTTCTCAATCTATAAACAAAGACTCTGCCCATACGGACAGAGTCTTTTTTATGTTTAAAATATCTATATTAAGATAAAAATGTAACTACAAGATACGTAATTCCCGCAACAATTGCAGAAATCGGAATCGTCAGAACCCAAGCCCAAAGAAGGCTTACTGTAATTCCCCATCTTACGGCCGAGATTCTTTTCGTTAATCCAACCCCGATGATGGAACCTGTAATCGTGTGTGTTGTAGAAACAGGAATACCGAAGTGATCCGTAATGAATAAAGTAATTGCTCCTGCAGTTTCAGCACTTACCCCTTCCAATGACGTTACTTTCGTGATCTTTGTTCCCATTGTTTTAATGATTTTCCAACCACCGCTCATTGTTCCTAAAGCAATAGCAATGAAAGAAACCAAAGGAACCCAAATGTAATGTTCGGCAAAATAATCAAAACGTCCTGCAGCCGGAATATTCAAATAAATAGGATCCTGAAGCATTTCAACATGATAATAAATTAAAGCTGCCCCAATGATTCCCATTACTTTCTGGGCATCATTCAAACCATGACCTAAGCTGAACAGAGCTGAAGAAACCAATTGCAATCTTTTGAAGGATTTATCTGCTTTATGTGGGTTTGATTTTTTATAAAGGTGAACAATAATTAATGTAATAATAATCGAGATAATCATCCCTACAATCGGAGCCATGAAAATGAAAAGGAATATAGGAATTACCTTATCAAATTTCACAACACTTTGGTGGGTAACCTGATTGATGGCCAGTTTAAAAGTATCCCAGAACCCTAAATCCGGTTGTGTTGCCACTACATTATGGTAATCCATCATGAAAGCGTGCATCAGAGCTGCTCCCAGAAACCCTCCGATCAAAGTATGTGATGAAGAGGAAGGAATACCAAACCACCACGTTAAAAGGTTCCATGCAATAGCTGCTATAAGACCTGAAAAGATGACTTCAAGGGTGATAAAATTCTCATTAACCGTTTTGGCGATCGTATTACCGATTTTAAATTCTCCAATGATATAAGCCGCAATAAAAAAGGCTGCAAAATTCCAGAGTGCTGCCCAAAGTACAGCCTGAAATGGAGTTAAAACTTTTGTAGAAACTATAGTCGCAATTGAATTGGCAGCATCATGAAAACCATTGATATAGTCGAAAATCAAGGCCAGCGCAATAATAACTATAAGTAAAATAGGAAATTCCATCTGTTAATTATAATTATTAATTAAGCGTATTTAATCATGATGTTTTCAATCGTATTGGCAACATCTTCTGCTTTGTCGGTAACTACTTCAAGATAATTAAGTACAGATGAAACTTTGATAATGTTGATCGCATCGTTGGTCTCGAACAATTCCACCATTGAGTTGGAAAGTAAGTCGTCTGCGATATTTTCGATAGAATTTACTTTGATACAAGCTTCCTTTACCTGCTCCATATTTTTGAAACCTTTAAGGTTTTTCATAGCATTCTGAATTTCAAGACATGCTTTGTGGATGAGTAAGGAGAAATCTGAATATGCCTTCATTTCAGGCGATTTGTATAAGAAAATATATTTTGTGGAAGCGTAGATGTAATCAGCGATATCATCTAGACCTGTTGCCAGCGTATGGATATCCTCTCTGTCGAAAGGAGTAATGAAATTTTTTCCAAGTTCTATGAAGATTTCATGGGTCAATTCATCATTTTTGTGTTCATAATCGCTCATCTTTTTCAACATAGAATCGTCATTAAGATCGAAGTCTTTGATTCCGTGGTTGAATTCCTCAGACATTGCTACAAGGTTTTCAGTTACTTTTTCGAAAAGAACGAAGAAGATTTTATCTTTCGGTTGAAAAGCGTGGAAAATATTACCAATTCCCATTTTTAAGTATTTATAATTCGAGTGCAAATTTCTTAAAAAAGAGCCTTACCTGAAACAATACAACGTTAAGTTTTGTTAACATTGGATTAACACTTAATTACAAAATAAAAAAACCGGCTGTTGAGCCGGTTTAGTATGTTTAGAATGAGTTAATTAGCTTCTTCAGCTCTCATGTCTTTACCTTTAAATTTCATTGTGGAAATGTTGCTTAAAAGATCTCCTTTGAAAGATTTTTCAACTTCAAAGAAAGAAAATTTCTCTAAAATTTCAATATCCCCGATTTCAGCTCTTTTTTTGCTTTTTCCAGTGGATGTAGCTTTGTTGATAATATCCAAAACGTCAAGTTTCTTCAATTGATCTTTTTTACCCAGATTAAAGAAGAATCTTACCATGTCTTCGTTCTTTCTTCTCGGCTTTCCACCACGCTCTCTACTACCTCTGCTGTCATTTCTTTCTCCTCTCTCACCTCTGTCGCGGTCTCTGCCTCTGTCACGGTCTCTTCTGTCTCCTCTTTTTGAGAAATCGTCATCACGGCTGCTCAATTTCTGCTCGATAAGATCATGTCTGTCTTTGTAATACATCGCAAGATCTTTCAATTGGAACTGAAGCAACTTATGAACAAGCTCTTCTTTTGTAAACGCTGATAAATCAGGAATTAAAGAATCATCAAATTCAAAGAAATCTTCATGTACTTCGAAAAGACTCTCAAAAACACCTCCTACCTGAGCTTTGATAATATCTTTTCCTGTAGGAACAGTACTTTCAACAATATCAATCTTCGTAGATGATTTGATTTGCTTCAGTTTTCTGCTTTCTTCAGGCTTAATCAACGCCATTGAAATCCCGTCTTTTCCAGCTCTACCCGTTCTACCACTTCTGTGAACGAATACTTCCGGATCATCAGGTAAAGAGTAGTGGATAACGTGAGTAAGAGAGTCCACATCCAATCCTCTTGCTGCAACATCCGTCGCTACAAGAATATCGATATTTTTCAATCTAAACTTCTTCATTACCGTATCTCTCTGAGCCTGAGAAAGATCACCATGAAGCGCATCTGCTGCATAGCCATTCTGCATTAGGAAATCGGCAACTTCCTGAGTTTCCATTCTTGTTCTGCAGAAAATAATTGAATATTGATTCGGGTTGGAATCAATTAATCTCTTAAGAACTTCTTTTTTCTGACGGTACCCTGTCACATAATATTCATGTTTAATGTTCTTCTTAACCTCGTTAATAGAACCTACAGAAATTCTGTGTGGCTTTGTAAGATAATTTTTAGAAATTCTCTCCACCTCCTTGTTCATCGTTGCAGAGAACAGGAAAGTTTGTTTTGTTTCAGGAGTTTCTCTTAAAATTGTTTCCAATTCGTCTTTGAAACCCATTGAAAGCATTTCATCGGCCTCGTCTAAAACCAACCAGTGAATTGCTGAAAAGTCCAATGCTTTTCTGTTGATAAGGTCAATCACCCTTCCCGGAGTCCCTACAATAATCTGTGGTTTATCCTTCAAAGATCTGATCTGGTCCATAATACTACTTCCACCGTAAACTGCTGTAGTTTTGATGTCTTTCATGTACTTGGAATAGTTTTTTATGTCTTTTGTAATTTGAAGACATAATTCTCGTGTCGGACAAAGCACCAAAAATTGGATTTTGCGACTCGTTTCGTCAATCATATCCAAAATCGGAAGCGAAAACGCTGCTGTTTTGCCTGTCCCTGTCTGCGCAAGTGCGATCAAGTCGCGAATATCTGAAAGAATAAAAGGGATAGTCTGTTTTTGGATTTCTGTCGGGCTTTCGAAGCCCAGTTCGCCAACTGCCTTAAGAATATCAGGACTTAAATTGGTTTCCGTAAATAAATTCATTAAATATTTTAAAATTTTTGCAAAGATACGACATTTATTTGAATTACATTTAAAGTATCATTACAGAAATAATAATTTAACATTAAAAACCCATAATCCTTTTACAATTTTCGCATTAAAAGCATATTATTTTTATTTTTATTTTAATAATCTTACTTCCAATCCACTATTTTTTAAAAATGCCAATTTCTCATTTTTTCAATTAAAATATTTTGTAAAATTTGAACAGATGAAAGTTTTAATTAATTTTGATAAAAATAAAAATATGCCGGCTACTCTTTCTCCAAAAGTTTTCGATTTTTTAAAGAAACTGACTAAAAATAATAACCGCGAATGGTTTACAGAAAACAAAAACCTTTATACTGAGTCTCAGCAAAATGTGATTTCTTTTTTAGAGGACCTTATTAAAGAAATGTCCGGATTTGATGAAGAACTTGGTAAAGTTGATGCTAAAAAATCATTGTTCAGAATCTACAGAGACACAAGATTTTCAAAAGATAAAATTCCTTATAAAACAAATTTCGGGGCATCTTTAGGAATGGGAAAAGGCAGCCAGAAAGGCGGATATTACCTTCACTTAGAACCTGGAAAATCTTTCATTGCAGGAGGAATCTATATGCCTGAATCTTCTGTTTTAAAGGAATTAAGAAAAGAAATTTCTTTGTACGGAGAAGATTTCCTGAAAATTTTAAACAATAAAGACTTTAAAAAATACTTCCCGGAACTGGATCAGGATGATAAACTAAAAAAAGTGCCTCAAGGTTTTGAAAAGGAAGATCCGATGGCAGAATATCTAAAACTGAAAAGTTTTATTGTCGTTTATAACATAAAAGACAAAGAAATTTTAGATAAAAATGCCGTAAAAAATCTCACAAAAATCTTCGCATTGATGAAGCCCCTGAATGATTTCCTGAATGCACCGTTTTTGTAAGCGTAGATAACAAGTCGGCGCGTCGAAATTCCCCTCCTCTGGAGGGGTGGCGAAAATTCGTAAGAATTTTTGACGGGGTGGTTTAAGAGTAAATTGTCACTGGTTAATTATCAATTTCAGCTATTCACTATTCACTTACATAAGTAAAATTCACTATCAACTATTTCACCATGCCTTTCCTAGCCCCGATAGAAACGGTTACCCCACAGCAGGTGTTGGGAAAGGCTTTGGCGCGAGGAGTAAAAGTGGATAGCGGGATAAAGCTCCTAAAAAAACAACAAAACAGCAGATAAATTACTGCCTGATATTCAACGAATTACAATTCAAAAGTTTTAACATTAGTTTAACATTTTTGCTTATCTTTGTTGCTCGTCAAAAAGCTAACAATGTCCTTATATCAAAGAATCGCAGAAAAATTACAATATATTAGTCCGAATTTTTATAAAAAAAGGTATTTTAAGAAGCTGAACAACCTTAACAAAGATAATTTTTCGGCCAGAAATGTAGAGCCCGAGCTGGTCTGGATCAAAGAATATTTACCGAAAAAAGCTGTAATTCTGGATATTGGCGCAAATGTGGGAACCTTCTTGTACCAGCTGGAAAATACACTGGATCACGAACATATTTTTGCTTTTGAGCCTAATAAAAATTTATACCGCCGTCTGAAAAGATTGTTTCCGAGAATGAGGATTTTTCCTCTCGCACTTTCTGACGAAAATACGACTGCAGAATTTAAAGTTCCGGTTATAAATGGGAAAAAAATCGCGTCAAGAGGCACACTGAACGTTGATTATAAAGAGAAAGGCGAAGAAAAAAGCTATACCGAAAAAGTAAAAGTGATAAAGCTTGATGACTGGGCTGCGATAGAACACTTTAAGAGACTGGATTTCATCAAGATAGACGTAGAAGGCAACGAAATGAAAACGCTTCTCGGAGCCAAGAAAATCATAAGACAATTTGCCCCGACTTTAATGGTTGAAATGGAGCAAAGACATCATAGCACTCCTATCTGGAACGAAATTTCCGAAGTGGAATCCTGGGGCTATGAAGCAAAATACCTGAACAGAACTCATTTCAGGCTCGAAAAAATAACGGAAGAAATCCTACTAAATAATACAAACGACGAAAAAAATAAAAAAGAATACATCAACAATATTATTTTTATACCTAAAAACCTTTAAGCGTCATGAGTGTAGTAGCAAGACAGGGATTCAAGTACTCCATTATTGGTTATATGGGTTTTTTGTTGGGTACAATTTCCGCAATTTTCATTTTTCCTAACGATTTCGAATTTTACGGAAAACTTCGCTACATCCTTCCCAGCGCGGAATTTCTGGTTCCATTTGTGGTAATGGGAATTTCATATTCTAATGTGAAATTTTTTCACACCGTAGAAAAAGATGGTAAAGAACAAAATATGCTTTCCTTATCATTGCTTGTTGTTTTTATTAATTTTATCATTTTTCTATTAATATTTTTCATCCTACCTTACCTTTATCCAAAATTCAGGTATACGGAAGCCTGGAAAGCGAAGGAAATTATACTGCCGATGGTGTTAATTCTTTCGTTTTGCACGATTTTCAATAAATACACCTCCAACTATAAAAGAATTGTGGTTTCAAATATTTTTGACAACCTTTTTCCTAAAATCGCCAACCTCGGAGCGTTCTGCTTATTTTTCTATTTCACTCTGTCCCAGAACATTGCATTTGCTTTTTTCTTCGGAATGTTTTCGCTTATGCTTTTCGGATATATTTATTATACCAATAAACTGAAAAAAATAAACCTTGATTTCAGTACTGATTATTTCAAAAAAAATAACTTTTGGAAAGAGTTTTTTAATTATAGTTTCTTTGGATTTCTAGGGACTTTTGGGAATTACCTGGCTATCAACAGTCTAATGATCGGGGAATTTATGGGAATGGAAGAAAACGGAATTTATGCTGTTTTATACGCCTTGATTTCTTTGATTTCTATTCCGCAGCTTGGTTTGTTTAATGTTTCTGCACCGATTATCAGTAAAAATCTTGCCGACGGAGACATGGAAGGACTTGACAGATTTCATAAAAAAACGTCTTTATCTTTATATTTTTTAGGGGCGGTTTTGTTTTCGTGCATCATGGTCGGATTTCCTTTTCTTACTCATTTTATGCCTAAAAACGGGGTAATGCTCAGAGAATATGAGCCTGTGATATGGATTTGGGGATCAGCGGTTTTGGTAGATTTGGCAACAGGTTTCAACGGAAATATTATTTCACTTTCAAAATACTACAAATTCAATATTGTTGTGATGCTTTTGCTGGCAGGGTTAACGATCAGCCTGAATCTTTATTTCATTAAAAATACCGACCTTAAACTGATCGGGATCGCTTTATCTACGGCAATTTCCCTGACGACTTATAATGTTATTAAGATTATTTTCAATTACGTAATGTTCAAGGTTTCCCCTCTGACCATTGAGATGATTTTCGTATCGATCATCTGTACTTTAGCGATTACCGTGGCGATTGTTTTACCTAATTTTAATAATAATTTTATTAATCTTTTGTACAAACCTTTCGTTGTTTTACTTTTGATCTTTATCGGGAATTATTTCACAAAAGTTTTTCCAATTGAGGATTATTTAAACAAAAACTTCCTTAAAAGTGTTTTTAAGTTTAAATAGAAATCAAACTGTTTAAAACTTTTTCTAAGCTTTCCTGAACTGTTTTTTTGTTATATTTTTCCTGAAAATCGAAATTGTTGTTTTTAAGCTGTTTAAACTGCTCAATAATATCTTCACGCTCCGGAATAATAAAATCCAATTTGGATGTATAATTTGCTGGAAAAACTGCCAATTTCCCGTATTTAATTGCGTCGCCCAGGTTTCCGGTCATTTTTGATACACCATACATTTCTTTTTGGCTAAAAAAATTAATTTCCTGACGAATGGGGCACCAAAGAATATCAGCTTTCTGCATCCATCTTTCAAAGTCTTCCGCCGAAACTCTTTTTGAGAAATACTTGATATTCACATTTTCCGGCAGATTTAATGACAATTGTTCCAGCTGTTCCAATTCCTGATCCCTTGCTCTTCCTAGAAATACAAATTCATATTTTTCATCAGTTTTTAAATTTTGGATAATTTTAAAAACATGGTCATAATCTCTTCTTTCCTGAGAAACGCCCCCGGAAATAACAACAGTTAGAACCTGATTTGCAGGTTTTACAAAATTTTTAGTATAAAAAATGGGTAAAAAAGTATATTTTCCAGAGGTTAATTCTTCATCCAACACCAGAACATTTTTCGCTTTTTTATAAATTTTCGATGAATTAAGTAAACCTTCTTTCCACAACAGTTTTAACCTGTAAAAAACATCCTGTTTAAAGATGTTTTTTGCCAGGTTCCAATTTGATGTATTGATAAAATTAAGGTTATGAACAATTATTGCCGTATTATATATTTCCGTAATAGCCTGAAAAGTATTAAAATAGCGATGTACCGTTCCGATAATAATCAAGTCGTATTTTTCTGCTTTCAATTGATCCAGAATCATTGAGCTGTCTGATACAAACACAGAATTTCCTCTTCCAACCTGATTTTTTATCTTTTCAGAAAAATAATAATCAACAGAAAACTCATTAGAATCATCCATAATATCCATGAATGATAATGCAACTTCAGCGTGGTGATTGTCGATTTCTATGTAGGCTATTTTTTTCAAATCCTGATATTTTACCGCAAAGGTATTGAAATTAGAAGGCTCTTTAATTAGTAATTTTAAACACTAATGACACAAATATTTTCACAAATAAAACAAATTAAAACTTATGCTATAAGCTTTTACATTTTCAGCCACTTTTTCTTCAGTGCTTTCCACCGCTGATCATTGATAGTTTTTTGTTCCTGCTTTGATATTTTCAATTCAAGCTTTTTTGAGCGGCAGCTTTCATAGGATTTGATTATGGTAAAGAAAAAAGAAATAGACTTACTTTTTGCAGCCTCTTTTGATGATGCGATGTAAGCTAAAAACCTATTCAATCCCAAAAAATAAAAATATCTGCCGTAATATTCTGCCGGTTTTATGGTGTAGTCCGTACCTTTTACTTTAATTAATTTCACTTGTAATTCGGATAGGACGACTTCTTTCCAACCTAAATTTTCAAGCAAAATCGAGTCAATATTATCCCATCCCAATGTTTCACGCAGCCCTCCCATCTGAGTAAAACTTTCCTTCCGGTAAGCCTTCATCGGGCCTCTTACATGATGCTTATTCGAATTTCCTTCATATATCCAGCTTCCGTCTTTTTCCACATACAACAGTCCGCCGACCAATCCGTATTCCGGGTTGTTTTGAAAAGAATTTCTGATAGTTTCAAGATAATTTTCAGGCAAGATAATATCTGCATCGAATTTACAGATGATATCAAATTCATCAAGATTCTGAGTGTTTAAGCCATTTTTAAAAGCATTAACTACCTTTGACCCCGGCTGGTGTGAAGATTTCTGGAGATTAACAGTTTCAAACCTGGAATCGGTATCAACATATTTTTTGATAATTTCCTGTGTCCGGTCTGTCGATCCGTCATTGACAACCACAACTTTAAACTCCTTAAAGCTTTGCTGCTGTAAAGAATCGAGGGTAAACGAAAGATTATTTTCTTCGTTGTGGGCAGGGATTATAATTAAGAACCTCAAGATTAAAATATAAATGATGAATGATGAATGATGAGCGATAAATGATAAAATTTAACAATATTTTGTATCAATTATCATTTATCACTATCAATTATATTACTTACATATTATGTGGTTTCAGCATGTTTCTAGGATCCAGGATTTCGTCCAGTTTTTCCTGAGAAAGGACACCTTTTTCAAGTACTAGATTATAAACACTTTTTCCAGTTTCCAAGGCCTCTTTGGCGATTTCTGTGGAAAATTTATAACCGATGTACGGGTTAAGTGCCGTTACGATCCCGATGCTGTGTTTTACCATATTCAGGCACACTTCTTTGTTGGCTGTGATTCCTATAACACATTTATCACGAAGTGTATCCAAAGCGTTGCAAAGGAAGTGGATATTTTCCATGATAGCGTGAGAAAGTACCGGTTCCATTACATTCAACTGCAATTGACCCGCTTCGGCTGCAAAAGTCACTGTAAGATCATTCCCGATTACTTTATAGCAAACCTGGTTGACTACTTCCGGAATTACAGGATTCACTTTTCCAGGCATAATAGATGATCCCGGCTGCATAGGCGGTAAATTAATTTCAAAAAGCCCGGCTCTTGGCCCTGATGAAAGCAGTCTTAAATCATTACATATTTTTGATAATTTCACAGCAAGGCGTTTCATCGCTGAAGAATAAATCACGTAAGATCCTGTGTCAGGAGTTGCTTCTACCAAATCCGGTGCGGAAATCACGGGAAAACCTGTCAGTTCAGCTAAGTTTTTAGCACAAAGCGTTGCGTATCCAATCGGGGCATTCAATCCTGTGCCGATTGCGGTGGCACCCATGTTGACCTCCACGAAAAGATTGGCGTTGTTATTTAATTTAGAAATATCTTCTTCCAAAGTTGCTGCAAATGCTTCAAATTCCTGTCCCAAAGTCATAGGAACCGCGTCCTGAAGTTGCGTTCTACCCATTTTTATGACATCATGGAACTCCTTCCCTTTTGCCCTGAAAGCTTCAACTATTTTTTCTAATTTTTCAACCAAAATAGCATTCATCTGAAGCAATCCCATTTTAATAGCTGTAGGATAAGCGTCATTTGTTGATTGGGAAAGGTTGATATGGTCATTGGGTGAGCAAAATTCGTATTGCCCTTTATTTTTACCTAATTTTTCTAAAACTCTGTTAGCGATTACTTCATTGGCGTTCATATTAATGGAAGTTCCCGCTCCTCCTTGAATCATATCTACCGGAAACTGCTCATGAAGCTCACCGGCAAGCAATTCATCGCAAACCTCAGCAATTTTAAAATATAAATTTTCATCCAGCAAGCCCAATTCATAATTCGTTTTTGCGGCAGCTTTTTTTACGAAAGCCAAACCTTTAATAAATTGTGGATAAGAAGCCAAAAGCTGACCTGAAATTTTGAAATTGTTGATTGCTCTTTGTGTCTGAACTCCATAATAAGCATTTACCGGAACTTCCAATTCGCCCAATAAATCACTTTCTCTCCTGAAATTTTCCATTACAGATTTTTTAAAATTTTAAAGTTTAAATATAGCAAATGCGCACCGAAACCGATGCGCTTTACAGATTTATTTTACCGGATATTTTTGTATTAAAGCCTGCAATATTGAGAATGTTTCCGCATCCATGATTCCGTCATAGTTTTGAGGACGGAAATGGTACTGGAAGGCTTCAATTGTTTTTTTGGTAGCATCATCCCATTTTCCGCTGAGATCAATGCCATACCCGAATTTTTGTAATTGTGTCTGAACATTAAATATAAATGACGGATCATTGTATTTCAGCTGAAAATCTGTAGACATCTCCAGATCGTAGTAGTTTTGCTTGGTCGCTTCATCGTACCACATCCCGATCTGATATTCGTCGTATAATTTTTTCCACGGAAACATAGGTCCCGGATCCTGTTTTCTCGTCGGGGCTATATCTGAATGCGCCAAAACATTGGTTGCCGGAATCTGGTATCTTGTAATAATGTCTTTAGCCAAAGCTGCCACTTTTCTGACCTGAGCATCATCAAATGGAACAAATAATCTCTTTCCTGAAGCGTCTGCCGTATACCCCATATTAACAATCTCAATCCCGATGGACGTATCATTAAGGTTTTTATCGGCTCTCCAGGCACTTACTCCTGCGTGATAAGAACGTTTGTTTTCATCAACCAATTGATAAATTTCGTTATCCCCAGTGTTATTCACCAAATAATGTGCGCTCACCGCCTGCTGAGTAAGAACGGTAATGGATTTGTCGTCAGGAAGTGCCGTATAATGTAGAATCAGATATCTTTGTCTGAAATTCTGTGCAATGGCAGGAAAATAGGTTTTTACTACTTTGTATCCGGCTGGTTTTGCACTCACGATAGATCCGTAACTTGCGGTGTTATCATTCTTTGTAGGATCTGCGATATTGGTAGTAAAAAATTCTACTCCACGATCATTAGTGATTTGTGTTTTTGGCTTGTCTGATGTTTGTGGTTTTACAGCTGTTTTTGGCTTTACCACAGGTGTTTTGGGGATGTATTGCCTGTTTTTGGTATTCGGCTGAGACGTGCAGGAAAAAACCAAAGTGCTTAATCCGATGATATATAATGTTTTACGCATTTTGTTTATTTTTTTAATCATTTATAGCTCAAAAATACACAAATTTTTCTTGAAAAATATTTGGTAAATAAAGAAATCTATTCTATATTTGCACTCGCAATAAAGGAACAACGATCATTAAAAAACGAAGATAAACAGGAGGGTTGCCAGAGTGGTTAATGGAGCAGTTTGCTAAACTGTCGACGCGAAAGTGTCGCAAGGGTTCGAATCCCTTACCCTCCGCTTTCTTATATATCTTTTTTCGGGGCGTAGCGTAGTCCGGTCATCGCGCCTGGTTTGGGACCAGGAGGTCGCAGGTTCGAATCCTGCCGCCCCGACTTTAAAGCTTTTTATTATTTTAATAAACTAGCGGGAATCAAAAAAACTTTAGGGTGCGTAGCTCAGCTGGATAGAGCATCTGCCTTCTAAGCAGACGGTCAAAGGTTCGAATCCTTTCGCGCTCACTCTCATAAAAGCCTCTTTTTTAGGGGCTTTTATTGTTTCCAAACATTCTTTCATTAATTTTTTTTAAAAAATTTTAATAAAATACGAAAAAAAATGTGGCAAAAAATGCAAAAAGAGGCTATTTTGTTCAGGCATTTTTCAGACACCTATTCAGATATTTCAATCGATTATTAGAAATTATTAATCCAATACCAATACATTTTACTATTATCAACTCTTACTTTGATTTCTAGGTCAAAATTATCAACTATTGCCTCGGATTTATCTAATTAATCTAAAGAATGCAGGTAAAAAAGCTTATAAAATTTATTCTCAAAAAAGTTATAATTCATAATAATAATTTCCTTTAAAAAAGGCGTAATTATTAATAATCAGATGGTTGTAAAAATATAAATATGTAATTTTTTTTTATTTTTTTCAATATGTATTAAAATTTTATGTAATTTTAACTAATCTTAATTCACATATCGACGACATATTATTCTAAAAGTGTAAATGATCTAAAATTGCTTTAGAGGAGGGTTTATAACAAAAAAGGGTCGGTAATAGATTATATATAGAAATTTATTAACAATAATATATATATTACAAAAGAGAGACAATTTTATTCTTTAGTTGATTTCGTTTGATATCAACGTTATTACAGGTAGGGATAAAAACAGTAAATCCTTAGAATGTACCAAATTTGAGAGGCAAGGCTTCCGCGCAGAAAAAGTCTTGTTTAGGTATAGATTGAAAGTTACAGTTTTAGTTGAAAACAATTCTTAGCTTTTTCAGACAAAACTGACATCAAGATTGGCCACAACTCATTTATTACAACTTAATTCAAAAACACAATTAAATTTAAAAGCTTCAACGTTAGATACCATTTGTTATACCCCCGATATCTTCCCTCATTAATCTTCGATATTATGATTCTAAAAACACCAAAAAACAATTTGTTAAAAACTTAAAAGTATGAAAAACAAAATGATTATCTTATGGGGATTTCTTTTCTCAGGATTAGTCTTCGCCCAGATTGGGATCAATTCAAAAGATCCTCTGTCCACTTTAGATATTAATGCAAAAAATTCCACGGGAGTTACAACTGCAACAGATGGAATACTCATTCCCAGAGTAGACAGGCAAAGAGCCCAAAGTATGACCAATATTCCTATTTCAACATTAATCTATGTGAATAACATCAGTACGGGAACCCAGTCCGGAGTAGCCTTTAATATAGACGAGACGGGATTTTATTACTTTAATGGTACTGAATGGGTAAAACTTAGAGACCCTTTTAAGACTGGTACAATAGTGACAGGCTGGGAAACTTCGGGTAATACTGCTACCGATCCCACAGCAAACTTTATTGGAACTACAGATAATCAGGGTCTTGCTATAAGAACCAACAATACGATCAGAGCCATAATAGAAAACACGGGTATCATGAGGATGGGAAATATAACAAATGCATCCGGAAACCAATCTACTGTAAGCATTGCTAATGAAAGCACTTCTGGTGCAAGTGTATTACCTGGAGTGCTGTCTGTCGTCGACAGCCGATTATCTACCTCATCGATCGAAAACCCGCCTACAGCAGATATTTTTAACGGAAGAGGGGGCCCTGCGTCTGATCTTCTTACCCTTGGAACTAATACCAATAGCCAGGCACCTAATTATACACCAAGAAGTATAGCATTCTATAATGTGAATGCAACAAATACCGGAAATATCGGTCAGATTGCATGGGTAGCTACTCCCGGAAAAGTAACCAGATTATCCGAAACAGCAGCCTCTATTTCAGATTACACACGAGATAAGACCAATAATTATGCAGGACTAAGCTTCAGTACAAGAGGAACGTCAGGCTTTGGTTCAAGAATGGTTATAAATCCAAATGGATTTGTAGGAATAGGTACAACTACCCCAACCAATGTACTCGACTTAGGAGCATCTTTTGGAGGCACCATTACCGATAATGTAGGAAAAAAGCTGGCAGTTTATAATGATGCTGCGGGAACAGATTTTTACGGCTTAGGAATTAGTCCAGGAATTCTTCAGTTTCATGCAGCTTCTACTGCGAATGAAGCCCCTGCAATGATTCTTAACGGAAACGGTAATGTAGGTATAGGAACTACGACACCTGCAGGTAATGTTATTTTAGAGCTATCTGCAAATAACAAAGCCTTTCTTCCCCCAAGGCTTACTTCAGCCCAGAGGACTGCCCTGAGTCCTAAACTAGCAGGAATGATGGTTTATAACGTAACTACAAACTGTCTTGAGTTCTGGGATTCTAATGCCTGGATACCTACGTGCGCGCCAACTCAACCTGCACAGGGAACAATAACCGGAATAAGTTGTGCCACTGCTACTGTCAATGGAACCCTGATGGCCAATGCGCCAGCCTCAGGAGTAACTGTTACAATTCCTTATACAGGAGGTAACGGAGGTTCTCACGGAGGACAAACCGTAGCTTCTACAAATATACCGGGCTTAACGGCTACTCTGGCAGCAGGAAGCTTTACCACTGCAAGCGGATCCCTGGTCTATACCATTACAGGAACACCGGTAGTTGCGGGAACAACTAGTTTTGCGATTAATATTGGTGGGCAAACATGTACATTAAATATTCCGGTAGGTCTTCCTGCTGCAGCAGTTACTACCTTATCATGTGCAACCGCAGTTAATAACGGTACTTTAACAGCAGGAACGGCAGCTTCAGGGGTGTCTTCCAACATCCCTTATACAGGTGGAAATGGAGGTAGTTATCCAACACAAACTGTAAATTCAACAGGAGTAACAGGATTAACAGCTACTCTTACAGGATCAAACCTTCTCAACGGAAGCGGAAATCTTACCTTTACTATTACAGGAACTCCAAATTCTGCAGGAACGGCAAGTTTTCTTATCAATATGGGAAGCCAATCATGTACTTTCTCAAGAACAGTGACTGCTCCTGCCGGTATTGCAAATATAAACTGTTCAGGAGCCACGCTTAACGGAACCCTAAAAAACAATAATGCAGCTTCAGGAGTTACCTTATTGGTTCCTTATACAGGTGGAAACGGAGGTTCTTACAGTGCTCAGTCTATACCTTCTACAGGTGTACCGGGATTAACGGCTACTTTATCAGCAAATAACTTTAATGTAGGATCAGGTACACTTACATTTAATATTACAGGAACTCCTCTTGGGGAAGGTACTGCAAGCTTTAGTATAAATATGGGTGGAACTCTTTGTACAGCAAGTGTAACGGTAAATATACTGCAATCAGGAGACTATAACTGCCCTGCAGGGCCAGATGGTGCATATCCATATCCTAATGTACCAAATAAATACGTACAATGTATAACAGTTGGAGGGGTAAAATATGCATATATATACACATGTCCTGCGGGAACACAGTGGAATAATACTACTAAACAGTGTACAGCACCGTAGTAAGCTTGATTCAAGTAATAATATTTTTAATTTGAGAATCCCTGCATTGCTGCAGGGATTTTTTTAGTATTTCTTTCGATTTAATTAATTCCTTTCAAGGTTTCATTTGTTCGAACCGTACAAAAAATTCAATTATTTACATAAAGTATGGAAAAGCCCATGGTCAGACATCAGTACCATGAACAAGCTTCTTCAGATCATGTTGAAAATAGCTCGAAAATTTTACCGGCAGGGTCACAGAAAACCTATGGCTTTGTTGTGATTTTTACTTTTAAGGCTTTTCTGATATATCATTAAAGAATAATATTGTTTTTACCACTCCATTTTCTCTGATCTGAGCTGTTATAGTATCATCTAAAATTTTCTTTTTGGTGATTTGTTGTTTTTCAAAAGAAAGATCTTTTAAATAAAAAACAGATTCTTTATCAAAATAAGACCTTTTTTTCTGAATATCTATTGCTCCATACATTTTGGAGGTTACATTAAGTATTTCAGTCTTTTTTTCGGAGCCGTATTTATTTTTAAGATGAAAAATTAAACCTCTTTTGGGAAATTGATTCTGTTTTGAGTAATGGTTAATTAAAAAACCTACTCTTACATCGTAATCATTCAAATCAATATTTGACTTTCTATATCCGATTGTAGAATATTCTGTACACCCTAAAAACAACAAAAAAATTAAAGAAAAAAGAACACTTTTTTTCATCATGACAAATTGAGATAACTTAGTGGTTAATAACCCTCTAAAGTTAACAAAAAAACAAACATCAGAATTTTAAAACAATTATTGATTTTTTTACTTTCATAATTCAAAAAAACATCCTATATTTGCACCCACAAAAAACAAGGTAATCTTGTTTGAAGATGACTTCAATCGGGGCGTAGCGTAGTCCGGTCATCGCGCCTGGTTTGGGACCAGGAGGTCGCAGGTTCGAATCCTGCCGCCCCGACTTTATAAATCGAAAAACTTTAGGGTGCGTAGCTCAGCTGGATAGAGCATCTGCCTTCTAAGCAGACGGTCAAAGGTTCGAATCCTTTCGCGCTCACGAAAACAGCCCACAATTATTTGCGGGCTGTTTTTATTTTCTAATAATGACAGGATAAACTATGACTGTTGAACTTCTAGCAATAATTCTCTCTGGTGAAAAGCAGATCATCCATTATATATAATGGGTAGGTTAGAGTATAGAAAACATCATCATTCGGTATTGAAGCAATCAAAAAATTAACGCCCGGACTACACGTTTGCGTATCCGGACGTTATTTAAATTAAAGTTTATACTTAAAGTTATATACTTAATGCTCTCCTAATAGCCTCAACTACAGGACTACCGGAACTAGGATCACTGATATCAAACCCGCTTCTAAGTAGCAAAGGCGGTTGCGCCATAAACTTGGGTGACCGGCCCTGATGCCGTTGCGCTGCATGAACCAGGAACGGATGACAGAGGTATACTGTGCCCGCTTTCCCGGTAGCCAGAGCCTCATCTCTTTTCGGCAGCTCCGGCAACTTTTGGGCAAGTTCCATGAAAGACAATCCGTCTTCGCCTTCCGGTTCCAGCAATCTGGCAACATCAAGATGCGAACCTTTTAAGATCCTTGTCGGCGCATCCAGCTCACTGACATCTGAAAACAGAAAGAGCATCAGAAGTCCTCGGCCTTTTGAATGTATGTTGATTCTGGCAGCGAAAAAGTCGTTTGGATCATCACCAAGAAAACCAGCATCAACATGCCAGCCGGTATCACCGGAATCAGCTTCTGATGGGAAACGAATAGGAAAAGCACCCATGCTCATAACGGGAATCCATTTTTCCTTACCTACCAATTGATCGAATGCATTATGAAGAATGGTTGTATTGGCAGCCTTGATGAATGGCTCCTGTGAGTACATTCCCAGCCAGACGACAGGTTCTGTCCATGTGGAGCAGTCGTTCGGATCGGCAGGAATATCTTTCCATAGGATATTTCTTGCTTCAGTGGCAAGATCAGCTGAAAATGCATTATCAATACGGATAAAGCCATCAGCAATAAATGATTGTATTTGTTGTGAGTTTAAAATGTTGTGCATAATGTGTAAATATAAAGTTAAGACAATAGAAATTTAACCCCACTTGTTTGGGGCATATATTCATATTTGAAAACTTATATTATAACATTACGGTCATTCTCATATCACAAATATAATAAAATTTAAATAATGCAGCTACTGAAAAAATTGCCGTTATGATTCACCATCAGAGGACTTCGGGTATTTATCTCTCTAATTTAATATCAAATTGAAAATATAATTCTGTTATACACGAAAACAACCCACAATTAATTTGCGGGCTGTTTTTATTTTAAATTACGGCAAAATTTACTTTTTAAACAAAAGTGTTTATTCTTTATTTAAACTATCCTGTCCGGACGAAAACCTTCCTGCAATATTTTTAAACAGAAAAAGAAATATCCCTGTAATAACCAGGATAAAACCTGTAGGAATCAAGAAGAAAAACGGCTCATGAAGATAACCTTCTGATGTAATGCTTGACTTGGTAGCATCAAATGACTCTGTAGCCATTTTTACTATAAAACACAATACTCCCGCACATAAAGTGACAACTGATAATAAATTTAATTTTTTCATTTTTGGTTTTTTACTAATGATCATGTCTCAAAATATATGCCACAAAATAAAACCACCGTAACAATACGGTGGCTATTTTTTATTTCGGTTGGAAAGAATCTCCGTTCCAGACATAAGTTTTTGAGGATTGCTTTTTCTTTTCCTTATCATTTTCATCCCGTTCCATTTCTTTCATTTTAAAAATAAAACCATTGGGAATTCCTCCTTTATCATTCGGGAAAATAAATTCTTCACTGTGATAGTAAACATCCGCATCACCAACATTCATCAGCTGAGGAAGGGGAATTAATTTTTTGTCCTTAAACAAAAGATATTGATCATACGCTGCAATTCCGCATGCCTCGCCGGAAACCGTTGCCTTCAAAGTGAATTCAACATTTTTAAGCTTATGATTACTTTCAATGTTAAATGTTGCAAAACTTAAACTTTCACCAGAGCCTGTTTCAAAAGCAGCCTCATCAATTAATGTATTTCCTTCGACAATCTTTATTGCTGCAATATTTTGCTTGTAGCTCTCATTAAATTTTTTGTCTTTTTTATCCACTGTTCTCAACAATCCGAACAGAAAATCATATCCGTTTTTATTTCTGTAGCCGATGGAAAGATTTCCGCCCCAAATATATCCTTCAGAAATCGTATTTCTTTTTTGGTAAGAGATTTTGTACCAATTTGCACTTCTTTCACCCAGCTTTAAAACTTTATCTTCTTTTTTAAGAATCAAAACCTGTTGATTCGTTTGCAAAGAATCCAGGATTTGAGAATTTTCATCCGGACTTTCCCTTACTCTGGCCCAATCGGTGAAGATTTTCTGTGATTTATTCTCTTCAAAATTAAAAACGCCATTGGCGAAGGCTTCTTCCTGAGCAGAAAAAACCTGAATCATGAATAGAAACAGAACAGTGAATAATGGTTTCATGGTAATAGTTTAAATTATTTTTCAAGCAGTAAACTTACCCATTCTTCGCGTTGAAGCTGTTTTTTAAGGGTCAGGCCGCTTTCTTTTGTAACTTCCAGAATATCATCAACATCAAAAAAGCAAAGTCCCGAAAGTAATAATTTCCCACCGTCATTCAGAACTGAAACATAGGTTGGAATATCTGAAATCAGGATATTTCTGTTGATATTGGCTAAAATAATATCGTAATTTTCTTTGCCTAAATTTTCTGCAGTTCCCTGTTCAATATCCAGCTCAACACTGTTTCTTTCGGCGTTTTCTTTTGAATTTTCAACAGACCATTCATCGATATCGATGGCTTTGGTTTCTCCGGCTCCTTTTTGTTTTGCATAAATCGCCAATACAGAGGTCCCACAGCCCATATCAAGTACTTTTTTATCTTTCAAATCCATACCCATCATCTGTTGAATCATCAGGTGCGTTGTTGGGTGATGCCCCGTTCCGAAAGACATTTTTGGTTGAATGACAATTTCATGCATTCCGGGAACAGATTCGTGGAACTCTGCTCGGATTAATACTTTATCATCGATGTTTATTGGTTCAAAATTCTTTTCCCATTCTTCGTTCCAGTTGATATTCGGCATTTCCTGGAAAGTATATTCTATTTTTACATTTTCATTTTCGAAAAGTGGCAATGCTTTTAATTCATCTTCATTAAATAAATCTTTCTGGATATATCCTAAAATCCCATCAATCTCCTCCGTGAAGCTATCGAAACCTATTTCTATAAGTTCTGCCATTAATATTTCGTTCCAGGGCTGAAGCGGAGAAATTTTGAAATTGAATTCTAAATAATTTTGCATGTGAATAATTTACTGCAAAAATAAAACTTGTTTTTTGATTTAATGGAATTAAGTTTTAAAACAGTGTTATAAGTTTTTAACGCAAAGAGCGTTAAGTTTTTTTTGAATTGCTTTATGTTTTTAAGTTCGCAAAGGCGTTTTACCCAGCAAAGAACGGTAATGTTTTTAACACCCTATTTGTCTTCCCGTAGGATCTAAGCGCGAATCTTTCCATATAATTTTTTAAACCTTGCCTAGATCCTTTCAGGATGATAATCTAAGTGGTTGGTTCATGTTTATGAGATTGCTTCGTTCCTCGCAATAACAAATGTTGAAATAGCGACGAATATCCTAGCCCCGATCGCAGCATTTGTTTGAGCTCATTTTGTGTTTTGTTTCGGGGCGGCGGCAAAGCCGCCGCCCCGAAACAAAACACAAAATAGCGAGTGCGGAGAGCGGGAAATAGCTCCAAAAAAATATGAGTAATAGGTAATTGGTAATAAATAATTTGATCTTATATTTAAGTTTTGGCTAAAGCCATTTATTGCGAAAATGAAAGCGGGCTAAAGCCCGCTCCTATTGATTTAATTTATTTTTATTAACAACCCGTCTTTTTGTTTTTACAAAAATCCACCCCTTCAAGGAAGGGGAATTTCAACGTTTCTAATACTAACTTCTAACTTCTATTTAAGGATTTGTAGAGAAAATAGAACCGTTGGCGATCAACGCTCTTCTGTTCATTTTTAAAATATCTCTTACCCATTCTGCGAAGTCTTCCGGTTGAAGAACAGTTTCGGGATTTCCGTCTGTCAAACCACCTTGGATAGACATATCTGAAGCAATTGTACTTGGCGTTAAAGTGATTACGCGGATGTTTTGCTTTCTCCATTCTGCCATCATAGATTGGGATAGAGAAACGACCGCTGCTTTTGAAGCTGCGTACGCCGACATGTTTGGGCCACCTTTCAAGCCTGCTGTTGATGCTACATTGACGATATCGCCTTCCCCTTTTGCCTTCATAAAAGGATGAACGGCTTTTGCGGCGTAATACACTCCGAAAAGATTGGTTTTAATGACTTGTTCCCATGTTTCGGAAGGCATTTCTTCGATGGTTCCGAAGTCGCCGATTCCAGCATTGTTGATTAAAATATCAACTCCACTCAACTGCTCTGCCAGCAACTCTATTCCGGCTTTTACCTGTATTTCGTTATCGACGGAGAAAACTGCGTATGAAACATTTACACCAAGATTTTTGATCTCTTCAACTGTCATTTTCAGGTTTTCTTCGTTTCGTCCGGTGATTCCGATATTTACTCCTTCATTGGCTAATGCTAAAGCAACTGCTTTTCCAAGTCCTCTTCCACCGCCTGTGATGATGGCGTTTTTTCCGTTTATATTCATTTTAATAGTATTTGTTCGTTTAACAAATTTACTTGTTTAAACACAAATGGACACGAATATTTTTCACAAATAGCATGAATTTTAATAGAAGATTTGGATTATCGAGATGCTTCGACAGGCTCAGCATGACATTGCTAAAACTAACTGTTTTTATTTACAATACAATTACTTATACTTATTTATTGTGTTTATTTGTGAAAAATATTCGTGTCCATTTGTGATTAAGTTTTAAATTAAAAAAACAAAACCGACTTCATCTGAAGCCGGTTTCTGAAAGTATAGTAAAAAATGAAAAACTAAGGAATAAGAACCGAGTTTTGAACCTCGAATTCTTCTGATGTTGAGAACTGATTTCCATACATGTCCTCCGCTCTTACCTCAACCTTATGTTTTCCCAGTGTTAACTTGTTTCCGAATCCTCCTACCCAGATATGTCTGGACATTTCAGGGTTTGAAGGCCTTCTTCCAGGGAAAAGATTCTGTGTTGTATCCCATTTGAAAACGGATAGTGCGAAATTCGGGTCGATGGTTTCGTTGTATTCCATTTCCTTCCATTCACCACCGTCGATTCTGTATTCTACCTTGTCTTTTTTACTTCCTATAAAGAAGTTAGCCAAAATTTTCGCAGATGTTTTTGACGGATAAGGAATGACTTTCGGAACAGATAATTTAATCTGATAATCTTCCGGTTTTCCGGCTGTTTTGTATTTAACTTTATATTGATTATCATTAAAACTGATGAAGGAATATCCTTTTGCAGTACCGTCTCTCATGGTGGAAGTCGGCAATCCTATTTCATCCGATGTTCCGGACCACCAATCACCGCAAGTTGTTCCCACATTGTATTCGTGAAGGTCTTTTGAACCGTTCCAACCTGCTTGTTTTCCGTAGAAAATCTGCTGTTGGATGTGCGTGTGAGCCGATAAAATCAGAGCATTTTTAAAGGGTGTTAAATAATCAAACAATTTCTGACGGTCTGTATTTCTGAAATTATCCTCGTTTTTATGATCCAACGGAATGTGGAAAGAAACGACAACCAATTTGTTTTTATCAACCAATTTTAAGTCATTTTCAACGAATTTCAACTGATCTTCGCGGAAACCTCCCCAATATCCTTTCCCGTCTCTTGGATCCGGATACAAAATATCATCCAAAATAATGAAGTGAACATTTCCGTAGTTGAAAGAGTAATTCGCTGGCCCGAAGTTTAATTCAAAAGTTTCGTCTGAGAACAGGTCTTCTTTGGCATCGTAGTTCATGTCGTGGTTCCCCATTACGTTGTACCAAGGCAATCCTACTTCTTTCATCACATCAGCATAAGGTTTTTGTAAACTTAAATTATCCCCAACCAAATCTCCCAAACTGATTCCCAATACCGCATTTTTCTTGGTATTTTTAACCTCATTTACGATCGCTCTTCTGAAATAATCCAATTCTTTCTCCGTGTAAGGTTGTGGATCTCCGAAAACTAAAATATCAAAGTTTTTGCTTTCGTTTTGTTTATTTAAGGCAAAATTTAATTCTTTTGGAAGCTCGCCAGTTGGTGCCGTTCCTTTGTATTTAAAATCTGCAGGTGAACCTTTTGGCTTATATTGATAATAATATTGAGGAAGATTATTTCCATTAACAGGCGTCATATATCCTGAGGGCTTAATCACAAAAATAGACTGATTTTCCTGAACTG
Organism: Chryseobacterium sp. IHB B 17019; assembly: GCF_001456155.1. Lineage (NCBI taxonomy): Bacteria > Pseudomonadati > Bacteroidota > Flavobacteriia > Flavobacteriales > Weeksellaceae > Chryseobacterium > Chryseobacterium sp. IHB B 17019. Next base: position 528,526 of record NZ_CP013293.1, on the reverse strand, counting down.
GAAGGCTGTATCTTCCGTTTTTATCTGTTAAAATTACCTGAACTCCATTGGAAACTGCAACTCCTTCGATTCCTTTTTCGCGGTTTTCTTTCTTCTGGTTTTTGTTGCTGTCTTCATACACATATCCCGAAACGGAAGCTTGTGAAAATGCCATTGTCGAAACTAATAAACACGGCATTAAAAATTTTATATTCATTTTGATTTTAATTATTTAAAAATTAAGAGATTATGAGATTTAGAAATTCGGAAATTGAAAATCTTAACCTACACCTTAATCTAACTTATGGCTTATTCCACCACACTTTTACGTTGATATCGTCGCCACCCATTTGCTGAACTGCTGTCTGGTAATTAGCTGTATTCAAAACTTTTGGATTTGGAGGATACATCAATCTTGATGGTAGATTTCCGTTGTTCAGAAGTCCGCCGTTGTTGGGAAGTATAGGGAAACCTGTTCTTCTCTTTTCAAACCACTGTTGTTGATCTACAAAGAATAAAGAAACGTATTTTTGAAGCATAATTCTCTCTAAAGTCCCGTTGTAAGCGACATTCGGGTTCGTAAAATAATTGGCAGGCATTGTAGAACCCCACTGCTCGATGGTTGCTTTTACCCCGTTTTCATAAAAAGTTTGAGCGTTTCCTGGAATAATTCCTTTAAATGCTAATTCTGACAGAATAAATTGCAGCTCAGCATAAGGAAAAACTAAAATATTTAGCGGAGCTTTTGATAAATTCTGGTTCATATTGGAAGGCTGATAATTGAATGTCGTTCCAAAAGCGTATCCTGACGGAGCTCCCTTGTAGCCGATATTTGCATTCGTTGCTAAATCTTTAGCCTGTCCGAAAAACATTGACATTCTTGGGTCGTTATTTGCTTTTAAAGTTTCAACAAAAAATGCTGAAGCCGCTCTTCCTGTTGTAAAATCCTGTGGTCTTGCAATTGGCGGAAGAAGCGGTGCAACACCCGTTATGTTAACCTTTGTTGTTTCTGCGTTGCTTTGAAAAATAGGATAAATTGTAGGATTATTAATGATTTCAAGGATTCTTTCATTCACATTTACTTCTCCGTTTTTGCTCAAAATTCTCGTTAGCAACCTCAATGAAAGTGAATTACAGAATTTCTTCCAGTTTGTAATTCCGTTTGCATCTGTTCCAGCATTATAGAAAAGATCGCTTCCAGAAAGTGGTTTATTGGTAACGAAAAGCGAGTTTGCTTCTTTTAAATCATTCAATAATTGGATATAAATATCTTTCTGCTTGTCAAATTTCGGCTGGGTAATGCCATCATCCAATCTTGAGGCTTCTGTGAAAGGTACATCACCGAAGGTATCAGTAAGATTAGAATAAATCCAGGCATTCATTACCATAGCAATTGCCTGATAATTTTTGTCATTTGATTTTATGGCAGCCATTTTAAGATCTCTGATTTGCTTTAGCCATCTATAATTGTTATTCCAAAAACCTGCTCCTGTATTTTCGGTCATATAATAACGGCTCAAAGAATTACCTTCATTAGGAAAATCAAGAGAAGTCTGCATGATATCGAAAGTAAAATCATTAGCCCTCATATAATTGATTGAGGCCATATTGTACTGAGCCGGCGCCAAAAAGCTTGATACCTCCGGTTCTAATATTCTACTTGTATCTGAGTTGATTTCGTCTAAACTTCTGTCGCAAGAGATGGACGCAATGCCCAATCCGGCCAAAAGAAAATATTTAAGTATTGTTTTTTTCATGTCTTAATTAATTTAGAATTTTACATTAAGCTGGAACCCTACGGTTCTGGCAGTTGGTAATTGACCTATTTCTACACCCGGAGTAACGGTTGCGTTATCTAAAGTCGCAGCTTCCGGATCGAATAATGGGAATTTCGTCCACATCCAAAGGTTTCTACCGAAAATTGCTATGGTAAGATCTGTTAATTTTAAATTTTGAGTAAGTGATTTAGGGAAAGAATATGAAATTCTTGCGTCTCTCAATTTTACAAAAGAAGTATCGAATGTATTGGTTTCTACATTGGCTCTTCTGTAATAATCTGCATAGTACGTAGATAGTGGAATACCCTTCACATTGGTTGAGAATGATCCGTCAGCATTCTGTACAACTCCTGTCCCGATAATCAAACCATCCGGATTTTCTCTTCCTACAAGGGTATGCTTAAGTTTCCCCTGCTCTGTCATCTTGTGGTGAGACTGGGAATATGCTACCCCTTTGTACTGCCCGTCGAATGAGAAACTTATGGTAAAGTTTTTAATTTTAAATTCATTCTGAAGACCGGCTCTCCAAAGTGGAAAAGCATTTCCGATTTTCTTCATTTGAGTTGGTTTTGCCGTTAATCCATCAGATCCGAAAATTACCTGACCGTCAGGAGAATACATCAGACCATATCCGTACATATCTCCAAGAGATCCGCCAACAACAGCGTTATAGTACACTACTCCACCTACGCTTCCCATTGTGTAAGGTTCTCCGTTGAATTCTTCAGGCAAAGAGAGAATTTTATTTCTGTTCATAGACCAGTTTGCCGATATATTCCAAGAGAAATTCTTGTTTTTAACAGGGTACGCATTCAACATCATTTCAATTCCACGGTTTCTGATCTCTCCGGCATTAATTACCTTTAATGAATATCCTGTTTCCCATAATACAGGGACGTTTCTGATGATCTGATCTTTGGAGTTACTCTGGTAAGCGGTAATATTATAGGTCAATCTGTTTTTAAATAAGCTGAAATCCATACCGGCTTCAATATTGGTAATCATTTCAGGTCTTAAGTTCGGGTTTGCATAAGTGCTTGGTATTTCTACCGATCCCGGGAATGAACTTACACTGTAATAATTCGCCAATTGATAAGGGGTGGTATCATTTCCAACCTTCGCCCAAGAAGCTCTGAATTTCCACATATTAAGATTATTCGACCTCAATGAAAAAATATCGGAAAGAATAAACGAAGAAGCTACCGACGGGTAAAAATAAGAACGGTTTGCTTTTGGAAGCGCACTGCTCCAGTCATTACGAGCAGTGATGTCTAAGAATACTTTTTCCTGATAATTGAAGTTTAATAGACCGTATAAGCTATTTACCATTTTATCATAAGGCTTCGGAATCTTGAAATCCTGGGCAATCGCGTTTGTAAGGCTGTAAACTCCCGGATTTTTAAGACCAATTGCAAAATAATCCTGAGTTTTTTGCTCTTCATACTGAGAACCTGCACCTGCACTCGCCGATACATTAAGGTTTCCGAATTTATTTTTATAATTAACCATTAAGTCATTATTAAAATTAAATCCGTTGATATATTGTTCTCTGTAATATCCTTTCAAATAATTCGCAGAACTGTAAGGTCTTCTCTGTGTACGCAATTCATCATTCCAAATCATTCCTGATCTTAATAGGACATCAAAATGCTTATCAACCTGATAATTTAAGCTTACATTCCCTGTGATTCCTTTCCTGTTCACGCTATTTGTCATTTCATAAGCGATCAAATAAGGGTTGTCGATAAAAGAACTGAACGGGTGAATCTGGTCAACATTTTCCTGTCCCGGCTTCCAGATAGGTTTGTACCATGCAAGATCTACATTCGGATTCTGGAAGATCATGAAGTAAGAGATAGACTGGTTGTTGTATCCTGTTGCAGGTAGGTTATCACTTTTTGTCTGTGCATAGGATAACTTGATGCTGCTTTTTAATTTTGAAGTTAATTTATGATCTACCGAAAACTGTGCATTCCATCTGTCGAAGCCTGTATTTGGCATCATCCATTCGTTTTTCAGATAGGTTAAAGAGCTTCGGAATGAAGTTTTATCGTTAGAGCTTTCTATAGATATGTTGTTTGAGTAGGTAGAGCCTGTTCTCCAAAAACCTTTGATATTGTCCTTGTAGGGTCTCCACAACTGTCTTTCTTTGCTTTGCCCATTTTCATTCGGATCATATTGGAAAAAGTACTGCCCGTCAAATTTTGGCCCGAAAGCACTACTCGTTCCACCGGTACTTACGCCATCGGCAGAAGCTCCATAAGAATAATAAAATTGTCCTGCTGTATTTTTTGTTAAGGTTCCCTGCCCGTATTCATATTGATAATCCGGCCATTTCAGTACGGTATCGTAGCTGGAATAAGAGTTGAAATTCACTTGAAATTTACCGTCTTTTCCTTTTCCGGACTTCGTGGTGATCATAATCGCACCTTTTGCACCTCTGGAACCATACAAAGCGGCTGCCGTAGGTCCTTTCAATACTGTGATGCTTTCGATATCATCAGGGTTGATGCTGCTCACCTCATTTCCATAATCAATCGGAAGATCTCCTCCAGAACCGGCACCATAAGCAGGTGTTCCTGTTCCTACAGATCTGTTGTTCATTGGAACGCCGTCTACCACAATCAAAGCCTGGTTATCATCCATGCTGCTCATCGAAACATCACCTCTCAAAGTGATTCTGGGTGTAGATAAAGGCCCTGCTCCCGCAGTCTGAATCTTTAGCCCTGCAACTTTCCCTTCCAAAGCTCCGGTCCAGTTGTTGTTTTGGGTTCTTAAAAGTTCATCAGACTTAATGGTTTCCGTAGAATATCCCAAAGACTTGTCCTGTCTCTTGATACCTAAAGCAGTTACCACCACTTCATCAATACTTCTGATCGTGTCTTTTTTAGCTTTTTCCTGAGCCGCCAGATTGACACTTACTAATCCTAGCAGTGACAATACCAACAACTTTTGTGTCTCTTTACGCATATCCTTTTTGTTTGCGCAAAATTAAAACGACATTATGGTTATGGTTTTAACACGGTTTTAACATTTATTAAAGAATTATTAAACACTATATTAATTTATTTTTAACAACTTTATACAGGTAATTGGTTAACAGCAGGTTAAATTAGTTAAGCATAATTAATACAAACAATGTATTTTATTTACCTAACTTTATTGTCTTTTCCTGATAAATTAAGTTAATCCTTTGTTTATCAGCAATTCAACAGATTAAAAAAATAACCCATCTCAGAAAGATGGGTTTTATAATTATTATTGTTGGTTAAAAACTATTTATTTTTAAGCTGATCCGGAATATTGGTTGTAATAAATCCGATACCTTGCTTTTTCAACTCATCATAGACTGAAACATCGTTTACCGTCCATGCATTTGTAATCAATCCTAATGCTTTCGCATCGGCAATCCATGTTGGGTTTTTCTGGAAAATGCTGTAATGATAGTCGATACCGTCTAAACCTTCATCTTTGATCTGCTGAGGCGACAGCTCTCCTTTCAAATACTGAACTTTAAAAGTAGGCTCCAGTTTTTTGATCTCTTTACAGATATTTAAGCTGAAAGAAATGAATTCACTTTGCGACTCCAACTTCATATCCTTAATCATTTTGATTGCTTTCGCTGTCAGTTCATCTTCTTTTTCCTTCGTTTTATCAGGTTTTATTTCAACAATCAGCTTTAATGATTTATCTTTTTTACCTTGCTTTAAATAATCCTTTAGTGTAGGAAGGTCTTCACCATTCGATAGCTTTACTTTTTTCAGTTCTTTGAAATCTGTTTCTGCGATTTCCATTTTTGCGTGATGCTCATCGTGATTTACTACCAAAACACCGTCTTTTGTCATCCTGACATCGAACTCAGACCCGTAAATCTTCAGGTTTTGTGCATTCTCCAATGACTTCAGTGAGTTTTCTGTTGTCGGAGGTTGCGATTGGAAATAGCCTCTGTGCGCAATAATCTGGGTTTGTGCCTTCATTATAATGGTGCTTAAAACTGCTATTCCTAAGATAAAATTTTTCATAATATGATTCATATTTAAATTAAAATTAAAGTGAATGGTGAATTTGCTTTGCAAGTCAATTGCCATAAATCGACAAAGTAATTCACAATTGACCATTCACATTTCACATTTTTTAGAATGAATACTTCGCTCCTACCTGAATTTGGTATGGATTTCCTGATAACGGCTCCAGTCCGCTGGTGTTTAAGCTGTATTTAAGCTCTTTCGTAACCGGATCAAATCCTGTAATTCTGTAAAGCGATGTATTTCCGTAAGATTTGTTAACTCCCCATTCTCTGTTCAGTAAGTTAGCTACGTTAAAAATATCAACCGAAAGCTCAAAGTTACCGATTTTTTCAAATTTAATTTTCTTTGCTACACGAACATCCCAAACTCCATAAAATCCGTTTTTACCGCCATTTCTTTCTGCAATCTGGTTATTATAGTCTGTAATATAGTTTTTTAATGCTTGTCCCACTTCAGGATTATCAATTAAAGTCTGAGTAAGAGTCGGGAAAATATACGCCAAATCGTTAGAATCAACAAAATCTCCGTTTACGTTTCCACCCGCCGTTACAGAAAAACGCGTTCCTCCAATTCCTGAATATCTGAGACCTAAAGTAAACCCGGCAATCGTTGGTGAATTCCCGTACAATACGACTTTATTTCTAAACTGGTTATCAGAATATGTCATTCTTAAATTTCTCGGATCACTCTGAACCAATGTCGACAATGTCGCAGAATTTGCCACGTTTCCGTTGTATGAAGTATTATCCTTAATGTCTGACCATGTGTAACTTGCAGTGATTTCTCCGTCTCTCCAGTAACGGTAACTTGTATCAACAACAAACGAGAACTGGTTAACTTTTCCATCGCTCACAAGCTCAAGAACTCTTCCAAAATTTTGGTTAATTCTTCCATCTTTCCAGTTCATGGTTCCGTTTGCAGCTACCGAGGTGATTGGTACAAAAACTCCTCTTCCACCTTCATTATCCAGCGTAAAGAAAGGATTTGCTGCCATATTCCTGTCATAATAGAAATAGTTATTTCTGCCCAAAGCCATATAACCCGCAACTCCCGCTCTGAATTTTTCATTAAAGAAGTGAGTATATGAAATATTGGCTTTATAAACGATAGGAATTTTCGCATCTTCACCTGTATAGTTAATCGTAGGAAGCTGATACTGAGGAAGTGACGGAACTGTTCCATAATCATTTCTGTAAGCATTAAAATCCGGAATAAGGCCAATCTGCGAAGGATTCACATCCACTGTCGCCAAATGTCTTCCATCAAAAACCAAATTATTGATAACCATATAGTTATTGATATCAGAAGAGAAAATTCCCGCTCCAAATTTCAGGAAATCCTTGTTTCCTTCATTGATATTCCAGTCAAACTGAAATCTTGGCTGAATGATAAACGATTTAATCTGATTATCCGTCCTGATTCCCATTTCATCAAATAACTTTTGGTTAAACTCTGCTTTTGGATAACCTCCGTAATCTAATCTTAAACCAGCCATTAAGTCAAGACCTTTCGCTATTTTCGTCTGAATTTGTCCGTAAATACCTACATTCCAGATGTTTGATTTCACAGAAGGATCTTCCATCAAAGGAACTTCTCTGTAAAATCTGTAAGCCGTCATATTTTCAAAATTGTAAAGGTTACTTGGGTTTGTAGCGGCTTCCCTGAAGTGGAATCTACCGTTAACCTCGCTTCCATAAACAGATCTAGCCGCGGTATACATCAGATCTGCCCCGAAAGTATATTTAATTTTATCAGTGTTGTAATATAAGTTGTCAACAATCTGAAATACGTTATTCCTAAAGCTTTCCTGTGCAAAACGATGTCCTCCGATCTGGATATTTGTTCCACGGTCTTTTCCATCAATATTCGTCAACACATTTTCTACAATAGCTCTGGGAACGGCATGTCCAAGCTCATCGTTCTGGTAACTGTCCTGAAAAGTGTATAAATATTGCGCCTTTAATTCATTAGTTATATTAGGCTTTAAGTTTGACCTTAAAGTCAACAATAAGCTGTTATCCAGGTTTTTATCATTCCCGTAAGATTCAAAGAAATTGATTGATGTATTATCACCCAATCCGTTTTTGTTCATATCATACGTGAAATTATTTCTTAAGGTTAACAAGTTTTTATCGTTAATCTGCCAATCCAAACGTAAAAATGCCGCATCAGAATTTCTCACTTTATCGAAAGCTCCAAACTGCTGTGTGTTTGCAACACCATATTTGGCTCTTGCGACATCCAGAAACTTGTTAAGCGTCGCTGTTGTTGTATTTAACCTTAATTCGTCGTCATGCGATTTGATATCAGCGATCTGCAAAGGCCTTGAATCCAGCTGATGATCCCAAGCTACGAAAAAATGTAATTTATTTTTAATAACCGGTCCGCCTAATGAAAAACCAAACTGGGAAGTTGAGAAATCATTATCCCTTTTGTTACCTCTGATATCGTACGGACTTGAAAGCCAGTTTGTTCTCAAATATTCCCAGGCACTTCCGGAGAATTTATTCGTTCCGGATTTTGTCACGGCACTTACTGTTCCGCCTCCGCTTCTTCCCAGCGTAACATCATATTGGTTGGTTGTGATTTTAAATTCACGAACCGCTTCGATAGAAATTGAAAACGGCGCACCGCTTCGGCTTGTTGTAGAACCTGCTGAGGTAGGGTTTTTCGCGGTCATCCCATCGATGGTAAAGTTGGTAGAAGAACCCAATTGCCCCGAAAGATTTCCACCTCTTCCGCTTAAAGGAGAAAGCTCGGTAAGGCTGGTAAAATTTCTTCCGTTTACGGGTAAAATCCCGATATTTTTCGCTGTAATTGCTGTTGCAGCTCCTAAATTTCCGATTTTATTTTTCAGGTTTCCTACAATAATTACTTCTTCAATCGATTTTTCACTATTATTGGAAAGATCCATGTTTACGGTAACCTGATCACCAAAATTCACAGTATACCCTTCTTTTTTCTCCTCATTCACGATTACCGTGTAAGGCCCGCCAAGAGGAATTTCCTTAAAAATATATTCCCCTTTTGAGTTGGTTTCCGTTTCGGTTTTAAAGCCTGTTGACTCGTTTACAATCGTCACTTTTACCTTATCCGAAGCTCCGGTTACTTTTCCAACAATAGAAGCCTGCGTTGTCTGTGCATACGCCAGTGTTCCGAAGCTTAAGAATAATAATCCCAATACAATCTTTACTTTTCTCATATTTACAATTTAGCCCTGCAAAGGTATTTCGACTTTGGGAGCCCACTGTTTAAGGCAGTTTTAACAATTTTTCAATTAAATTATAACATTATGTTAAGTCATTGTAAACACTTATTTTATCTTGAACAAAATCAATAGCTTGAGATATATTACGTGATCTTAATTTTATCAAAATATTTATTTCTCTTATTTTTTAAATGAAATTAGTTTAGTTATTTTTGCTTAAAAGATAAAACCTCAATGCCCGAAAATATTCAACAAAAGATAGAACAGCTTCGCCAGGAGCTTCATCAGCACAATGAAAATTATTACCAGCTGGACACACCCACCATTTCAGATTATGATTTTGACATGCTGTTGGAAGAACTTCGTGACCTGGAGGCAAAATATCCGGAATTTTATGATGAAAACTCACCAACGGTACGTGTCGGAGGAGGAATTACAAAGGTTTTCCCGACAGTTCAGCACAAATTCAGGATGTATTCTCTGGATAATTCCTACGATTTTGATGATCTTGAAGATTGGGAAAAAAGAATTATTAAAACCATCGCGGAACCCGTAGAATTTGTTGCGGAGCTAAAATATGATGGAGCTTCCATTTCCATTCTTTATGAAAACGGAAAGCTGGCACAGGCCGTAACCCGTGGAGACGGTTTTCAGGGGGACGAAATTACATCAAATGTAAGAACCATTTCAGATATTCCTTTAAAATTGAAAGGCGATTTTCCGGAACATTTTTTTATGCGTGGCGAGATTTATTTAACCCGAAAAAATTTCGACAAAATCAATCAACTGCGTGAGGAAGAAGGCTTAGATCCATTCATGAATCCAAGAAATACCGCAAGCGGAAGCTTGAAAATGCAGGACAGCGGTGAGGTAAGAAAACGTGGGCTTTCATCGGTGCTGTATCAATATATTTCAGAGGAAATTCCTGCAGAAACGCATTGGGAATTACTTGAAAAGGCGAAATCATGGGGTTTTAAAACTTCGCAGCAGGCAAAACTTTGCACGACTCTGGATGAGGTGAAAGAATTTATCAATTTTTGGGATATTGAAAGACATAATTTACCTTTTGAAATTGATGGAATTGTATTGAAAGTCAATTCATTAAAACAACAAAGACAGCTTGGATATACCGCAAAATCTCCACGCTGGGCGATGGCTTACAAATTTAAAGCTGAAAAAGTTGAGACCGAATTACAGAGCGTTTCTTACCAGGTCGGAAGAACGGGAGCGATTACTCCGGTTGCGAATCTGAAGCCTGTTTTACTGGCCGGAACCATTGTAAAAAGGGCTTCGCTGCATAATGAAGATATTATTAAAAAACTCGATTTACACGAACATGATTTCGTCTATGTAGAAAAAGGAGGTGAAATTATTCCGAAAATTGTCGGCGTAAACACAGAAAAAAGAACCGAAAAAAGCAAAGAAATTGAATATATCAAGCATTGTCCTGAATGCGGAACCGAGCTTGTAAAAATTGTAGATCAGGCCATCCATTTTTGCCCGAATGATCTTCACTGCCCGCCGCAGGTCGTGGGAAGAATGATCCATTATGTTTCCAGAAAGGCTTTAAATATTGAAAATTTAGGCAGCGAAACGATCGAACAGCTTTACAGGGAACGATTGATTGAAAATCCAGCAGATTTTTATGCCTTAACCAAAGAACAGCTTCTTCCACTGGAAAGAATGGCGGAAAAATCTGCCCAGAATATCATCTCCGGAATTGAAAAATCAAAAGAAATCCCGTTTGAAAAAGTGTTGTACGGAATTGGTATAAAGCACGTCGGGGAAACGGTTGCGAAGAAATTAGTTAAAAATTTCACAACCATTGAAGAGTTGAAAAACGCGACTGTTGAAGAGCTTTGCCAGGTGGAAGATATCGGGACAAAAATTGCGGTAAGTATTGTTGATTTCTTCAATAATCCTGAAAACATTTTAATGCTTGAAAGGTTAAAATCTTACGGCGTTCAGCTTGAAAAAGGCGAAAGTACAAATGAAGTTTTATCTAACGTCCTGGAAGGAAAAACTTTCCTGTTTACCGGAAAATTGTCTTTATTTACAAGAGAAGCGGCAGAGGAAATGGTAGAAAAACACGGCGGAAAAAACATTTCGGCGGTTTCAAAAAACCTTAATTTCCTTGTTGTGGGTGAAAAAGCAGGAAGCAAATTAAAGAAAGCTCAGGATATCGGAACGATTGAGATTCTGGATGAGCAGCAGTTTTTAGATTTGATCGAGAAACAATAAAATTCAGAATAATATAAATCAGACTGTCTTTCCGGGCAGTCTTTTTTTATAATCCGAATCATAATGCATAACAAAATTTTTATCGTAATTTTATTTTAAGCTAAAAAAATAAACAATGGAATTTTTAAATGATCATTCTATTCAAAACGAATTGTTGTTGATTTTTATCTCCGTCGTACTGGGGATTCTCATCGGTGCAGAGCGGGAATACAGGAACAAATCGGCCGGTTTGCGTACTTTTATTCTGATCTGTTTCGGGTCCTGTCTTTTTACGATTCTATCTATAAAAATCGGTGTTGATGATCCGGATCGTATTGCCGCAAATATTATCACTGGAATCGGTTTTTTGGGAGCCGGAGTTATATTTAAAGGAGACAATAAAATCGACGGAATTACCACTGCCACTACAATCTGGGCAACAGCTTCCATTGGGATGGCGGTAGGTTCCGGATATGTTTATTTGGCCCTTTTAGGCACTATCCTCGTTTTGTTGGTTTTAAGCTCTCTTACTGTTTTTGAAAAACTAATTGATAAAGAACATAGAATCAGGGAATATAAAATTGCTGTTGTTAATCATGAAGACGTCAAGCACTGCGAAGATATTTTCAAAAAAAATCATTTGAAATTTGTTATATCAAAACAGCAGTATTCGCAGGGAAACCTTGCCACCTCCTGGATTGTGATAGGAAAAAGCGCAAATCATGAAGCTTTACTGAAAAATCTTATGGAAGATGAAAAAGTAATCGCCTATCAATTCTAGCAAAAAAATAAAGGCAAAAATGCCTTTATTTTTTCATTAAAATATACATAGATTTCATTTTTCCATCTATTTCTTTTCCATCTATATCAAGATGTACTAATTGATTCTCTGATAATTTATATTTCCAGCTTTCTTGTCCGGATTTTAATGTAATAACACTTCCTGTAGAATCCCACTCTATAACACCCTTGTCATTGAACTTGTTATCTTTATCGCCCAAATATTCGGTCGCTATATTAAAAGTATTATCCTTATTTAGCGTAATTGTAGTTTTTATTCCTTCACAGCTTGCACATGGTAATGTTCCTTCATATGTTCCAACCCAATTTAGAGAGTTTTTAACATTTTCAGGCTCTTGTGCAGAATTTTTGACAACAGTAGAAGTGGAATCTTTTTTTGTTTCAGGTCCATTTTTCTTTTCATTTTGTGTACATGAAACTAATAAGCCCATCATTAAGAATACTGAAATCGATGTTTTTCTTTTTTTTATCATTTTGTTTTTATTAATCGGATTTGTACCAACAAAATTTGTACCGTTGTAAAAATATTACATCAATTAGTATGAAGTGACGACAGGCATGCTTATAATCTTTATTTTCTTTGTAAATTGGAGGAAAATTTTTGATTATGACAAAAAAGATACTTTTATCTGTATTTCTTTTGCCGGCTGTAATGACGTTTGCACAGCAATACGGAGGAATGTGGATCCCCACAGAGCTTAATGAAAAGGAAATGAAAGATTTGGGAATGAAAATCTCTGCGAAAGACATCTTCAACCCTCAAAAAGCAAGCATTAAAGACGCTGTAGTACAGTTCAACGGTGGCTGTACCGCTGAAATTATTTCACCAAAAGGATTATTGCTAACCAACCACCACTGTGGTTATGGACAGATCCAGGCGCACTCAACTGTTGAGAATGACCTTTTATCAAACGGTTTCTGGGCAAAAAATCCTCAGGGTGAGCTTCCAAATCCGGGGGTAACAGTGGATTTTATTGTTGATATTAAAGAAGTTTCCAATCAAATTTTGGAGGGAACAGACAACCTTACAGAACCTGAACTTTCAAAGAAAATCGCCAATAATATTGAGATTTATAAAAATGCTCAAAAAACTGAACCTTATCAGTCGATTTCCGTAAAATCAATGTATTACGGGAATAAATATTACGCTTACACAATTGAGACTTACAAAGATATTCGTCTAGTAGGCGCGCCGCCGCAAAGCATTGGGAAATTCGGTTCTGATACGGACAACTGGGTTTGGCCGAGACATACGGGAGACTTCTCGATGTTCAGAATTTATGCTGATAAAAACAATAAGCCGGCGGAATATTCAAAGGACAACGTTCCTTACGTTCCGAAGCATTATCTCCCGGTTTCCATCAAGGATAAAAATGAAAACGACTTTACTTTTGTTTTCGGATTTCCGGGAAGAACAACGGAATATCTTCCGGCAATTGCAGTTGAAAAAATCATGAAAGAGATTGATCCTGCGAGAATTGCAGTAAGAGATGTCGCGTTAAAAACATTAGACGAAAAAATGCGTGCCGATGATGCCACCCGTATCAAATATGCTTCAAAATATGCTTCAGTAGCTAATTACTGGAAAAAATGGATCGGTGAAGTGGAAGGTCTTAAAAAATCAAACGCAGTGGAGAAAAAAGTGATGTATGAAGGTTCTTTAGTTGCTAAAAATCATGAGATTAAATCAACTTTAGATCAATTAAACAAGCTTTACAACGATCAGGCTCCATTTGCTTTAAACAATGCTTATTATTCCGAAACTGTAAGAAATGCCGAGACTCTGACGCTGGCAAACCTCTATTACAACTACATCACTGCCGTGGAAGCCGGAAGAATGGATGAAAAAGGTACTGCTGCTCTTAAGAAAAAACTGGCTGCTTTCTACAAAGATTACAGCGCGGAACTGGATGCAAAAGTAACGGCAAAATTATTGGCTCTTTATGCAAACAAAACCGCTCCACAATTTTTGCCTGCAGGATTTGAAAAGTATAAAAATGAAGCTCAGAACATTCAGAATATTGAAGAAATTTCTAAAAATTCTATCATCACAGGAAGATCAGAGGTGAATGGTGTTTCATTGTCTCAGGATATTGAAAAAGGATTTTCTAATCAGGATAAATTAATTAAAAGTTTAAAGAAAGACCCTGTTTATCAGCTTTTCAACTTGATGAGAGAAACTTATATGACCAAAGCCGATCCTCAGTTTGCATCTCTTCAAACAAAAATTGATGCCTTGCAGAAAACTTACATGGCACAACAAATGGCAACGGATAAAGACAGAAAATTCTTCCCGGATGCCAACTCCACGTTACGTGTCACGTACGGGAAAGTGAAAGGCTCTTTGCCAAGAGATGCGGTTTCTTACAACTATCAGACGCATTTGGCGGGTGTGATGGAAAAGTACGTTCCGGGAGATTATGAGTTTGATGTTCCTAAAAAGCTGATCGATCTTTACAACAAAAAAGATTTCGGAAATTATAAGGATAAAACCGGCGATGTTCCTGTAGGATTTACGGCCACAAACCATACAACCGGCGGAAACTCAGGAAGTCCGGCGCTGGATGCCAACGGAAATCTTGTCGGGCTCAACTTCGACAGACAATGGGAAGGTACAATGAGTGATATTAATTATGATCCGCGTTTCAGCAGAAATATCATGGTTGATACGAAGTATATTCTTTTCATTATCGACAAATTTGCTGATTCAAAATGGTTGGTTGATGAAATGAAAATTGTGAAATAATTTAATTGAATTCATATAAAACCCCGAAAGTTTTCTTTCGGGGTTTATTTTTTGTTTTGTGGAGATGCTTCGATTCCGCTCAGCATGACATTTCTAATACTAACTGTTATTTCTGCATTGAACTACATATTTGTAGCGTTGTCATGCTGAGCTTGCCGAAGCATCTCATATTTAAATTAATTTTAATATCCAAAAATATCCTTTAAACTCACTTCTTTGAATGTTCCCATTTGATTAACAGCATCCATATTCAGGTTTTCTCTTTTACCTATGATGGCTGTATTGAAGCGGATCGGTTTAATTTCTGTGTTATAAAACTGCTTCAGATCTTCAAATTTCAGATTTTGAATCTGGTTATAAATATCTTTCCTGAAATCGTGCTGAATGTTTAATTTTTTTAACCTTAATGTATTAAAGAAAATATTCGTTCTGGTAATTCTTGTTGATGCAATTTGCTTTAACGCTGCACTTCTGGCATTTTCAAACTGAGCCGGAACCTCCGGAAGCTCAGTCATCAATTCGGTCATTGTATCAACTGCAATCTGCAATTTATCCGGCTGTGTTCCGATGTATGTTGTAATATAATCCGGATGATTCAACTCTGCATTCGCTGCATAGGAGACATACGCAGAATACGCCAGACTCTTACTCTCACGGATTTCCTGGAAAACGATGGATGACAAACCGCGTCCGAAATATTCATTAAAAACATTAATTTTCCCAAAATTTTTGGTATTCACCAAATGCCCTTTCCCTATTTTACTCATTTCCATCTGAACCATATCATAGTCGGTGAAATAAACATTTCCGCTCGTTTCAGGCTCAGGATATTTTTTAGGTTCCGGAATCTGATAGCTTCCGTTTTCAACATATTTTCCGATATATGATTTAAAATTTTCAAAATCTTTCCCGTAAAAAAATATCTGATAAGGAAACATGAATAATTTTTTCATCCTGTCTGTGAAAACTTCAACTGTACTGCCTTCCAGCTCTTCTTTCGAAATAATATCTGTAAAACGAGAGAATTCGCCTAATTTTGTATAGTTAGTTAAAGCCGTCATGATACGGCCTTTATCTTTTTTCACAGCAGCCCGGTTTTCCAGAACCGTTTCTACAAATTGATTGTAGATTTCCTGATCAGGTTTCACATCATACATCCAGTGTTGAAGCAGTTCGATTCCCTTCTCGATATTTTCTTCAAGACCATTTAAGGATATAGTAAGCTGGTCATTTGTTGTTTTAAAATCATTGGTAACTCCAATTTTAAAGAACTCTTTTTTAAGATCTTCCGGCGAAAATTTTTCCGTTCCTAAATATTGCAGAATCTGTGTAGAAATTCCTAAATCACGGTCATTATCACTTCCAAACGGGAAAATAAAATGAACCTGTGCAATATCATTGTATTTATTTTTAACGAAACTTAATTTTTTATTTTTAATTAGATCTGTATTAATTTCTTTTTGATAATCAATAAATTCCGGTTGAATGTCTCCTGTTTTTTCTGATAAAATCTGTTCCAGGAATTCAGACTGCGTTTCACGGTTGATTTTTATGGGTGTAATTCCCGGGTTTTCAACCCTGATCAGTTTATCGTTTACTCCTTTTTCCTTATAAACAATTACATAATTATCCTTGAAAAACTCATTGGCAAAGCTTACAACATCTTCTTTTGTAAACTCGTCGTATTCATCCATTTCGTTCAGTTCCTGTTCCCACGTTCTGCCTTTGATGTATGTGTCATAGAGGTTTGTCGCCAATCCGTCTGCCGTTTCCAATGTTTTCATCCTCTGAATTTTAAAATCATTGATGATCGCGGGAAGCACCCAATCCGGGAACTCACCTTTCTTCACTAATTCAATCTGCTCCAGAACCATGTTTTTGGCTTCATCCAAAGTCTGTGTTTCCTTCGGAACGGCTACAATTGAAAAATATCCGTATTGCTTTAAACCTACTGAAAAAGCCTGTCCCCAAAGCAGTTTTTGAGTCTGGTTAATATTTAAATCCATTAATCCTGCCTCACCTCTGTTGCTCAAAATATTGGCAACAACATCCGCCAGCAAAGCTTCTTTTGTTCCGTAGCTTTCTGTTCTCCAAGCCAATTGAATTCTCGGTGTAGTCGGACTTTTTACGGTTCTTTTTACAATTTCGGTGATCGGTTTTTCGATGATCGGAGTTTTTTGGGGCAATTCTCGGTAAGGAAGTGCTCCAAAATATTGATCTATAAGCTGAATTGTTTCTTCAAAATCAAGATCTCCAACCAAAACCAGTGCATAATTATTGGGAACATAATATTCATCAAAATACTTATGAATCGCCTTCATGGAAGGGTTTTTCAAATGTTCCGCTTTTCCCAGGGTCGTTTGCTGACCGTTCGGATGCGTTGGAAAAAGCGCGTCCATCAGTTCATACTGAACCAATCTTGTATCATTGTCCTGCGCTCTGTTGAATTCTTCATAAACGGATTCTAATTCCGTATGGAAAAGTCTTAAAACCAACTCGGAAAATCTTTCTTTTTCCACTTTCAGCCATTTTTCAAGCTCATTGTTGGGAATATTATTTTTATAAACCGTTTCGTCGAACCAGGTATGTGCATTCGTCCCCGTCGCTCCCAGCGAAGAAATCGCTTTATCATATTCATTAGCAATAGCATACCGACTTGCTTCCTGAGAAATTTCGTCTATTTTCCTATAGATTTCTTTCTTTTTTCCAAGGTCTTGCTCAGCTTTATGATTTTCGTATAAATCTGAAATTTGGTTTAATAATTCCTTTTCCTTTTCCCAGTTTTGAGTTCCGATTTTTGATGTTCCTTTAAACATCATGTGCTCCAGATAATGAGCCAATCCTGTATTATCAGCCGGATCATTATTACTTCCCGTTCTCACCGGAATATAAGTCTGAATTCTCGGAGCATCGAAATTTTGGGCAAGAAAAACCTTTAATCCATTTTTCAATGTATAAATTCTTACCTTATTTTCGTCGTTGGGAATTGTGATATATTCGTAATTGTTTTTATCTGTATGAATTGTTTCGCCGTATCTTTTGTCAGTCATATATAAACTCATTTTCATTCCTTTAACATAGTGAGATACAAATGTAAGCAATCGAAAAGCAAACTTTGTGAGTTTTCCGGAATATTACATCTATTGTGATGATTGTTGAGTAAATAAATGCAGTTCTCTTAAAGTATCGGGCTGTTTCGGGGCGGGAGCTTCGCTCCCGCCCCGAAACAGAAAATTTGTATTTAAACTTATAAAATGTATATTTGCAAAGGCGGGATGAAATTTTATTCATCCCGCTTTTTTATATCACTGCGTGGATGAGCTGTAATTAATTAAAAACATGTAATTTTTTATTAGATTATTGACATTTATAAAATACAATTAATGACATGAGAAACACTATTTCCAAATTCCTGGACCTGCATATGGGTGAGGAAAATCCTAAAATTGTTCTTGAAGACGTCACCAGTAATGTATCTTTCCGAGGAGCCAATCTTTGGATTCTGGCTTCCGCGATCCTGATTGCATCAGTAGGTCTTAATGTAAATTCTACTGCCGTGATTATCGGAGCAATGCTTATTTCCCCTTTAATGGGGCCGATTGTAGGAGCCGGTTTTGCTCTTGCAACTTTTAATTTCGGTTTATTAAAAAAATCAATCAAAAACTTGATTATTGCGACCATTGTAAGTTTGGCGGTTTCTTCATTATATTTTTATCTAAGTCCGTTCAAGGAAGTACAATCAGAGCTTTTGGCAAGAACATCTCCCAATATTTATGACGTTCTTATTGCCTTTTTTGGAGGAGTTGTAGGTGCAGTATCCATTACCAGGGTTGAAAAAGGAAATCCTATTCCGGGCGTAGCCATTGCCACAGCTTTAATGCCGCCTTTGTGCACCGCCGGATTTGGTATAGCTACAGGTAATCTTTCTTTTGTTGCAGGGGCTTTTTATCTGTATACTATCAATTGCTTTTTTATCTGTATTGCCACATTTTTAATTATAAAATTCTTAAAATACCAGGCCGTAGCCAATACCGATAAAACTCTTGAGAAAAGAATCCGTTATGGGATTTCTGTCTTAATCATTATTATGATTGTTCCCAGCTGCTATTTGGCTTATGATCTTCTGAATGAGAAAAAATATACTCAAAACGTAGAGAAGTTTATCAACAGTGAGTTTACAAAAAACGGATATACGATTATTTACAAAAAAGTGGACCATCATACGAATCCAAAATCTATCGAACTCGCATTCTTGTCTAAGGAGTTTGACAGTGCTGAGATAAAAAAACTAAACAATTCACTGAAAGATTTCGGAATAAATAATACGACACTTACCATTAAGCAAAATACATCCGACCTGAAAGCGGAAATCCTCAATGAAATCAATCTTCAAAAAACCAATACTTCAGAGAAAGACCTTCAGATCAATGTCTTAAAAAATGAGCTGAATCAGTATAAAATGGACAATCCGGAACTGGTGAAAGAGATCAAAATTTTATTCCCTGAAGTGAATGAAATTGCCGTCGGGAAAATCCAGAATTTCTATACACTGGATTCCACGGGCGTTGAAACGGCTTTCCTTTACAAAACAGACTCTAAAATTGATGAGCCAAAATTAAAATCATGGCTGGAAAATAAATTAAAATCCAACAAAATAATATTAGTAAATACAAAAACCTTTAGCAAATAGCTAGAGGTTTTTTCAGGAAAATGGATTATCTTGGATACAGGAATTTAGTTTAATTAAAAAATGGAACCAATATTCTTCAAAACACCGGATGAATTCAGAAAATGGCTGGAAAAGCACCACGAAACCGAAAAAGAATTGCTGGTAGGATTCTACAAAGTCGGAACGAAAAAACCTTCCATGACGTGGTCGGAAGCCGTTGATCAAGCCCTATGCTTCGGATGGATAGACGGAGTGAGAAGGTCTATCGACGATGAAAGCTACTGCAACCGTTTTACTCCAAGAAAACCGACAAGTAACTGGAGCGCGATCAATATCAAAAAAGTGGAGGAGCTCACCAAAGCCGGATTGATGACGCCTGCAGGTCAAAAAGCATTTGAGCTGAGAAAAGAAGAAAAATCCGGGGTTTATTCTCATGAAAATGAAGTTGCAACCCTAGATCCTGCCTACGAAAAACAATTTAAATCCAACAAAAAAGCATGGGAATTCTTCAATAATCAGGCTCCGTCATACAAAAAAGTGATGCTTCACTGGATTATGAGTGCGAAGCAGGAGAAAACAAGATTATCGAGATTGGAGAAAGTGATTAGGGAAAGTGAACTTGGGAAAAGGGTAATTTAAAGCAATATATTTATTTTAATTATTTAAATTTGAAATTCCGTTTAATAATCATCTTAACGGAGCAACAATAAGCAATTATGAATATAGAAACATTAGATTTTTGGGTAGGAAACTTCAAAACTGAGGAGGATTTTTATGAGTTTGTAGAAGAGGATGAAAATTTCTACATGGAAGAAGAATCTGACGAAAAATATATTTCAAAATTTGCAGAATCGCAGGACACAATCTGGCTAGATCATGATTTTGTAGAATACGGTTTTGAAGATGGAAACAGAACAATTTACGAGAAATTTGCAGACTATTCTTTTGCGGAGCAATGGCTTCCGATTCTCATCAACAGACTTAATGAACTTAATCTTGATTTCGATATCAATTCTATTATTTTCCTGAACAGAGGACAAATTCCTAAACCGACTTCGGTTGAAAGCGATTGGTTTTCTTTGGTTTATATTGGTGGGATTGAGTTTGCGGTTTAAAAATTCAAATAGTACAAACATGAATAAGAATTTCAAACTCACAGGTGGTGTAAAAATTGGAAGTGCTAATCTAACTTATCCTTTTGTAGATCTATATGTTGATGAAAATATCTTTAAAATAAACGCTTCACTACTCGGAAGCTTCATTTTTCAGCCGCAGGATATTATTTCTATAAAACCTCACAATTCATTTCCTCTGTTCGGGCAAGGAATAAAAATCTATCACAGAGTTACAAATTATGATCAAAATGTGATTTTCTGGACGATAAAAAATCCCAATTTTGTTATTAATGAAATTAAAAATACCGGATTTTTAGATAAGATGCATTTACCGTTAACAGAAAAAGATCCGAAAATCATTGAACAGCAAAAACAGGGTGGATTTCCGATAAAACTTTCTGTAGCTATAGGCTTTTTTATTATATGGAATCTTTGTATTTGGTATGAGTTTATTCCTATGTTCAAACAAAATAACTCACATACTTTTGGCTACGGAATTTCTACAGCCCTGGGAATGCTTTTTATTACAGCTTTAATGACGCTCATTTCAAAAGAATTCAGAGGTTTGATTTTAAAAGAAGGAAAAGGTCTTGAAGATGTAAAGAAGTTTGTTATTTTTTTAATACTTATAAGTGGGATTATGTTTACAGCTTTTATTACATTAACCTTGTCATAATTTAAATCATTATAAAATTAAACCACAGTTTTAGTATAAAACAAAAACTCCCACTAAAAGTGAAAGTTTTTATTTTATTATTTTTTTAATGTGCTTCCAGCCAGTTGTTTCCAACACCAACTTCCACTAGCAACGGAACCTGCGTTTCAATGGCACTTTCCATTTCCATTTTGATAATATTAGTGGCTAGTTCAACCTCATCAACCGGAGCTTCAAAAACCAATTCGTCATGAACCTGCAAGAGCATTTTTGTCTGTAATTTTTCTTTTTCCAGTTCTTTCTGAATTTTAATCATCGCCATTTTCACAACATCCGCCGCACTTCCCTGAACAGGTGCATTCACGGCATTTCTTTCCGCATGGCCACGAACCACAAAATTATTGGAGTTAATATCTTTTAAATGACGTTTTCTTCCCAAAATCGTTTCAACGTATCCTAACTGACGGGCTTTATTTACCTGTTCTGCCATGTATTCCTTCAGCTTCGGATAGGTCTCAAAATAGGCTTCGATCATTTGCTTGGCTTCCGATCTTGATAAGCCGGTTTGTTCCGCCAAAGCGAAAGCACCCTGTCCGTAAATAATCCCGAAATTCACGGTTTTAGCCTGGCTTCTCTGTGTTTTTGAAACTTCTTCCAACGGAATTTTAAACAATTTCGCGGCCGTTGAAGCGTGAATATCTTCCCCGTCCTGGAAAGCTTTAATCATATTATCTTCACCAGAAATTTCGGCGATCAGACGAAGTTCGATCTGTGAATAATCGGCAGAGATAATTTTTTTACCTTCCGCTGAAACAAACGCCCCACGAATCTGCTGCCCTCTCAAAGTCCGGATCGGGATATTCTGTAAATTCGGGTTTACACTTGCCAGACGGCCTGTTGCAGCCGTAGTTTGTGAGAAATTAGTATGTACCCGGTTATCCGTTTTTTCAATCTGTGACGGCAACGCATCAACGTAGGTTGATTTTAATTTCTGATAGGTTCTGTATTCAAGAATATGCTTAATGATTTCATGTTTTGAAGCTAATTTTTGAAGTACATCTTCCGAAGTTGCGTACTGACCGGTTTTTGTCTTCTTTGCCTTCGGATCAAGCTGCATTTTTTCGAAAAGAATTTCACCCAATTGTTTTGGTGAATTCATATTGAATTCTTCTCCTGAAAGTTCAAAAATTTTGGCTTCCAACTGTCTTAGATCGTTCTCCAGGTCGATACTTTCCTGAGCCAGCCATTTTTCGTCAAGGGAAATCCCTGAAAGTTCCATTTTGGCCAATACTTCCATTAAAGGCATTTCGATGTTAAAGAATAAATCTTCAAGATTTTCCTTCTTCAATTGCGGCGCAAACAGCTCGTACAACTGGAAAGTGATGTCTGCATCTTCCGCAGCATAATCCGTTTGAGTCCTTAAATCGGCATCTCTGAAATTCCCTTGATTTTTTCCTTTTTTCCCGATAATCGTTTCAATGGAAACAGGTTTATAATTTAAATAAACTTCTGATAGATAGTCCATTCCGTGTCTTCCGTCTGGGTTTAAAAGATAGTGTGCGATCATCGTGTCGAACATGGCTCCTTTCACGGTAATATTATATCTTTTCAGAATCTTATAATCGAATTTTAAATTGTGAGCAACTTTTACCAAATCTTCTTTCTCAAAAAACGGCCTGAAAATTTCAAGAGTCTGTAAAACTTCACCCTGATCCTCCGACAACGGGATATAATAAGCCAGTCCTTTTTTATAAGAGAAGCTCATTCCCACTAATTCAGCTTCCAGCTCGTTCAGGGAAGTGGTTTCCGTATCAAAACAAACTACTTTTTGCTGTAAAAGGTTTTGAACTAAAATTTTCTGAGCTTTTGGATTGCTGACAAACTGATATAAATGGTCGTTTTGCTCAATTGTTGATTTCGTAGAAGTGGCCTGTTCGAGCTCTTCGTAGGTTGCAAAAAGATCCAGCTGAGTCACCTGTCCTTTCACCTGAGTTCCTGCCGAAGTCTGTGTAACCTCAACTTCACTTACAACAATGGTTTCCGTAGGTGCAGGCGCAAAAGCACGGTATAAATTTTCGTACAGCCTTCTGAATTCTATTTCATCGAAAACTTCTTTTACCTTCTCAAAATCAGGGGTTTCCAGATCGTATTGCTCCTGATGGAATTCAATAGGCGCATCACAAATGATAGTTGCTAATTTTTTGGATAAAATCCCACGTTCCGCAGAAGCTTCTACTTTTTCTTTTAATTTTCCTTTTAATTTATCCGTGTTGGCTAAAAGGTTTTCAATGCTGCCGAATTCTTTAAGGAATTTCATGGCTGTTTTTTCGCCAACGCCTTCCAGTCCGGGAATATTGTCAACGGCATCACCCATCATCGCAAGGAAATCGATCACCTGTTTTGGGTCTTCGATCTCATATTTTGCTTTGACTTCATCAACACCAAGAATTTCTATATCTCCGCCTTTTAAGCCTGGTTTATAAATTTTAATTTTATCTGTAACAAGCTGTGCAAAGTCTTTATCGGGTGTTACCATGAAAGTCGTGTACCCTTCTTTTTCGGCTTTGCAGGCAATGGTTCCGATCACATCATCGGCTTCATATCCTTCCACTCCTAAAATCGGGACGTGCATCGCTTCTAAGATCCTGTGGATATACGGAATCGCAGTTTTGATAGCTTCGGGAGTTTCGCTTCTGTTGGCTTTGTAGGCCGCAAAATCATCCGTTCTTACACTTGCCTGTCCGACATCAAAAACCACCGCTAAATGTGTCGGTCTTTCTCTCCTGATCAATTCGATCAAAGAGTTGGTAAAACCGAAAATAGCAGAGGTATCCACCCCCTTGCTGGTAAGCCTGGGATTCCTGATCAATGCGTAATATCCCCTGAAAATCATTGCATAGGCATCAATGAGAAATAGTCTTTTATCTTGAGTTGCGTCCATATTTTCCATAAAGAACAAATATAAGAAATTACTGTCTTTTCTTTTGTCTTAAAATAAAAGAAACAAAAGTTCAAGACCGAAAGCTTGTTTAATATTTCATTTCCCCGGACTGTTTTAACGCGCTGGAATTCCCCTCCTCTGGAGGGGTGGCGAAAATTCGTAAGAATTTTTGACGGGGTGGTTTGAGAGTGAATTGTGAAATGTTAATCGTCAATTTTTACAGCACTCATTCACTATTCACTTGCAAAGCAAAATTGACTATTGACGAATTGTCCACCACCCGTATAACGACAGACTCCCTAGCCCGATTGAAGCATTTGTTTGAGCTCATTTTCTGGGTTTTTTTGGCGCGGCGGCTTCGCCGCCGCGCCAAAAAAACCCAGAAAATAGCGAGTGCGGAAAGCGGGAAATGGCTTCAAAAAAAATAAATCTGCAATTCGACATAGTCAAACAGCTCCTAAAAAAAAGACCCCGAAAACGAGGTCTTTACATTGTATAAAATATTTTAATCTATTTCTGCTTTTGAAAATAAATCCTGAATCACCATTTCATCTTCGCAGGCTTTTTTAAAGTCCGTGACAAATTCTTTGAGACTTTCCGGATTCGAGGAATAGGCGCAGAACATATCTGCTTCGGGATCAAATTTGATGTCTTCTGCCAGATGGGATTTTTTTTCGTTCAAAAAAACTTTTGCCAAAGACGCCCAATCGTACCCGTTTCCTTCAAAACCTTCGTCTTTTCTCCACTCGAAAATGTCCGGTTTATAAGATCCTGCATTCAAACATACTGAAAAAGTTTTTTCTGAGGCTACCCAAAAAAAGGGTTTAATCGTTGTTTCAAAGTTGTAGGCTTCCATACTTTAGTTGTTTTTATTTTCCTTATTTAAAGATAATAAAATTCTGTTTCGGGAAATTTTTTATAACATTAATTAACTTTTTTTAGGACATTGTTGATTATTCCACTTCAAACCTCCCGATGTACTTCATTCCAAGGTTCATCCCAATTTTTTTTCCGTCTATTTCTGAAGTTTCATTTAAAAATAAATCTAAAATAGCATTGACTTCATTGGGAATTTTCATTTCATCAGCTTTTAAGATCATTTTTTCCGCCACATTAAAATCTTCTATCCGATTGATGATCATATCATCCAGCTTTTCTTTCATGTAGCTGTAATAAAAATTTAAGTCTATAATTTCGTTTTCATCTACATCAATTATTTCTTTAATTTCCTCTTTTTCAAAGTCGTACCTGCCTACCCATAAATGATGAACTCCAAACTCATCGGTGCTGGCTGCTGAAATCCGGGTTATTTTACCTAAATATTCGACCGTTTTTGAGTTGGAGGCATCTTCTTCACTCAAATCATTGACCTTATAGGCAATTACAGCGTTTGCATTATTGATCGTATGTTTTTTCCATACGCTGCCAAGCTCTTCTTCATCTGCCAGAATATCTTTTGCTAAAGCTCTAATTTCTATTGCATCCTGATAATATTTCATGATCATAGAATCTTCGTCGTAAGTATAAAGATTGACTTCTTTACAGAAATCGCATCTTAGCTCTGTATCCGGCTCCACGTCGTCTTCGTTTCCTGTAGGGAGTTCATTGTCATAGATTGCCCATGCATCGAGATATTCTTTCTGATCCAGGTATTTTTCAAACTCCCTTTCTGATTGAAAATTTCCTAACCAAATGTGCATTATTTATATATTTAGAATAATTTCGTATCTGTTTACTAAATCCTGAAATTGCTCTTTATGCAAATTTCCTGATAATTACTTATTATTTCTAAGCTCATTCTTATTTTAAAGTCATTCTCTCCTTATTAAGAACTGATAAATTTCATCCTTAGATAAATCCCATTCATAAGGGGCTTCAGGGATTTCGGCCAATTGTGTTTCAAGCAATGGGTGAATGATTTTTACATTAAGTAATCCTTGATCTTTTCTAATTTTTTCTATTGATCTGATTTCATATGGAATATAATTTAATGAAAGAATTTCAGAAAATTTGTTTTTCAAATCCAATGAGCTGTAAATATGAAAATCACACATTTCAAAAAGTAAATCACCTAATACTTTTTCGTCCGTTGATTCCCAATTATCCAGATATCTTTTATAAATATTTTCTTCGGGTAAAGCTGCATATAATTCCTGATTTATTTCTTTTGTTTCACTCAGGTCATACAAAATCGCCATAAACAAGTGATGGGTTTCTTTTTGCTTGTATTTTTCTTTATCATCTTCAAATAATAATTGAAAATATTCTCTTGACAATTTTGCAATATCTTTCATATTCCAAAGAAAAGATAAACCAATAATGCATCCTACAGATCTTGATGTAACTTCTTTATAAGTAAAAAGCTCTTGTAAAATATGTTGCTGCCAAAGTAAATAACGGGTAATATATTTCCAGCCTTCTTTCTGGTCATTTAAAATAAGGTGTTTAGGATAATCTCCAGCATGTATACCAATGCCTAAAGTGAGATTTCTGGCAATTGTTTCCTTAAAACCGTCTTTAATATCATCCTGAATACTTTGTTTTATCAAGTCATAATATTGATCGATTTCTCCTTGGCTTACTCCTTCTTTTTTTAATGTATTAATCTGTTTATTAAACTCACTTATTATTTTTTTATGCTCCATATTTATGAATATTTCTGTGGCCACTTACTCATTCTTGTCATTGTAGCATCGCCAGTTGCCTTATTTACTTTATATTTAATCAGCCTTCCTTCAATGCCGTGAGCTCTGATATCTCTGTCTATAATATTTGCAGTTCTTACCATTGAAGGATCAACTTTTTGCCCTCGTAATGTTCCTTTGTTTCTTACTTCATCTAAAATGTTCTGAATATAATCATCTCCTTTTTGCAAAATGCTTAGTCTTGAAGTGTTTGCTTTTACTTCAAAAACGTGTACTTTCTTCGTTAAAGGATGCTGTGCAACAACATCAATACCATTTTGAGAACCATTTTTAATTTCGGTATAAACATTCCATCCTCTTTTTCTTAATCCATCTACAAAATTTCCTTCCGCCATATCACCAATTGGCGTATTATTAGGCATCAGACCTAGAATATCCAACAATGCATTAGTATCTTTCACATAATTGTATAACCCGAAACCACCTAATAATCCAATTGGGTCCTTACTAATATAAACTCCGGAATCCAGGTCATAATAACGAAATCTATTGTAATTCAACTCAATTTCCGGATCATAATACTGTCCCTGATATTGAAAAGGTATAAAATTAAAATTTCCTTTTTCTTTTCTTATATCTCCATAAAGATCAAGCTCCCTTTCCCAAATGAGTTTTCCATTTTCATCAAATGCCTGAATCGGTGTTCCTAAATAATCGCTTATAATAGAATATCTTTCACCTCCAATACATTTTGCAACAGGAGTATATCCACTTCCGTCATATATCCAGGTCACAATATTTTCTACAGGTTCTGAACTTGTTTTCAATTCACCTTTATCATCAATATCAGTTGCTGGAATATCCTCTATATCATAACTCCATTCATGCAACAATACATCGTCATCCCAAATATAGCGCGTTATTTTTCTATTTCCAATTTTTGAAATTCTTCTTCCGAGCGCATCATACTCAAAGCTCACTTCCTTCCCATCCGGCCGTTTTACTTTTGCCAGCATTCCATTCGCATTCCATGAATACGCCCAATCTCCGCTTTCCCATTCCGGTTTTTGAATTTCGGATGAAGGATTTTCATTAACGTTTGGTAAATTATCTCCATCCTGCAATTTCGGTTCATTCAACCAGTCTGCGGCGATAGATTTGTAGTATGGATGAGAATTATTTTCTTCTTCTTTTTGATGTGATTTTAAATTATTAATTGGCCTTTTGCTTGTTAATAATAAATTTCCTTCTTCATCGTAATGATAAAACCAATTTTTGTCGCGCATCAGCTTTCCGCCTTTGTCATAAATTCGGTCGGTTCGTTTTGCACTTTCATATAAACAGCCCGTTTCATCAGGATTTTTGTACTGAATTTCGCCGTTTGAATATTCCGCCGCAACCAAACTTCCGAAAGCGTCATAATCGAATCTTGTTCTTCCACCCGTTACCCTATCTAAAACCTGTAATAATCGGCTTCCGGCTGCCCAATGATAATCTTTATGGAAAGCCGTATTGGTTTTATTCACCATTACTTTCTGACTTACAGGCATTCCGATATGATCAAATTCGAAAATACTTTCGACACCACCGGTCATTTTACGGGAGAATAATTGCCCGTTCCGGCTTATGTCGATATCCATCTGCCAAGGCTGATGAACATCTTTTGTAGCTGCAGTCACGTTTTTAAGCTGGCCAAGATCATTATAAGCATAGTCGATTTCTGCGCCTAAACTGCTTTTTAAGCCAATCAGGTTTCCTTCACTGTCGTATTCATAATTAATGGAATGTTCGCCTTGTTTTTCGCTGGTTACCAATCCCAGTTTATTTCTCTGGAAAGTTACGCTGCTGTCTTCATTATCAGCTTTTATCAACATCCCCGAAGTATCGTATTGATACGCTTCCCAGGTTCCGTCAGGATAGTGAGTCTGCGTTAATCTTCCGCCTAAATCATATTCGTAAAAAATATTTTTCCCGTTCGGATTTCGACTTTGAGTAACTAATCCGTCCTTATCCCTTACAAAGAATTTCTTCTGTCCGTCGAAACCGGTTTCCCCAATAATATCGTCGTTGTTATTTCTTTCAAATTGATAAACTTCGCCTTTTTCATTGGTGATGCTCATCAGGTTTTCATAAGCGTTATAGCCAAAAACCAGGGTTTCTTCTTTTTTATAAGTTAAAGCATTTCTCCGAACCTGACGTTTCAGGCTTCCCATCGGAGTGTAGCTCAGCAACCATTCTGCCTTTCCGTCGGTTGCATAAACCGGAAGATCATAAGCATCATAACGAAGCTTTAATGGCAATTGTCCCGGCTCATTTATTTCAACCACACGGCCCATCTTATCCCGATTCCAGAGTGTTCTTTTCATAGCTCTCGGACTGAAAACCAGCAATCTTCCATAATCATCATACTTCCAGTATTGTTCGCCTCCGATATTGTTGGTTACTCTTGTGATTTGGTTTCGGTTGTTGTATTCGTAATGTGTTTCAATTTCCTGTTTTTTACTGCCTTCAGGAAGTTTTTCATCATTTAAATATTGATAATTAATTGTTTCTTCCGTAGGATCTGTATAACTTATTAATCTTCCTTCTTCATCATAAATCCATGTTTCGGAAGTTCCTGAAGGAGAATAACGCGCGATAACCTGCCCGAATTCATTGTATTGATAATGATATTCTTCACCATCCGGCGTATGGAAAGTTTTAATATTCCCAAATTCATCGTAAGTATATCCCTGAACACGGCCTTCCGGAGTCCCTATCATTTTTAATTCGTTGTGGGAAGTATAGTCATACCAGGTTTCACCGCCTTCACCATCGATTTGTTTGTACACCAAAAGATCTTCATCGTAATAATATCTTTCGGTTTTATTGTTTTGTTTTGGATAAATGACTTCTGTATAGCCTTCTTCATCGTTATAGTTTAAAAAACCTTCCATGAAACCCTCCAGACCTTTGGTATGAACCACTCTGTTTTTTTTGTCGTATTCCCAGTGGTAGCTCATTTCATTCCTGTTGGTTCTGCGGATCACCCGATTTTGATCATCATATTCAAAAACGATGGCTTTCTTGTGAATATCCCAGACATGGGTAAGATTTCCGCGTTCATCGTAATCATAACGAACCTGCAGGTCTCTTTTATTTTTATAGCAATAATAAACTTCAGCAATTTTTTTAAGTTCAGGATGAAGAACCGTTTCGATGCTGAAACCACTTTTAACATCTTTAATGCTCTTTAAAACAATATTTCTATCCTGATAATCATATTCCCTCATGGTTCCGTCGCCATATTCAATATGAATTACCTTAAAAATACTTCCTTCCGTAGCATGGTGGAAACGTTTGTAGGTATAAATATCCGTTCCTTTTCTGATGATCCAGATACTGCTGCTTGGACGGTATTGCCAGATTTTCTGACTTCTGTAATACGTTAATTCTTCCCCAATCGGCGGAACAGGAATCGGCATCGGCTGCAATTCTTCGGGATGAACCCAGGCTGCAACATTATCTTCTTCATCTGGAACGATATACAGATCATGAGAATTGAAAATTCCGTTTCCTAAAATTCCATGTTGGTACGGTCTGTCGCTGTACCAGATATTTGTCCATTTTAAAGGTATTCCGGCTTCAATTTCAAAATCATCCCATTCAAACAACATCGCTCCGGAAGCAAAGTTTACCGGTTCTAATCCAACTTTACACAAGGCTTTTGAAACAGGATTTGTCTTTCCGAATTTTCCCTGTAAAAAGTGATTAAACTTAGTAACCCCTTTTCCTAAACTCTTCGTTAACCCTCTCATTAAGGCCATTCCCGCAAAACGCATCAGCATTTCGCCCGGCGTGTAAACGTGAGGTACAAACGCACCACCCACCAACACAGGGCCTCCCGTATTAATTTGAATATATAAACTTGAGAAATTATTATAAAAAGCAAAATAAGCCAGCGGATTTTTCTTCGGCTTGTTCGGCATGGCAGGAAGCATGGTCATCCCAAAAGGCAATCCCATACACGTTAGAACCTGCTGCGGTTGATTTCCGCTCATTTTACTTCCCTGTCCCAGAACGGTTTGTGCGCCGTAGTACACTTCCCCTTCATGCGGAGCTTCCTGTAAAAACGGGATCAAGTAAACGGGAATCAAAGAAGTAACGTGCCTGAAAGGAATTACAACACCCATCACACTCGTAGTAGTCGTGGCTTTGTGTCTTCCATGAACATATATTGAACCTCCCATTGGAATACTTTCCGGAAGGTCTGGTTTTAAATTTCTAATAAATTGTGGAATCGGAATCGTGAATTTTATGTAATCCATGATATCAAAAACGATCCCGATAAACGGATGGGGCAACGGCAACGGAATCAACATAAATGACGGCGGCGGCGGAATCAAAGTCCAATGGATATCGATCGCCAGGACAATATCAAAATGCTTGCTCGTATGTTGAATTGCGGTGGGTGAAATGGCAGGAGTATTAACTTTAATTAATTTAACCTTGCTTTGCGGCGCAGCCTTTTCCGCCGTTACGGAAGGTCCGCCTCCGCTTCCACCTCCTGATTGTCCTGCATTGCCGTCTGCCCCGACTACAGATTTCACCATAGAAACCGGATTCAGGGAATCGAAATTGTTTTTCATCCCGTTTTTCCAGCCTTGCGTGGTTTTTTCTGTGCTGAATGAAGTAACGTCCGCCGAAACACTCAGCGAACGGTCCGGATTCATATCTGGCTTTGCAACCTTTATTTTTTTTACATTTTTATTTTGAGCTGCCATGATATTTT
Source organism: Chryseobacterium sp. IHB B 17019 (assembly GCF_001456155.1). NCBI lineage: Bacteria > Pseudomonadati > Bacteroidota > Flavobacteriia > Flavobacteriales > Weeksellaceae > Chryseobacterium > Chryseobacterium sp. IHB B 17019. The sequence continues at coordinate 496,970 of NZ_CP013293.1, read as the reverse complement.
AATTTGAGATTTGGTGTGTTTTAAAATTTTTATCGCAAAGCCATATAAAGTTTTTGAATATTTTAATTTATATAACATAAACAAAGCGCTCTGCTTATTTTTTTGAAAGACAAAATTGTCTAATTATACTTCGGCTTTTCCACACTCACCGTCCAGTCTTCGCCAAAATAATTTTTCATTTCGTTATCTAATGTCGTTTTTTTGTCTTTGTCGCCTTCATATTTAATGTAAAGCATGGATGCTACAAATTTCAAACTGCTTGATTCCCTTGTTGAAGGTTCCATTAGTTTTGCTATGTCGAGACATTTTTCGAAATATTCGATCATTTTATCTTTCGTTAAAACCGTATCGTTTAATGTTCCTATAATCCTGTAACATTCGATGGCCATTGCATGTTCGCCGATTGTCTGGGCTACTTCGGCAGCTTTTTCGAATGCCTGCTCTGCCTTTGATTTTTTTGAATTTCCCAACAAATAACTCCCGTAATTCATGTACATCTGAACTTCCAGCGGGGAATTGGGTTCTACTTCTTCAAATATTGTACGGTACGTATCTTCTGCTCTTTCCTTTTTTTTATCGGCGATATAAGCCTGAGTCAGCATAAAATAAGCTGAGATTTCTCCCTGTTTGTTTTTCTGTTCTTTGGCTAATTTTACCGCATTTTTCAATGCAAATTCAGCTTCTTTGTATCTTCCTTTACTTAAATGATTACTTGCCGTAAGAATCTGCTGCTGGAAATCCGTATCTACACTGTTTTTCTTTCTATTGGTATGAGCTGCCGTATTTTGCATTAATTGATGAATATCAACCTCAACCCTAAAACTATGTGCTGATGAATTGTCCGGTAAGGTTTTGTACTGATGATGTTCTGCCCAAACCAGCTTAATATCCTGATTTACTGACTTTTCGCAGAGTTCACACCATTCTTTTACCCAAAGTGATAATTCTTTAATATCGTTGATTCTCACCGGAGCGATGTACAAATAGATCTTGGAATCTTTAATATTCGGAAAGTTCTTTTTTAAATCTAATAAAGGAAAAAACGCTTTATAAGCATCAGTTTTAAACTTATTATCAGCAGCATTCAGCTCCCATTGCGGAATATTTTCTTCGCTTTTTTCCAGTAATTCATAAAATTCTTTCCATTCATCAAATAAGCTTTGACCGTAAGAATCCATGCCGTTAAATTCCTGATAATGAATTAAAAAAACATCTTCTCCATCATAATCCTCAGACAATCTTGATTTTATAAATCCATCAAAAAGCTCGGTTTCATGTTTTTCGCCGAGACAGATGAACATGGGTTTTTCTTCGTTTTTTGAAACGACATTGTGCCATTGCCTTTTTAATTTTACCAACTCCAGATCTACAGGATTCATTAGTTTTAAATTAAATTTAATTCAGTTTTACAGTTCCACTTACGATATTGGTTTCGCTTCCACCTCCGATGTTGATCTTTGCACTGCTCAGATTCGCTTCGGTTTTTGCTCCCATGGAAAGCGTTGTAGTTCCTACATCCAGTGTAGTGGGTTCAATACCGATTCCCGAAGTAGGATCTCCACCTTCCGGACCTACGCCCATGCCAATGCTCGCCGTTCCTGCAACACCAATGTTATCGCCTTGAACAAATATTTCTTTTCCTTTGATTTGGATATTTCCATCCTTATCCATGAAAATCGAGCTCTGACCGCACGTCATGGTAATGGTAATCTTACTGGTAACACTTATATTTCCGGCTCCGTCGAGAAAAACGGAGTTTTGATCTTTATCTACAACCGTCATTCCACCGCCGTCGTCGAGACTGATGGTATGACCGCTTTTGCTGCTTAAACTTTTAATATTATTTCCGGCCCCACCGCCTCCGCCAACTCCGCCGTGGAACATTCCTCCCATGACAAAAGGCCTGTCAGGATGCTGATGTGCAAAATTTACGACCACCTGATCCCCAACTTCCGGAACAGCCATAAAGCCACGGTTTTTGCTTACTTTTTCGCTTCCACCGCCGTCTGGAGTCATTACACGGATGTATTCTGTAGTGGTAGAGCCGTTTTGCCAGTCAAACTGAACCTGAACTCTTCCCTGATTTAAAGGATCTGTATTTGAAATTACTTTTGCAAACTGTGCATCCGCTTTCGGAGTCTGAAATTCCGGTCTGGGAATAAAGCCCGTATCTGAAGCAATGGCATCGAAAGTCCCTGTGTAATAACCTCTTGCATCCACTTCATGGTTTACTTCCGTGATCATTAATTTGGTGAAATAAGAGGTTTCGCTGCTGTCGGTTTTCCGCATTTCAATATCTGCAATGCAGCCCGGATATAAAAACGGAACCGTTGTATTTCCGGAGGTTACAAAAACATCAGAAGCCTTGCTTCCTGCCGTTCCTTTTTGGGAAGTTTCCACATCCATGAAAGATGATGCCTTGATTGGGGCAACCCTTAATGAAGGTGTTGTAAAGGTTTTTTCTGAAATTTCATAAGCGCGTTTTGCAATATCTGAAGTATGGGAAATTTTTGAGCTTCCGGTAGTCAGTTTTTCGTTTTTACTGCTGTTGTAGCCGTAGAAACTTGGATTGACATGCTGTGCTTTCATTCTGATTCTAACATCATTAACACTGCTTCCATACGTTAATTTCACAGGTTTTTCCTGTGGTGGTAACTTTCCGAAATGAAGGACTTCGCCATCGTAATAAAACTGTTCGCCATACGCTTCTGCCATTCTCGCCAGATAGTTGTAATGCGTTTCTTCGTATTGTGAGCTGTAGGAAACATTGCCGTGCTGAGCATCTACTCTGACATCAAATTTTCCCTGTCCCAGACCTTCTTTTATGACCTGATCTGCAATACTGTTTAAGCTGATTTCCTGCGTGCCTCCAAAACTTTGGATATGCGGGGCAGAATCTAAAAGAATCGTAGGACTATTGCCTGTGAGAACGATATTTCCCAAGCTGCCTTTTTCCTGGCTGAAGCCAACTTCCGTGATGACTCCCACGAAACTCCTTTCCGGGCCGTCTTCAACGTCTTTATATTTGAAAACTACGGTTATTCTTTTGCCAAGAAAATTCTGGGCTTCTTCCAGATTGTGATTTTCTGCACTTCCTAATGTGTCGTGAGCCAGCGTAATGCTGAACTCATGGTGTCTGGTTGCACTTTGTTTTAACTGAAAATGTTTAAAATGCTTTACTGCTTTTCCTTCTACTACAATATCGAGCTTCACCACACGGTTGATACCCTGAATCTGGCTTTCGGGAATTGCTTTTGCATTGTGTATTTTTGAAGTCGGCTGCTGAGACCAGACTTTATCTTTAACTAGAGTGGGCGTATTGGGCTGTAGTTTTTGATTCATCAGCATTCCGGATGCGCCCTGAACAACACCTGTATAAGCCTGTGCCTGAGCCAGCTTTTGAGTTGCTTTTTGAACAGTTCCACTTGTTTTCTGCTGAATTTTTTCTGAAGCCTTGCTTATCGCCTGGTTTTTGGCCATTTCTTTCATTTCCCCGACCTGTTTTGTCATGGAAGATTTTCCTGAAGAAGGCACTTTTGGCGTATTGTCATCCTGAAACATAGCCTTAAATTTTGATAATTTGGTGTGTTTTGTTTTAAATGCTAAAATTTATTCGATAAAAAATCAAATAAATTTCTATTAGTCAAACTTTAATTTTATTATTGATTTTACAATCATTTAAATTTAAAATTTTGAAATAATTTAGTTTCAAAAAAGAAAAAAACAGAATAGCTGACTCTGTGAAAGAGCTGCACTATTCTGTAACCAATTTTATTTTTACTAAGATGATTGTAGTTTTTAGTTACTACCTCCAGGCCACAGACCTGCGTATTTCGAATTTCCGTAGTCGATCGTTTCAGCGCTTACGATGAAGCTGATCAACATACTGTTTTCGTCTACAGCATCGAAGTCTACTTCGTGTTGGATTACATATCCGTTTTCCCAAGTCAAAGTAATTAAAGTACCTTCTTCGTGAGATTTGTTGAATGTAACTTCACCTGTGGTAGGCTTGTATTTTCCGTTTAATAAGCTTTCAAGGATGTCAGATTTTTCAGTAGCTTCCACTGTAAGTTTGATAAGAGCGTTTGAAGGGTCTGAAGCTACTCTACCAGAAACATCTGTAGATCTTGATACGCTGTAGTTTAGCTTTAATAATTTTAGACCTTCGCCGCCGTTGAATTTTAAGATTCCTCTTGAATTTGCTGCCATGATTTGTAAATTTTAATCGTTAATATTTTGTGATTTGGTGATTTTGTTGAGTCAAAGATAGACTTCATATTTTTAACCTGAAAGCTTTTAAATATTAATTTTATTTTTTGTAGTAATACTACGATTTGTTGTAGTAATTCTACTATAAAGGGAAATAATTACATATATAAACAACTAACAACCAATAAATTAACAACAATAAAATCACGATAACTCAACTATATTTTCACACTATAATGGGAAATATTAATAATTAATTAAGATAATTTTAATGATTATTAACATTTAATATAATATTATTAACCCGCTATGCATTGTATAATGCTAACGTAATTATTAATATTCCTATCAAATAATACTGCTGGGCTGTAATTACAATGGCAAAATCTGGTTCCTACTAAAAAATTACTGTTCATAGTCCATATCCGAAAAGGAGAAGGTATCGTAATAACGATTAGTATCGTTCATTGCCCATTCATGGTTGCCGCTTGACATTGCTTCTAGAGCTTGTACATAGCGTAAAAGCTCACTGTCCGTTTGAGGATCTACAGAAGGTAATTGTAATTTTAACTCTTGAAACCTGACCAAAGCCTTATTATGAATATCGAGTATTTCATCAATAGCTGACGAAAATGTAAGTTGTCTGGCTTCCCTTAGTAGGGAAATCAGATTACTAATACGATTTTCAGCCTTTAACTCTTTACCTAAAGAATGTAGCTCATTGGCTAATGCGGGGACACTAGCGGCGATATGCATAAGCTCCTGCACCACCGGGTTTTGGTATATATAGTGGGGCAAATGAAACTTAGTTGCTAGCGAGACCATAGAAAGACATACACGCCCGCCAGAAAAATAAGGACGCTGATGTAAAAAATCTTCCAACTGAAAATATTCATTGTGATCTAAATGTTCGGCTTCCTGAATCCAGGCCTCAAAATAGTCTTTCATTTCCTGAATATACCATGTGAGCCACTCTGAGTCTGCCCTTTGCTTAAAGCGTTGCCATAAATCTACAAAGCAGGCCTCAAAAACATTATCTTTTTCAAATGATACAGGTTCATTCTGCAAAATATCCATACACGTTTTATAAAGCCCTTCTACATAGGCTTTCTGTTGGCCTACAGGTACTTTATCACAGATATCGTCAGCTAAAAAAAATAATGTGGTCCAGCAGCAAGTCAGGAATAAACCCTCGGGATCTGCGGTAGGGTATAGTCTTGCCGAAAACCAGTTTAGTTTCCCTTCATCAAATTGCTTTGCAGATTCTTCGGAAGGAAGCAGATTAAATTTTTTTGCCCAATCAAGGGCATCCTCATTGATTTCTTCAATAAATGGGTTTACCCCATAAGAGAAAGGGTAATTAAGCTTAAGAAGTACAGCTTTCATATTATTTCATTATGGATTAGATGAAAAATATTTGTACTTAAATTACTTGTAGGACAAGTCAAATGTGCTAAAGTTTTCAGTTTCATGATTTTGATGGTTTTAGTTTTTAGAATACTAATATATCATTATTATGAATAACGACAATATTATTTCACTTAAAATTGATATTTAATATAAAACATTAACTACCAATGTGTTAATTCAATTTTCAACCAAAAAAAATCCGATAAATATAAATTTAACGGATTTTTTATTTAAAAAGTTACGGGAGCTCTGTTATTTATAAGAATCTTTAAAAGTAAAATTACTTGGATATATCCTTGTACTGTCGATTTTTATAGGATGTCCCATTAAAAGAACATCAAAACTTTTGTTATCTGAAGCGATTTTTAATTCTAATTTAAAATTTTCACCTGCATTTTCAAATTGATCATCGGTTTCAGCCCAATTAAAAAAAGCACGGCCTTCGAAAGCTTCCCCGTTTCCTGTTTCCCAGAAAAAAGAAATCTCCCTTGGAAGCGCCCTTTCTTTCATTGGCGGATTTTGTACCCATGGACGAAGCATACCTTCTCTTTCACCATTATAATATTCGGTGAGGATGTTGAATAATCTGAAACCTTTATTTTCTGAAACTACTGTCGGAGTCCATTTGTAACGGGTCCTGTATTTGTCCCACATCAATGGTGAAGCATCGGCAATGAACATTTTCTGCTTGATTTCGTCTCTTGTTTGCGAAATTTTAGAGAATAGTTTATCTGCATATTTTTTATCGTCTTTTACTACCTCAGCTTTAAACTCTCCAAGCTCGATCTGCGTATACCCGAAACGCAGCCAGACAACGACCATTCCCTTTGGTGCAAAACCAAAAATAAGGTCTGTAAATTTGTCATAAGCCATTCCCAGCTTATTGTATTTTTCATCATAATCCGGCTGATCTTTTCTGTTGATGAATTCTTTCAAAGGTTCATCAGAAGATTTGGATTCATTGGTTGCATAGGCTCTTTGAACGAGATCCTTGATTTTATCCTTTGGAAATTCTGCCTTCAGGTGATAAAAAGTATCTTCATACCTTGAAAAATAGACAATATCTGCACCAACCGGCGTCCCACTCTGTTCTGTAAAACCTTTTCCCGAATCTCCCCAGGTTCCCGATGAACTTCCGTAAGGCAAATGGGAGGGTACATTTTCCAGGGTAATAATCTGATCTTCAACCGGGGTCACCAGATATTGATTACCAGGGTGCGAAATCTGTACATTATAAGTAGGTAAAGGCATGTCATTTTTCTTCATATCCTGACAGTTAGTAAGCTGGAGCATTCCCAGTAAGAAAATAAAAATTTTTAGTTTATCCATTTAATATATACCTTTTGCGTTCAGATGCAGGTCTGGCTCCTGATACTCTCGGCCCCATCCCGAAGGTCGCCATATTTGCAGACCAGTGGAGATAAGTATGTCTGAGTTTTTTGAGATCTTCGTCACTTATTCCGGAATCAAGGTAAGAAAACTCTTTGGATTCTTTGATATATTGTGCCGGAGAAGGTTTTTTGCCTTCATTATGATTTTTCACATATTCATTCCTGCAATTGTTGCATTTTGCGATATAATTGATCAGCTGACTCCCGACGTTTTGTATGAAAGCATCTTTAATTTTATGATCACTTTCGAGATTTCCGTCGTATTTTACATCAAACTGTTTAGAATATTCAAACATGTGGTATAACGAAACTTTGTTGTACTCATTTGATACCTTTCTTGTCCCCCAAAGCTTGTACTGAGGATCTACATCATGAATGTGCGGACTTTCCATTTCCACCCGGATTTCTTCAGGATAAAACCATCCTTCTTCGATTAAAATCTCCCTGAACCTGTCGCATTCTGTCCTGCTGCTTTCATTTCTGTATAACAAAACTTTTTCTTCAGCATTATTCACATATCCGCCTCCGATATCGGAATGTACTCCGGGTAAGGTTAATTGTAAGCCTTTAATCCCCGCACTTTCAATATTGGTAAGGCTGAAATTGTCCCTGTATTCATCCGATGAGGCAATCTGTAGGACGAAAGCTCCGTTTTTAACAGCATTTAAGCCTAATTGTTTTGAATCATCATCAATAATACTCAATCCGAAAAGTGAAGTTCCTTTATGATTGGCTCCATAAGATGCAACAGTATCGTATAATCCTACAAAATTGAACTTAATTTTATTGATGACAAGATTATTCCTCAGCAGACAGGCCCCGAAATATCCATAGCTTAAAAGTGGAGAATCTGCTTTATCAATCACAAATTCCTGCTGTACATTTTCTTCAGTTTTTGATTTTTCATAATATTCCGGCGGATAAATCATCACCTGATTCTGAAAAAGAGGCTCCATATTGGCCGGATTGGTTGCAACGTGCAAAAAATGACGTGCTGCAGCAGCTCCACGGCTGAATCCGTAGACATTTACAGTGAGAACATCAATAGTTTTTCCTGAAAATTTTGACCGAAGAATTTCCGCTCCTTTGATGCAGCCTTTTACTACTTTTGCTTTAATTCCTCTTTCGCTGGTTCCTAATCCCGCCCCGCGAACCGGCAAGCCTAAAGTATCATTATCCGATTTTAGGTCAACTGTTCCTATCCCTTCCACATAGTACGAAACCTGATTCTGCGCATTAGAATCAATGGCATCATATCCTTTGGCTACATTACTAAAATCATTGGCATAGCTGTCGTTCCCATTGGAAGAAGAGTGTTGTGGTCCCGCCTGAGTATTGGTTTTATTGTTTAATGTTCCGTCAAAAAATAAATTCAGACTTACATCAATGGTATTAACAGGCTTATCATTGGGATGAATTTTCTGGGCCGCATTGTAGCTGACACCCGTTTCCAATCCTTTCTGCTCAACTGTTGCTGTGCTATTATGATTGATTCCTTCTTTAGCAAAGGTTTTATAATCACCTCCTGTCTGGGTGATCGCTTTGCCTTCTACAAAATACTCGATGCTCATTTTTAGTGATTTTTAGATTTCTCGCCACTATTATTTTGCACTTCTTTTTCTGCGTGATGCTCTACCTTTCCCTGGCTGCTTACTTCAACTCCTTTAAGGCTTGTTAATTTATGTTCCTTTTCACCATACACTTCCATGTCACCTTTTACGTAATGGCTCATTTTCCCTACTACATTTGTCATGAAATCTGCTCCTGTTGTCAAATATTTCATAGAACCTACACTTTCTGTGTGATTGGCCATGATAGTGTCTGATTTGTTCATACCGACATTGGTTGTCATGTTCATACCTACGTTGATATTCATATTTTTACAGTTCAGGGTCATGGTTTCCGGGGCAGTAATGGTGATATTGCTTCCGGTGGTATCAAGGTGAATTTCGTTTCCAGATTTATCAGTGATGATAATGCTTTCATCCTCGGTAAAAATTATTTTGTGTCCGCTTCTGGTCTGGATGGATTTTACTCTGTTATCCGGGCCGCCGCCGAGACCTACAGCTCCATGAAACATTCCTCCCATTACAAAAGGTCTGTCAGGATGACTGTGAACAAAATTTACCATTACCTGATCTCCCACTTCCGGAATTGCTACATACCCTCTGTTTTGGGTTACCAGCTCTGTTCCTCCCGCATCGGGGCTCATCATTCTGATAAAATGTGTTGTATCATTGGTCTGCCAGTCGAATCTTACCTGCACTCTTCCCTGTCCTTCAGGGTCTGTATTGGAAATTACCGTTGCTATCTGAGGTTCTGCTTTTGGAATTTTAAACTCAGGTTTCGGTAAAAATCCTGTGTCTGAAGCTATTCCTTCAAAACTTCCGTGATAATGGCCGATGGTATCAATTTCATGAGACACTTCCGTTACCATAATTCTTGTAAAATAAGAAGATTCATTGGTGTCAGGCTTGCGCATCTGAACATCTACCACACAACCCGGATGTAAAAACGGCACTGTAGTATTTCCCGATAAAGAAAATACATTCACTGCCTGGCTTCCGGATGTGCTTTTTTGAGAATATTCTACATCCAGATGGGTTGATGCCTTGATTGGGGCAACCTGTAAAGCTGGAGTTTTATAAATTTTATCATTGTGGGCATATGCCGTTTTTGCCAGATCACTTACATGCTGAATCGGAGTTTCTCCAGATTTCAATTTTTCATTTTTACTGCTGTTGTATCCGTAGAATTGCGGTTTTGTGTGTACCGCTTTTAATTCAACTTTAATATCATTGGCGCTGCTTCCGTAGGTTAATTTAATTGGTTTATTCTGAGGAGGAAGCTTTCCGAAATGAAGAACTTCACCGTCATAATAAAACTGTTCGCCATACGCTTCCGCCATTCTCGCCAGATAATTGTAGTGTGTTTCGTCATATTGACTGCTGTAAATGATCTGAGAATAATCATTGGTATCAACCCTTACATCAAAACGGCTTGAATCTATACCTTGTTTTATGACTTCATTGGCAATAATTCCCATATTCACAGGAGATGCACCTCCAAAGCTCTGAATATGAGGAGCTCCATCCAGTAAAATTGTCGGGCTGTACCCCGTTAAAACAATATTTCCGAGGCTCATTTTTTCCTGACTGAAACCTACTCCTGTGATAACTCCCACAAAAGTTCTTTCCGGGCTGTTATCAATATCTTTATAGGAAATTACGGCAGTAAGACGTTTTCCGAGGAATTTATTAGCTTCTTCCATCGTGTGGGTCTGACGGTCTTCCAATGCATCGTGGGCCAGTGTAACACTGAATTCATGATGACGTTTTGAGCTCTGAACCAGCTTAAAATGTTTATAATATTTAATGACTTTGCCTTCGATGACCAGGGAAAGCTTCACCAGCCTGTTGATTCCGGCGTGATGATTTTCTGAGATTCCATCAGCATTCTGAGATGGACGGAATGAAGGGCTTTTCAGTATATTTTGTGATTCTGTTTTCATATGGCTGTGATTTGGATCTGTTAAACATTATCGCTTAGTGTCTATTTAATATTGAGTGAATTTCCTTCTTTTATTGATCTTGAAAGTATTTTGTTTTTTCTTAATAAAAAATCAGGCATTAAATCTGTGGGAAGATATAATGTACTTGCACCTTTTTGCTGCAATTCTTCATTGATTCCGGGGTTCCATGAGAGAAGCTTTTCTACATCCACATCAAGCTCGTCTGCAATCACATTCAAATTAAATCCTGCATTAATATCCGTTTCTGCCAACTGGGAATTGTCTTGTTTACTTCCACCGTTCACAAGAAAAACCGTGTTCATTCTGGACGAATTGTAGTTACTTAAAACACTTTGCAGTTCTCCGGTTGCGTAACATGCATTGAGATATTTTTTAACGTGATTAATGGTTTCTGCCGGTAAATATTTGTAAAAAACATGATATTGGGAAGAATTTGCGGCTGTCATTGCCTTTGAAATGTTTCCCTCACCGCAGTTGTAGGCAGCAACTACCGTTACCCAGTTGTTATATTTTTTATACAAATTAGTCAAAGAAACCACTGCTGTTTTTGTACTTCTGTATAGATCTGTTCTGTTTTGTTCCGTAAGCCCATATTGATTGGCATGAGCGGTCATGAATTGCCAGACTCCCACTGCTCCCGCTCCCGAGGTAATATTCCTGTTGAAGTGGGATTCTATCAAAGCAAGATTTCTTAAATGTCTCGGCAGTCCTTTTTCAGCCAGAGAATATTCGATAAAATTTACAATATCTTTATTGGCATTAATAATATTCTTGTATTTCTTCACGCTGCTCTCCGATGTGTCTGATGCAGAAAGAAACTGTGCGTTGATGAAATTTGAACACAAAAACAACACTAATACTAGTAAAATATTCTTGTAATTTGGCTTCATTGTTAATATTTTTTAGATAAAATGTCAAAAAAATAGCAAAAGAAAATTGATATTGTCCCTCTGCAATTTATTCTTAGTCTACTTTCCAGTTCAACTTTTCCTCTTCTGTATTCCAGTCTACATCAATAATTTGTCCTGATTTTACTTCTTCTCTTACAATCATTTTCGAAATCGGCCTTGCCAACTGCGATCTGATCACTCCGGAAATCTGTCTTGCTCCATACTTACTGCTGAATCCGCCTAAAGCCAGGTTTTTCACAGCTTCATCTGTAATTTTCAAGGTCATTCCCAATCTATGAAGTGACGCATGAAGCGATTTTAATTGGATATTAAAAATTCTTTCCGCTATAGATTCGGTGATCGGTGCAAAAGGAATAATTTCCGTAATTCTTGCCAAAAACTCTGGTCTGAAACGTCCTGAATTCGACATAATCTGCATTAATGAAGATGATTCCGGTACTTTTCCTTCCTCAAACTGCTTTACAATTTCCTCACTTCCAATGTTTGAAGTGAATAAAATTAAGGCATTACTGAAATCTCCTTCTTTTCCAAGTTTATCATGAACTTTTCCTTCGTCCATAATCTGTAAAAAGACATCAAAAACCGAGTGATGTGCTTTTTCAATTTCATCAAATAAAACTACGGTATAAGGCTGCTGACGAATTTTATTCACCAACATACCCCCTTCCTCATAACCGACGTATCCAGGAGGCGCGCCGTATAAAAGTGCTGCCGAATGTTCTTCTTTGAACTCCGACATATCGAAACGAACCATCGCTTTTTCATCATTGAAAAGCAATTCTGCCATTGATTTTGCAAGCTCTGTTTTTCCGGTTCCCGTAGGTCCCAAAAGGAAGAATGAACCGATTGGCTGCCCTGGTTTATTCAGTCCGCTTCGGTTTTCAACAATAGCATCTGAAAGGATTTTCAAGGCATGATCCTGGCCGACTACCCTGTTCAATAAAAGACCTTCCATATTCAGAAGTTTTTCTTTTTCCTGAGCCTGGATTTTTCCGATCGGAATATTGGTTTTTGCCGCCATTACTGCTGCCAGTTCAAGACGGTCTACTTTTTCCCTTTTCTTTGATGCATGCTGTAAAAGCTCAGCATACGTATCTTCAATGATTTTCTGAATTTCTTCAACGGGCATTGAATTGTCGATTTGCGGTTGCTCACTTAAAGATCCCCACAAAATCGGACTGATTTTATCTCTTAATAAATTATAATTCCAGATTAATTCATCTGCTTTATCTTTTTCATCTAAATACTCTTCTTTTAGAATATTTTCATAGATTTCTTTCCAGCTTTGTAATTCTTTTTCTGAAAGCTCATCCAGCATTTTGATGGCCGCCATTGTTCTGTCCAGCAAATCAATAGCAGCATCCGGCAGTTTTTTCCCCTTTGCATATCTTTTTGCCAAACGGACACATTCCGGAAGAGCGGTTTTTTCAACTTCAATTCCGTGGTGTTTTTTATAACCTTCCAACAGAACGTCGATCATTTTAACACAGGTTTTTTCGTCTGGCTCATTCACTGTTAAAACCTCAAAACGACGGTTGAAAGCCTGTTCCGGCTCAATAATTTTCCTGTATTCTTCCTGAGTTGTAGCTCCGATTACGGTGATTTCGCCTCTTGCCAATTCAGGTTTCAGCAAATTAGCAACATTTCCGATACTTCCTTTTGGATCTAAAAGAGTGTGGATTTCATCAATAAAAAGAATTGCTTTTTCTATCTTTTTGCACTCGTTGATTACTTTTTTAAGACGGTCTTCAATTTCTCCTTTATAAGAAGTTCCAGCCAGTAAAGCGCCTGTGTCGAGTTCTAAAAGTGTTCCGTTTTTCAACATTTCAGGAACATTTCCTTTGATGATTTCAGTGGCAAAACCTTCTACCAAAGCCGTTTTTCCGACTCCCGGTTCACCAATGATAATGACATTCGGTTTACTTCTTCGGCAAAGAATTTCGACTAACATTCTCAGTTCTTTATCCCTTCCGATGATGTTTTCCAGGTCACCTTTTCTGGCTTGTGCCGTTCTGTCTACACAATAACTTTTAATGGACGGAAAAGAATTATCAGAATAATCTGAACCGTTTTTTGAAAGTAATGACGAAAAATTTCCGTTTTCCGAAATTTCGTACGGAGTATCTTTTCTATATAAATTGAAAATCTCATGTTCTCTAAGTGGCAGAGATTTAAGCTGTTGTAAAGTAAAAGCAACCTGTGGCTTTACAATTGCCGTCAAAACGCAGATAGGAGTAATTTCGTCCAAACCTAATTTTAAACGAATATCATCCGCTTCTTCTATAATCTTGTCTACTGCCTCATCTTCACCTACTTCATCCGGAAGATGTGTTGTTTTGGGGTAATCTTCAATCCGCACATCCGCCCATTCATAAAAATATCCCGGATCTTTATCAATATTTTTCAAAAATTCATTAAGCCCGATATCTTTGTGCATAAGGGCTCGTAGAATGTGTGGCCCTCCATACGTTGCGTTGTAATTTTCCCTCGCGATAGACTGTGCAATATGAAAGAGCTGTTTTACAGTTTCATTGGTTACTAGTACTCCCATCTTGTATTTTTATTCAAATTAATAGTATCTGGATTGGTCGTAATTCACCGATTATGTTTTCGCCTAAACTTCAGCAAAAATTAATCCATAATCGTCTGAATTTTTACAGTTTACTAAGATATTGGTTTTTTTTCATAAGACCTCATGTATCTCTTATAAAAGTGACATATTAACATTATTTAAAACATAAGAAAAATTTTAACCAGCTTATTCTGAATGGTAAAAAAAGACCGCCTTATTGGGACAGTCTTTTTTCTATGAATGTTAATGGTGTGTAATTTTTAGTGTGGCCATAGACCTTCGAACTTAGAATTTCCGTAATTGATGGTTTCAGCGCTTACGATGAAGCTGATCAGCATGCTGTTTTCATCTACCGCATCGAATTCCACTTCGTGCTGGATTACATATCCGTTTTCCCAAGTCAAAGTAATCAAAGTACCTTCTTCATGAGATTTGTTGAAGGTAACTTCACCTGTTGTAGGCTTATACTTCCCGTTTAATAAACTTTCTAAAATGTCTGATTTTTCGGTAGCTTCTACCGTAAGTTTGATCAATGCATTGGAAGGATCTGAAGCAACTCTACCTGAAACGTCTGTAGATCTTGACACACTGTAGTTTAGCTTCAATAGTTTCTGACCTTCACCTCCGTTGAATTTTAAGATACCTCTTGAATTTGCTGCCATAATCTGTAAATTTTAATCGTTAATAATATTTTGTGATTCGGTGATTGTGTAACAAAGATAAGATGGTTAATTTTTGTTTGAAAATTTTTAAATGCCATTTTAAAAATTTGTAGTAATTCTACGATTTGATGTCGTAATTCTACGATAAATGACTTAACAATTGCTTAATATTCCTTTATTTAAAGAGAATCATGACAATTCCTGAATGGTAAGAAATGTAGTATTTTTCACACCGTACTGGGAAATAATATGCTTGATTTCCAGTTCTTTCACCAATCCGGTTTTCATATTTACAACATATTTTCCGTTGAAATCAATACCGTTTTTGGGCTGATTATTTTGTTCAAGCACAATTTCATCAATGTATTGCTTGTCCATCACTTTCTGGAGAACTTCAATCGGAATATTTTCCTCGCCTATTGTTTGTTTAATTAAAGATTTTCCATTTTTGAAACCATTTCTCAAATCTGCGAAATATGTTTTAATGAAAATATCTTCTCTCATTCTCCTGTCAAACATATTTTTATCCAAAACTGCCAGCTCAAATTCATCCAGATAAATTTTTGCGTATTGATCAGGAAAAAGATCGGCAAGACGCTCCTTATTATCTTTGAAATTATAAATTGTCTCTTCCTTCAGACTGACATTGATAACTCCACCTTTCTCATCGGTTTTTATAACAATCGGGTTCAGCGAACGAATACATTCCGATGCCAAATCTGACATCATGCTGCCCTGTTGATCTGAAAAATTGTTTTTAAAAAGCTGAAAAATGTGAAAATTTTCTTCCTTGCCGATCCATTTTAAGGAAACGGTGTATAAAAGGACATTGCTTTTCTTCTCAAATTCTGTTTCTTCGATTTCTTTATTTATTACTGAAAATATTTTACTGAAATTTTCAGGTTTGAAAGGCAATTCAGGATTGAGTTTGGAGTCTTTGAATGGTGCATCATTTCTGCTGTTGTATTCTTTGATTGTTTTATGGTCAGGAATGAGAAGTTTTTTCCGCGGAATCAGCTTATCATGAATGATATCTTCTTTTGCACAATGTGCATTGTGAAATTCTTTAAGGTATTTTGGGTTTTCCAGGTTAATTTCTTCAGATATACTTTCCAAAGTTTCTCCGGAAAGAATGAAGTGAACGATCATATATTTTTAGTTTTTTGGCTTAAATCAAATTTATCTAAAATTTTTACTTTACAAAAGGATTTTACATGTATTTAATTCTAAAAATTAATAATTTAATAAAAAAAACGACACACAAAGATTGTATACCGTTTCTATTAAATTTTAAAATCTATTTCTGCTTATTAAATTCAAGATATTTTTCCGAACAGTCAAAATGCTGGTAAGGATTCATTGAATTACCGGTATTCTGGATCACCATTTTATCGCCTTCTATTGAGGCACCAATCTCACCCATTAAAATTCCTGCATCGCCGATTGAAGCGTTTCCTGAAGCAATCACTTTAGTTTTATCGAATATTTTAAAGGATGGTTTGCCGTCTAAATTTTTGAGTTCTATAGAATATCTTCCATTTTCACAGCCATTTCTTGCAATATATTTTCCTTCAAACGAAGTATTTGTAGAATCTTTTTCAGCAGATTTGTTTTCAGATTGAGCAATCTCAGGGTTTGCTTTTACAGCATCCGGTTTTTGGGAAATAGAGTCTGTTTTTTCCGACTGAAAGACGCCGGCAGAATCTGCAGCTTTGCTTTTGGTATGGGTTTCATTCTTTTTACATGAGATCACCACAAGCCCGGCCACAAGGCAAAAGCTGATAATATTTTTTTTGATCATAGGTTTATTTTACGGTTACAAGAATCATCAATATAAATGCCAAATTTATCATTCAAAAAACTAAGAATCTTTAAAAATAAAAAATTTTCAAATTAATATCTTTAAAATAAATTTATTTACAAAAAAAGAGATCATGCTTATAACATAACCTCCTTAATTAGTTTTGATTAACAAAATTTATGGATAATAAACTTTTATAATTTTACCTGATTTGTACACTTCAATCTTATCAACAGGACCTTCCGGGGAATAATTCCACTCACCGTCTTTCAATCCGTTGACGTAATTTCCGTCTTCAATAATATTTTTATTGTAATCAATTGAATATTTTTTCTCGATCCAATAGCCGTTTTTTACATGATTGCTGGTCTTTCCTTTTAGTTGATATTCATATCCGTTTTTTTCTTTCCCCCACTTTTTATCAATGGCGGGAACATCAAAATAATCTAAAAAAGCACCATTTTTCACCTGAAACTGAAGGTTTTTTCCCGTATCCTGCCGCTTTAAAACCATTTGAACTTTATCTCCTTTCACTTCGCAATGCCTTTGATAATTTTCTTCGGATTTTAAATCTTCATACACAACCATACTGTTGTAAGGTGTATTTTCATTTTCATTAACTAATAAAATACATTGATATTGGCCATCTTCATAATTAATTTTTGCGTAATAGGATTTAAACGAATTATTATTAATCGTAAAATCTTTATATGGATAAAACTGCAGCAAAGAATCATTGGATGCCACAAAAATATCCCACATATAAGGTCTTTCCACCTCTCTCTGCAAACCGTTTTTCAGAAGACCTTTCAACTGTTTTATTTTTTCATTATCATTAATCTTTTCTCCGATTGCTTTTAAATCCACTGAATTAATTACAAAAGAATCCGGCAGTTTTTCGGGCGCAGATTTTAACTCAACAGGTGAAACCGCAGAAATTTTTGCTGAAGCCGGGGTTTCCGACTTACAGTCTTTCATCTGAAATAAAAAAAGCAGGCAAAAAATAAACTTCATGTTATATCTCTTTTAAAGTTGGCGCAAACCCTTGAATATGCAAGTGGTCATTGTGATTTTTATCCTTGTCATGCGTACAGTGATTCAAAATCTTTTCATCTTTCTCACCATAATTCTGGGACAGCATACTCTTCCACCCGAATTTGTACAAAGCATCATTAAAAGTATTCTGCCTTGTTTCGTCCAGGCCTTTCCAGCCGGTTTCCTCGCCACTGTTGAAGAGGTCCGTCATTCCTCCTTTTTTATCGGTTCTAAGGTATCTCAAATCTCCGTTCATCCCGTTTTTGTGGGACTTACTTCCTCCGACAGATTCCCCTTTTTCATTACTGAAACCGTTGAATACGAAATCATCATAATTGCATTCCAATAACGCGCCAAACAACCCTGCCATCGTCACATCATTCATATAATAACGGCTTGTATTAATGGTCATGGTAAAGCCTATCGTGCCTTTTTTATAGGTATGCTTTACGTTTCTGATATCAATTAAATAAATATTTTCCGTGTCTTTTCCGAGCTTATCTTTATAAACCCCGCCGTAATTTTCCTTTACCTTGACCAATTTATATTTACCTAAATCATGCACCGTTCCGGCACTGTCGTGGTAGAAATAAGCAGCTGTTTCACGCTTCTCATTTTTATACTTATACTGAATTTCTCCCGAACTCTGAATATGATATTCCACATCGGCATCACCGGTATTTGTCGCCTGACATTCATCGGTTTTCAACACTTCTTTTATTTTGGCAAGAATAGTTTCCCTTGCCGCAACATCATCTGTGGATCCGTGTACAAGCCTCGTCGTTTCTTTGAAATCACCTTTCTCAGCAACGGTATTCAAGTCTTTTTCACTGCCGTTATTCAATAGAACACCGTGTTTCCAATACCACCCTGCAGAACGTGTTGCGAGGTCAAGATCGCTTAACAACAGATCAGGATCGGCTACTAAGTCTTTTCCAGCATATTCACCAAATCTTCTGTACCCTTTTTTTCTTGTAATCTGGATGAGACCGCGACCTCTGTATTTATACCCGTCACCACTGGCTTCATCACCGTTTTCCGCGATTCCGCGATATACATAATTTCCTAATTTTTCAGGACTTTTAAAAAACTCGCTCGGATTGGAATACAATCTTGGGTGACTGGATTTTGACCAAAAACTATGCAATGCACCTTCGGTTGTATAGTATAAATTTTCGTCTGCTCTTGAGAAATAGCCTGTTTCTTTGGTGATTTGAGTTAAAAAGAAAGCTTTTTTAACGCAGGTGTTTATTTTAAATTCCTTTAAAGTTTTGTTTAAGGAAGTAAGGAAAGTTTCAATAGTCGGAGATCCGAAACTGTTTGTCCCTTTATCGAATAACTGGGCAACATCGGGGTACATTTTTTTAAATTCATCCACTGTGATCGCAGCTTCACATCTCGGGCACTTTTTGGCAACTTCGAAATAGGCTCCGTCCTTTTTCAGGAATTCACCTTCATGTTTTTTAAGATTTCCGGTACATTCTGCTTTTAACCATAAAAATTCCGTTACTTTTTTAAAAACATCGAAAGTCACTTCCTCATCTTTATTGTAAACTTCTTTGGTGAGCGCTTTTACAATGGCTTCTGTTTTTGCTAATTTTTCCTGTTTAGCCAGTTCATCCTTGATTTTATTGGCGATAACTCCGGCGACTCTTTTTTTCTCTTCAGCTGTAGCCGTTTTATTGGTTCCCCCGAATTTATATGTGTGAGTTCCGTCTTTTTTTCCGCTGAGCTTCTCATGCCATTCTTTTAAAGTCTCATCGGATTTCGGGCGAAGTTTTATTTTTACTTTTGCAATACCGTTTTGAGCGGTTGCCTTTAAAGTGGTCAATTCTGCCCCGTTTTCTTTGGCTTCCATCACGGGGAGATTAGCGTCTTTTGCCATTAAATATTCTTCTTTTTCTTTAATATTAATACTCACTTCCTTCCCATCAAGAAGCATCGTTTTTGCAACTACAAATAATTCTTCTTCCAGCGGTGCATTGTTGATTCTGACCATAATTGGTCCTAATTTGTACAACGGAAAAGAGATGGATTCGCCTTTTTTGTAGGAAGTTTTGGTTAAAGCATTTTTAATATCATCGAGTTTCGCGTATTTCTTATCTTTTTTTACGGCAGGATCTACCTTTCCTTTGATAATTTTCGCGATATTTTCTTTATTAATGTTATTATTATCCCTTGCAAAACCGTAGGTATGAGTTCCGTCTTTTTCATCGGTCGGTTGTGTAAATTCTTCTTTAGCAAAAAAAGCATCCAGTAAACCTTCTGTTTTCGGTTCTTCCACAACGCTTGTTGTTTTGCCCTCCGGTTTTTCTGCGGTTGGTTTCTGTTCCGGCTCTACAGTTCCTTTTGTTTCATTTACAGCGTCAGGTTTTTGAGAATTATCACCGATTCCGCTCTCTTCTTTTTTGGAAACGGGCTGCTGAGGCTGCTGATTATTGGTATTTGTAGGCGTATTATTTTGACTGGAGCCAGAAGTTGGTGTTTTTGCATCAGAAGCTGGCTGTTGTGCAGGCTCTTTATATTCCGGATTTTGAATATCTACGTTATTGGTAGCATGTTTTCTGTTTCTGTAGTATTCTACGGTAACGTAAAATTCAAGCTTTTTGGGCTCGGTTTCTCCATTGGATGCTTTTTGCATTAAAGCTTTGGTTAAAGCAAATTCTGCGGTGGCAACTCCAGTCCTGTTAACTAAAACTTCTTTACTGTCAATAAAAATATTTTTAGCATCATGACCATCTCCGGCTGCATCATCTTCCCAAAGTGTGAACAATAATTTTTCACCCGATAGATTGACACACTGGGCTTTAGCTATTAATTTTTCATTATAGCTGAAAACCGTTCCCGGGGAATCATCTGCATAATGCAATTCCACTTTATCGATTTTTGGGATCCCGGCGGGTTGAGGCGTAATATCTATTGTTGTGGAACCATGTCCTTCCGGCTCATGAAGATAAGCTTCAAGCCGGTATGTATTTTTAGACGCCACTTCACCGAAAGTGAAACTGCCGTCGCCTACTTTTTTGATATTGGTTGTTGTATAACTTCCGTTTGAGCGTTTTTTAAACAATTCCCAGGTAACAAGAGCCGGATTCTGCTCTGCTTTCGGGGTTCCGGGATACCATTCTTCAATTTTATACAGCGTTTTTTCTCCTATTTTTGGAGAAGGATTTCCGGAAATTCTTGAAACTCCTGTTTTTGACATAGAAAGTGTTTTTTAGATTTAATTAATAAGCATCGATTTCACTTTCCAGGACAGTCTCTTTGAAGTCCTGCATTTTCACTAGCGGATTAATATGCTGTACTGTTTTGTTGTCAGCATTTTGTACGCTTTTTTTACTCATTTCTCCGCGTTGCCCATGATCTTTAATGGTAATTTTTCCACCGATCACACATTGCAGCTCAGAAACTTCAGTCACTATCTTTTTACCCATGATCTTTACCTTATCATAGGTTTTCTGCCACTTTCCGGCCGGAGCATAAGAACATGGCAAATATCCACCGGAACTCGGTTTCAGCTTGCATTTTCCGAAACTTGGTCCGGGAGGATTGAACTGGAGATCATTTTCAGTGACTCCGAGAAAATCTGCATTTCCATCAGAATCATTCCAAAAATGTTTCTGGTGGGTAGTGACTTTATGCTGAGGGAATTGATCTCCCTGGTTGCATTGGGCCTTACCTTTTTGAACGACAAAATGTTTGCCTTCATGAGGAGATGATTGCTGTGACATAATACTGTGATTTTGGGTAATACCAAAGATAAAAATTTTACATTAAAAAAAAGAAAAGCAGAAAAAAATTTCCGCTTTTTCATATTATAAGTTATTAATGTTTAGTATATTCCGGTTCTTCGGTTGGTAACATGGTTGGCATAAAGTATTCATTCAGCCAATAGAAAGTCTGCCCGTTTTGCTCAATTTTCACCGCCGGATTATTTCTGTGTGACAGCATTCTGTCTGCCAGATCTTTGTAATGACGGAAGTAAGTTTTTACCGTTTCATTGGTAATAATTTTAGACTTTTTCCAGCCTTTCAGCTTGTATTTCGACATTAATTCTTCTTCAGAATTATCAAAACCAGTGCTGATTCCCACCGCATAAGACATCGGCTGCTCGTAAAGATCGCCCTTATCCAGGAATTTTACAGTTGGATTGTACTTTTTAAGCAAGCTTATATATTCCTTGATTGCTCTGGACTGGTTGAAATCCGCTCTTTCTGCGCCTGTTTTCTGGTAAACTTCGGTGTAGAATAATTTTAAATTATCATATTCCGTTTCAGAAATTAAGATTCCTTTTTCCAATCCTGGTTTGTAATCCTTCAGGTCTTTTGGAATATAACCCTTCACTAAGAATGGGCTTCCGTAGTTGATCAGCTGGGCTGCAATTCCTGCCGGAACCGGATTTGTAAGGCCCGGATAAAGATATTTATACTTTAAATCTACATCCGTCCTTCCCGCTCCCACCGATGAATGGAAATAATCATTTAACGATTTGTCTAATGTTTCATTGTCCAAAGTAACCTGTGCAATTAAGCTGTCGACAGATTTTTTAAGATAACCCGGAGTTGCAATATCCCCTTTTTTAGGGAAAATCACGAAACCTTGAGACATACTTTGTTTAGGATAATCTAAAGAAAAGAAACCCTCATCTCCTTCAATTAAGCTGAAATTATTTTTTGTTAAAACATCATTTTGATTAATAATTTTCTGCTTCTTTAATTCAGCTATATTTTTTGCCGTATTGGTAACAACATTTTCAGCCATTAAGACAAAGTCATTATAAGTATCTGATGATCTTGCACTTGTCTGGAACATGATAATTCTTGCCTGAGCTTGTGTCAAAGAATTGATTACCCCGTACATATTTCCGCTCTGATTGGCTGAAGTCCCAACGGTTACCACAATATTGGTTTCATCCGGAACGTTTGACAGAAGATTTCCGGCTGCCATTAAACCTTCATTTACAGGCTGATAACCACTGTTGCTAGCGCAATTCATCTCATTGGTTTTCTGATCAATGAATGTAGTAATCTTGCTGTAATCCGTACTTAAATTGGAAACGGCTACATTATCCCCGCAAGAATTATTTTTATATAAAACCACACCATATTTCACCTGATTGAAGTAAGACGGCTTTTCAAACCTAAGCTGTAAATCCTGCAATAAAGACTTTACAATCGGGGCATAAGGGGCATTCGGGGCACTTATATCCAAAGCAAAAACAATATTTATTTTTTTATTTTTCTCTGTGATTTCCCTGTAACGGTCGAAATAAATCGGTTCACCCAAAACATTAAAAACATAATTTTTACTATAATCTAAAATATTCGTAAAATATTTCGTTTTGGACTCGGGAGTCGGAGTTTCATTTAATGGTAAACTTACCGGATAAATATTTTCAAGAGGTGTTCTTTTATTAACATCGGTCAAAAGAATTGCTGTCCTGTTTTCGGTTTCATTTCCGCCCGGAGACCCTTCGTGAAGACCCAGAGCGGTTTCCGTAACACCTGTCGTATTTTTCATTTTCACGGCAGAACGTTCACCCCACGCTGAAACTACGTTTGAACTTACCCAACCGTATAAACTCGTGTTTATACTGTCCATGTCAATAGTTGGCTTTTTACCGACCAAAAATCTCTTGTTGTTTTCGGCCTGCTTATAAACGTAAACAATTTGTCCGTTCGGGATTTTGACATCGGCCTGCTCGATCAGACTTGGTGAATTGAAGACCATGATCGAATCATTTTTATAATATCTTTCCGAGCTTCTGATAACCTCACTATTGTTTGGTAACACCGCGACTCTTACAGGGAAACCTGTTTTTTCGCTTTTCAAGGAATTACTCCAGAGAAGAAGGTCGGATTCCGGGATCCAGCCGTAGGTTTTGATCTGTTTAGACGAAACTTTTTTCATCAAAGCATCAGGAATATATTCTGCTACTTTTACCATTCCGTCTCTGTTTTTTAAAACCATTAAAGGCTCTAAAAATTTTACTTCCTTATAAGATTTTTCATCGCTTTTATCAAGATACGCCGTATTTCTTGTTCTGTCCGAGATGGCAATCCACGGAACTGATTTTTTAGGAAAACCATTTACGACCGGTGAATTATCAACCTGCCCGTAATGTGACGGCTCAGGGGTTCTTTTTGACGGTAATTTTACCTGGCAACTTACCAATAAAACCGAAACTCCTATGTAATATGCTGCTAGAGGAAATTTATTTTTCATCCTAATTTATTTAATGATTGGTGCGCTCAGAGAAATTCTGAACGAGAGATTATTTACTTTGGTTTATATCAACTTTGGTTACACAATTCTGTGCGTCGTCGAAGTTCACTTTCACAGTCTGGATGACCATATTTTTGTCAAACTGAAGTCCGGCGCAATACATGTAGAAGTTGTTTACTTTGCTGTCGCTTACTTTCACTACAGTATTTTCGTTGTTGCACAGATATGTTTTCAATAAATAATTGTAGTGCATATTGAAACTATTTCCGTTGGCGATCTGCTGAAGGTGGTATTTAAAATCATTATCAATTTTCGCATACGCATCTTCTACGCTCACTTCATCTTCCAACGCATCGTACGCAGGAAGGATTTTAATCTGATGCAAAGTAGCTTCCTCGCTTTCGTCTGTGTAAAGCGTCACGATATAATCGCCGGGTTTTTTGTAAGAGTAAATTGCCAGCTTGTCTTTGGAGTCTATATTTCCGGTTTCGCCGAATTTCCATGTAAACTGTTTGGCATCGGAAACTGCACGAAATTGTACGTTTTCAAACTGCATGGCCTGAGACGGCGCATCGATCAAAGCTTTTGCTTTTGTAGAATCTTTCGGTTTCGGGGCACTTCTTGCAGAAACCATTACGGGAAAAGATTTGGAATATTTGTTATCAATAATCAAAGTTACCTGATAATATCCCGGTTTATTGTAAAAGTGGATTCCCCTGCTTTTATCAGATGATTGTCCGTCTCCAAAATTCCATCTTCTTGTTTTTGCAAATTGAGTCATATCCTCAAACAAAAGCGTATCTCCTACTGCAATGGAAGACGGATTTACAACCCCGACAATATCATCAGCGGAGTGTATCACCTTCTTCTGCAACCATAATGCAACTAAAGCAGCTATGAGCAAAGTTGCAATAACACCAATGATAATGTTCTTTTTGTTTTTTTGAAAGTAATTCATAGTTAAGATTGTGTGATGTGTTTTATTTTTCGTGTAATTCTTTCTTGAGTTAAAAAAAATCAGTTACTGAGTCCGTGATTTCAGGGCTGTTTCGCGTTGAAAAAGCTGGTTTTTCTTTTCCTTGAAGCCAATGGAACATTCTTCAAACTGCTTTTCAAAGCTTTTGATATTCTCAGTTTTACTTGAAATAATTTTTTTATCGTTAAAATACATTTTGTAAAATTTCGCGATCTGCGGATAAGCATCTTTTCTGATATCGGAAATATTGTCCCCGTTTTGGAAATAATTTACTACATCATTGATTCCGTACTGGATATTATTTTCCACAAAAGGCTGCGGAGGCTCATCCGTAAGCTTGTTGATCATGGAAAATGTACTGTCTAATGTTTTAAAGGAAAATTTCTGTTTCTGATCAAATTTTGCTTTCTCCTCAAGGTTCTGAACAGAAATAATGTCTTCATCCGAAAATGGAGATTCAAATCCTTTTAAAAAAATGATTCCCAGAAATATAAGTGCTGCAAAAAGCATTAATATTAAGTATAAAAACTGATAATGCTTTTCTTTTTTTGATAGTGTGATTTGTCCCTGCATAGCTATAGTTTTTATCTTTTACGTCTGCTTCCTGAAAATTTTCTTGTAGGGTCTACTTTCAGTTCATTATTGACGATTCCTACCTTTCCACGGCATTCGCTGAGGTCTCTCAAAGCAGCCTGCTCTTTGTAGGAAACGTTTACAATTTGATTTTTTAATGCGAGCATCGGCTCAATTTGTTTCATTAAAATCGAGTAATGCTTGAAGTTGTCTGCACTGTCTTTCCCCATGATGTTTTTGGCATCCCTTACATTGTCCATAATGTAGTTTCTGAGGAAAATATCGTTGTCCACCTTGTTGATATCAAGCTGGTCCATCCTGTACATAATGCTGTCAACATGGGTTCTGAGCAGATCGCTGCGGGTAAGAAGCTCGCGGTAATCATCAGCCTGCTTTTTGATCCCTTCTCTCTGGATGTCGTAACTCTTAAAAAAGAAGAACACACAGATGAAAGAAACAACTGATAATACTACAAATGATAGAACAAATTTCCAAATGCCTATCCTGACGTCTGATTTATTTAATTTTTTCTCCCTGTTCGAAGACATATTCTGTGATTTGTTTGGCATGTGAAATTATAAAAAAATAATTTATGCACAAAATTTAACTTTTAATGTGAAATAATACTACAGTCTTAATTAATTTAAGATTAATTTTCACTTTCACTATATTTTCATAATTTAGTCCCCTAGATTTTAATTATCATACACCAAATCGATAATAAAGTGAGTAAATTATTAACTAATACTGTGCGATTTTCCATAGCAGACAGTGATTTTTATTTTAAGAAAATAATGATCAAGACGCTTACAGAAAACCCGTTTTATATGCTTCTTAATGACTGCAACAACGGCCATGAGCTTATCAGCAGAAATTACAGAAGACAGGAAGACGTGTTTATCGTGGATCTTTTTATGCCGGTATTAAGCGGAATAGAAGCCATAAAGTATATCCGTAAAAGCAATACGGAAACCCCCATCATCACTTATTCCGGGACTTACC
Organism: Chryseobacterium sp. IHB B 17019; assembly: GCF_001456155.1. NCBI lineage: Bacteria > Pseudomonadati > Bacteroidota > Flavobacteriia > Flavobacteriales > Weeksellaceae > Chryseobacterium > Chryseobacterium sp. IHB B 17019. The sequence goes on along the minus strand of NZ_CP013293.1, from coordinate 470,671 downwards.
AGGAAGATATGGCGGAAATCCTTGCAAAAATTCCCAATATTTATTACTGTCAGAAAAAAAGCAACGTCATCAAAGATATTGTTAAAGGGAAAATAGCCTCAGACAGCTTCGATTACGAAGCCTACACCAAAGAATGGGAACAGCAGCCACTTGCTGTCCTAGAGTACATGGACAGGCAGAAAAAGAGCCAGGAGGAGCTTTCCCCAACAGAGATCCAACTGATGAAGTTCTGCTACGAAGGCTTCAGCAATAAGGAAATCGGGGAAAAACTAAACCTCAGCACAAGAACCATCGATACGTACATCAACAGGCTTACGGAAAAGCTCGGCCTGAAAACAAAACTTCACCTTATCCGCTTCTGTGTGGAGAATGGATATTACAATTCCAGCATGTAAAAGTGAGTTAACACGATATTCATACAGACTAAACATTCCGTTTTCAACCCTTTATCTAAAAATATTTTGCCACTAATTTGCTAATATTCAATTTTTTTAACTAAATTTGCACACCTAAAATTTAAAATTAAAAAAGGAAATGACAAAGGCAGAATTGGTAAACACCATCTCAAATAAGTTGGGAACAGAAAAGAATGAAACACAGAAAGTTGTAGAAGCTTTTATGCAAGAAATCAGGACTTCTATGTATAATGGGGATAATGTTTATCTTAGAGGTTTTGGATCTTTTATCATTAAGACTAGAGCAGCAAAAACGGGAAGAAACATTTCTAAAAACACTGCCATTGAAATCCCTGCGCACAACATTCCTGCTTTCAAACCATCAAAATCTTTTGTTGAGAAAGTAAAAACGAAAGTTACCGTAAAATAAGACATTAACTGAATATTAACTAGTTACTAAAAAATTATAATTATGCCAAGCGGAAAGAAAAGAAAAAGACACAAGGTTGCAACTCACAAAAGAAAGAAAAGAAGAAGAGCGAACAGACATAAGAAAAAATAATCTCTTTTTTTCGAGATCTACAATATAAAAATATAGTTGGTGATTTTAAATTTTAAAAGCTCGCCGACTATATTTTATTTTGCAACTATAAGATTCCGCAGGAACGGACAATGGTTTTATTTTTTTAATGAAAAGTGTGATTTTTTCAAAAGTATTTATTAACTTAAGGAAATTATTTACCAATAAAACCATGACATTTCCTACAAATCTTAACAATTTTATCTTACAACAAAATGAAGAAAGAACTAATAGTTTCGCATGAAGATGATCTTACAAAGATTGCACTGCTGGAAGACGGAAGACTATGTGAACTTCATGAGCAAGAGGACAAAAGCGATTTTATAGTTGGAGATTTGTTTATTGGAAAAGTAAAAAAACTGGCACCAAACCTTAATGCCGCATTCGTAAATATCGGGTATGACAAAGATGCTTTCCTGCATTATCAGGATCTTGGCCCGCAATATCTTACGTATAAAAAGTTTTTGAGAGACACCATTTCCAAAAAGCAAAGCGCTTCAAGCTTAAAAAATTTCGAGATACAACCCGAAATAGATAAAAACGGAACCGTAGACAAAGTAATCACCAAAGATGACCTTGTTTTACTACAAATCACTAAAGAGCCCATCTCTACAAAAGGACCCAGAATTTCTACCCAGATTTCCCTTACAGGACGCTTTTTAGTGCTGATTCCTTTCGATAATAAAGTTTCGATTTCCAAAAAAGTAAAAAGCTTTGAGGAAAAAGAGAGACTGAGAACATTGATCGAAAGTATTAAACCTGAAGGATTCGGGGTTATTATAAGAACCGTAGCCGAGGGTAAAAAAGTAGCAGACCTGCACAATGATATGAATCAACTGATTCAGAAATGGGAAACTACTTTTAAAAATATACAGAAAAATAAAGTTCCGTCCAGAGTCTTAAGCGAAGATGATAAAGCTTCAGCTATTTTAAGAGACAATTTCAACCAGGATTTCGTAAGCATTACCTGCGACGACGAAGAAATGGTAGAAGCAATGAAAAGCTATGTGGAGGTTATAGCTCCCGAAAGAAAGAATATTGTCCACTTTTATAATTCTCATATTCCTCTTCTGGAATATTATAATGTTGAAAAACAGCTCAAGCAAAGCTTCGGGAAACACGTCAATATCCCTAGCTCAAAAGGTGCTTATCTTGTCATAGAACATACAGAAGCACTACACGTAGTCGACGTAAACTCCGGAAACAATATCACTACCGGAACCGCTGTCAATAAAGAACACGCACTGAAAGTGAACAAAATGGCAGCCACCGAGATCGCAAGACAATTGCGTCTCCGTGATATGGGTGGAATCATCGTAATCGATTTTATCGACATGACGAACCCCGAACACAGAAGAGATCTGTACGAACACCTGAAGGAAGAAATGAAGCGCGACAAAGCACGCCATAAGATTCTCCCTCCGAGCAAGTTCGGATTGATACAAATCACCAGACAAAGAAACCGTCCGGAAAAACAGATCGACACCAAAGAAGAAAACCCGAATAAAGACGGAGAAATCGTAGCTCCGATCGTAATCGTGGAAAGAATGAGCGAAGCCTTGAGAACCATCATGCAAAAGGAAAAAGGAAAGCTTTACCTGCATGTACATCCGTTTGTGGAAGCTTACCTTACAAAGGGGATCAACAGCATCCAGACGAAATGGTTCATGAAATATAAAAAATGGGTCAGCGTTATTCCAAGGGATTCTTTTAAGTACTTAGAATACAGGATTTATAATTCGAAAAAAGAAGAATTGATAGGATATTCTAATTGATACAAAATTTAAAACCTCTAGTTTTTCTGGAGGTTTTTTTGTTTATTTGGGAAAACATTTAACCATAACTTTAGTTATATGAACTCACAAGAAGATTCCAAAGTTCACCTAGACTGGTATTCTAAAAATAGACCTATTTATAAGGATTTATGTGCAAAAGTAGAATTTATTTTAAAAGAAGTTCTTGAAATAAATAACATAAATTATCATAGCATTACTTCTAGAGCTAAAGATATTTTAAGCTTTGAAGCTAAAATAAATAAGCCCAAATATACAGATCCAAAAACTCAAATCACAGATTTATGCGGTGTAAGAATTATTTGTTATGTAGAAAGTGATTTACAAAAAATATGTAAATTATTAGAAACAAATTTTATTATTGACAAAGAAAATAGTTTAGATAAAAGCTTATTATTAGGAGATGACAAAGTTGGCTATAAATCAATCCATTATGTATCATCACTTGATAGCAATAGACTATGTCTACCCGAATACAGTAAGTTTGAAGGCTTAAAATTTGAAATACAAGTAAGAACAATATTACAACATGCGTGGGCAGAAATCGAACATGATAGAAGCTATAAATTTTCCGGAGTATTACCTAGTGATATTGCACGAAAGTTCAAACTCCTTGCCGGCAATCTAGAATTAATAGACAAAGAATTTGATAACATAGCTAATTTGATTGATGCAATCTCAGATGACGTAGTAAGAGGAACCAAATCTGGGAATTTAGATTTTGAATTAAATTCAACAACCTTAAGGAATTTTTTAGAAACAAAATTTCATGATCTCATTGAAAGTGGTCTAGCTACAAAAGAGTATGGATTTTACCAAGGAGAAGAAATTGTTATTCAAGAACTTAATGATTTTGGAATAAGTACAATTAAAGAATTAGATGATATAATTCCTGAAAAGTTATCTGAAAAACTAAAACAATATAAAGTATTAACAAATCTATTAGGTATATTAAGAGATGTAATGCTGATTAATGATTATAAAAAATACTTTAAAAATTGTTATAAAGATAAATGGGCAATCATTAGCATGTATGACGAAAGTAATTATTACAATGATTTTGGTATTGATGTAAAGCAACTTGCAAGAGAATATGACAATCATAATTTATGAGCAAACACCACCACTACAAAACCACCATCCAATGGACCGGCAACAAAGGAACCGGAACCAGCGGCTATCGGGATTACGAGAGGAGTCATACGATTTCCGTAGAAAACAAACCAATGATTGAAGGTTCTTCCGATCCTGCTTTTCGGGGTGATAAAACTAAATATAATCCGGAGGAAATGTTTTTGTCTTCCCTTTCGTCCTGCCATATGCTTTGGTATCTGCACTTTTGTTCGGAGGCGGCAATTATTGTGACTGAATATGTCGATCATGCCACCGGAATTATGGAAGAAACTAGTACAGGAAGCGGCCGGTTTACTGAAGTTACTTTACATTCTACCGTCACTGTAAAAGATAAATCAATGATTGAGAAAGCAATAGAACTTCATCATAAAGCCAATGAATTCTGTTTTATTGCCAACTCCGTAAACTTTTCCGTGAAACATATCCCTAATGTGTTAGTTAATTAAATTTAATTTAATTTTTAACTACTCAGAGCGACCATTAACAAAAGGATTATTAAACAATAACTCAAAAATTTTTCATCAAAACTCCACTTTAAGGGAATTATTTATCAAATAATCATTAAAATTTACTTTATTTTGAATATTATCATACAATAAAACGCATTTTTTTGATTATTTTATGCAAAAATTGAAGTTTTTTTTATATTTTTATATAACTAAAACTAACCATGATGAGACCAAGATTAACCATCTTTGACGAGCCCTTGTTATATACAGAAGGGCTTTCCAAACTTCTCGGACAAACTGAGATTTTTGCCAATATTCATATCTGCAATTGCCCACAGGCTCTGGCCTTAGTCCTCAAAGATGATCCACCTGAATTTCTCATGATAAGCTCAAACATGCTGATTCTCACAGATCTTTACAAATCAGTAGAAAATATTACATCAAAAAACAAGGGAATAAAAATCATCATTATCGGTAATGATTATGATGTAATCGATATTCGGAAGCTATTCAACAAAGGGATAAAAAGCTATCTCGACAAAAACAGCCGTTACGACGAATTCATCAAATCTATTCAGGCTCTACTTCTCAACGAAATCTACATTTGCGATCACGCCAAAAACAGGATGATCAATTTCATAAGCCATGAGCAGAACCAAACTAAAATCCACATCAAGGACCCTCTCACAAAACGTGAATTGGAAATCCTGAAACTCATCTGCGACGGACTTAGCAGCAAAGACATCTCAGAAAAACTTTTTATAAGCATTAATACGGTAGAAACACACAGAAAAAGAATTTTATTAAAACTTAATGTAAAAAATTCTGTCGGAGTTGTGAAATATGCGCTTGAAAACCACATTATCGACTGATAAGTAACAACCTTAATTAACCAAAAAAATTCCAGACCCGTAAGTTTGGAATTTTTTAATATAAAGTGAATTGTGAATTTTGCTTTGCAAGTGAATAAAAAAGGTCAAATGGAGAATTGTTGAATTGTCAATTTTAAATATTCACTATTGACTTGCAAAGCAAAATTCACCATTCACTATTCATAATCCGGCATTTCAGCATTGTTGAAAAGAACAGCCCTAGTGAGATCAGTCATAGAGCTGTTCAAATCAATAACCATAACATTCTTCTGAGAAATGTTATCATTTGAAGTATTCATGAAGATTACTTGTGCATTATTGGGCGAAAATCTGGGATCAAGGTCATTCGTTCCCATTGCTTTTTCGCTTTCCAATGAAATATCGTAGGTTATATTTGTCATTAAATTATATATAAAAATATGAGAATCAAGCTGCCTGTAATTGCCAGAACCATCCTGATAGCCGGATACATCGTTTGAATAGACAAGCATTTGCCCGTCTACAGAGAAGTTGAGCCCACCACTTGCACCGGAAGTTCCTGTAAGAACCGTTTTCAGAATATTCCCGAGCATATCTATCACATAGATTTTTGTATTATATCCGTTAAAGTCATTTGTTTTTAAGGCAATTTTACTGCCGTCATAGCTCCAGTCACACTCTGAGATCATGCTGCCGTCGGGAGTTGTGTAGACCAGAGCCAGTCCGCTTCCATCTTTATTGATTCTGTATAATTTATTAAAATTAGCGTAAAGAATCTCCTGTCCGTTCGTACTCCACGCAAAATCAAGCACATCATTTCTAAATCCCGCCACCGGAACGGTCGTCACTTTAAAAGGATTTGAGCCATCAGGATTAGCGGTATAAATATGATTACTTCCTCCTTCAGTCCTCAAAAATGCAATCAATCCCGAATTGTTATTTTTTCTCGGCCTCCAGCTGTTGTAAGAAGAATTGGTAAACTGGAAATTCGTACCGGAGGCATCACTTGATATGACAACCAGATTTCCGTTTTGCTTTTGAACATAATGATAACGGTTGGTAGGAACGGTGTTGGTAGTAAATTTACTCACCGGACTTAGCACCGGAGAATGAATCCCGTCTGAGACAGAGACCTGCCAGAAATAACTTACACCATAATTCAGGTTTGAGAATGTATAATGAGTCGCCGTAAGATCATTTACCTGAATGATATTAGTATTTACATTATTTTTTATGGTTACATTATATTTTAAAACGTCAGTAGCATCAGGATCAGTTGCACTCCAGGTAAGTTCTACGCCTAAAGGCTGATCAACAGCGTTATCAATGGGGCTTAATAATTTCGGTGCCGTGGGTGGAGAGTTTAAAGATTCATCATCGTCCATTTCAAAAACTACCGTCACCTCCTGATTCTGGTTCTGGATATTAACTCCCTGATAATTGCTGATATATCCTGTGAGTTCCGCTTTTACAGAATAATTCCCGATTGGCATTGCGGTGATCTCAAAAGATCCGTCCGTTCCTGTAAAAACCGTCTGTGTGGTGGGTGAGGTGAAAATTTTCACATTGGCAATAGGCTGGTTGGTACCTCTTTTCACTACTTTTCCTTTCATGCTTCCAGTCTGTGCCTGATCTACAAGCTCTTCATCACAGGAAAATAGGCAAATAGCAAGAATAAATATGCTGAGAATTTTTAATAAAGTTTTCATAGTTCATGTTTTATTTGTTACCAATGTAAAAATTAAGTCCCAGTGCAAACCGCAATGCCTGATCTTTTCGTTTTCCGTTGACAAGGCCTTCCCAATCGTCTTTAAAACCTACATCATATTGAGAAGAAGCCCTCAAGCCGATATCTTTTGCAAGCATATACTCAAAACCGCCGCCGAACTGCCCTTTATATCTTGGTTTAATTCCTGAATAAAGCGCTCCTGCACCGCCGTAGAGGTATGGACTGAATTTATATTTGGGAAAAAGAAGATATTCAATATTGATCTCCGGTACGAAGAAATTCCGTTTGATGATATTCTCATTTTCAAGTGTGAAAAAATTTGAATTGAATTCAAGATTAAAATTCGGATTTAAAAAATATTTAAAACCTAGTTTTCCACCGATATTCATCTTAGGATTTACATAATCGTCTTTTACTTTTTGGGCTTCCACATTAGCGAAAACAGCAAATTTCTGTCTGTAATCGCCAGGAAATTTGTTTCCTATCACCCGCCCGATATTTTCCTTCTGCTCTCTGTCATATTCATCAATTACAGCTTGGTAATTGGCCGGATTTTCTACAGATTTCCCCCAAATTTTATCTCGAATACCTTCTACAATCAAAGATTTCACGGCTTTTTCGATGGCTTCCGTTACAGCAAGCTGTACAGGTTCATTTTGTGTTAAACCCACCTCGGTTTCCAATAATCTTTCCGTATCAATATACCTGAAAAAACTTCCGTTGATACTGGTAGAAAGGATAGTTTTGGAGGTATAGACGGTTTTTAAAATTTCACCATTTAAAGTAGAAACAGCCCGAAGGTAGATCGTAATCCTGTCCTGTCTGTACTGGGTAGAAGCTCCGATCCCAAAATATCTTGCTCCCAAACCACCTGTCATAATATTGCTGTCATACGAAATGACACCTCCTTCAAGCAAAATTCCCGCATATAAAAGCGGAGGTAAAGACTGGCTGTTTTTGTCTGCATCTTTCAGATATTCCTGCCTCGTGGAGCGGATGATCTGTCTTTCATTTAAAAGGTTGGCGATATTTTCTCTTTCGATGGGGATGAACCATTTACTGTCTTCCAAAGCTTTGATCAAAATGGTTGTAGTACCCTGCGGAACAGCTGTACTCCAGTTGTTTCCGTTTTCAGAAGGTTTGTATTGGCCGGTCTGGTCCCTGAATTTGTAGACCCCAATAACGATTTTTTCGTGGGGTAAAGGCAAATTTTTTAATTCTGTAGTATATACTGTGTTTTCACCGAGCGTAGATTTTTCGGGACTGGAGGGCAATCCCAGCAAAGAACTGCAGGCCTGCAAAACACATAGCAGTATGGTACAGAAAAAAATTCTGGTGTAGGTATAAGTTCTCATGGTTATGGTTAATTGATTTAGTTTTTTATTTTTATTTTGGAATAATTACCTCAGACTGATCTCCTGTAGCGGTATCCAAAATATTAATCAGCAGTCCCTGAGCGGTGGTGGTAATCTGTAGGTACATCGTTCCGAAAAGATAATTCCCGGGCTGGATGCTTCCTTCACCGAACTGGTCTTCAAATAATTTTCTTGACAATTCACTCAAAACCTGCCGATTAAGACTTTGGCTGAAACTATCCAGAGAATTCATGTTATCCAATAAACTGCTATAATCATTTTTCTGATCAAACTGGTTTTGAGCGTTTGCAGAGCTCAAAAGCCACTGATAATTGAAGGTATCTCCCCCAAATGCCGGATTGATCGGTTTATAAACGAGCTGTTGGGATTTTCCGGAGAATATTCCTGCGAATGTCAAAATAATTATAAAAGTTTTCATGGTTGAGGTTTTTAGTATATAAATTCATTTTTTATTAAGTTTTTCCTGGTATTAAATTCTTTAATATATTTTAAGGTGGCACCCAACTGATCTTTCAGATAATCCTCACCGGGATTTGTGATAAAACTGTAGACCACTTTATCGTCTATTTCGATGTTAATCTGGCCGCTCGTTCCACGAACAGGAAGCTCGGTAATCGTAACTGCAGAATTTCCCTTATCCGGAAGCTGGCTGTATTGGATGTAAAAAAGATCGTAAAAGTCTTTTCCCACTTTACTTTTGGTTTCGTCGATGGTTAATCCTTTTAATTCATAGAAAACGTCCTCTTCTATTCTGGCTACTTTTTTTTTAAAAAGGTCACTGTTAAGTTCCAGGCTGTCCTTGGCAATAAGTTTTTGGGATTCTTCATCTTTTATATAGAGAAAAGCTTTCAGGGCGTCTTTTTTTTCAAGGTTTACATTTATTTCAGATAAGATTTTTACTTCATTGGGATTGATAGAGAATTTTCCGCTTTGCTTATTATTGGAAAGATTACCGCCGTTGCCTTTTTTAATGGAAACTAAAAGATAATTCAGTTCTTTATAAATAGTGGTATTATTGGTAACAACAGCTTTTAATTGTATCTGATTCTCTACCGTACTGCTCTCGATCCTTGCAATGACTTTTCTATCCTCCTGCCCGTACACGAAGACAGACAAGAAGATAAAAAAAGTACACAAAATCAAAGAGTATGAGTTTTTCATCAATTGTTTTTTAATAATTCCTTACGAATATTGTTTTATTATCACCTTTTACATTGATCTGCATTCCGTCTGAAATGCTGTTGCTTCCTGTGACATCTATAATATTATTATTTCCCTGCGCTGAAATTGCGGTTCTGGTTTCTGCATCAGTAAATGAATTCACAAAATAGAGGGTGTTATAATCACCCACCTGTCTCACTCCGATGTCAGTATTTGCGTTAATGGAAAGCTCCGCATGATTGTTATTTCCTACCTGCAGAATGTTGGAATAGGAAGAGGCCGGATCAGGATTTTGCATGGCAATAACGTTCAGAATGTTATTACTGTTGATTTTATTCCAGTCGATCTGCTGTGATTTCACGGATATGAAAAACAGAAGTATCAGGATACTCCACCTCAATGTAAACATGTTATTAGTTTTATTCAAAGTTACCGGATTATCATACAGCAGAAAACACGAATAGCAGGTAATCACGAAAAATCATGGTTTTCAGGTATGCCTTACGCCTTTATTAAAACAAAAAAAGGAGAAGCAATCGCCTCTCCCTGCCTTCAGATTACGAAGAACTAATTTGATTGATTAACCATTAAAGAATTATTATTTCCAGTTTGATTCCCCACATGTACATGTGCGTCACCGCTTTGGCTTATGATTGCAATATTTCCGTCACCTACTTGTGCATCCGTAGCAGAATTACCGTCACCTATCTGCAATTGTACCAATAGGTTGTCAGATCCAATCTGGCTGCCAATAGACATATTATCATCTCCTACCTGAACAGAAGCAGCAATATTATCATCTCCTATCTGAAAATGAGTGGCACTGTTATCATTTCCCTGTTGGTATTGTACCAAAAGGTTGTCATCACCTATCTGAACTCCTGTTGCAGAGTTTCTTCTTCCAAGCTGTACCTGGGCAGTGGTGTTACCGTCACCCCACTGTAGAGATCCAGCCATATTTCTTCTGCCATCCTGATATTGTACGGCTGTGTTATCATTACCCAATTGTATAGATGTTACTTCATTTCTTCTTCCTATTTGAGTTTGTTCTGTAGAATTATAAGTTCCTACCTGCCACGTTGTAGCTTCATTTCTGTTTCCTTGCTGGCTTACTTCGTTGGAATTCCCAACACCCAATTGATCTACGTCGATTGAGTTTCTGTTTCCTGTACTTTCTGCCAGATTGGTGTTCATAGCTCCCACCTGATCGATGTCTGCCGTATTTCTGTTTCCGTCTTGTGTCAACTCATTAGAGTTCATAAGACCAGTTTGATCCACAGTAGCAGTATTCATATTTCCGTTTTGAGTACTCATGTCGCTGTTTGCCTGTGCAAAAGTGAAACTCATGGCCATTAGTGTAAAAACACCAGTAATTAAGTTTTTCATTTTATTAAAAATTAATTGGTTAATAGTGACAACAAAGGTATATGCTAAATCAACTGTACGAAACACAAAAAAAGTGTAAATTTTCAAAATCACTGATTATGGTTTTAAATATCACCGTTTAACAGCTTTTGTGGTATCACCGTAATTAATTAGGGGGAAATACGGAGCGAGGGCTTGAGTTATGAGTTATGAGTTAAGAGTTATAAGTTATGAGTTATGAGTCGTGAGTTATAAGTTGCTGGTTACTAGTTGTTAGTTTGGTGTAAATAACACAAAGTTTGTCATCCTGAAAGGAGTATAAGCCTTTAATTGTTTTAAATCTATTTACTATTACTTATTTTTCAATTGTTATTTAATTTGTTTATTATTAGTATTTTAAATAATAGAAGTATATCTTTAAAGTTAAATAAACTAAGATGGATTTAAAATAAAAAACCATATTATTATCTAGGAATTGACTAAATGATTAAATTTGTATTGTTCAACTTTACAATAATGGCTACCATAAAATTTATTATTCAGTCAAAGAAACAAAATTCTACAATATATGCCCGCTTTTCCATTGGAGCAAATCAGGTATATAAGCGAAAAACCAGAGAAAGGGTAAATCCTGAGAATTGGAATTTCAAAAAAGGTTCAGTAATCCAAAGAACTGCATTAAGCAAAGAATCACACCAAAAGCAAAATGAACTCGTAAGTACTTTAAATAAACTTGAAACATTTATTTTAGACCAGTACGGCAAAAGAACCGAAACGGAGATAATTAACAGTGAATGGCTGGATGAAATTATTGAGGCGTTTTATTCCGGCGGAAGAAAAGCCGACCAGTTGAGTTTTATAGATAATTATCTGGAACATTACAAGCTTAACATCCTTCCCTTTAGAAAGTACAGAGGAAAAGCCATTACTGAAGGAACCAGGGAAAATCATTTGACCATTATAGGTAAGTTTTATGATTTCCTGAAAACTGAAAAAAAGAGATTAAAAGTCTCGGATTATAATATTGCTGTTGGGAACAGGTTTGTGACTTTTTTAAGGGGACAACATTTAAATGACAATACGGTCGGAAAATATTTAAAATATACCAAAACCATTTTTAAGGATGCTAAAATAGACAATATAGAAATCAGTGAACAGTTAAGCGAGATAAAAGGATTTTCAACAGAAACACCTACTCCTTATTTGAAAGTAGAGGAACTGGAAAGAATACAAGAATTACTGATTGTAAATGAAAGGCTGGAACAAACACGGGACTGGCTGATTATCGGTTGTTATACCGGACAGAGAGCCTCAGATTTATTTAGGATGACACCGGAAAAAATAATCAATATCAACGGAAGGGAGTTTATTAATCTAAGCCAAAGGAAAACAAAAACTCCGGTTCTGGTTCCTATTCATGTAGAAGTAAAAAAGATTTTGGATAAAAGGAATGGTAATTTCCCTCCGCAGTATTCTGATAATATTGAAAGTGCCAAAACTATTTTTAATGATAATTTAAAGAAAATATGCAAACTGGCAGAGATAGACCGTCAGGAATACGGAAGGGTTTACGATGAGGTTAAAAAGCATTATGTTTACGGAAATTACCCAATGTATGATCTTGCCTCTTCTCATTTATGCAGGAGAACCTTTGCCACGATGTATTATTCTAAAATTCCTACCGCTATTATTATGAGTGTGACAGGACATAAAACAGAAACTGAATTTTTAGGATATATCGGGATTGACAACAGTACCCTTTCTGAACAGATGTATACTTACTGGGAACAGTTAGATAGTAAGGAAAGCAAAATCGATTCACAGATTAAAAATGCCAATTAATTTTTGAAAATTTATCAAAATCCCAAATTACGCACTGGTTTATATAGCAAGTCAAAAGTTTGACAATTTCTCGGTATCTGCTGAAAGAAGACATAATTAGAACTAAAGTGCGAAACTATTCCACTTCATTTCCAAACAATTTCCACCATTTCGCAATAGTAGTCCTGCTCATTTTGTATTTCTTTGATATGAAATTGGCCGAAAGATCATGTTTCTTTTGATATTGCAGGATCTTTAGCACCGTTTTTTTATCATAATTTTTTAATCGCTGGTTGTTTTTAGAACTTTTTCCTGAAGAATCACATACTAATGCATTAATCCTAAGTATATCTTCCATTGTTTTTAGATTGTCTAGGAGATACAAAACTTTCGCATCTTTTAATTTCTCAGGATGCTGGTCCTTAAGTATATCATGATAAATCCTCTTATAATTAGGTCTCATTAGATATTTTTGTTGGTTAGATCAATTTTTGAATATCATATATTTTAGTCCAGAATAATAAACTTATATCCTTTCTGAAATATACAAATTTTTAATTGAAAGAATATACTCTGCAGATTATTATCAAACTAAATGAGATAGTTTACGTAATAAAAATGTTTTTTCAATAGTCTCCAGCTCAAGTAATTATTGCTATTAAGAATAAGGAAGTGATTAGACTCTAATAAATCATAAGTGTGTGATTAATACAAAAAACATACCTTTATTTTGTTCAAGTACACAGATTAAGAATTATTATTTGAACAAATTGATTATACTGCAACTAACAAAAAGATATAAATAAAATATCTTGCGTAATCATCAAGAATCTTGGCGGACTATATTCAATTATTGAAGTGACACCAACAAAAAGCTTCTCTAATAGAGAAGCCCAACTTTTCTGGTTGTAAACTAATTGAGAATTAACCTTTTATAAATTTACAATAACTTTATTAAAAAAGCAAATGTCTCCCAGGGGCGGGAGACAAATGAAAAAAAATCTACCATTATTAAGTGGTAGATGACAAATATATGTAAAAAATCAATTTGTAAAAAAATTATTTCATAATATTTAATTTAAAGAAATACATTCGTTATGCTTGACAAAAACTTTAGTAGAACTTAAGGGTTAAAATATAATTTCAGTTTGATATTAAAAATCAACAAAAAATTACTGATGAATCAAAACATTAGTAGTTTTGTAGAAACAGTTATAAGAACCTTTAAGATTATGGAAATAAATAAGGTCGTAAAAATAAAAGATCAAAAAGTGTTCTATTAATATTGCTAAACTATAATTCAGATTTATTAATCAATATATGCTTTTTATAAAAGTTTTGTATGTTTAATGAAGAAGTCTAGGCACTTTTAGGATTCCAAGTCCATAAAATTCCGATAGCACTCGTTTGTTATTAACAATAAGTAATATCTGGAGTAACATTCGCTATGCAGAATAAATTAACTATGGAGCGATTCTGCAAGATGATACTTTAGGCGAAAAGCCTGATCTGGATGATCGCCTAGTAGTTTGAGAAATGAGTGTTTACGAAGCTTAAGGACCATAACGTCTGTACTTGCTATAGCACTTACAAAATACCTTTTTTGCAAAAAAAGAAAAACTCACCACAACAACTGCCCTATAGAATACTTATGGTAAGTAATCGCATACATATCCCTGACACTTTTAAGTTCTACAGTTCCATAGACAATTTGGAAATAAAAATATGGGAACTGGCCTTCAAAGAAAAGAAACTCTCCTTTTTTATGGCTTTCGTAGGTTGCACCGTATTGAAGTAAAAGATTTTCATCGATAATCATAAAACATACTTTAACTGACATCATTCCAGTTAATTTATTCATATGTATAGCAATACCTTCTATAAGTCTCCTTTATTACCTTTATTCCCAGAAATGTCTATCAATAATTAGAACTTCAAATTTACTTACTGGTTTAATTATAATTTTATAATCCTGATCATAAAGTATGGCAGGTATTGTGAAAATGAAGGATATAGATATGGTTACAAGGATTTTTAACTGATTACCTTTCACCAGCAATTTGGACAAATGGCCAAGGAGCCAAAAAAACAGATTCATAACCGTGAAAACGGTTTCAAAACGGTTATTCAAAGATTTTTCCGACATTATATAAGCGCATGAGGATAGTATTAATTTACAGGACTGTTAAAGGATCGGGGCTATTACTCAGAAAAAAGACGAAGCTTTCAGAATAGAAAGGATCCGTTTCTTACCTAAAAAAGAGTTTTCTTAAAATCATGTAGAGCAACAACACTGAAGAATTGACATTTACGACTGTTTTTACTACCATTTTTACGGAATAATAGCCATTAATGTAAACATTAACTACAATTAAAACAGCATTAACCGTATTACTGTAAACATTAATTATGATAATGTCTTCAAAAACGGATCAAATTTTTTTTATCTTTGAAATGTACTTATAATCTTAAACTAATCATTTTTTCATGTACCGTGGTTCGTTTCTTTCTGCGGTATTTTTTCAAAGTTCCTTACTATATTAGGTTATTAAAAAAATAAAATTCCTTTATTGCCCGCTCATGAGAAACTGCAATAACCCGTGTACTCCATAATTATAAATGTATTTTACTTTGAACATTGGTAGGCATACTCATTTTTTACAGCTTTATTTGCTTAATACTTTTACTTTACATAAATAGATTGTATTTTGTCGGCAAAAGAAGTTTTTCGACTCATGAAACTACATGCTGAATTAGAAGACCAATATGCAAAAGAAGTTCTAAACAATACTTGCCTGGAAGATCTTCCGGGGGAAGAATGGAAAGTAATTCAAGGTATTGAAAATTATGCAATCTCTAACCTTGGTCGGGTGAAAAGCCTTGAGCGTTGGACCCCAATGGCAAACGGAGGAAAACGTAAAGAAGAAGAAAGAATCATGAAATTAAGCTTTGTAAAATATTCCAATAATTACCTTCAGCGCACCTTCTATAATGTATTTTGTGGACTTTCTTTGAACAGCAGAAAGTTCCGTCGATCTGTTGCCCGCTTAGTATATTACCATTTTGTTGAAAAGTTTAATATGGACGATCATTCCATAGTCATTTCATATAAAGACAATAATTCTCTTCATCTGAATTATAAAAATTTAGAATTACTTTCCAGCAGCGAATTAAACCTTAAAAAGTTTCGTGAAGACAGGGCCAGCCATCCTAAGCAAGCAGTTAACCAATATACTGTAGATGGTAAGCAAATTGCTTATTTTGAAAGTCTTAGTGCTGCAGCCAAAATTTCGGGAGCCAGTGCAGGCGGTATTTTGTCAGTATTGCAAAAGATAAGCTTTACAGCAGGAGGATTCCGATGGTTTTCAGAGGATTATACGCCCACAAAAAAAGATTTCTTGGCAACACCAAAGAAGGCTCCCAATTGTAAAGGAATCCTTAATATTTCTTTATGGGAGAAACTGGGAAAACCTGCTATTGACATTAACAACCCGCCAGCGTGTATGAACCTTTCACTCTCAGACCTTCCCGAGGAACAATGGAAAGAGATACCGGATTTTGGCGGACAATATACAATCTCTAATAAAGGAAGGGTAAAACGAAAAAGTGGCTGGGCTTTTGGGAGAAGAAGCAAAACTTTTGTTAAAGAACAGATTATGTCTGTAAAGATTAGAAATCCTAAAGATAAAAACATTCATCTTAGTGTAAATTTAAGAAAACACGGGCGAGAGATTAGTATGACAGTTCCCCGTTTGCTTTATTGTTGCTTCGTACAGGAATTTGATCTCAATGACAGAAGCCTTGTCATCAATAATCTAAATGAACCAAAATGGGACATGGACATTTCAAAGCTCTCACTTCATCCTATTTATTCCCTGACCCACTCAAACAAAAAACGATTACGGGAAGATATATAACCCTCTAAACATATAAGCACTAATCTTTTCCCAAGTTTCCCTACGTCTTTGTGCGTAAGAAATTTTTATGGAATAATTGCTGTTTCTGTTTTACGGTTTTCCTCACCGACAGTTGAAAAAATATTTTTATCTTTGCTCTCAAGATTTTAACGAAATAAAAAAGCGTAAGCTGTCAGATTGGTTAAAGAAAACTGCGAATCTTCTTTGACAACCAAATTTTGATAGGCTTACGCCCATGTTCTTATATGGGCACGGGCGGAGCCTTTCTGGTTGTCGGGTTCTTCGCAGTACCTCTTTAACGGATTGGCTTCTGCTTCGTGCCTTTCTTATTTTTAAAAATTCCAACAAAAAACTACATTATTAATATAATACGACATGGCTTGTCGCCTTGCATTTGTAGGTTTGCATCAGACAGTAAATGTAATTATTAAGGATTCAATTTTAACAAAAAAATAATATAGTATGAAAACATGGATGGATTCAGGATAAACAGCACCTCAGTACAATCACGGTTAAAAATATGGGGTTTTCCCCACCTTAGGAATTAAAAAATAGTATTAAATTCGCGCATTAATAAACAGGTATGAAAAAAAATTACACCCTCGCACTTTTCTTAAGTGCATTTCTGGGGATTTCCGGCCAGGAAACAGAGGTTATTTGGCAACGTGATATTAAATCCTCCACTCAGGACTTTCTTTCGCAGGTTACCACAACCATAGATGGACAGTATTTAGTTACAGGAAGCTCAATTCAGAGTAATAAGCTTGAGGCTTCAGGCAGTAAGCAAAATAAAGGCTACGACTATCATTTGATAAAATTAAACCAGCAGGGTGAACAGGTTTGGGAAAAATATTTCTCAGGACAGAACCATGATTTCTTATCAGCAACAGTGGCAACACAAGAAGGAGGTTTCTTGTAGCAGGAACGACTTTTTCCAATGCAGGATTTCAAAAGAAGGACAATTCCAAAGGTGGTTCAGATTTATGGTTGATAAAAATCAATGAGTTTGGAGACGAAATTTGGCAAAAAACCATTGGTTCAGCATCCGATGAAGAAGCAAGGGTTGTCATTCAAACCACAGATTTCGGGTTTTTTGTGGCTGGAAATGTTCAGAATTCAATCAAAGGTTACGGATCAAAAGATGTTTTGATTGTAAAACTGGACAAAAACGGAGGCATAGCCTCTCAAATTATATTAGGAGGAAAAGGGCTTGATGAAGTAGAGAAAATGATTCCAACGAAAGATGGTGGAGCTTTATTGGGAATATATTCCAGAAGTAATTTAGGAGGAGCAAAAAAGACCGAAAATTATGGAGAAGGTGACTATTATATCATAAAATTAGATAAAAATAATAAGGTTCAGTGGGAGAAAAACTATGGAGGAACAGGCGACGACCATCTGAGAACTTTAGCTTTAACCTCATCCGGATATATCATCGGTGGTGAGTCAAGGAGCCCTATTTCCGGGAACAAATCTGTCGGTATCGAAGAGGGTACAGACCTTTGGCTCATTGCTTTAGATGAAAATGGGAATGAGCAATTTCAAAAATCTTACACGTTCGGAAATCGTGATGTATTGATGGGAATGAATGTCTTGCATTCTTCGGATGATAAAACTTCAAAAGGAATTTTACTTGGAGGCTATACGCAGGCAGAGGGAAGAATCGAAAATGATGATGAAAAATTCTGGATGCTGTATTTGGATCAGAATGGAAATGAACAGTGGCGAAAGCACGTCGAGGGACAGTCTCATAAAAAAGAAGAAAGATTATCTGATATTAAATTAAACAGGGATGGTTCCATTATTCTGGCAGGAACAAGCGCAGAGGAACTTGGGAAAGAGAACTGGAAAATTGTAAAGCTGGGAGATCAGCAGATTGATCAGCTAATAGAAAAACAGGATATTAAGATTTACCCGAATCCTGTATCAGATTATACTTATGTAGAAATGGGCGTTGACTTCAAGGAAGCAGATATTTTGCTGTATGATATGTCTGGTAGACAGTTACAGATTCTGAAAACCAAGAATAAAGTAACGAAGATTAATACCCAGCCTTTAATTCAGGGAGCTTACCTGGTGACCGTGAAAACGAATGATAACAAAACAGCGAGTGCTAAATTGATTAAGAAATAATACAAATGAAAACGATTAAAATAACCAAGCTTTTTTTAATATTCTTATATGCTTTTGTGTTTTCTCAGGAAACACAAACATTTCAGGTAATTCCGGGTGGAAGTGAAAGTGTCATTAAAATTCCCAATGTTATTCCCCCGTCACCTAATGCTTCTTTTAAAACAGACTTTGGAAACTTGCCTATGGATGAGTATCGAGGGGCTCCCTCTGTAACAATTCCCATTTACAACATTGAGAATGGCAGCCTCAAACATAACATTTTTTTTAATTATAATAAACTGGGTGTTAAAGTGAATGATATTTCGGATATAGTTGGAATAAGCTGGCTGTTAAATGTCGGAGGAGTAATTAACAGAACAACATATGACTTACCCGATGAAAAAAATGACCGTTTCCTAGTGAACGATATATCAAGCTTAAATATTCCGCTTATACAGGAAGGAACTCAGGAGGCGTATTTTATTGCTGATAAAATAAAAAATGCCAACATCGATAATCAAGTGGATATTTTTAGTTATTCAGTAGATAACTATTCAGGTACGTTCTATTTAGATGCTAATTTTCAACCCGTTCTTCTTGAAGAAGGGACAGGAGTTAAGATTAGATCAGTAGGAAATTTTGCCGTTACCCATGAATTTATCTTAACAGCACCTAATGGTGTGAAGTATTATTTTGGTGGAGAAGGGTTTACAGAAGAAACATACATTCGGAATAATCCCATGCTTAATGCAATATCAGGATTTTATCTGTATAAAATCGAGGATGGAAATAATAGTATAAGTTTTAGCTATTATACCGATTCACTCAAACAAATTTCTCTGAATATTAAAGAATCAAGGAGTGTTTCCTTTTATGCTAATTTCACACCAGGAATAGAAGATTGTTCGCCGCCGTCACTATATCAAAATAATATTGAAACCAGTTTTTTAAATATTAAAAATACAAAGCGGATCAAAAAAATTACTTACAATAATCAGGAAGTATCTTTTGAATATCTTCCGGTTAATGGAATGAATTATGGAAAACTGGATAAAATCAAAATAGCTTACAATCAGAGACTGGAAAAAGAAATCGATTTTTCTTATATTGACAAACTTTATGGAACTGTTATAGAGAGATTTTTTTTAGAAAAAGTGCAGTTTTTTGAAGTGAAGAATACTCAGAAAACCTTAAATAATGAGTATTCATTAGAATATGATGATCCTCTGGCAATTCCGCAAAGGTTAAGTAAAAGTATTGATATATTAGGCTATTATAATGGAAAAGTAAATAATACGCTTGTACCGGATCTTGCTCTTCTTGGATCCACCTCATTTAATGAGCCAAACCTGGCAGACAGACGTGCAAACTTTCAATACACAAAAAAAGGAAGCTTAAAGTCCATAACATATCCTACTAAAGGCAAAACCTATTTCGAATACGAATCTATACCAACAAAAAACAAAGTATTTACAGATCTTAACCTGATTGTTGGGAATAATGACTGGATTACTTCCATGCTTCCGGCTCCTGTTTTAGATACAGTGAGAACTTATCAATTCAGCTCATTGGTAAATGATAAAATTAAAATCAACCTGCATCTTTTCTCAGAAGTTACCGATCCGGTACTTAATAAAGGTAAAACCCTATTTCAGATTATTGATCAGAGTAACGGCCAAACTGTTTACAGTAAGGAAATGTTTTTAGGAAAGATTGTAAATCAGGCAAATTTTGAAACCGAATTTACAGTAGACAAAACCAAAAATTATCTAATTAAATTTAAGGTAGTCGATTATTGTAATCAGTGTAATGCCAGTGCAGATATAAGCTTCCATTCCGGATATGAGAAAAAAAATGGTATCGGTATAAGATTGAAACGCCAGTTGGATATTAATGAAGCAGGCGACACAGTAAATATAAAAAGGTTATACTATAATAAAATCGAAGATGTCAATAATGTAAGTCTGTTACCAGATAATTTATATACTCCTGGAAGTTTTATTTCAACTTATTATGTGCAATCTACTCCTATGAATATAGATCCTAATCAACCGGGTTGTGCCGTTCCAGACTTTTTTCTTCAGCAAAACATTGTTCATTCAGAACCTGTCGCACCCATAGATTCAGAATTGAATTCAATGTTTGGAATTTTTGAAAATCCGATTATATCCATAAGCTATGGTGGAGATAATTTTGAAAAAGGCGGAGAACAAAAAGAGTTTATACATGCTGATGAGCCAAGTTTGGTATTCGTTAAGGAACCGATAAGCGAATACCCATACTTTAAAGGAGAACCATCGTCTATTTCTACACTTGTTAATACGGCTTACAATAAGATGATCAGAAAAGTAAACTTTAATAAATATAATGGACTGTTAACTAAAAGCCGTATTTTTTCCAAATCCAGTAACGGAAGTTTACTTTTAAAAAGCGGAGTGGATAATACCTATTTAAGATCAGGGGTCGTTTCAAATTATGATATTTCCGGAACACCAATATATAATGCTCTCTATTTTCCTACTACAGGAATTGCAGGAGCTGAATTGCATAATTTGCTTATTGCGAGTAATTCAGTAAGTGTATTCTTTAATCGTCTGGTGACGTCATATGTTACAGATTATATTGATGATGTGCCCGCTACTATCACTGATGATTCAGCGTATAAAAAGATGGTGGTTGAAACTAACTATGAGTATGATACACCCGCGAAACTTCCAACTAAAGTTTCAACAAAATTTTCTGATAATACGGTAAACTCAACATCATACAAATACGCAAATGAAAAAGGCAATCAGTTAATGATTGATAAAAACATGGTTGGTATTCCTTTGGAAACAACAATTACAAAAGCCAAAGGAGGAACTACTAAAATATTATCGAAGACAGAGACGGTTTATCCAAACACAGCTGCTGAAATTATCAATAACAGTACAGGTTTGGCGCTTCCGTTATCTGTAAAATCATTTGATATTCCAAATAATACCTCATCAGTAGATATAGCCTACAATAAATTCGATGAAAAAGGAAATCTATTGCAATACACGATAAAGGAAAATGTTCCGGTAGCGGTTGTTTGGGGATATAATAATGCCCAGCCTATTGCTATTATAGAGGGAATCACTTATGATCAATTAGTGAGCTTAGGACTAATTGCTCCGATTGTAACCGCTTCCAATACTGATGCTTCCGATCCAACTACTGAGCCTGCATTGATTACAGCACTGGAAAATTTCAGGAAATCATCCTCACTGGCAAATGCAAAAGTTACAACAATGACTTATGATCCGCTTATTGGGGTTACGAATATAATTTCACCACTGGGAATTAGACAAACCTACAAATATGATAATGCCGGAAGATTAGAAAGAACGTCTGATGAAGAAGCAAAACCGCTAGTGGATTTCAAATACAATTACAAAAACTAAAAAGATGAAAAAAATTATAATCCCTGTCAGTGCATTATTTTTAACAGGATTTTCCTTTGCACAGACAACACCGAGTAATTCGGAAAATTATATTTACACCAAAACGTATCTTTCTGATCCCTCGCTGTCAAATCCTAAAACCTCAGAAACAGTACAATATTTTGATGGATTGGGAAGACCAGAGCAGGTGATAAATGTAAAAGCATCCCCCACAGGAAAAGATATAGTACAACATTTTGAATATGATGGGTTTGGAAGACAGGTAAAAGACTATTTGCCAATTCCACAGTCAGGAACTCAAAACGGAGCCATTTATACAGACCCGAAATCTGGTGCTCCTGCAATTTATGGAACGGAAAAAATATTCTCCGAAAGTATATTGGAAAATTCACCTTTGGATAAGATCTTGCAACAAGTACAAGCGGGAACAGATTGGGCGACAAAGCCCGTGAAGTTTAATTATGAAGCCAACAGTGTGGAAGATCAGGTAAGAATTTATCAAACTTCAACCATTTGGGATGCAGCTAATAAAATGTTTGTTACCTCTTTGCAGACTTCCCAATTTTATCCCGCCGTACAGCTATATAAAAATACGGTTATAGATGAAGACGGGAACAAAACGATCGAATTTAAAAATGGGGAGGGGCAAACTATTTTAATAAGAAAAGTTGTTTCTGCCTCCGAAAATGCAGATACCTATTTTGTATACAATGAATATGATCAGTTGGTGTATAAAATTCCGCCAATCGCCTCAAAATCAGGTTTGGCAGATCAGACGACTCTGGACAACCTTTGTTACCAGTACAGACATGACGGAAAATACAAACTTGTAGAAAAGAAGCTTCCGGGTAAAGGATGGGAATATATGGTGTATGACAGGGCGGATCGATTGGTAATGATCCAAGATGCTAATCTTAAAGTTCAGGGAAAATGGATGTTTACGAAATATGACCAGTTTGGAAGGGTGGTTTATACAGGAATCACCAATAATATTGCTACAAGGCAAGTTCTACAAAACAATGTTACTGCAGCTACCTATTCAAATGAGATACGAAGTGCAAATACTTTCACTATAAATGGAATGCCCATCTATTACACCAACAGATCACTTCCCGGAAGTATCGCACAGGTTCTAAGCATTAATTATTATGATACCTATGCTGTCTATAGCTTTAATCCTTCTTTTCCAAGTACTATTCTGGGAAAAACAACCTTAACGGATAATCCTGTAAGTAGCGGGAAAAGCACAAACAGTCTTCCGGTAATGAGCTTTGTTAAAAATATTGAAGACGACAACTGGACAAAAAATTATAGTTACTACGATACCAAAGGCAGAGCAATAGGAAGCTACTCTATCAATCATTTGGGAGGGTATACAAAAACAGAATCGGATTTGGATTTTGTTGGCTTGCCAAAACAGACCAAAACGTATCATAAAAGGGTTAATACTGACACAGAAAGAATTATTACCGAAACCTTTGAATATGATAACCAGAACCGAGTAAAGAAACATTATCATCAGATAGACAGCCAGCCACAGGAATTGTTGGCAGAAAATACCTATAATGAACTTTCTCAACTAAGTAATAAGACGGTTGGAAATAATCTGCAAAACATTGATTATTCCTACAATATCAGAGGCTGGTTGACCAAGATTAATAATCCTGCTAATTTAGCAGGTAAGTTATTTGGGTATGAAATTAAGTATAACAACCCTGTCAACACCTCATCAGCTACCGGAAAGTATAGCGGGAATATTGCTGAGGTGGATTGGATGGCTTCCAATGATGGTGTTTTAAAAAGATACTCTTATCAATATGATGGGCTAAACAGACTGAAAAGTGGAATTTACTCAGAACCAAACACTTCCATTCCTCAAAATAATTATTATAATGAGATATTGAGCTATGATTTGAACGGAAATATTACTTCACTGCAAAGAAATAGGAATACAGAATATATCGGAGCACAGCTTATGGATAACCTAAGCTATTCTTACACAGGAAACAGGCTTGATACCGTTACCGACTCATCAGGAAACTACATGGGTTATCCTGATACATCAGGAAATTTGATTCATTATGATGCCAATGGCAATATGACAGATCATGTGGATAAAGCTATTTTACAGATCGACTATAATTATCTTAATCTTCCCAAATATGTTAAATTTAATCAATATATAACAGGCAGAAATAGTGCTATTTATGTAAATTCTACCTACAATTACAGGGCGGACGGATCTAAAATAGCAAAAGTATATACTTTTAAAGATCCGCGCATCTCTAATACATTAGCCACAACATCAACAGATTATCTTGATGGGTTCCAGTACGAAGCAAAATCAGGTGGAACAGAGTCGACTATTGCTACATTACAATTTATACCGACCTCAGAAGGATATTTCGATTTCGGGCAAAATAAGTATATTTACCAATATAAAGATCAGGTTGGAAACATCAGATTGGCGTTCTTTAAAGATGGTTCGGGAAATCCTGCGATAGACAGAGCAACAGACTTTTATCCTTTTGGGTTAGAGTTTGGGGGTAATGGATTAAATATTAATAATTCTGTATCACCGAGCTATACCTACACTTTTCAAGGACAAGAAAAGCAACAGGAAACCGGATGGAATTCTTTTAGATGGAGAAATTATGATCCGACTATCGGTAGATTTTTTAACATAGACCCACTCGCAGAAAAATTCCCGCACAACAGTACCTATGCATTTCAGGAAAATATGATTGGGATGGGGATTGAATTAGAAGGATTGGAATTGCTTCCTGAAAACAAAGGATATTTTGCAATACGTGGAAACGAGATGATTGTAAAACAAGCCCCTGCTACACAAAGAGACAGTTTCGGAAGACCAACTTTCACGGCAGCAGATATTGGATTAACTACCAATGGATATAATCCTACTGCTCCAAGGATTAGTACAGGTGAAACGGGGCTAAGACTTAAGTCTTACAATTATGGTGGTGCAACGGCTGAAGGTGCAACAATGGAAACTATTGATACTCCTTCAGGTTTTGCTGAACAAGAGGTCGAGACTGAAAGACCAAATAGACTAAAAGAAGCTGTAGGTACATTAAGTGATGTAGTAGATGGTGCTAAAGAGTTATGGAATAATATTTCGATGGCGATGGATGTACCAGAAGCTTTCAAAAGTATGGACAATCATGTACAAGCAGCTAAAGATATAAAGTCTGTAGATTTTAATGCCACACAGATGGATCTTGCAATAGACTATGTTAATTCAAGCAAAATAAAGATGAACCAACAAACAAAAAATGATGTTATTAATTATGTCTATGATGGACATTTACCTAAAAAAGGATTGATGCAAAACTCATTAATTATCCAGAATGGAAATGCTATTTTAAAAGCGAATCATGCCCCAATACGTCCTACTGCTGATCAGGTAAAAAGATTGTTTGATAAAAGAAATAAAGAGATAAAAAATAACCAATTAAGAAATATCCCCCAATAATGAAAATAATTAAATTATTCTATGTGCTTGTAATATTATTTGGTTTTAGCAATTGTATAGATCAAAAACAAAAAGACGATGAACAAATAAAAAATGTGGTATCTAATTTTTGGAAGGCTGTTAAAGAAAATGATGAGACAGCTTATCTAAGTTTAATTGAAGATAGTGAATCAGAGTATAAATTAGCTATGTTAAATCAATTACA
The DNA here is from genome assembly GCF_001456155.1 of Chryseobacterium sp. IHB B 17019. Lineage (NCBI taxonomy): Bacteria > Pseudomonadati > Bacteroidota > Flavobacteriia > Flavobacteriales > Weeksellaceae > Chryseobacterium > Chryseobacterium sp. IHB B 17019. Next base: position 444,865 of record NZ_CP013293.1, on the reverse strand, counting down.
TTATCTAAATAGAAATTATAATAAACTTAATCATCAAAATAGCTTGTTAAATAAAGTAGAAATAAAAGAAACAAATGAATCTGGAACTCCTCAAAAGGTTGTAGGATATGAGTTTATAAAGCAAAATTCTACTGTTGAGCCGTTAAGTGTAAGATTATTTTTCTATAAATCAGTAGGTTATAATAAAATATTTAATGTTCAAATTTTAGGAAATTTGCCTGAATGGGAAAAGCAATAATGAAAATTAAATTCAAAAAGATGAAAAATATTATTTTATTGATTCTACCGATTCTTTGTTTTTCACAATATAAAAAGAATGATTTAGAATATTTACAAAGAGCAATGAAAGATATTCAAAATAAGGATTTCACTACTGCTATTTCAAATCTGGATAAAAATTTAGAAGTATTCCCAAATGATAGATCTTCTTTATATTTCAAGGGATATTCTCAAATTATAATTGGAGAAAATGAAAAAGGTTGCAAAACTCTAATTGATGCAATTTATTATGGAAGTAATGATGCAAAAAAAGTATATGCAGAAAAGTGTATCGATTATGATCCTAAACTTAATATTGAGAAATTTAAGTCAGGAAAATTTTCTTTACAGATTTTAAGCGAAGAAAATTTAATTTATACTTTTGAACGTAGAAATGATATTCAATATGAAAAATATGAAGATCAAACTTATGCAGGGAAAATTGTATGGCTTGGAAATGGTGACTATAAGATAATTGCAGACCAAAAAACTGAGGATGTCATGACTGAAAATCCTGAGTTTATAGTTAGAGTTTTGAAAATTGAAAAGAATCAATATTTATATGAAAAAATTGAAAATGCTCAAGTTCAATTTGGATTAGTTAAAAAACTCTAATTGTTTTTTTTAAATGAATTTGTAATTCAATAATGGAGATAAATAAAATACATTAAAAGTAAAATCCCTGTAGAATTAATTAGCGTGTCACTTTGATGCGCTAATTTTTAATATCATAATTAAGTAACAGTCTCTTATTTTTTACTTTAATGCGACAACCTTTGTCGTATTATTTGTTTAATATTGAACCAAAAGAAAACAAATGAGTTTGAATAAAAAAAAAATTAATTTCCGAAGTAGAAAACAGGCTAAATGAACAGGGATTTACATTGTTTAAAAATACAGTTACAAAAACAGATGGATTGTTCATTAAAAAGATTAAACCTGACCTTTATCTAACATTAGGATTAAATATTTCCCGTTGTAATAAAAATACTTTTACAGGTAGTTTCTATTTATCAAAAATAACAAACTTTGCTAGTGTGTGGGGTGATATTCCGGATAATTCTTCTGTTAGAATAAGTTCAATCTTAAATGAAAATGAGAAAAGAAGATTCTTAGGAGGAGAGTATGAGCCTAATGATCGTTGGTGGAATACCAATTAACAAATGTTTATGAAAATTTTCTTAATGCAATTCAATGTGCCGAAATAAATTTTATTACCCCTGAACTTGTAGAAGCAATAAATAAGAGTAATGATGTAGCAATCCTCAGTGAATTATCAACAAATGTAATTTCAACTGTAAAAAGTAAAGACAAACGACTGGAAATTTCACACTTAATGTTTACCCCGCCTGTGGAAATTAACAAAATACCAGTTATTTGGTTTAAGGGACAGAATTAATATTAAGTGAAAGCAAGGAAATTTTAAACAAGAAAAAAGTTAATTTATTGGCTTCTGATGCCTATAGAACATACATCTTAGATTTATAAAAATAATTTAAGAATGAGACTGTTTTAAAATAACAGTCTCTTATTTTTTAATGCGACATTCTTTGTCGCATTAGCTATTTAAATTGGTCTTCTAAAATTAAGATCATGGATTTACCATTTTATTATTCATTTAAAGACTTTGAAGAAAATTACACCAAAGATTTAAACAATTTTATAGATAAATATCAAAATGCCAGAGAAATAGATTTTTTAAAGGAAATTAAAAGGCTATGTTTATATTGGACTAAGGTTGAATATGGAGGAAGGGTTTTTAATAACTTGATTTGGACTAAAGAATTTACATATTCTGAATATGAAGGATTTAGTTCAGATGATGCCGAAATTACCCTTGATATGTTTGCTTATATTGTTGATTGTAATGTTAAGCACTATTTACCATTTATTGGAAATCCATTTCACTCTTTTTCGAATATAGATCCATTTGGAGATGATGATGATGATGATGGAATTATAATTATGCACCCTATTGAACACCTCTTTTCATTAATTGAAAATCAACGAAAAAGACCTGATTATTTTCACATACCTAACGATTATAAATCTATTCATAAAAAGTATTTATTGGATAAAATTTATCATTTAGAGTATTTTCATTTTTTATATTATGAAGATGGAACTATAAAAGCTGACAATGAAAAGTTTAAAGATTTTGGATTTGCTGTGTTCAAAATCATGGATGAAATTGATAGAAAAATTAAACTATTTGAACTACAAAAAAACAATATAATTCCTGTTAATGGAAATAGTAACGAAAATAAAAAACAGGAAATTTATAAAGAGGAAGAGCAAGAAGACATAAGTAATCTGACAACACCGGAAAAAATAGCCCTTCTTGAATATTTAGGTGTTTTTGCCAAACTTATTAAAGATGGAGTAAGTCCCGAAAACGAATATAAGATTATTCATAATCTGATTGGTGGAAGTTATACCAACATTAAAAAATATTGCCTTAACAGGAAAACAAAAAATAAATCTTCAAAGGATTATCAGATCACTGAAAAGCATAAAAGTAAAATCAAAAATTTCTATAATTCAAAGACTTTTTAACAATATTTTTTTGAAATTATTTTAAACTATTTACTACCACAAGACTACCCCAGCACTACCCCTAAAGAATAAAATAGGGTAAGCATAATTCCAACCTTTGTATTGTGAAACAAATAAAACTCACAATATAATGGAAACCATAAATTTTGTCGGGGTAGAACCCGAAAACCTCATCAATGAAATCGTAAGCAAAATAAAAGAATCTTTACTTACCGACTTAGAAAAAACCTTCAAAGAGAACGAACCGAAACGCTACCTTTCCGCAGACGACATCTGCGAACGTTTCGGAGTGTCAAAACCGACCATCCATGAGTGGCGCAGGCGAGGAATCCTGAAATCCTATAAGCTCGGTTCCAGGGTTTATTACAGGCTGGATGAAATAGAAAATGCAATGATTGTTAACGATTAAATTTTCTATGATGCCTGTTTCTAATAACAATTACCAAGACTGCACAACCATTATCTACCAATTAGATGAGGTTAAAAAGACTTTCCGGCAGTATAGAAAGCAAAATATACAATCAACCGAAAAAGATGATTTCCTGCCTGAGCTTCTGCGCATTGAAAAGAACAACGGCTATAATACCTATAGTGGATTCAATAACTTTTTACGGCTTCGAGATGCTTCCAATTGGTCCGTATGTACCAAGCTGGGCTTAAAGCCCACCGGAATCAGTAATTATTATTCTACGGATATATTTGTAGAAAATAAAAAAAAATTATGTATTGTCTGTTATCTCAAAGATAACCAGTCTGTTGAACTCAATGTTTTTCCTGAGTTTTATCCGTGTGAAAAATCTGAATTAACAGAGAAAGTAAAGGAACTAGCCCAGAGTAGCCCATAAAAAAGGGATATAAAAAATTACATCCCTTAAGTTGTTCAAACTTGACAAAGGTTTACCCCTTTTGTCTTTACAAAGATAAGAAATTATGCCGACCGACTTTGTAAAAATTCAGTATACGGATAAAAATTATGAGCTTCCCACCGACAAGACCGATTTTACCATTTCCGTAAACAATGAAACCGGAGAAACGGACAATAAAAAGGAAGGAGAATATTTCGGAATGCAGATCATCAAATATGCTTCGGGTCGGGTAATGGTAAAGGGAAGCATTCATAAATTCTTTAACCGTATAGACTTTAACGGAAATGATTTTGATATGATAAACCTTTTCTCAGCTTTACAAGACCTTGAAACAGAATTAGGCTTGAAACCCGAATCTTGCAGATTGGAGAATATTGAAATAGGAGTAAATATACAATTGCCATTTGATCCGAACAGACTCCTTCAAAATTTACTGTTCCACCGATCAGCAGAATTTAATAAAACTATTTCCGGTTCTTTTTATTATCAGTCTGCAAAGAGAGATTATATTATTAAGATTTACAATAAAACAGCGCAGTATGAAAAAAAGTTAAAGAAGTATTCAGAAAACGTAAATTTTATGAAACCCGATGAAAAGAAAGAATTCAGTGTATTTAAAAAGACTGTAAACGAGCATTTACAACCCAATACTTTACGATTTGAAATTAAGTTCTTAAAAATGAATGTACTGAATGATTTGGATATTGTGTGTCTATCGGACCTTATAAAACCTGAAATGATGGATCTATTCAAAAACCTTTTATTAAAAGAGTTTCAGGAAGTTTATTTCTATGACTATACGATCGATGAAACAAAAATGAGACTACCGGAAATCAATAAGCTGAAAGACTACCGGAATCCTAATTACTGGATAAACCTCAGCAAAAAGGATAAATATTATCACAAAAAAAGATTTGAGAAAATGACATTGAAATATTCTCAAAATTTGAAAGGTAAAGTTTCGGAACTGATAAAACAGAAAATAGTAAAACTTACCGAAAAAAGTTTAGACTTTTTGACCGACAATTGTAACAAAAATGAAAAACAAAAGTTTAGACTTTTCGACCGTTCAGATATAGGGTCAAAAAGTCCAAATCAATCCTCACAAAATCTAAGGTTATGAAAAAGAAAATTACAGCAGAAAAAAAGGCTGAAAAAGTAGAAACCCAGAATTATGATTTGTCTAACAATATGCAGAAAAATGGAAACGAACAAAAAATAAAGCAAAAAACAAAAATGGAAGCCATAGAAATTAATCTTTCAGAATTAGATATTGATATATTAAAGATATTAGATGTTGAAATTGATATGCCTGAATTGGATATAACAGAATTAAATATGGAAATTCCTGAAATGAATATTGATTTTCCTGAAATTGAATTCCCTGAAATGGGCATAGACTTACCGGATTTACTGGAAAGAACAGACTTTGAATTCCCTGATTTTGATTCGTTTATTGAACAGTAACGCCGTTTTTATAGAGAAAGAAACGGATTTTAGCCGTTGTTTAACGGTATTTTTCCGGACATGCTTTAAACGCTTGTAAACACTATGAATAAAGGATTTGTTACAAAAAAAGGCTAAAAAAGATGGAAAGTTCCTTAATAATTTAGGTTATTTCGGAAAAGAAATACAAAATTAAAGAGCTTCAGCAAAATTTAATAAAGCAAATGCCAAAGCAATGCAAACGCTAAGCGAAAGTAAAGCAGATGCAGAATACTACAAAACACTAATAATTAATTAAGATTAACATAATGGGAAGATGGAGCAACGGTCCCGATGAGGTAGAAAGTTTAAAACGAATTACGATTGCTGATCTAAAGAGACTGGGTTACTTACAGCCCAATGTATGGCTCAATCAAAACATTCACTGGACTAACCAACATGGGGAAAGAGTAAGTTCAATAACGGTTATTATAGAAACTACAGACACCGGGGGTTATATTACCTTTGACTATACTTATAACCAGTCTCAGAAAATAAATTACAAAGTCAAACTTATTACCCGTCCTTCTAATCTGGGAAATGGCTTACTGTGGTTCTTTGTTTGTCCGAACACCCAAAAGGTTTGTCGGAAACTGCATTTGAACGGTGGTTATTTTCTACATAGGACAGCTTTTAGTGATGTGTACTATGAAAAACAATTACAGTCTAAGAAATGGCGGGATTGGGAAAAGGTCTTCGGTTCTTATCTGGATGATAAATTATATGAGGAGCTATATAAAAAGCATTTTAAGAAGTTTTATAACGGTAAACCAACAAAGAAATACCTACAGCTCACAAAAAAGATTAATGCACGAAAAGACATCAGTTTTGAAGATCTGGAAAAGGCTTTATTATTAGGATAATAAAAGAAAAATTCAAGATTAGAATATATTAAAAACGGTCGGTTTCATGTACTTTCTTTGAAAACTACTTGACAACTCTTTTTTATTTCCTTTTCAGTACATTTTCGTTGTACACAAAAACAAATTACACTATTTTTGAAATAAATGAGTAAAATGTACTTATGTTAATTGGATATGCAAGAGTAAGCAAGTTTGAGCAAAATCTTGATTTACAAACTGATGCTTTAAAGAGTTTAGGAATTGAAAAAATTTTTATTGACAAAGTTAGTGGTGTTAAATCAGAAAAGCCGCAGCTTAACGATTTATTAAATTTCGTACGAAAAGGGGATACTTTAACCGTGTGGAGATTAGACAGGATCGGTAGGACTACAGTTGGACTAATCCAGTTTGTGACAGAACTGAATGAAAAAGGAATACATTTTAAATCTATTTCGGAAAACATTGATACAAGTTCGGCAAGTGGCAAATTAATTTTCCAGATTTTCTGTGTTTTGGCAGAGCATGAAAGAAATGTTTTGATTGAAAGAACAAATGCTGGATTGAAGTCTGCGAGGGCCAGAGGTAAAAAGGGAGGCAGACCAAAAGGAATGACCGAAAAATATAAAAAGATTGCACCTTTAGTAAAGAGCTCCTATGAAAGTAAGAATGTTCCAATTGAGGAAATTATGAATGCTTTTAATATTGGAAGTAAAGCAACTTTTTATAAAATAGTTAAAAGTTAGTATAATATACGCTAATAGATTGCGCAGTAAGAATATATCTTTGAGCATATCTGTAAAAATTTAATATGAATGTCTTTAATAACGAAATAGAAATCTTTAAAACTGAAGTCCATAACATCTATAAAGCTTATCGCTTTTCTCATTTCGGATTGTATAATTTGAGAAGTGTTTTTAATGATTACAAAAAGAAAAACAATATTGAGAATTTTAAAATTGTAGATCAGGAATGTAATATTGAGATAAAGTTTTCTGAGCTAGATATGGAGGAAGCAAAAGAGCACGGATTTTATCAAATGATAATGGCGGGTAATACAATAGTAATGATTTATAATTTATGGGAAGATAATTACCGGACAATATTTGCTAAATGCTTAGGTTATACAAATAAAACTGACCTAAAAAATAACCTATTTGGAGATTTGGGGAAAATTAGAAATGCAATCGTACATAATCACTATAAACGTACTTCAGATATTGATAAGCTTGAAATATTAGGATTTTTATTTCCAAAATGATAGATTTATTTTGGATAGTTTTGCTGTCCATGATATATACGTAAATGCATTGAAAGCTTTGGAGTTAATGAAACAACCATCAGCAAATTAAAATAAATAACCTATAAATAATATCAAAAAACGATAACTTAATTAGTGGACTAAGAAGTCAATGGAAAATTACATGAAAGAGGCGAACGCTTCCATATCTTAAAAAGGATATATGTTTTCAGAATCATTGTTACAGTTTGCCATGTTAAGACATTTCTAAAAGGAAATTAAATTACTGCAAGAATGACAACTCTACACTAAATATAAATCAAAAACCTCCCAATGAGAGGCTGAATAAACACAAATGATAAAATCTTTTCTCCGTTCTTTCTCATCATTTTTGTAAAAGTGATATGAATTGTGGGAACAAAATGAAGGAGAAAAGATGTATGATAAATAAATGGGACGGTTGGCGTAATGGTTCCGATACCAACCGATCCAATCGTAATAATAACGTCATTTAATTTCTGTGTGGCTGCGGAGCCCCATTTGCGTTGTTGTCTTTAGCGCCATCTATATGAAAAGAGCCTTGCGGGTTACTGCTTCAATACAGATAGATATGTAAGTATGGGTTCTGAGGGGGCTGGAGTAGAAGTATTATTAGAATGTAGAAAACTTGAATGATTACCAATTATGGATACCTGGTCACCAGCATTTAAATAGTAATTGACTGATGCATTTGCAGTTCCACTTCCGGGTTGAAAGCCATTCACTGTACCATCGACAACTACAGCAGCTGATGCCTGTGCTACTGTACTACTGTTCACTAGTATCACCACATGTTTAAAAGGTGTACGAATGCCGCCTGTTGCATAATTTGCGTTAGTGCTATAACCCGCACTGATATTATACCAGCCCTGCATACCCACTGGCACTGTAAATACACTGCCATTCCAGGCGGCACCAAAATTATTTGTCGTTGCTACCCAATCATTAATGACCTGGGCGCCACTAAATACCTGTGTCCCTGCTGACCTGGCAAATAACCCAATAGGTCCGCTTGGATTTCGGATAGCGGTCCAGCTTCCGTTAGAATAGGTAAATTCCTGTGCTAATCCTGGCAAAACTGAAAAACTATTCAATACTCCAGATTGCGAAGTGGCATTTACTATTGTCAATCTTGCTCCGGCTATTATTGCTGTAGTACCACCAGAAGTTGTTGGGCCGGTAATTGTAAATGTTGAAGAAGGTGTTCCTGTTAACCGATATTGCGAAAAAGACAGATTAGGAATTACAACTGTGGTTCCACTGACTGTTATAGGTGCTCCTTCGCGATAAGTGATGCCCCCATTTATATCAAGTTTTGTGGTAGGCAAGGCGGTATCTATACCAATATTACCAGTTTGAGCATGTGCAATTATAATTCCTGCGAAAGCAAGAATGAATAGAATTTTTTTTACCATAAGATTATTTTTTTAAGGATGGGTTAATGGTTATTATAATTTATTTATTAGGTTTGACTAAGTTAATAATTTATATATAATATTTAATTAATATGATTATTAATTTTAATATACTTAATATATTTTTAATAAAATATTGATGTTCAATGTTTTTAACGAAAAATTTACTTTTCGCAGGAAAGTCTATTTATTATTTGGTAAAGCATCATCTATAATTAATTTTCTTGTAATAAATAATCTCAAAAAACGATATTTTCGGTTGTGTGTACAAAATGAAAAACAGCCAACTGTCTTAGTTACGCCGATTTTTTTAAAACATTAGTAGTATATAACTTTATATATATTATATTGATTAAAAAGTTATATAACTAATATATTCAATTTATGCTGTGCCTGTTTTTGCACAATTTATTAGTCTATAATATATAAAAAAGTATTCATATATTTAAAGCTAATAATCTCAAAAACAATTATAATAAGTGTTATGAAATTAAAAATATTATTTTACTTTTTATTGATTTCCAATATTATTATTGGACAAAAACCGGAATATCAATTTATAAAAAAGGGAGATTTTCCTGGAGGTGTATATATGACATTGGAAGATGTATTAGATAAAAAACCATCATCAACAGATGAAGTTTACTTCGAAACAAACGAAAAATATGATGATATAAATTTGCCTGAAAAAACATTTTTCTATTTTAAAAAGGACAATAAAAAAATTAAATTCCCACTAGCAGTTTCATATAAAGGAGAAATGTATTTTCAAACTTACAGAAAATATACTAACAAAAAAGACAAGGGATATGATCCAGATGTATACTCACGGTTTTGTAAGGTAACTAACTATGGTCGATTTATTTATTTTGAAGAAAGTATGAGAGGACAGTTTTCAAAATCTGCATTAGGAGCAATAAATCCCCTAACTTATTCAATAGATGGAAAGATAAAAGGTATTGTGCTAGATTTAGAAAATAAGGAATTTAATATGTTACGAGATTGCGAAGATCTGAATAACTTTTTAAAAGAAAAAAATATTCCAGAAATTGAATGTAAATCTGATAAATATACTATTGGAGAATTGCGAGCAAAAATTGATGAAATTAATAAGCCATATCGTTAGGATTTAAGGATTTCTACTGATAGAGTTCTGAATAGCACATTAACTGTTTAATAAATCTCATAAAACAATGAAAAAAAAGCAGTTCTATATTTTCGCAATAATAATGGCAATTATCTTATTTCTAGTTATTTTTTCTAAATATGAAAAAGAGATAAAGTAGGAACTTGGGGGGGAAAATAGATCTATTAATTGGTAATAGAATTTTGGATTTTGATAAACATTAATCCTATTTGCAATCTCAAAAAACGATGAAACCATGAATAATGAATTAAAAAAAGATAGTTCTTTTGATAAAACAATAAAGTTTCATGATCATGAAAAATTAGTTGAATACATATTAAAAACTGTTGAATTAGACACCGGAATCAGTAGATTAGATTTCACTTCAAAATTAAGAAAAGAAATTTATATAGATGCTAGGAAAAAAGCAGCAAAACTTTTAATTGAAGAAGCACAACTGTCAGATGAAGGAATTGCTAAGTTTTTGGGAGTTTCAAGAAGTACTGCTAATACTTATAGGAATAGTCTTGGTTTTCATCGTAGATTGTAAAATATAAAATCTTAAATAGGAATGAAAAAAAAGAAGCTTTATATTTTTGCAATAATTACAATAGTTATTATATTTCTTGCCTTTTTTCTAAGTATGAACAAGGTTTGAAAATGGGAACTTGGGGAATTAATAGAACGATTAACTGGAAATAGAATTAAAGTATCAAGTAATCTCACAAAACGATTATAAAAATTGTTATGAAAATAAAAATATTATTTTACTTTCTATTGATTTCCAATATTATTATTGGACAAAAGCCAGAATACCAATTTATAAAAAAAGGAGATTTTCCTCAAGGTATATATATGACATTAGAAGATGTATTAAATAAAAATCCTTCTTTAAAACATGAAGTTTACTTTAAAACAAACGAAGAGTACAATGACATAGTTTTGCCTGAAAAAGCATTTTTCTATTTTAAAGAGAACAATAAAAAAATTAAATTTCCATTAGCAGTTTCATATAAAGGAGATATGTATTTTCAAACTTACAGAAAATACACTAACAAAAAAGACAGGGGATACGATCCAGATGCATACTCACGGTTTTGTAAGGTAACTAACTATGGTCGATTTATTTATTTTGAAGAAAGTATGAGAGGACAGTTTTCAAAATCTGCATTAGGAGCAATAAATCCCCTAACTTATTCAATAAATGGAAATATAAAAGGTATTGTTCTAGATTTAGAAAATAAGGAATTTAATATGTTACGAGATTGCGAAGACTTGAATAATTTTTTAAAAGAAAAAAATATTCCAGAAATTCAATGTAAATCTGACAAATATACGATTGCAGAATTGCGAACAAAAATTGATGAAATTAATAAACCATATCGTTAGAATTTAAAGGACTTCTACTAATAGGTTCGGTAATGGCGAAAAGTATTTAATTCAGGTTTATCCTTCGATTGCCCACCATAGCCAAACCTCAAAAGCGTTAGAGATAAGCTCTTATAGCCGTTAGCTCCGGCTTAAATTTATGTCTCGAAAAACGATACATTTTAAATTTATCTCTGAAAATATTGATACGAGTCCGCCAGTGGAAAATTAATTTTCCAAATATTTTGTGTTTTGGCGGAACACGAAAGAAATGTACTAATAGAAAGAACAAATGCAGGATTGAAGTCTGCGAGGGCTCGAGGGAAAAATGGAGGCAGGCCAGAGAAGGCGAAAATATTCTTTATACTTTTGGTTTTCAAAGGAGACCACTATACATCCCTATTTCTATTCCAACAAAATCAGTTTTAGAAAGATGTGAAGTAACCGGTGGGATTGAGGGATATATTGATAAGAAATAACTAATAAATTAGATGAGTTTCTATATTGTTTTAATTTACATAAAATAAACTTATTGACTAATGGTTGACTAGATAAATTTAATAATATTTGAAAACCAAATAGTTATAAGATAGATTACAATCCTGAAAGGATCAAAACAATTCATTAAACTTGATATAAAATAAATACTACAGTCATTCATAACTCATAACTTATAACTCTTAACTCTTAACCCATAATTTAAATCAAGATTAAAAAATATATTCTTAAATTTGAGATATGAGTTTTGGAAAAGATTTATTAGGAAAAATAAAAAGTATTGAATTGCCCGGAGAAAACGCTCACGGCATTTTTTCACCTCCTTACCGCCCTGTTTTTACTTATGAAGAAGTTTTGGCCAACAATCCAAAATTTGCCGCTGTAAACATTGTTTTATATTTAAAAAATGATGAATGGCATTTTCCATTAATTCAAAGGACAATTAATGAGCACGACAGACACAGCGGACAAATTTCCCTACCCGGAGGAAAGCGTGAAGAAATGGATCAGGATTTTGCAGAAACTGCTATCCGGGAGACTTCGGAGGAAATTGGGATCGACAAGGATTATGTAAGAATAATCAGGGAAATGTCACCCATCTACATTCCGCCAAGCAATTTTTACGTTTATACCTATATTTCATATACCAAAAGGAACCCTGAATTTATTTTGCAGCAAAGTGAAGCTGTGGAAATCATAGAATTTCCCATCACTTCTTTCCTTAATCTTCCCGATAAGCCCGAAATAATGGCGTTACCAAGTGCCGGAGGGAAGGAAGTTCCTGTAATTAATTTCAATGGATACATCATCTGGGGCGCTACAGCAATGATATTAAGCGAATTCAGCCAGTTGCTGAAAAATATGTAACTTTGCACTACCGTGTTTAATTGAGAGATGGCGAAGAAAAATATTTTTACCGATGCATTCGGGACACCTTATTTTTTAAAGAGGTTTATTATTTTTATTTTGGGTATTGTGTCTTACAGAAGATTCAATGGCTTTAATAAATTGAAAATTACCGGTACCGAGCACCTTGTGGATCTTCCGGATTCCAACGTGTTGTTCGTATCAAACCATCAGACCTATTTTGCAGATGTAGCAGCAATGTATCACGCATTCTGCGCTGTAAACAACGGATATTTGGACACCATTAAAAACCCGATCTACCTGCTAAATCCAAAGATCGATTTTTACTATGTAGCAGCCGAAGAAACCATGAATAAAGGTATTCTTCCGAAAATTTTTAAAATTGCAGGCGCTGTTACGGTAAAAAGAACATGGAGAGCTGAAGGCAAGAATGTCAACAGAATGGTAGACCTGAATGAGGTGGATAATATTATGAAAGCCTTAGACAATGGCTGGGTAGCTACTTTCCCTCAAGGAACTACCTCCGCTTTTGCACAAGGAAGAAGAGGAACGGCGAAGCTTGTAAAAAATCAGCGCCCGATCGTAATTCCGATAAAAATCAACGGATTCCGAAGGGCATTTGATAAAAAAGGCCTCCGTGTAAAGGTAACAGGCGTAAAACCTACCATGGAGTTCAAAGCACCTCTTGATATTGATTACGACAAAGAAAACGCACATGAAATTTTGTTGAAAATCATGACTGCCATTGAGCAGACGGAAGATTTCAATTTACTGCACAATTATGATGAAGAACTTAAAGCTAAAAAATTAGAACAAAAGGATTCAGATAATTAAAGTAAATTAAAAATTATGAAAAGAATAATAGGGCTCTTATTCGCAATCATAGTATTAGTTTCGTGCAACAGCCAGAAAGTATATTCGGAGTTTGACATCAGTTATTCTAAAAGCGGAGGCTATGCTCCCATTTATGAAAATTTACTGATCAAAGGTAATAATGCACATTATTCTTTCGAAGGCCATGGAAAAAAGCATAAGCAGGATTTTAAGATCTCAGACGAAGATCTGAAAAAACTGGATAATACGCTTTCCCAAAACAATTTCAGAAGAATACAGGAAGATCACCAAAAGATCTATGATAATGTAGCGACTTCTATTAATGTAAAAAAAGGTCCGAATGAAGGCAGCAAAACAGATGCAAGTTCTATAATGACCAATTATAAAAGCAATTGGACGAACATTACGGATGCCTTTCAGGAGATCATTAATAATAATGTAAAAAAACAGTAGACAAGTTGAAGACCCATTTCATTGCTATCGGCGGAAGCGCCATGCATAACCTTGCCATTGCATTAAAAGATAAAGGATATCAGGTAACAGGTTCGGATGATGCTATCTTTGAACCGTCAAAATCCAGATTGGAAAAAAAAGGAATTTTACCCGAAGAAATGGGCTGGTTTCCTGAAAAGATCACTCCGGATATTGACGCTGTAATTCTCGGAATGCACGCTCATCAGGACAATCCTGAATTAGCAAAAGCTAAGGAATTGGGTTTAAAAATATATTCTTATCCCGAATTTTTATACGAACAGTCTAAAACTAAAACCAGAGTTGTTATCGCAGGTTCTCACGGGAAAACTACGATTACATCAATGATTCTTCACGTGTTGAATTTCCATCAGAAAGACGTAGATTTCATGGTGGGAGCACAATTGGAAGGTTTCGACTGTATGGTAAAACTGACTCAGGATAATGATTTTATGGTATTGGAGGGTGATGAATACCTTTCCTCTCCTATTGATCTTCGCTCAAAATTTTTACTCTATCAGCCAAATATCGCTTTGCTAAGTGGAATTGCCTGGGATCACATCAACGTTTTTAAAACGTTTGATGATTATATCGAGCAGTTCAGAAAGTTTGTGGCAAGCATTACTCCGGGCGGCGTTTTAGTTTATAATGAAGAAGATGCCGAAGTAGTAAAAGTAGTGGAAAATGCTGAAAATTATTTCAGAAAAATCCCTTACAAAACTCCGGAATATGATATCAGCAACGGAAAAGTTCATTTAAAAACTGGAATGGGAGATATTCCTCTTTCCGTATTTGGAGCTCATAATTTATTAAACCTTGAAGGTGCAAGACATATCTGCCACACTTTGGGGATTATGGATGAAGATTTCTATGAGGCGATCATGAGTTTCAAAGGCGCTTCAAAACGTCTCGAAAAGGTTGAAAGAGAAGATAAAGGGGTTCTTTATAAAGATTTTGCCCATGCTCCGAGTAAGGTAAAAGCTGCTGTGAAAGCTTTTTGCGAACAATTTAAAAACGAAAAAAAATACGGTTTCCTTGAGCTTCATACCTATTCAAGCTTAAATCCTGTATTTTTGGAACAATATGACCACGCCATGGATGGCTTGGATGAAGCCGTTGTTTTCTATTCCGAAGATGCTCTGAAAATCAAAAGAATGGAGCCTATTTCTCCAGATCTGATTAAAGAAAAATTCAAAAATGAAAATCTAAGGGTTTTCACAAACGCTGAAGAGCTTCATGCTTACTGGAATACGCTGAACAAAGCCCAGGGAGTTTACATGATGATGAGCTCCGGAAATTTTGGCGGACTGGACTTGACCAAATAAATTTTATCATAAAAAACTCCTTTCGAATTGAAAGGAGTTTTTGCTTATTTTTTGTCTTTGTCATGATGATTGTATTCACCATGAGTAGGTTCTACGCTGTTTTCGGGATGATGCGTTGGTGTAGTATTGGCGGTGGTATCCAGACTGTAAATCTGTATCACTCCCTGTACAGTCGCAGCCTGTCCCAGAATATTCTGCTGGTTTTGGTCGCTTATCGCATTCTGATATAGAATGCCTGTAGAGTGTATTGCGTCCCGATAAATGCCGCCATGCCCGAATGTTGGATGCTCGGGAACATCCATTAAGTTGTTTATTCCCTCGGTAGTTGGCTCGTTGATATCTTCAGGAACGGCACTTTCTGTTGGTTTCTTCTCTTCTTTTGACATGGTATCAATTTTTATGGTTTGGAATAGTAAAGTTAAATTTTATTTTGTAAATTTTTAATTGATTCACAAAAAAAAGAAGCAATAAACTACTGCTTCTTAATTATTTATAATTTTTTCACTTAAATATCTGCCACAGCATTTAACATTTTCTGTTCCCAAGCCGGATCTTTCGGATCAAAAAACAATCTTTTTCCTGTGTCTAAAGAACGGACAACATTCATTTCATTTTCTGCCAGTTCAAAATCAAAAACATTGAAATTTTCTTCGATTCTGGAAGGTGTCACAGACTTTGGAATCACACAGAAACCTTCCTGCAAATGCCATCTCAGGATGACTTGGGCTACTGTTTTACCATGTTTTTCTGCGATATTTTTTAATTCTTCATTCTCTAAAAGTCCCGCATTTCCGTTCCCAAGCGGACTCCAGGGTTGAGTCACAATATTATTTTCCCTATTGTAAACCTGCAGTTCTTTTTGCTGGAAAATCGGATGCAGCTCGATTTGATTGATAACAGGAAGAACTGTTGAATTTGCCTTTAATTCTTCCAATTTTTCAACTGTAAAATTACAAACCCCTATTGCCTTGATTTTACCTTCTTGATAAAGCTCCTCCATCGCTTTCCACGCGCCTATAAAATCCCCATAAGGCCAGTGAATAAGGTACATATCAAGATAATCCAGTTGCAACCTGTCAAGCGTTCTCTGGAAAGCACTTTTTGCCTTTTCATAGCTTGCATCCTGAACCCAAAGTTTTGATGTGATGAACAATTCGTCTCTGTTTACTCCACTGTTTTTGATTGCGTTTCCAACTGCTGTTTCATTAAGGTAAATAGCAGCAGTGTCAATCATCCTATACCCTGTCTCAATGGCTTTGATTACTGCATTTTCGCACTCTTTCAAATCTTCCATCTGCCAAACTCCAAAGCCCAAAGCCGGAATATTCACTCCGTTATTTAATGTAATTACAGGCTGTCCTGTGTATGTTTTTTGTTGCATAATTGCTTATTTTATTTAATTAAGTATCTAACAAATTTCGATAAAATTTTTATACTAATTTCTAATCTCTAACTTCTGGTCCTCTTCCTTACTCATCATTTTTCTGAAAAGACTTTTAATATGATCAATTTCATCCACATAATTGGTCTTCTTTCTACATCCGAAATACAGTGTATTTTCCAATGTTTTTTCACCTTCCCAGATTAATTTTATTTCCCCGTTTTCGATTTCATTTTTGCATAAAAAATCAGGAACGACAGCCAATCCGGTTCCGCCTTTCAGGCAACGGATGATTGAGTTTAAGTTCGGAACAATATAATTCGGACGGAAATTAGGTTTATGTCCAAAATTCAGAATCCAGAATTGGAAAAGATGCTCCATATCGCCCGTAGTTCCATACCATTTTTCCTGTTTCAGCCATTCCTCAGCGTGCTCTATACCTTTGGCTTTTAAAGTTTCTTCAAAATCTTGTGTATCAACATCTTTTCCACCCACCAAAATAATCTGTTCCGAAGAAAATGCTTCATGTAAAATATTAGGTGAAGTCCCTTTTTTGGGTGTAATAATTAAATCTAAAATTCCTTTATCCAGCTGATCCAGCATTTCCGGATATTCCCCGAAACTGATAATTAAATTAAAATCTAAAGTAGAAACATATTGTTCCAAAGTTGTTTGAAAAGTTTCAAAACACATTCCCACACTTATCGTTGGAGTATGTTTTTCAGTAGATTTCTGAAAATTTTTCTCAGCATCTTCAAGTTTCGATAAAGGTTCAGAAACAGCATTAAATAAGACTTTTCCCCTTTCCGTCGGGATCATTTTCCTTCCCGTTCTGTCGAATAATTTATATCCCACATAAGCTTCAAGCGAACTTAAATGTAAACTCACGCCCGGCTGTGAAATAAACAGGGAATCCGCCGCTCCGGTCAGTGTTCCGGTTTTATAAATCGCTTTGAAAGTTCGGTACCATTCTAAATTAACCATAATTTCTACTATGAATAGTGAATTTGCTTGCTGTCGATTGTCAATTTTTAAAATCGAGAGAAATTGATAAAGCAAATTTAATTGTCAATTTCACTTCACAAAGGTAGGAGTAAGTTTTTAAAAACCGACACTTTTACTATCATAATTATAATACAAAACTATAATTTATATAATTTTTATTATACAATAATCGAACATAACTTTGCATTGTAAAATTTAAACAATCATAAAAACAATGAAAAAAGTATTAATAATCAACGGTGGACAAAACTTCGGGCATTCCGGCGGAAAATATAATCAAACCATTACAGAAAACACAATGGAAGTCTTGAAGAAGTTTGAAAATGTAGAAGTTAAAATCACAAATGTTGATGAAGGTTATAATAAAAATGAAGAAGTTCAGAAGTTCGTTTGGGCAGATTATATTATTTATCACACACCAATCTGGTGGTTCCAACTTCCGAATGGTCTTAAAAAATATATTGATGAAGTCTTCACAGCAGGCCATGCCAAAGGAATTTATATGAGTGACGGAAGAACTTCAGACAATCCGGAAATCAATTACGGCACCGGCGGAATGCTTGGCGGAAGAAAATATATGGTGACCACAAGCTGGAATGCACCCGAAACAGCTTTCACGCTTCCCGGAGAATTTTTCAATGAAACAAGTGTAGATAATGGACCATTATTTGGATTCCATAGAATGAACGCTTTTGTTTCTTTAGAAAAGATGAAAAGTTTTCACTTCCACGACGTGGAAAAGAATGCGAATATTAAACGCGATATGAAGCTTTACAGGGAACATCTTACATCTGTTTTTGAAAAAGAATTAAAACCACAATTAGTTTAAATGAAAATTTATCTTACCGCAGTTATAAAGGCAAAAGAAGAGTTCAGAACCGAAGTTTTGGACGTTCTTCAAAATATGGTTGAACAAACCAGAAAAGAGGAAGCCTGTGAATTGTATACGCTCCATCAGGGAATTGAGGATAAAAATCAATTTATTTTCTATGAAATCTGGAAAAGTGAAGAAGGCTTATTTCAACACAATCAGCAACCATATATTTTGGATTTCGGAACTTTAGTTGATGAAAAATTACAGGAAAAACCTCAGATTTATAAAACCAATATTATTTAATATGAAAAAAATAGCATTTTTATTGCTTGCCTTGTTCACCGTAAGCTTGATCCAGGCACAAACAAAAAAATCAAAAAATATGAAAAAGAAAATTTTATTTGTCGTTACCAGTCATGACAAAAAAGGAAATACAGGCGAGAATACCGGATATTATCTTGGTGAAGTTTCGCATCCCTGGGAAGTCCTTCACAAGGCAGGCTACGAAATAGATTTTGTGAGTCCGAAAGGCGGAACTCCTCCCGTTGACGGCTTTGATTTGAAGGATCCCGTAAACAAAGAATTCTGGGAAAGTAAGGACAAAAGTAAAATTGACCGCTCGTTACAGCCCTCTCAGGTAAATCCTGATGAATATTCTACCATATTTTATGCTGGTGGCCACGGTGCGATGTGGGATTTTGCAGATAATAAGGATTTATCCAATATTGCTTCAAAAATTTACGAAAACGGAGGAATTGTAGCCGCTGTTTGCCACGGACCGGCCGGTTTGGTTAATATTAAACTTAATAACGGGCAATATTTGGTTGATGGCAAAAAGATCAATGCTTTTACCAACGAAGAAGAATCTGAAGTGAAATTAACGAATGTTGTTCCTTTCCTTTTGGAAGATAAATTAAAAGAAAGAGGTGCAAAATTTGAAAAATCCGGGCTTTGGCAAAATCATGTGGTGAGCGACCAAAGAGTAATTACAGGACAAAATCCTCAATCTGCAAAAAGTGTGGGTGAAGCTATTTTAAAAGAATTAAATAAATAATTTACTTTTCATTTGCTGATTTGGTGTAAAAATTTCATTCTTAATTTTAAATATAATTGATATGAAGTTATTGAAATCCATTATTTTACTATTTACAATTTTAATTATGAATATCTTTTCAGCACAACAAAAAGAGATTTGCCGTTACACAAAAACGCCGACAGGCTACCTGATGGTACTTCGACAAGGTGATGATGTGATTGCTCATATTGAAAATCTGGCCAAGACAGAAAATATTCCGTCTGCCAGCTTTACAGGAATCGGTTTTGCATCGGACGTTACTTTTGGATTTTATGATTTTAATGCCAAAAAATTCAATCCGAAAACATTTAATAAAGTAGAAATGGGAAGCCTCACCGGATCAATTGCATGGAACGAAAAGGGCCCTTCCATCCACGTTCATGGTGTTGCTACTGATGATCAATTCAATGCTTTTGGCGGACATATTTTATCACTTCACGTCGGAACCGGCTCAATGGAAATTTATATTACTTTACATGATAAAAAGTTGGAACGGAAAGTAGAACAGCCATTAAATGCCAATGTTTTACAGATTAAATGCCAATAAAAAAATAGCTTCTCCAACCCGAGAGGCTATTTTTCGTAAATAACTTTAAAATTGAGAATTATTTTCCAATCGGCGCATGCGTGCTTATCGCAATTCTATTCCATGCATTGATTGTCACAATCGCCAAAATAATCTGCGCTATTGTATTCTCGTCAAAGAGTTGTTTTGCCTTGTAATAGGTTTCTTCTGTTAATCCTTTTTGACTGATCAGAGTAATTTCTTCCGTCATTTCCAGGATTACCTGCTCTTCTTCTGTGTAAAGCTCTTTAGCTTCTCTCCAGGCATTCAAAAGGAAAATCCTTTGTGGAGTTTCTCCGTATTTTATGGCATCTTTCGTATGCATATCAATACAAAATGCACACCCGTTGATTTGTGAAGCTCTGATTTTAATTAATTCCTTCTGAATTTTATTTATAGAAATTGTCTGAAGATAACCTTCTAGTCCCAATACTGCTTTGTAACCTGCCGCTTCCGTAGTCGCCATATCGAATCTTGTGCTCATAATGTTTTATATTTTTTTAATTAAATTATCTATACTTAATGAATATTTTTCATGTGATGCCAATAAAAAAGCGGCTGCACTTCCTACCCAGACCGAGTAATCTAAAGGAGCTTTTGGACCTAATGTAATGGTCATTGATAAAGCAAAAATCAACAACAAGAATCCTGCACCATATACTGAAATTTTGGTTTTAAATCCTAAAATCAGCATTAATGGAAAAATTATTTCTAAAAAAGTTGCTGAATATGCTGAAAAAACACTCAAGCTTTCAGGAAGAAATGAGGTAATTTTCATTGTATATTTTTCGAAATTTTCCCAGTTGCCCCATGATGAATTTTCGCCCCAAAAACCGAACCTGTCGGCCACTGCCGAAAGCATGGTTACAGCGATTGCAAGTCTTAAAAATAATTGCGGATATTGAACTTTTTGGTCTGTCATGATATTGGCTTTTAATTACATGACAAAGTTCCGATTTGTAACCCGTAAAAATCTTAAACTGGTTTAAGAACGTAATTTTGCTCTGATTTCACTTAAATATTCCGGTGTAAAACCTAAGTATGAAGCAATGAGATATTGTGGAATTCTTTGAATAAATTCAGAATATTGCGTACTGAAATGCGTGTACAGTTCTTCTCTGCTCATTTCGTATAAAAAACGAATCCTACGCTCGGAAGCCGCATAAGCCCTTTGGTAAATCATTCTAAAATATCGCTCCATCAATGGATGCTTTCTTAATAATTCTTCCTGAGCCTGAAAATTAATAACTAAAATCGTTGAATGCTCAACCGCCTGAATACAGAAATCTGACGGAATCTGTCTTTCATAAGCAAAAGTATCAGTGATCCACCAGTTTTCTATAGCAAATTCCGTGGTGTGTTCTACTCCTTTTTCATTAACAAAAAATTTTCTGAGACAGCCTTTCACTACAAAATACATGGATTTACAAATTTCGCCATCAAGCATTAGATTATGTTTTTTTTTCACTTCCAATACCTCAAAAAAAGAAAGAACAGAAATATATTCTTCTTCATTAATACTGATAAACTTATCTAAATGTGTCTTGAAAGTATCCATTTTGAAATTGTATAACCAAACTTAACTTTATTTTTTTAGTTTTACAATGACAAAACAGTAAATCATGGAAATCGTAGCAAAAATTTTGATCGCAATTGTAGCAATAGA
Source organism: Chryseobacterium sp. IHB B 17019 (assembly GCF_001456155.1). Taxonomy (NCBI): domain Bacteria; kingdom Pseudomonadati; phylum Bacteroidota; class Flavobacteriia; order Flavobacteriales; family Weeksellaceae; genus Chryseobacterium; species Chryseobacterium sp. IHB B 17019. The sequence continues at coordinate 423,172 of NZ_CP013293.1, read as the reverse complement.
GCATATCTACATTCTCTGGCTGGAAATGTTTGCATGGGAAACAAAAGGAAAAGAAGTTTTTAAAGCTGCTTTGCCCGCAGAAATGTTTAAACCGACAAAAGGATTGGCCGCTAATCAGGGACTTTATAATGGTTTTTTAGCGGCGGGATTAATTTGGTCTTTCTTTATTGAAGATCCGAAATGGCAGACTAATGTTGCCTTATTTTTCCTGAGTTGTGTAGCGATTGCAGGAATTTATGGAGCAATTTCCGCGACGAAGAAAATATTTTTTGTTCAGGCTTTACCTGCAATTTTGGCGATTATTGCTGTTTTATTGAAGTAAATCTTTGCGAACGTTGCGTTTAAAAAACCTACAAAGCAGAAATCTCTACCAACTTCTCCTTCACTTTTTCAGGTTTAAACTCTCCTTCATGATAATAAACCAAATTCTGATTTTTATCTAAAAAAATCCACAACGGATAAACAGGCTGATTTTTATTCTTCGATAAAGCCAAAGTCAACTCATGAATCCCCGAATTTCCATTAGGCAAATAATTAAATTCTTGCCCTAGAAAATTAATTCTCTCTTTCGTTTTTTCTGCTTCAAAATTGATGAAATAAAAATCTTCATTAATTTTTTTAATCAGTTCTTTGTCTTTACTTAAATTATATTTTTCGATTTTACAGACAGAACACCAGTCCGTGTAAATGTGAATAATAACCGGTTTAGAATCTTCCTTTTTAAGTTTTTCAAGATCAGAAAAAGTACCTGTTTTCATCTGCGAAAGACAAAAACAAGGCACTAACATTAAAAATAAAATTATCGTTAAAACTTTCATTACATTTATTTTTTTACCGTAAAAGAGGCAAAAGATTTCAGTTCATTTTTGAGATACTTAAAAGCCGACAAAAACATGAAGCATAAAAAACCTTGCATTTTGTAAGCTTTTTGTCACTCTTTTTTTCAACCATTTCTTTTGTTTCTTTTGCGGTAAAATTTTATTTCAAAATATATTTTACACCCAAAAACCCTCTGATTTTCTGCATCGGAGCATAGCCGTAAGTGGTGTCAAAAGTATAATGATTGGGATTATTAATCGGATCATTTACGTGTTGATCAAACGGGTCAAACGGTCGCATCAATGGATCTTTCGGAGTGAAATTGAACAGGTTTTTAATTCCGCAATACACTTCAAATCCGGATTTGAAACTTTTTGAAACCTGAATATTTGCCAGTGAATAAAACGGAGAATATTCCGGTCGATAGTCATTTGGTAAAACCGGTAATCGCATCGGCCCGTAAAATTGTCCGGTGAAATCTACCGTTAAATTACTAGGAAATTTATAGGTTAAGTTATATGTTCCGCTCCATTTTGGGGCATGAAGCTGCTGCACTTTTCCGGTTTCACCATCAAATTTCTGATAGACATCAAGATAAGTCACCCCAAAATTAACACTCAATGGAAAACTAAAATTATAATCAATATTCATCGAAACCCCTCTCGAAATTCCGTAACCATTGAGATTATCGTAAATAATTTTTTCAGGATCAGAATCAAAATCACCGACAATTTTATTGCTGAAATAGGTGTAAAACGCAGAAGCATCCAAGTTTATCAACCGTTCTCCGACAGGGATTTTCCAAACATAATTCAAATTCCCATTGATGGATTTTTCGGGTTTTAAATTGGATTTAATCACCACTTCACGCGAGCCCGTTAAAGCTGCATGATCTTCCGTAAATAAGTTCACGACACGGAAGCCTGTTCCAAAATTGAATCGTAAAGTATGATAAGGATTGGGAGAAAATTTCCACGCAAAACGGGGTGAATGCACAGAATGATGAATTTTATCGTAATCAAATCTGTAGCCCAACAACAATGTATTTTTTTCGTTAATTTCCCATTGATCCTGAATAAATGCTCCCAAAATTGGAGATTTCATAGGTTCGTTAGTTATTCCGTCTGACGAAAAAGTTCCGGGTGTGTTGTCGTCATAAAATGTTTTTTTAAAAGTTGCTCCCAAAATCAGATCATGGTTTCCGAATTTTTTATCCCAATACGTTTGAACAAAAGCTACCTTCTGCGTCGCTTCAAAAGGATTTGTTCCATAAAAAGAGTTCTGATCATGAAAATTATATGAAAATTGAGTGAAAATATTCTCTTTCATCGGCCATTGATACATCCCGAAAGCCTCTACTCTATTGGTATAAATACTTTCTCCATACACTTCGTTGCTTCCTCTGTAAGATTTATTCCACTGCATTTCTCCCCCGAAACGATCTTCATACAGGTACCGTAAGGCAAAACTCGCCATCCTGTTTTCCTTTCGTTGAAAATTCCATTTATTGAAGACAGAAATCCTGTTTTGTAAAGCAGAATCGGTGAAATTATCTTTATTTTCATCAATTTTTCTTTCAAAACTGAAATAATTTAAGCTTAATAATGAAGCTATATTCTTCCCGATATTAAATTTTGTTGACAAGTCAATATTATTTTCACTCCAGGTTGTTGTCATGAGATCAACACTTAATTTTGGAGCGGTCAAAGCATTTTTGGTGATAATATTAATAACTCCGCCCATTGCTTCTGAGCCGTAGAGAGAGGATGCGGGGCCTTTTACAACTTCAATTCGATCAATCAAACTATTGGGGATTCCGCTTAAACCATAAACCGTAGAAAGCGAACTTACAATTGGCATTCCATCAATTAAAATCATTGTGTAAGGCCCTTCCAGACCATTGATATGGATATCTCCAGTGTTACAAACCGAACAATTCAGTTGGGGTTTTACACCATTTACCATTGCAATGGCTTCAAAAATATTCGGAGTGGGATTTTTCTGGAAAAATTTCTGACTGTAAATCTCCACTGCAACAGGACTTTTTGATCTGCTGATCGGTTTTATAGTCCCAGTAATTACAACATCATCAATTACCTTTGTTTTTATCTCCCGCTTCTTTACAATTTCAATTGAATCAAGCTTATTTGATTGATTTAATTCCAAACTATCCGTTTCCTGGGAGAAACAAAAAGATGGTAAAAAGATGACAAAAAATAATATTTGTTTCATGAAATTAAAATTGTTAGACAAAACTAACAATTATTTTTGAAAGAAAAAACTTTGTGGTAAAATCTCCTGAAAATTTATTCATCAAAAATTATTAAATTTGAGAAACTTCATATAAAAGTAAAATGAGCTATCATCAGTCGGGAAAAATCCCTCAAAAAAGACATACTATATTTAAGTCTCCGGAAGATAAATTTTACTATGAACAGCTTTTCGGGACGGAAGGTTTTCATGGAATTTCATCTTTGCTATATCATATTCATCGTCCGACCCAGATAAAATCGATCGGCGAACCAAAAGATGTTACCCCAAAAATTGCGGTTGATAAAAACGTTACGCCAAGAATGTTTAAAGGAATGAATGTCACTCCCGAGGACGATTTTATGGACAGCCGAAAGTTTTTAATGGTCAACAACGACCTGAAAATGGGATTGGCCAAGCCAAGAAAATCAATGGATTATTTTTACAAAAATGCAGAATGTGACGAACTTTTATTCGTTCATCAGGGAAGCGGAATTTTGAAAACTTTTGTAGGAGATCTTGATTTTTTTGTTGGTGATTATCTGATTATTCCTCGAGGGACAATTTATCAGGTGGAATTGCATTCCGATGATACCGTTTTCTTCGTATTGGAAAGTCATTCCCCGATTTACACTCCAAAAAGATATAGAAATGAATTCGGGCAATTGCTGGAACATTCGCCGTTCTGCGAAAGAGATATTATCGCTCCGACATTTAAGGAACCTAAAGACGAAAAAGGAGAATTTTTAATTAAGGTAAAAAAAGAAAATCAGATCACGGATTTCATATACGCAACGCATCCGTTCGATGTTGTCGGCTGGGACGGCTATTTTTATCCATATAAATTTAATATCAAAAATTTCGAGCCGATTACGGGTAGAATTCACCAACCGCCACCAGTTCACCAGAATTTTGAGGGGCATAATTTCGTGGTTTGTTCGTTCTGTGCAAGAATGTACGATTATCATCCGTTGGCAATTCCTGCACCTTACAACCATTCAAATATTGATTCTGATGAGGTTTTATTCTATACGGAAGGAGATTTTATGAGCCGTAATCATATTGATTTAATGGACTTTACCCTCCACCCCGGAGGAATCGTTCACGGACCTCATCCAGGCGCAATGGAAAGAAGTATCGGTAAAAAATTCACGGAGGAATATGCCGTAATGGTTGATCCTTTCCGTCCTTTGAAAATTACTGAAGAAGCCTTGAAAGTAGAAGATCCTTCCTACAAAACTTCCTGGTTGGAAGAGCAGGATAAAACAATGGAAGACCGTTCTCAGGAATAAAAATTATTTTAATATAAGACAATTTAATAAGGCTAAATATATTAGATTTAGCCTTTTTCTTTTTTTAAAATTCATTTAAAATATGACAAATGTTTTAAAAATTTCAGTTCAATTTTAAGTAATATAAAGTATCTTTAAGTAATTAAAATCGTAAATAATAATTACTAAAACTTTAATATGCATAATTATATTAGCGCAGAAGAAGCTATTTATACGATCAAAAGCGGGAACCGCGTCTTTTTTCACGGAAGCGCGTGTACCCCAAATTATTTAATTGATGAATTAGCGAGGCAATCCCACCGTCTCGAAAATGTAGAAATGGTTTCCATTACCCAGCAGGGAAATGTGGAAATTGCAAAACCGGAATACAAAGACAAGTTTTTTATTAATTCATTGTTTGTTTCTACGCCTGTACGCGATGCGGTGAACTCTGACAGAGGTGATTTTGTGCCTGTTTTTTTAAGTGAAATTCCTATTTTATTCAGAAAAAATATTCTATCGCTGGATGTTGCTTTAATCACAGTTTCTCCACCGGACAAACATGGTTTTTGTACATTGGGGACTTCCGTTGATGTGGCCAGATCCGCCGTTGATACAGCAAAAATCATCGTTGCAATTGTTAATCCGAGAATGCCGAGAACCCACGGTGACGGGATGATCCACATCAGTAAAATCCATAAACTGGTTTGGCATGAAGAAGAGCTTCCGACGGTAGATTACGGAGCAAAAGTCGGTCCTGAAGAAATGGAGGTCGGAAAAAATGTAGCTGAATTAATTGATGATAGATCAACATTACAAATGGGTATCGGAACAATTCCGGATGCTGTTTTAAAGTGTTTAAACAATCATAAAGATCTCGGTGTACACACGGAAATGTTAAGTGACGGCGTGGTTGATTTAATTCAAAGTGATGTTATCAACAACAAATATAAAGGCTACCATAACAATAAAACCATTACCAGCTTCTGCTTCGGTACCAGGAAGTTATATGATTATGTAGATGACAATACAGTTTTCGCCTTCAATGATGTAAGTGCTGTCAATTTCCCGATCAATATCATGAGAAACAAAAAAATGGTTGCTATCAATTCTGCTATTGAAATTGATTTAACGGGACAAGTTTGTGCAGACTCCATCGGAACCATGCAGTACAGCGGGATTGGCGGTCAGATGGATTTTATGCGGGGAGCGGCTTTAAGTGAAGACGGAAAACCAATTATTGCCATCACTTCAAGAACGAAAAAAGGGGTTTCGAGAATTGTTCCTTTTCTTAAACAGGGAGCGGGGGTCGTTACTACAAGAGGTCACATACATTATGTGGTCACGGAGTATGGGACAGCTTATTTATATGGGAAAAATCTTCGTCAGAGAGCTCAGGAATTGATCAGTATTGCTCATCCTGATGATAGAGAGATGTTGGGAAGGGCTGCTTATGAGCGATTTAAACATTAATTTAGCGTTTATTGTTAAAAATTTTCACTAATTAGTTGTATTAATCTAAAAAAACGTACTTTTAATTTAATATAAGGAAATAATAAAAAACCCTCAAGGTTTTGGCAGTATATTTGATAAAAAGCTTTTTAAACATTGGAAATTGAAGACTATATATAATTCTATACGGGAAGAAGTTGTAAAGCATTCTAAGGTGAGGAATTCGGTTTTGGGGAATGTCGATGAATGGAAGAGAAGCCATTATATTATTCTTTCCGAAATCATAAAAGACGAATTATCTGATGCTGAGGAGCTAAAAGGTGGAAAAAAATTCGAGATAGGAAATACTATTTCGCACGTTACATTACAACGTTTTTTTGAAAACGATTACCAGGACAAAACGCACAATGATCTTAGGTTTTTAAAGACATTAGATAAAATATGTATTTTTCTGGGCTATAAAGATCTAAACGCCTATATCCAGTTTGTCAAGGAAAAGAGACAGGAAAATGAAGACAACAACAATCAGAAATTCCTGCAGATAGTATATGATTACTGCGCAACTGTTTTTGGGTTCTACAAACAATTCCCAAAGCATAAAACCGAATTATTCAAAGATCTTGTTTTTGACGAATCTCCTTTCCTTGAAAGAGCATCGCAGTTCAGCAAAGAATTATGTGACAGAGAATTCCAGTTGGTAACGAAAAACAACAGATCGAATTATGAAGTTTTTGATATCAACATCGTAACGGATGAGCCCGAAAAAAAAATCTTAGAATCTCAGGAATTCTGGAATCTTCTATTCAAAGTTGGTGAAACCGGTGAAGAGCATTTCGTCAATCAGCTTAATACTCAAATTTACTTCATCCGGAAAATTGACAATGTCTGGAAGATCTGGGATAATTATAATCCTGATGCAGGAAGATTAAACAATATAAAATAATTCACAATAAAAATAAAGGCCACAGAAAATTCTATGGCCTTTGTGTTTTCGAAATATTTTTTTTTCACTTGTCTTTGTATTACAAAAATATACATATTAGTTACAACATAATAAACTTAAGCATACTTAAATGAACTCTTCTTCATATTATGTTAAAAACTCTCCTAACGTTTGTTTGTGAATATTTTTCGTATTAATAAGAAATTCGTAATTTGCATACCCATAAATATAAAAGTAAAAATAGAAAATATGTCAACACTTACATTTGCCGAAAAAATTGCTCAAGCAGAGAATTTTTTGCCAATCAACGGTACAGATTACATTGAGTTTTATGTAGGGAATGCTAAACAGGCTGCACATTATTACAAAACCGCTTTCGGTTTCCAGTCTGTAGCTTATGCCGGTCCTGAAACAGGAGTAAGAGACCGTGCATCGTATGTTCTTCAGCAGGGGAAAATAAGATTAGTTCTTACAACAGGACTGAAGTCTGATTCACCAATCAACGAACATGTAAAAAAACATGGTGACGGGGTAAAAATTTTGGCACTTTGGGTAGATGACGCATACAAAGCTTTCGAAGAAACTACTTCAAGAGGCGGAAAGCCTTACCTTGAGCCGGTAACTTTGACAGACGAAAACGGTGAAGTAAGAATGTCCGGAATCTATACGTACGGGGAGACTGTTCACATGTTTGTAGAAAGAAAAAATTACACTGGCCCTTTCATGCCGGGTTATGAAAAATGGGAAAGCGACTACAAGCCGGAAGAAGCCGGTTTACTATATGTAGACCACTGCGTAGGGAATGTAGATTGGAACAGAATGCTTCCGACAGTAGAATGGTACGAGAAAGTAATGGGATTTGTAAACATCCTTTCTTTTGACGACAAACAGATCAACACAGAATATTCTGCTTTGATGTCTAAAGTAATGTCAAATGGAAACGGATTTGCAAAATTCCCGATCAATGAGCCCGCAGAAGGTAAAAAGAAATCCCAGGTAGAAGAATACCTTGATTTCTACGAAGGAGAAGGCGTACAACACATCGCTGTTGCTACAAGAGATATCATCCACACCGTAACTCAGCTTAAAAAACGTGGTGTAGAATTCTTATCTGCTCCGCCTGAGGCTTATTATGATATGGTTCCTGAAAGAGTTGGTCACATTGATGAAGACCTTAAAAAACTTCAGGAATTAGGTATCCTTATCGACCATGATGAAGAAGGATATTTATTACAAATTTTTACAAAACCTGTAGAAGACCGCCCTACTCTTTTCTTTGAAATCATTGAAAGACACGGTGCACAAAGCTTCGGGGCAGGTAATTTCAAAGCATTGTTTGAAGCATTGGAAAGAGAACAGGAAAGAAGAGGAAATCTTTAAAATTTAAATACAATATGGAGTTTTGTCAGGATGGAAAATCTTGACAAAACTTTTTTAAGAACACATTATTATGAGAAAATTATTATTCGGAATTTTATTTATTGGAGCAACAGTTGGGTTAAAAGCACAATATGGTACATTAAACGAAATTCTTAACAGACTTGAAGAAAGAAAAGGAGTAAATCAACATCTGGAATCTGTAAACATTGACAACAAAAAATTTGTTTTCATTAAAGACGAGGCAGACCACACAGAAAGGGATTTTATTGTAATCAAAGGAAAAACAGCTACTTATGTAGAAGTTTTCGATGATAAAGCAACAGGAGAAAGCAGTTCAAACGTTTTCACAGGTGATATCATCAGAAAGAAAAATATTGTTTCCCTGAGAGCAGATATGCTTGAAAATAAGAAAGTTCCGATACCGGTAACCAAAACTTTATTGTTGACAAAACAGGATAACATCTTATACCTTATCGATGTCAATACAAAAGCCAGATGGATAGACGAAGAATCTTTTTCCAAAGCTAAAGCTAAGGCTAAAAAGTAAATATTTTTATTTAAACACTTAAAACACAAATATTTTTCACAATAATACAATTTTTCAAACTGTGTTATCCGTGAAAAATATTCGTGAAATTTGCGTTTAAACTTAATCCAAATTAAATCTAAAATTATGAAGTCATTTGTAGAGTATTCAGCAGATTCGGATTTTTCTATCCATAATATTCCGTTTGGAGTAGCAGTTTTCAACAAAGAATATATCGGATGCTGTACAAGAATCGGAGATCAGATTATTGATCTTGCAACATTATACGATTTAAGTTATTTTGAAGATATTGAAGGCTTGGACGACAATGTTTTTGAAGCTTATACCTTAAACGAATTTATCGAGCTGGGAAAACCTGTAACCAATGCCGTTCGTCTAAAAATTCAGGAATTATTACAGGAAGGTTCAATCTTGTCTAAAGATGAGAAAACCATTGAGGATGCTTTCTATGACTTGGATGAAGTAAAAATGATGATGCCTGTTCACATCCCGAATTATACGGATTTCTACAGCAGCATCGAGCACGCAACCAATGTCGGAAAAATGTTTAGAGATCCTGCCAATGCATTGCTGCCCAACTGGAAGCATTTACCTGTAGGATACCACGGAAGAGCTTCATCCATCGTGGTTTCAGGAACTGAGATCAACCGTCCGAAAGGCCAGACAAAGCCTGCAGATGTAGAAAAACCGATCTTTGGAACTTCAAAACAATTGGATTTTGAACTGGAAATGGCTTTTATTATCAATAAAAATACCGAAATGGGTGAAAGTATTTCAACAAAAGAAGCCGAAGACGCAATTTTCGGAATGGTAGTTTTCAATGACTGGTCTGCAAGAGATATCCAGTCTTGGGAATATGTTCCGTTGGGGCCGTTTTTAGGTAAAAATTTCGGTTCGTCGATTTCGCCTTGGGTTGTTACGCTGGAAGCTTTGGAGCCATTCAGAACAGCTTCTCCTACACAGGAACCCGAAGTTTTAGATTATTTGAAATTTGAAGGCGATAAAAATTATGATATTAATTTAGAAGTTTATTTACAGCCGGAAAATGGTGATCAAAATTTAATTTCTGAAAGCAATTATAAGTTCATGTACTGGAATATGGCTCAGCAATTGGCTCATCATACGGTAAATGGCTGCAACGTGGAAGTTGGTGATTTATACGCAAGTGGAACGATTTCAGGAAGCGATCCAAAATCTTTCGGTTCTATGCTTGAGCTGACGTGGAGAGGACAAAACCCAATAAAATTAAGCAACGGACAGGAAAGAAAATTCATCGATGATAATGATACCGTGACCATGAAAGCGTGGGCTGAAAAAGATGGTGTGAGAGTAGGTTTCGGTGAAGTGAGCGGAAAAATTATTCCTGCGATTTAATTAAAAATTAATTTAACACATTAGTTACAATAGAAAGCCATACCAATATGTTGCAAAAAGAACATATTAGATTGAAAATCTTTGATTTTCCTTTAGATTAATAGATATTTTAATGGAATTTACCAAGAAATACATCAATGAACTTACTTAATGTACTCTAAATATTTTCAAAGTCTTAACTATAAAACTTATGTGACTTATGTGTTAAAAGAATAATATAAAAATGAAAACAGTAATCCCATCCGAAATAACATCCGTACAACTTCAAACCATCATGCAAACGGCAGTTTCACCACGCCCGATTGCATTGGCTTCAACGGTTGATAAAGACGGCAACAGTAATTTATCGCCGTTCAGTTTTTTCAATATGTTCAGTACAGTTCCTCCGATTCTGATTTTTTCACCATCGAGAAGGGTTCGTGACAATACCACAAAGCATACCTTAGAAAATGTTCATCAGGTTCCGGAAGTGGTTATTGGAACCGTTAATTTCCCAATTGTACAGCAGATTTCTTTAGCTTCAACGGAATACGGTGATGGTGTGAATGAATTCATAAAATCTGGCCTCACAATGAAGGATGCTGATTTGGTGAAACCTAAATTAATCGAAGAATGTCCCGTTAACTTTGAATGTAAAGTATTAGAAATAAAATCTTTAGGTGATCAGGGCGGTGCAGGAAATCTGGTGATTTGTGAAGTTCAGAAAATCCACATTAGGGAAGAATATCTGGATGAACAAGGGAATTTGGATCAGAAAAAACTGGATATGGTTGCCCGTTTAGGTGGAAACTGGTATTCCAGAAACAATGAAAATAATCTTTTCGAGGTTCCGAAACCATTGGTAACCAAAGGAATCGGCTTCGATTTTCTTCCAGATCAAATCAAGTACAGCAAAGTTTTTACAGGAAATGATCTGGGAATGCTTGCCAACGTTGAGGTTTTACCTTCTGAAAATTGTTATGAAGATGAAAATATTCACAAGGAAGCTCAAAAACTATTGCTGGAAAGCAAAATTGAAGAAGCCTGGAGAATTTTGGTTAAATAATTTAGCTGGAAGATGGAGTTTAAGGATAGAAGTTTTCAAACTGCGATATTAGCGTTTCAATTGTAGCCTCAAGCCTCCATCTTCCAGCCTTTATTCATTCACAATTTTATCATTAATAAATTCAATAGATTTCTCAACAACTTTGTTCAAATCCTTCGGCAAATTATTCTCGTCCCATGGCTCTTTTGCGCCAAATGTATGATTGGCATTTTCAATTAAAAATAATTCGGAATTCGGGTTTAAAATATGAAGATGTTCTGCATTTTTTACACTCACACTTTCATCATTTGTGCCGTGAATAATTAAAAAATGTGCTTTAGCCATTTCAGCGGCTCTTTCTACATCAAAACGATGCACATTCTGTTCAAAATCTTCATAAAACTGGTAATAATGAGGCATTTCCTGTTTTGTTCTTCCATTTAAAACATAATAAACTCCAGCTTCTTTCCACTTTTCGAAAGCATCATTTTTAGGAAAACGCTCCAATGTATCAACGCTCGCCAGTGTAATTAAACCATTAATTCTTTCATCTTCAAAAGTTTTAACAATTGAAATTCCTCCTCCCCGACTGTGCCCGATCAAGATTATTTTCTGATTGTCAACATTGGAATTTTTAATAAAAAATTCAATTACAGCATCTAAATCTGAAACTTCCTTAGAATAATTATTATTTCCGAAAGCTTCTAAATCAGCAAAATTGTTGGGATCGGCTATCGTTGTTCCATTGTGTGAAAAATTAAATTTGACAAAGAAAAATCCGGCTTCGGCAAACTTTTCAGCCATCAGATTCCAGGCTCCCCAGTCTTTATACCCCTTGTATCCATGAACAAAAACAATCAGCGGCAATTTTTTATCTGTTTCAGGATAATATGCATCTGCAAGAAAATCTCTGGTTTCCGGGTTTGGAATGGTGATATTTTGGTTTTTTATAATATTCATATTTATTTTTTGCTAGCTTAAAGATTCTGTTGTCATTCTTACAAAGGAAGATCTGATCAAAGCATAGATAGATTATTTACTACGCTCCGCTTCATTCGGAATGACAACTGCACTTTTACAAATTAACTAATTTTCATTTTTCATTTAAAAATATTAAAAATAGAACTAAACACAAAGTAAAATCTTATTTTTGCTGTATGTTGGATTTAAGAACAGTAACCGTGACGCGTTACATTCTGCCCCTTCGTGAGGGAGGCTCGCTTCCGGCTTTGGCAGAGGCTGATGATGATTTTAAGTATGTTTTAAAATTTCGTGGCGCCGGTCACGGAGTGAAAATGCTCATTTCTGAATTGCTGGGCGGAAAAATCACCGAAGCATTAGGATTAATGATTCCTGAACTTGTTTTTATAAATCTGGATGTAGATTTTGGAAGAACCGAAGCTGATGAAGAAATTCAGGATTTATTGAAATTTTCAGAAGGTTTAAATTTGGGATTACATTACCTTTCAGGCTCTATCGCTTATGACCCGAGTGTGAAAATTGATCCGTTTTTAGCTTCAAAAATTGTATGGCTGGATGCATTTATCACCAATATTGACCGTACTTTTAAGAATACCAATCTGTTGATGTGGCACAAAGAATTGTGGGTAATCGACAATGGTGCCTCTTTTTACTTCCATCATTCATGGCAGAATTTTGATACAGCAGCGAAAACTCCTTTTAAATATGTAAAAGACCACGTCCTGCTGCCACAGGCGACAAAACTTGATGAGGCCGATACATTTGCTAAGGAAGTTTTAAACGAAAATATTTTCAGGGAAATTGTCAATCTGATTCCTGAAGACTGGTTACATTGGAATGATGCCGATGAAACTCCGGAAGAAATTCGTGAAATTTATTTTCAGTTTTTGAAAACACGATTAGAAAATTCTCAAATATTTTTAAACGAAGCCAAAAATGCAAGAGGATAAAATTTACGAATACGCTGTAATACGTTTGGTTCCGAAGGTTGAGAGAGAAGAATTTTTCAATATCGGACTGATACTGTTTTCCAAAAAAGAAAAATATATCCGGATAGAATTTTATTTGTGTCCTGATAAATTTAGATTGATGCACAGCAAATTGGATTACGATGACATTATCCAAAACCTGGAAAGTTTTCAAAAAATCGCGAATGGGGAAAGTGATGGCGGGCCTATTGCCCAACTTGAAATTCCCGAGCGTTTTCGCTGGTTGACCGCGGTAAGGAGCTCTGTTGTTCAGACTTCCAGACCTCATCCGGGAAAATCTAAGGATCTGGATAAAACGTTTGGTAAACTTTTTGAGGAGTTAGTATTATAACCACCTCAAAAAATAATATTCTATGAAATCATTTAATAACAGCATAATTTACAGGTTTTCGATCAACCTGTTTTTTGTTTTATTCTTAGGATTATTTAATCTAAGCTATTCTCAAAATCAAATCGAGCCGGAAGCACAGAAAAGTGTACTGTTACCGGAAAGAACGATGTTTTCCGAAAATATTATTTATAAAACAGACCAGCAGGGAAAATCAATATTATTAGATCTTTATAAACCTAAAAAAGCTTCTTCAGAAAAACTTCCTGTTGTCATTTACGTTCATGGAGGAGGTTGGGTGCAAGGTGACAAAATCATCAGAGCCGACAGCTATATTGAAAATACTATTTTAAAATTAATAGAAAAAAACTACGCCGTCATCAGTATTGATTATACTTTGGTAAGCGAGACAGTTCATTTCCCAAGTCCCATTGAGGATACAAAAGATGCGGTAAAATGGGTAAGAAAAAATGCGGATAAATATAATTTTGATCAGAATAATATAGGACTTTTCGGAGCTTCGGCGGGAGCACATCTCTCAATGCTGGCCGCTTATACTAATGATAATGAATTTGTGGGAAACCCAGAGCTTTCGCCATATTCTGCTAAGGTAAATTATGTCATAAGTAATTTCGGGCCGACAGATTTAAACAAACTTTTACACACCCGTGCAGGCAAAATTCCTGTTTTTTTCATTGGGCTGTTTGCCAAAAACATTGTTGATCTGAGGGAAAAAATTGTGACCGGCATGTCCGGCTATGACATTAAAAAAGACAAAAGAAAAGTGATCGAATATTTCAAAACCATCTCCCCGCTCACTTACGTTGACAACGGAATTTCTACGCTTATCGTGCAGGGAGATAAAGATAAAGTTGTTCCCATGAAACAATCTAAAAAACTTCACAGAAAGCTTAAAAAAGAAAACATACAAAACTCACTGACGATCGTAGAGGACGGCCTGCATGGCTTCAGAAGTACGGATAAGAAACATCTGGACAGAATTACCGATGAAATGGTGAATTTTGTAGTTTCCCAGAAGAAATAAATCAGTTGATTGGCTCCGGATACAACTGTCTTCCCCAAAACTGTATATTTCTTTCGTCCAAATTTGAATTAAAAAATAAATGATCAACTTCTTCGACAATCTTTCCTACCGCATTATGATCGGTTGTCCTTATTCTTGTTTCGTGGTTTTCTTTTACACCGTTTCCCGTAAAATTAAGGGAACCCAGATAGGCAATTTCGTTATCTATGATGTAAATTTTACTGTGAATAAAAGTTCTGTTAAAAGATTTTTTATCGGGAGACACAAATACCTTAAAAGGGAATAATTGCCTGTACGTATAATTATATATTCTTTTATTTTTAATTTTCTTAACAGTAAAATCTCTTATCAAAAAAAGTAAAATAACAAGGACAAAGCCATAAAACAATCTCCATTCTTTCAACAAGAACACTAAAGAAAGTACAACGACAGACAGACCTAATATGGTAAGAAGCAATGTGCGCGACAAAGCAATAAGATTATCCCTGGATGCTTTCGCCTCTTCATCAATATGCTTGTTTTGGATGATAAGCTTATTAATATTTCTATCATAATTTCCATAGAAATCTTCAATTCCATCTGTGGTAATCAGACTTATACCGATCCCTTTTGAGTGCAGGAAAATCAATTCTTTAATAAGAAAAGGAGAAAGATAAGGTGATATGATTTTCACATTTCTTTTGGCGCTCCTGATTTCCTCCATTAGCTTTTTCCCTGCACTTTTCCCGATATAGATATCGCAAACTGCATTATTATAGAAAGTTCCCATATAAATTATTCACTTTTAAAAGAATTAAAAATAAAAAAAATTCCGGAAGAATAATCCTCCGAAATTCATATTAGATATATTGAACTAAACTTTATAAACAATTAGCAAATTTATTTCGCTGTTTTGAGCTTTTCAACTCTTTTTATTTCGTTTAGCAGCAGGGGAAATGCCGGCTGGGCCATTCCACCATGATCAAAACCGTCGAGTTCGTATAATGTTGTTTCTTTATGCCCTTTCAACTTCATCATTCGGGCCATGTATGCGTTTTCTTCATACCTTCCCAGCAATTCTTTTTCGCGGTCACCGGTAATTAAAAGCAAAGGCGGGGCATCAGCTCTGATAAAATGAAGCGGCGCCATTTCATCAATTCTGGCATCAAGCTCGTCAATTCCTTTTTCTTTTCTTGTTGTAAAATGAGAGATCATCTGTCCGCTGAAAGGGACAATAGCGGCCAATTTATCAGCGTTTATTCCGTATTTATTTAAATATACTTTGTTTAAACCAACCATTATTGCAAGGTAACCTCCCGCAGAATGCCCTGAAATAAAGATCAGTTCTTGACTTCCGCCATAATTTTTAATATTTTTAAAAACCCAGGCTGTTGCTGCGGCTGCATCTTCAATATATTTTGGAGCGTTCACTTTTGGAGAAAGCCTGTAATTCACACCTACTACTGCAATTCCTTTGTTTTTTAAAGCTTCCGGGATTTCTTTTTCACCGCCCGTCAGACCACCGCCGTGAAACCAGATTACCGTAGAAAAATTTTTCACATTTTTTGGAACATAAATATCCAGCACACATCTTTCCTTGATATAAGCATCAGATGCATTCGTTTTTGTATCATAATAATGAATATTATTAACAATGCTATAATCCTGTGAAAAAAGCGGTTCCGAAAATAAGGTTAAAATTAAAAATACAAGAATTCTGTACATAATAACTGATTTTAAGCTTTAAATATACAAATTCACATTGTCTCAATTTGGGAAAAAATTAAACTTTATTCAAATAAAATAAACATTTTCTGGCCTTGCGATAAATAAAAAAGCCTGCTTTCAAATATGAAACAGGCTTATATTTTGATTATTTTGTACTATATTCTCTCGCAATGACATTTTATATTTTCGTCAGTTTAGCATATTTAAGAATTAAATTCTTCTCACCTTCATGCTGGAAGATTACTTTTGCCTTGATATTTTGAGGATCGGTTCCGTCTAAGAAAGTCACTTCCCCTACTCCGAAGCGATCGTGCCTTACTTTGTCGCCCACTTCGATATCCTGTGAAGAAGCACCGCTTGGGTTAATAATTTTCGCTGTACTTACCGGTTTTAGTTTACGGGGTTCAGCAATAGGTTTTGAATTATCGCTCCTTTCAATACTTTTCTTTTCAACCTTTTTGAAACTTCTAAGCTCAGAAGGATGCTCATCAAAAATATTTGATTTAATTCCTGAATTATTGATAAAACGCTTTTCAATGGCAGGGTTTACAAATTCGATATATTCTTCATCAATTTCACTTAAGAATCTTGATGGTTCCGCATCGGTAATTTTTCCCCACTGGAAACGTGAAATAGCATACGAGAAAAATGCCTGTTTTTCAGCTCTCGTTAAGGCAACATAAAACAAACGTCTTTCTTCTTCCAAATCTTCCCTCGTTGTCGAGCTCATAAAACTCGGGAAAAGGTTTTCCTCCAAACCAACAAGGTGAACTACCGGAAACTCAAGGCCTTTGGACAGGTGAATGGTCATTAACGAAACCATATCATCCTCATTATTTTTGTCCTGAGTATCTGCGGAAAGCGCGATGTTTTCAAGAAAATTCGATAAACTTGGGTCTCCGTCTTCCAGCTGCATCTGCTCTTCAATGAATCCCTGCATGGAGTTCATCAATTCCTGGACGTTTTCTACACGGGAAATCCCTTCCGGAGTCTGGTCGTCTTTTAAAAATTTGATCAGTCCACTTCGTTTTGCAACTTCCATGGCAACGCTATAAGCCGTTTCAGTTTTTAATAACACCTGAAAAGCTTTGATCATTGACCAGAAATCATTCAGTTTATTCAAAACTCCATTGTTAAAGCCTAAATGTGGAGCATATATCGGAAGATTATCCAAAACTTTTGATATAGAAACGTTTTGACTATCTGCAAAAACGATCAATTTATTTTGAGTGGTTTCACCAATTCCTCTTGTCGGATAATTGATAATCCTCGTTAATGCTTCAGAGTCGTTTTCGTTAATTAAAAGCCTCAGGTAAGCCAATAAATCTTTCACCTCTTTTCTTTGGTAGAAAGACAGGCCTCCGTAGACTTTGTATGGAATATTTTTACGCCTTAAAGCGTCTTCAAAAGCACGGGTTTGTGAATTTGTCCTGTATAAAATGGCAAAATCACTATATTTTCTCTGTTCACGATTGTGGATTTCCCAGATATTTCCGGCTACAAAATTCGCTTCATCGGCATCGGAAAGTGAACGGTAGACTTTAATTTTTTCACCTTCTTCATTTTCACTGAAAACATTTTTCTTGAACTGCTGGATGTTTTTAGCAATGACAACATTAGCTGCATTAACGATATTTTGTGTAGAACGGTAGTTTTGCTCCAACGAAACCGTTACGGCATCCGGATAATCTTTTTTAAAGTTTAAAATATTATAAATATTCGCCCCACGGAAAGAATAAATAGACTGGGCATCATCCCCCACCACGCAAATATTTTCAAATTTTGAAGCCAGTGCTTTTACGATAAGATACTGAGAATGGTTTGTATCCTGGTACTCATCCACCAAAATATACCTGAAACGATCCTGATATTTAGCTAAAACTTCCGGAAAACGAGTTAGTAATTCATTGGTTTTTAATAATAAATCATCAAAATCCATGGCTCCGTTTCTGAAACATGCATCAACATATTTTTGATAAATCTGCCCTATGAATTTCATATTGGCTTTTTCATCAGCTTCTATTAATTCGGGGTTGTTGAAGTATGCTTTTACAGTAATCAGATTGTTTTTGTAGGTTGAAATTCTTGCCTGGACTTTTTTGGGTTTATACAAATCAGAATCGATATTCATGTCTTTCAGCACTTTTTTAATGACATTCAAAGCATCCTGCTGATCGTAAATCGTAAAGTTGGAAGGATAGCCCAAGTAATTTGCTTCACTTCTCAGGATTCTCGCAAAAACGGAGTGAAAAGTTCCCATCCAAAGGCTTCTTGCATTGCTGTGCCCCACTACTTTTGCGATACGGTCTTTCATTTCCCGTGCCGCTTTATTGGTAAAAGTAAGGGCTAGAATATTGAAAGGATCGACCCCATTTGTGATCAAATGAGCGATACGCATCGTAAGCACACGCGTTTTCCCGGAACCTGCTCCTGCAAGTACCATCAACGGCCCATTTAAAGTGGTAACGGCTTCAAATTGTGGTTCATTCAGTCCTTTCAAATAATCCTCCATGCTGCAAAAAAAATTAGGAACACAAAATTAGTGTATTCTATGGAGAATTCAAATTGTATTTGGAAGTTAGATATTAGATGGTAGAAATTAGTTTAAAATGCTTTTTTAGTTTAAAACAAAATTATTTTTAAAGAATTATCAATACTAATTTCTACCATCTAATATTCAACCTCTCAAAACAAAATATTATTTCCATTATTGTAACATTTAAAGTAAATTTGACACTAATTGATAAAACAATTTCTACTTTATGAAAAAGCGACTTCTTTCTGTTGCTGCAGCGGCTTTCTTTGGGATGGCTCTGAATGCACAACAAATTAAATTTGAAGAGTATGACTTACCAAACGGTCTTCACGTAATTCTTCATCAGGACAATTCCGCACCAGTGGTAACAACAGGTGTAATGTACCACGTAGGTGCAAAAGATGAAGTAAAAGGCAGAACAGGTTTTGCCCATTTCTTCGAGCATCTTTTATTCGAAGGAACACCAAATATCAAAAGAGGTGACTGGTTCAAAATCGTTTCTTCAAACGGAGGACAAAACAATGCAAACACAACGAACGACAGAACGTACTACTACGAAACTTTTCCTTCAAACAATGAGCAACTTGGCCTTTGGATGGAAGCTGAAAGAATGCGTCACGCTGTGATCAACCAAGTGGGTGTTGATACTCAAAGAGAGGTTGTAAAAGAAGAAAAAAGATTGAGAATGGACAACCAGCCTTACGGAAACCTTTTCTCAACAATTCAGAAAAATTTATTTACAAATCACCCGTACAACTGGCCTACAATTGGGTCTATGGAAGATTTGAACTCTGCAAAGCTGGAAGAATTCCAGGCTTTCTATAAAAAATACTACGTTCCGAATAACGCAACTTTAGTTGTTGCAGGTGACATCAAGCCTGAGCAGACTAAAAAGTGGATCGAAACTTATTATGGAGGTATCCCGAAAGGAACAGTGTATCCAAAAGATTTCCCGAAAGATACTCCTATCACTCAGGAAAAAGAAGTAACGGCAACTGACCCGAACATCCAGCTTCCTGCATATATTTTCGCCTACAGAACTCCAGGTAACAAAGAAAAAGACGCGTATATTTTAGATATGCTTTCTTCTTATTTGAGCAACGGTAAATCTTCTGTTTTATACAAAAAATTAGTAGACCAGGATAAAAAAGCGCTTCAGGTAGCAGCTTTCAACCAGGGTCTTGAGGATTACAGTATTTTCGCATTTTTCGCGATCCCGATGGGACAGACTACAAAACAAGCATTGCAGACGGACATTGATGCTGAGATCAAAAAACTTCAGACGACCTTAATCTCTGAAGAGGATTACCAAAAACTTCAAAATCAGTACGAAAACCAGTTTGTAAACGCTAACTCAAGCATCCAGGGAATTGCTGCTTCATTGGCTACAAACCACGTATTGATGGGTAACACGAATTTGATCAACAAAGAAATAGACATTTACAGATCTATCACAAGACAGGACCTTCAAAATGCTGCTAAAAAGTATCTTAATTCCAACCAAAGAATAATCATTAATTACGTACCTGAAAAAAAGTAATCATTTAGAACTTTTAGGTTAAAATATGATTATTAAAAATTAAATTTTTACAAATGAAAAAGCAATTAACATATATAGCTGCAGCGTTTTTCTTCGCGGGAATGGTTTCAGCACAAAAAATAGATCTTAATGCAATGCCAAAACCGGGGCCAACGCCTGCGATCAACATTGCTAAGCCAAAAACTTTCCAACTAAGCAACGGTCTTACGGTAATGGTTGTAGAAAACAACAAGCTACCGAGAGTAAGCGCGAGCCTTTCTATGGACAGACCTCCATATTATGAAGGAAGTGTAGCGGGTGTAAGCCAAATCATGGCTGAACAGTTCGAAAACGGAACAACAAATATGAGCAAAGATGATTTCAACAAAAAGGTTGATTATCTTGGAGCTAATCTTAACTTCTCTTCGAATGGTGCCGCTGCAAATTCACTTTCAAAATATTTCCCTCAAGTTTTAGGTTTAATGGCTGATGCTATTATTAATCCTAAATTTTCTGCTGAAGAAATTCAAGATTCTAAAGAAAGAGCAATCGAAGGATTAAAATCTGACGAAAAGAATGCTTCTTCTATCGCTTCAAGAGTTTCCAATGCCCTGATGTACGGAAAAAATACTTCAAGAGGTGAATTTGAAACGGTTGAATCTATTAATAAAATTCAATTAGCTGACGTACAAAATACTTACAAAAAATATTACGCTCCGGATAATGCTTACCTGGTAATCGTTGGAGACGTAAAATTTGATCAGGTAAAACCATTAATTGAAAAAGCTTTCAGCGGATGGAAAAAAGCGAATACGCCTATTACTCCACTAGAGCCGGCCACCAATGTTGCTAAAACCGAGATCAATGTAGTGGATGTTCCTAGTGCTGTACAGTCTGTTGTTTCTTTAAACAACCTGAATACGCTGAAAATGAAAGATCCTAACTACTTCCCTGCAACGATCGCAAACTACATCCTTGGAGGTGGTGGTGAAGCAAGACTTTTCATGAACCTTCGTGAGAAAAACGGATTTACTTACGGAGCGTATTCAAACATGAGCGCAAGCAAATATTCTCCGGAATTTTCTGCAAGTGCAAGTGTAAGAAACGAGGTTACAGACAAGGCTGTAAAGGAATTCATGAATGAGCTTAACGCTATTTCCACTGTAAAACCTGAAGAGCTGGAAAATGCCAAGGCAAAACTGAAAGGTTCTTTCATCATGTCTTTGGAGCAACCTGCAACGATTGCAAGATTTGCTTTAAATCAAAAAGTTCAGGACCTTCCTTCTGATTTCTATACCAATTACTTAAAATCTATTGATAAAGTAACTGCAGCAGATGTCTCAAACGCTGTGAAAACTACAATTCTACCAAACCAAAGCAGAATTTTCATCGCTGGTAAAGCATCTGATATTTCTGAAGGATTGGAAAAATTAGGCTATCCTGTAAAGTACTTTGATAAGGACGCAAATCCTGTTGCAAAGCCAACTACACAGAAAGTAGACGCGAATGTAACGGTAGCTTCTATCGCTGACAAATACATCAACGCTATCGGAGGAAAGGCAAATTTGGCTAAAATCAATTCTTACACAACGACTGCTTCTATGTCTATGCAAGGACAAAATATTGATTTTAAAATCATTAAGGCACAAGGCGGGAAAGAAGTAACAACCGTAACTGCGATGGGTCAAGTTGTTCAGAAACAGGTATTTGACGGAAAAACAGGGTATTCTGAGCAAATGGGACAAAAAGTTCCTATGAAAGCTGAGCAGATCGCTGAAAAAATGAAAAATACAGAACTTTTCGAAGAACTTGGTTTTGCAAAGTCTCCTGACTACAAAGTAGCGGGTATTGAAAAGATCGAAGGTGAAGATTCTTATGTAGTGAAAGGTAATAATACAACCTATTACTACAGTGTAAAAACGGGACTAAAAACCGGAGAAACTAAAACGGTAAAAGCTCAAGGAAAAGAAATGAGCATTCCTACAACATACTCTAACTACAAAGATGTAGCCGGCGTAAAAATGCCATACACAATCTCTGTAAACCAAATGGGGATGGACATGAAGATGGAAGTAAAATCCATCGAAGTGAACCAGGCTAAGGACGCTGATTTTAAATAAAAACAAGCTATTTAAATAGAAAAAAGCGGCAACCATGGTTGCCGCTTTTATTTTCTCAATATTTGATGACATCTTTCTTTGTCATTCGGTAAAAAAAGATTAAATTTGCCCATTCTAAAAGATATCAAATTAATGGATTCTATATTTATACTATTGATGGTTCTTGTTATGATTGCCAGCGTTTTATTGGTAATCATCGTTATGGCTCAAAACCCAAAAGGTGGAGGCCTTTCTAGTACTTTCGGGGGCGCTTCCTCTACACAGTTCGGAGTACAGAGAACCAATGACTTTATGGAAAAAGCAACCTGGACTTTAGGTGGAGTGATTATTGTTCTTATCCTTTTAAGTGTTATACTTACAGGTAAGCCTACACAAACAGCACCCGTTCAGCAGCAACCTGTAAAACAGGAAGCTCCGGCAAAATCTGCTCCAGCTTCTACTTCTACACCAGTTCAAGCGCCAGCTAAATAAGCAAATAATATTTTTATATAACAAAAGCAGCTCAAGTTGAGCTGCTTTTTTATTTCAATTTAATTTTTTCAATTTTATGTCTAAGCTTTAGGCCGGCTTTTAAAAATGAATATTGCAAAGGCTTGGATTCTTTATAATATTTATTAATGAAAATCTGCATTGCGCCGTAAAACCTTTCCAGATAAACTTCATTTTTTATTGTACTTTCGCCTTTATAGTGAAAAATTGATGCTTTCCCGTAGTAGAAATTTCTATAACCGTTCATCAGCAAAGTATAGCACAGATCGATATCTTCACCATACATGAAATACGCTTCGTCGAAGCCTCCTACTTTTAGATAAACATCTTTTTTTATCAGCAAAAAAGCACCCGTAATAACGTCCACTTCAGCATTCTCGAATTCACCGATATCATTTCTGTAATACGATTTTGAATTATTCTTTCTAAAATTCGTAAATAATTTTTCAAAAGAATTATACATATCCGGAACCGAACGTTTGCTTTCCGGTAAAAATTCTCCGTTTGCATCGTGCATTCTTACCCCAAGACATCCGAAATCCGATTGAGATTCGGCAAAATCTAAAATATCTTTCATGTAAAAGCCTTCCATCTCGGTATCTGGATTTAAAATAAGAAGATATTCTCCTGTTGCAGATTGTACAGCTTTATTGTTGGCCTTAGCGAAACCCTCATTATTTTCCGAAGATATAAAATGAACTTTGGGAAATTCCGGAATCAGATCTCCCCAGGAAGAATCCGTAGAAGCATTATCGATTACAATCACTTCATAATTCAGATCCTCCATATATTTCTGAATAGAAAGAAGACAGTTCCTAAGTAATTGAGTTACATTGTAATTAACAATTATAATTGAGAGCTTCATGGATTATTTTCTGCTATTATCTTGTTTTAAATTATAATAAAATGTTCTTGCCAGCAAAAGTAAGTATTTAGCTTTATAAAAAAGCTTAAGAGAAAGATACTGAATAGAATTAATTTTCTTTAATTCATATATATCTCTCAAATTTTTCTGAAAACCATCTTCCATAGCAGAAAGATTCGCTGAAAGCCCCGAAACCCCGAAAGTTCTTTTTCCCCCATCCGCAATCAGAAGACTTTCATCAAGAATATACATTTTGTTGTTTTGAGAAACCTTCATCCAATAGTTTAGATCTTCAGCGTATTTCTGATCATCTTTAAAATATCCCGTATTTTCCAAGACTTTTCTTTTGAATATAACGGTAGAAGGCTGAGCTTCATTTCTTAATAATAATTTTGGGAAAGTAATTTCTGCAAGATGATTTTCGACCCGGTAAGGTGGTAGAATTTTGATGTTATTTCTTCTCGTTGCCAGAAAATCAATATCCAAACTTTTATTTTGAAGATATTCTAGCTGTTTTTCTGTCTTTTCCGGCAGCCATTCATCATCCGCGTCCAGTAAAGCGATATATTCTCCTTTCGCAACTTTCAGTCCTGTGTTCCTGGCTTTAGACACTCCTCCATTTGATTGTTCGAGCAACTGAATATTCATTTCTGGATTTTCCTTTCGGTAACTTTCGGTAACATTTTTACTTTTATCAGTAGAGCCGTCATTAATAATAATAATTTCAAATTCCCCCATGCCGACAGTTTGCGCTTTAATAGAATTTAAAGCATTAATTATAGTTCTTTCTGCGTTATACATCGGGATAATTACGGAAATCATTTGTGCAATTTATGAATGTTAAGAGTTGCTTTCGTTGTAGGGCAACCTGTTCATAATCGATCTTCCCAACGAAATCTCATCCGCATATTCCAGCTCATCACCCACCGAAATTCCCCTTGCAATGCTGGAAAAATTTACAGTGAACCCTTTAAACTTTTTATAAATATAATATGCCGTGGTATCACCTTCCATAGTTGCACTTAAAGCAAAAATAAATTCTTTTACCCTTCCATCTTTAAGCTTTTTTTCAATGCTCGGAATGTTTAGCTGATGAGGACCAACACCTTCCATCGGAGAAATTTTCCCGCCTAAAATCAGATATTTTCCGGTATATTTTCCGGTATTTTCGATCGCGATCACATCCCGAACATCTTCTACAATGCAGATCAGCTCGTCATTTCTCTTTTCATTGCTACAAATTTCGCAAACGTCAAAATCAGAAAAGTTATGGCATTCTTTGCAGTATTTTATTTCATTAACAAGGTTAATCAGGGAGTTTCCAAGACTCATCGCCCTGGAATTGGGTTGTTTCAATAAATGTAATGCTAAACGTAAAGCGGTTTTCCTGCCAATCCCGGGCAATCCGGAAATCTCATCCACTGCTTTCGCCAAAACTTTACTTGGGTAATCCATAAGGCAAAAATAAGGATTTATAAGTTAAAAGTTATGAATTTTAAGTTAGAAGTTGTTGGGTAGAAGTCTGTAATTAAGAAAATTAATTTTAATTAAAATTCACTTTATGAGCGGATTTATAAACTATAATTAATTCACTAGTACCTCATAACTCTGAAAAAAAACTTTATCTTTGGTAACCTAATATTAATTGAGAAAAAAATAAACTAAAATGGCACTTAACAATCTAAATTATCCACTGGATTTTAAATTTAAGATCACAACATTAGCAAGTGATTTCAACATCACTGACAAAAACGGCAGCTACGTTGCATATGTTCGTCAGAAAATGTTTAAATTTAAAGAAGATGTTGTTGTTTTTAATGACGAAAGCAAAACTAAGGAACTTTTCAGAATTCAGGCAAACCAATGGATCGATTTTAATGCTTCTTACTCTATCAAAGATGCCATTAATACTAAGAATTATGGAAGATTAGCGAGAAAAGGAATGCGTTCTCTCTGGAAATCAACCTATAATATTTTAGATGAAAATGATCAGCAGAAATTTACGGTAACAGAAGACAATGCGTGGACAAAATTCTTCGACGGAATGGTAAGTGAAATCCCGATTATCGGTATGTTTACAGGGTATTTTCTGAATCCAGCCTATACGGTAACCGGAATTGACGGAAAAGCTTATTTTAAATTAAAAAAAATGCCTTCGTTCTTCGGAAGAAGATTTCAACTGGACAGACTGATTGATATTGATGATGAAGACGAAAGTTTAGTGATTCTTTCATTATTGATGATGACTCTTCTGGAAAGAGCAAGAGGATAATAAAATAAACCACAAACAATGAAATACTTAATTATTTTCGTTGCAGCAATTCTACTGACTGCCTGTAAAAAAGAACAGCAGACAGTTCCGGATTCTGCACGTACAACAGATTCTTTGACAGTTCAGGATACAGCAAAAACGGAAGTTTCTTCCGGAAATGTTCTGGTTGAAACCTTTCCTTTCCATAAAGAAATTAAAGAATGTTCCTGCTATTTTGCAAAAAACAAAGCTGACTTTGAAGCTGAGAAATACATCTATGCCGATGATGCCGGAAAAACAGCGTATATGAAACTGGATGGAAAAAGACAAACCATGAATCTTATCTCGTCAAGCGACATGGAAGTGGATGAAGAATTGAGCAAGGAAATTGAAAGCGGAGATTACAAAATTTCTGTAAAAGGTAAGAAAATAAAAGGTGAAGAAGCTCTGTTATTCCAAGGCACTCTTACGATCGAAAAGCCTGATGGAACAGTAGAAACAATGCCTGTTTACGGAGAATGTGGATGTTAACCCACTTCTAGCTTCTAGCTTCTAGCTTCTAGCTTCTAGCTTCTAGCTTCTAGCAAAAATATTGCTTCTGATTTACGGAAGCATTTTTTATTTCGTAATTTTGAGAAAAATAAAATTCATGGAGCTATCTAATATAGAACCGCAGATAATATGGAAAAATTTCTCCAAATTAAATGCCGTTCCAAGACCATCAAAAAAAGAAGAAAAAGTAATTGCCTTTATCAAAGAATTCGGTGAAAACTTAGGATTGGAAACTAAGGTTGATGAAGTAGGAAACGTTATTATTAAAAAACCTGCCACTGCAGGAATGGAAAACCGAAAATCCGTTGTTTTACAGTCGCATCTGGACATGGTATGCCAGAAAAACAGCGATACAAACTTCGATTTTGAAACAGAAGGCATCAAAATGGAAATAGACGGGGATTGGGTAAGGGCAAAAGGCACTACATTGGGAGCCGATAATGGCTTGGGAGTTGCCACAATCATGTCAATCCTGGAAAGTTCAGACATTCCGCATCCGGCATTGGAAGCATTGTTCACAATTGATGAAGAAACCGGGATGACAGGAGCTTTAGGCCTGAAACCGGGACAATTAACAGGAGATATTTTATTAAATCTTGATACAGAGGAAGATGATGAGATTGATATAGGCTGCGCCGGTGGAATTGATGTAACGATTACTCAGACTTATGCTACAGAAGCCGCCAAAGGGCAAATTGTAAGAATTGAAGTGAAAGGATTACAGGGTGGACATTCCGGGATGGATATTCACAAAGGTTTCGGCAATGCCAACGTAATTTTAGGAAGGCTGCTTTACAAAGGACTGGAAAAAGAAAATATTCAATTGATTTCAATTGACGGTGGAGGATTGAGAAATGCCATCCCAAGAGAAGCTGTAGCAACTGTTTCTGTGAGAAATGCACAGGAATTCATTGATGAAATAACAACGGGTCTTAAAAAAGAAATTCTTGAAGAGTTCGCTACTCTCGAGCCTAATATTCATATCAATATTGAAAACTCAACATCTTCTGAGAAAGCAATTTCTGAAACGGATTCAAAGAAAATTATTCTGACGTTAAAATCCCTTCACAACGGGGTTTACAGAATGAGCCCGGATGTAAAAGATTTGGTAGAATCTTCAAACAACGTGGCAAGGGTTGAATTAAAAGGCGGAGAATTGAAAATTTTAAACCTTTCCAGATCATCAGTAGAATCATCTAAATTTTCTGTAGCAGAACAATTAAAATCTGTTGCAGAATTAGCAGGAATGAACACCGTATTCAGTGGTTCTTATCCGGGTTGGAAGCCGAAACCAGGCTCTGAAATCGTTCAGCTGATGGAAAAGATTTATACTGAAAAATTTGGAGAAAAACCGCATGTTGTTGCCTGTCACGCCGGTTTGGAATGCGGAATCATCGGAGCCAATTATCCTGAAATGGAAATGGTAAGCTTCGGGCCAACCATTCGTGGTGCCCACTCTCCAGATGAGAAGGCAAACATCCCTTCAGCACAGAAATTCTGGAATTTTACTAAGGAGATTTTAGCGAATATTCCTCAGAAATAATTTTAAATTAAATTCTAAACATAATCTTTGTCATTCCGTAGGAATCCAGTCGTTATTTAATAACAAAATTGAGATTCTTACAGAATGACAATTTTTGTGATTATTTGTGTAAATATTTATGACATTTGTGTTTAAAAACAATTAAAAGACAATGAAAAGCATCACTGTATTTTGCGGTTCAAGTTTCGGTTCTGATACTGTTTTTGAAGAGCAGGCAACTTTGCTTGGACAAACTTTAGCAAAACAAAATATACAATTGGTCTACGGAGGATCAAATACCGGTTTAATGAAAGCCGTGGCAGATGGAGCCCTGAACGCAGGCGGAAAAGTTACCGGCGTTTTACCCCACTTTTTACAATCCAAAGAAATTGCTCATAAAAACCTGACTGAATTGATTTTAGTCGAAACCATGCACCAAAGAAAAACCAAAATGAATGAATTGTGCGACGGTGTAATCGTTCTTCCGGGAGGTTACGGAACCTTGGAAGAATTCTTTGAAATGATAACTTGGGCACAGCTTGGACTTCACAAAAAACCTATAGGCATTTTGAATATTGACGGATTTTATGATGATTTGATTAAGCTTGTTCAAACAATGGTAGATAAAGGTTTTTTAAAGCAAATTAATCGTGATATGTTATTGATGAGTGATAATATTGATGAGTTACTGGAGAAAATGAGAAATTATCAGGCTCCAACGGTTGGGAAATGGATTTCGAAGGAGGAAGTTTAGCTTTATATAAATATAATGGAAAATACATCTTTCAAAACACTTGAAATTCCTGAACCATGGTATTGGACTAATGAAAATTTATCCGATCAATTACAGATCGAATTAAATAAAGATCATATTTTAAAAGGAAAGATTGTAAAAACAGTTGCACGTAGACAAGATAATGATGATATATTATTTGAAATGGAAAAGGGAAAGTATGCAGTTGTACATCTAACTTGGCAAAAATTTGCTTATAAAGATACATTATTCCCGATTACAGAACTATATAAAAACTGGCAAGATGTATTTGAAAACAGAATTTTAATTGATGCGAAAAATTTTCAACTATAAATAGAGAACTCCTGAAAAATTAATCTTCAGGAGTTTTTTATTTTAAATTAAAATAATTTTCTTTTTTAAGGATAAGGAGCAATCTCCACTTCCAACCCTTCCATATCCATTGCCATATGCAGCTGGCAACCCAATCTGCTGTTTTCCTTTACATGGAAAGCTTCGGCGAGCATTGCATCTTCCTCATCGCCCATTGGCTCAAGTCCGGGATCGCTGATTACGTAAACCTGACAAGAAGCGCACATCGCCATTCCTCCACAAACCCCGATCGTTCCTTCTTCTGCCAATTCATACGAACGGATGATTTCCATCAAATTCATGGACATATCCGTAGGAGCTACTACATCGTGAGTTACACCTTCTCTGTCGGTGATTTTTATATTGATATCTGACATAATTTTGCAAAATTAGTCAATTTTTTTCACAACAGCTTTCTCCGCCTCTTTTCTGCTTCCATCGAATCCGTCTACACCACTTACCGTTGTGTATTTTAATACGAATTTTTTACCCGGATTTAATCTGTTATAAACGCTCTGGCACATCAAAGTAGCTTCATGGAAACCACAAAGAATCAGCTTCAATTTTCCAGGATAAGTATTGATATCTCCAATTGCATAGATACCTTCGATGTTCGTCTGATAATCCAAAGCATTGTTTACAACGATTGCATTTTTCTCAATATTCAATCCCCATTGAGCAATTTCCCCCAATTTTGGAGTCAACCCGAATAAAGGAATAAAGTAATCAGTTTCAATATCATGCGGCTCCTGACCGTCAACTTCTACAGTGATGGCTTCAACTTTACCTTCACCTTTGATCGCTGTAACTTCAGCCGGCGTAATTAATTTAATTTTACCCTGGTTTTTCAGATCCTGAACCTTTTCTACAGAATCTAAAGCTCCACGAAACTCATTTCTTCTGTGAATCAAAGTTACCTCACTGGCGACATTAGACAAGAAAATACTCCAGTCAAGCGCAGAATCTCCACCACCGGCAATCACTACTTTTTTATTTCTGAAATGCTCAGGCTCTTTTACAAAATATTCAAGGCCTTTTTCTTCATACTCAGCAATATTTTCAATGGTTGGTTTTCTCGGTTCAAAAGTTCCCAGACCACCTGCAATGGCAATTGCTTTAGCTCTGTGAACAGTTCCTTTATTGGTAACCACTTCAAACCATTCATCATCCACTTTGGTATAAGAAACAGCTGTTTCACCCAATGTAAAACCAGGTTGGAACTGCTTGATCTGCTCCATTAAATTATCGATCAGCTCCCCTGCATTTACCGACGGATAACCCGGAATATCGAAAATAGGTTTTTTAGGATAAAGCTCTGCCAATTGTCCTCCCGGCTGAGGAAGTGCATCAATGATATGGCACTTCATTTTTAATAAACCCGCTTCAAAAACTGCAAAAAGTCCCGTAGGTCCCGCTCCTATGATCAATATATCGGTAGTTATCATATTCGTAAAGATAATTTAATTATACATGTAGCTGCAAATTTACTAATTTTAATGCGAAGCATATTTAATTCATTCTAAATAAAAAACTGAGATTTATCAAATATCCTAAAAATCTTTGTTTTAATTTGGCAACGTTTTTGTAAAACTTTAGTTATGAAGAAAATTTTCAATTTTTTAGCAATATTTATATTCTTTCTGGGCTTTGGCCAAATTGATAATATTGCAGACGGCGAATCCATTACTTTCAGGATCCACTACGGGTTTCTGAATGCCGGAACAGCCACTTTGACCACTCAAAAAACCAATTACAGAGGCATTCCTCATTTATATGCAAAAGGTACAGGCGCAACAACAGGGGCTGTAAAAGCCTTTTTCAAAGTTGAAGATTTGTATGAAAGTTTCATTAATGTAAATACCGGTCTTCCAAGTTTTTATGTAAGAAATGTAAAAGAAGGAAGCTATTCCCAACATTTTGAAACGGTTTTCAATCACGATAATAATACTCTGATTTTAACGGATAAAAAAACTCCGGCCAACGGATCTAAAGTTATTAAATCTGTAAAAGGTGTTCAGGATATGCTTTCCTGTTTCTATTATTTAAGAAGTAAAAGCCCAAATGAACTGAAAGTAGGAACTGTACTCAACATGAATGTATGGATCGATGATGAGATGTTTCCTTTTCAGCTAAAGGTTATCGGAACAGAAAATCTTAAAACAAAATTCGGGACCATTAATTGCCTGAAAATTATACCGTCCGTAAAAAGCGGCAGGGTTTTTAAAGAAAAAGAAGGTGTTACCATGTGGGTTTCCAATGATGCAAACCACGTCCCAATGCTGTTGAAGGCCGAATTGGCGGTGGGTTCATTAAAAGCAAGTATTGATGATTTTAAGAATGTAAAATATCCTTTAAAATTCTCAAAATAAACATATAGTTAAGTTTTTTTAACCATGAAAATGTCTGTAATTCCACAGGCATTTTTTTTATTGTGACATGTAATAAATCTTAGATTTGAATTGTCTTGATTCTATAACACTAAGAACCATGAAAATCATTACTGAAAATTGCAAAAGAACTGACAGAAAGAGACGGCATCAGCAATGATGATTTTTTTGTATGACATGCTTTTCAGTGAGCCTACTGTGAATAATTTTTCTATAAAGCTGACTTACTTTTTAGACTACAACAGGGTGAAGTACGGGACAAAGAAAAAAGCTGCAAAAAAGTTGATTGTTAAGTTTTAAAAACATTCCAAAACAACAAAAATTATAATAACCGTAGTAAATTTTTCAATAATCAGTTTTTAATTACGTTTTGTTTCTTAGGTCAGTAATTAAAAACAAAAAACCTCCGATAATTTCGGAGGTTTGATTTTTTATAAAGTTTTAAACTGTTCTAAAGTTCTTATATCATTTTCGAAGAACATTCTGATATCACTCATTTGGTAAAGAAGCATTACGATTCTTTCGATTCCCATTCCGAATGCATATCCAGAATATTTCTCGGAATCAATATTGACGTTTTTCAAAACGGCAGGATCTACCATTCCGCATCCCATGATTTCCAGCCAGCCTGTTCCTTTTGTGATTCTGTAATCAGTTTCAGAATTCAGTCCCCAATATACGTCGATCTCGGCACTTGGTTCCGTGAAAGGGAAATAAGAAGGTCTCAATCTGATTTTAGACTTTCCGAAAAGCTCAGTGGTAAAAAACTGAATGGTTTGTTTTAAATCAGCAAAGCTCACATTTTCATCAATATATAATCCTTCAATCTGATGGAAAATACAGTGCGAACGTGAAGAAACCGCTTCATTTCTGAACACCCTTCCCGGAGATAAAATCCTGATCGGTGGCTGATTTTCTTCCATATAACGGATTTGTACAGAGGAAGTATGCGTTCTCAACAAGATATCCGGATTTTGCTCAATGAAGAATGTATCCTGCATATCTCTTGCAGGATGATATTCGGGAAGATTAAGGGCGGTAAAATTATGCCAGTCGTCCTCGATTTCCGGCCCATCTGCTACAGCGAACCCGATAGATTTAAAAATTTCGATGATCCTGTTTTTTACTAGATTAATAGGATGTCTCGAACCCAGATCCAATGGAAAAGCAGGTCTCGTAAGATCTTCTTTTTCTATAACAATAGAAGATTCCGAAGCATTTTTCAAATCCTCCAGCTTTACGTTTACAGCCTGCTTCAGAGTATTGATCTTCTGTCCGAAATCTTTCTTCTGGTCATTGGGAACCTCTTTAAATTTTTCAAAAAAATCGTTCAGAATTCCTTTCTTACCATTGTACTTGATTCGGAAGTTTTCAATCTCTTCTTTAGATGTAGCATTGAAGCTGTTTACCTCGACGAGTAATTCTTCTATCTTTTCTATCATTGTTTTACCCTTTCAAAAATGTTTTGCAAAAATACGTTTTTTCAATTGAATATTTTTCCTTCTTTTGTTAAAAAAATCTGCCCCATTTCGGAGGCAGACTTCAATCACTTATTTCACTTAAATAAAAAAATTATTTTTATTTTTCTTTACAGGTAGAACACTCTATAAGGAATAACCGACAGTCAATTGCCAGCACTATCCTAATATCATCCCTATTTCTTTTCAAGAGCTTTTACGTTGATCTGAAGAGTCACCTCATCTTTAATCACACCGTTTGCCGCTGGGGCCTGGAATTTCACACCAAACTCTTCTCTTTTAATATCTTTCGGTTCTGTTGCAATGCTTACTTCTCCTTCTTTCACGGAGACGTTTGCTTTGAAAGAAACCGGTTTTGTAATTCCTTTAATAGTAAGATTACCATCCAAAACCGTGTTGTAATCACCCTCTGCAGATGGAGTCACTTTTGTAATTTCATAAGAAGCGGTAGGGAATTTTCCTGTTTCAAAAAAATCTCCGCTTTTCAGATGTCCGTTCAGTTTTCCCAATTGGTCGGCATCATTTTGTAAATCAACCGATGTTAAAGAATTCATATCCGCAACAAATTTTCCGCTTTCCAGTCTCCCGTCTTTTATCGTTACATCGCCGCTTTCAAACTTGATAGTTCCGAAATGGCTGGTATTTTCAGATTTAAAAATTTTATATCCTTTCCATTCCACTCTGCTGTTTAAAGTGTCCACCACAAACTGAGCTCCGTCTTTAGTTGTTGTCACCTCATTGCTTTCGCTGGAAAGTGGCTTGTCTTTTTTACAAGAAATCACTACAGCAGTTGCAAAAAGTGCAGGAATAACTAAGGAAAACAGCCTTCTCTTCATAATTTTTGAATTTTTCAATACTCCCGCTAATATAATAAAAATAATTGTTCTTTCCTAAAAACATTTCATTTCATTACATTTGTATTATGCTATTAGAAATAAACAATTTATTTTTTTCATATTCTAAAGAAAAACCCCTGTTTCAGAACCTTACCCTAAGGTTTGAGGAAGGTAAAATTATCGCTCTGGCCGGAGAAAGCGGATGCGGGAAATCAACATTGTTAAGTTTGATTTACGGGCTACTTGACTGGGAAAGCGGAGATATTATTTTCGATGGAGAAAAATTGATGGGTCCGAAAGGAAATCTTGTTCCCGGAGAAGCGAAAATGAAATTTGTAGCCCAGAATTTTGATCTGATGCCTTATGCAACCGTTGCCGAAAATGTGGGAAAATTTATTTCAAATATTAATTTAGCAAAGAAAAAAGAAACCGTTGCAGAACTTCTGGAAGTTGTTGGTCTCGAGGAATTTGCCAATACATTACCTAAAAATTTAAGTGGTGGACAGCAACAAAGAGTTGCCATCGCAAGGGCACTTTCTGTTCTTCCGAAGCTTTTGATTCTTGACGAACCTTTCAGTAATCTGGATTTTTCGAGGAAGATTGAACTTCGCGAAAGGTTATTCCGATTTGTAAAGCAGCAGAATATTTCTTTGATTATTTCAACGCATGAGCTTCAGGATATTGTCCCGTGGCTGGATCAGATTATTGTTCTCCAGGACGGAAGATTAATTCAAAATGACAATCCTGAGGAGACTTTCAGAAGTCCGTATAATTCTTATGTAGCCAAGCTTTTTGGAGAAGTAAATATTTTTAATGAAAATGAAATTTCTGAATTTCAAATACCAAGGTTTTCGTATTATCCGCATGAAATTAAAATTTCAGAAAATGGCTTTGAAGCCGAGGTTCTGGAAAGCAGATTTGCTGGAAATCATTACTGGAATAAGGTGAAAACGAAAGGTAAGGAATTGGTTGTTTATACGAATGAGAAAATTGAAAATAAGACAATTAAATTTTCTTTTGTTGGCTAAAAATATCAACCCGGAAGGTTTGTCATTCCGTGTAATATAAATATTGAAGATATGATTAAGTCTCAGATATATTCTGGTGAATAACAACCTTCAACAATGCTTATTGTGGATTTGTGGATAAAAAAATACAAACATAAGAAACTGATTTTAAAACTTTTTCTTACATTTGTATTTCCACAGCATAAGGAAATTTTTGGTTAATTCTCTTTCTGCCTCCAAGACGAAAATTAGCAGTCTGCAATCTAGTCTTTTGAAAGATTACACTGTCCAATTCTTTCCTTTTTTTATGCCTTTTTCACAAATTCCGACTTCAAAGCCATTGACCCGAAACCATCTATTTTACAATCAATATTATGATCGCTGTCTGGTCTTAAACGAATATTTTTCACTTTAGTTCCGGCTTTTACAGGTTTCGGAGCACCTTTTACCGGTAAATCCTTAATAACAACAACAGAATCTCCATCCTTCAGCTCATTTCCATTTGAATCTAAAATTTTCCCCGAATTTGAAGCATCGGAAGTTTCTTCTTCTGGATTCCACTCATAGAAACATTGGGAACAAACCGTCATATTATCGCTCGGATAAGTAAATTCAGAACCACATTTCGGACAAAGTATAGGATCACTCATATTTTTAATTTTTTGCAAAGATAGGTTTTTGAGTGATGAGTTAAAAATTAAGAGTTATGAGTTAAAAAAGTTGGCTATTAACCATAGTTATGGATTTAATACAATAATAATTTAAAATAATTCAAAACTTATAACTTATAATTCATAACTAATAACGTTTATAATTTTCGTATTTTTGCAGATTCAAAACAGGAGAAGCAATTTTATGGAACTTATTCACAGAAACTTAGCGATCGGAATTCACGATGCTTTACAGGAAACATTTTTCGAGAAAAATAAATATGCTGATAAAGTAATCGAAAGACTTTTAAAAGCGAACAAAAAATGGGGAAGCCAGGACAGAGCCGTTGTTTCTGAGATTTTCTATAATATCATCCGATGGAAAAAACGCCTGGAATACTACATGGGAGAAGGGGTGAAACCCAACAATATTTATAAGCTAATCATTGCTTATCTGCTTTGGAGTAAAACAAATTATAAAAAGTTTGAGGAATTTGACGGAATAAAAATCGCCGATATCCTTACAAAGCTTAAAAAAAATACAGTTCCCACCAAAGCCATAGAACACTCAATTCCGGAATGGCTGGCTGAAACATTAGAAAAAGAATTAGGTCCGAAATGGGAAAAGGAAATACACGCCCTGAACGAACAGGCACCAACAGTTCTGCGAGCAAACTCTTTAAGAACCACACCAAGAGAACTTATTTCTGATCTTGCCGATGAAAATGTTGTTTCCTACCCTGTCAAAAATTATCCTGATGCAGTACAACTGGAAGAAAAAAAGAATGTTTTTCTTACAACTGCCTTTAAAGAAGGATTATTTGAAGTTCAAGATGCTTCTTCGCAAAAAATCGGGTATTTCCTGGATGTAAAAGAAGGTCAGCGAGTGGTTGATGCCTGCGCAGGAGCGGGTGGAAAAACGCTTCATTTGGCTGCTTTAATGGGAAATAAAGGACAAATCATTGCCTTGGATATTTACGAATGGAAGCTGGCAGAACTAAAACGTCGTGCCAAAAGAGCCGGAGCCCACAACATCGAAACCCGCATGATTTCTGATAATAAAGTGATTAAAAGACTTCATGATAAAGCAGACAGATTATTGATTGATGCACCTTGTTCAGGTCTTGGGGTTTTAAAAAGAAATCCGGACAGTAAATGGAAAATTGATCAGGATTTTATCGACAGGATCAAAAAAGAGCAACAGCAGATTCTTCAGGATTACTCCAAAATGCTCAAAGTAGGAGGAAAAATGGTATATGCAACATGTTCTATCCTTCCTTCAGAAAATAATGAGCAGGTGGCAGAATTCATCAAGAATAATCCTAATTTCAAAATGGTCAAGGATGAAAAAGTAATGCCTAGCGAAGGTTATGATGGATTTTACATGGCTTTAATTGAAAGAATTTCTTAAACAAATAAAACATACAAACTATAAACTACTCTACTTTTAGGGTAGTTTTTTTTGTTAAATAATACAAAACAATTAAAAAATAAAAAACTGTGAATCAAAAATATGCTATAAAATATTTCACACGTGTGTAACTTTTGCACAATATCTCACACCTATATCCTAAAAAACTAATGTAAAATTCACAAAGTTGATATTTAGGTTAACTAAATTTATCTTTGCGGAAACCAATTCCAATTATGATGCATCAAAAAACTTTATTAAGCTTTTTTATCTTTTTATTTTGTCTTTCGTTTGCACAAACTTATGAAGTTCAGTACATCAGTTCATACAACGGAAAAGTTTTGACTGAGCAATCACCTACTTTAGTCTGGACAAATGAAAAGGAAAATTTTATCCTGAATAATAAAATAAAAGAACAAAAGGCAGAGTTTCCATTTGAAATAACGAAAATTGAAAAACCATCAAACACGGTAATTTCTTATGCATTTTTGAAATCAAACGAAATAATTTCAACCTCAGATGCAGAATCTATTAGCAAACAAAGTTTTGAACTTACCAATGAAACCAAAAAGATATTAGGCTATAACTGTAAAAAAGCAGTTACCAAAATCAATTCCAACACTATTGAAGTTTGGTATACAAATGAATTAAAAATACAGGGAGGCCCTTCAACAATTGGGCAAGATCTCGGTTTCGTTTTGGAAATTGAGAGAAATAAAAACTCGGTAATTACAGCTAGCTACATCAAAAAAGTAAAGAAAACCGATATTGAAAACCTTCTTAAAGGTTCTATTAATTCTACGGATCAGCTGGGTTACAGAGATCTTCTTTGGAAAAGCAGATTTACAACTTTGAAAGTTTTTGAAAATGAAACAATCAACTTTTCCGATGAATCAAAATCTGATGAAAATGTAAAAAGATTCGCCAACGGAACTATTATCCTGAAAAAAATTAAGTTTCCAAAAATATCGGAAGGCGAAAATATTTTCGTTGAATTGAAACAACATTCAAACGGTGACGCTTATGACAGAACAGGAACTGCTTTCTTTGTCCCACAAGATAAGTCACAATCTTTCTTCGACGGGCTGGAAAAAGGTGCCAAAACACTTCCAATCTATGAAAACGGAAACGGAAAACAATATTTTGGAATCGCAACATCCGAAAATTACAGCCCAGCCATTGAAATGATGCGTTTTTTCACGGCTTTCGGGATTAATAAATTTAATCATATTCAATTAAAAGATAAAAACTGGCAAAGCATTAGTCCGTTCCGTGAAGACATTACAGAACTGAAACCTTCCCTTTCTGAGAAAGAATTATGGGTTGGTACATTTATTGGTAACTACGACAAAGGCGGTCACAAAGTGAGTCTGGAGATTACGATTCACAAAAGTGACCAGAATATTTATAAAAACAACACGGTGATTCCTTTATTTAACACATTGAATATCATGGAAATGGCCGGACAGGACTATTCCACAATGTTCAATAATGACAAAGGATTGATGGTAGAATTTACCTTGAAAAAAGATTTGAAAAACGCACAGCTGAGATATACCACAACAGGCCATGGCGGCTGGGAAAACGGCGATGAGTTCGTTCCTAAAGCCAATTCTATTTTCCTTGACGGGAAGATGGCTTTTTCATTTGTACCGTGGAGATCAGATTGTGGCTCGTACCGCCTTTACAATCCCGCTTCAGGAAACTTTCCGGACGGGCTTTCCTCCTCAGATTTAAGCAGATCAAACTGGTGTCCGGGAACGGTTACCAATCCTAACTTTATTCCGCTTGGAGATTTAAAAGCCGGAAAACATACGATTCAGGTGAAGATTCCACAAGGCCCTACAGAAGGCACAAGTTTCAGTTCTTGGAATGTTTCGGGAGTTCTATTAGGATCAGAATAAAAAAAACCTTCTCGCAAACTGAATTGCAAGAAGGTAAAAACACAAATGATGAAAAAAAATTATTTCGAGCCACAAAGTAAAGACTAAAATTCCTATAATAAATTACCATAGATTAATAAATATGTCGATATTATTTCGTATGTAATTACCTTTTTTAATTTCACGGTGAAAAAAATTAACTAAAACAACGATTTTATTTAAATTAAATTAAAGTTTTTCTTTCAAATCAAATATCTAGTTAAAAATATTAACTTATTTGATTTTTTTATTGTTAAATTTAAACCAGTAATTTAATTTCGCTTTAAAATAACAATAAAATGTGTGGAATTGTATGTTTGTTTGATGCCAAACAAAAGACCGAAATATTAAGATCCCAGGTTCTTGAAATGTCAAAAAAAATCCGTCACAGGGGACCGGACTGGAGCGGCGTATTTCAGGATGAGAAAGTAATCTTCTCCCATGAAAGGCTTGCTATAGTAGATCCTGCTTCAGGAAAACAACCCTTATTTTCAAAGGATGGAAAAATAGTTTTGGCCGTGAACGGAGAAATTTATAACCATAGAGAATTAAAAGAAGAATTCCCCAATTATGAATTTCAAACCCAGTCTGATTGTGAAGTAATTTTAGCACTTTATGAAAAATACGGAAAAAATTTCATTGAAAAACTCAACGGAATTTTTGCTTTTTCTTTATACGATACAGAAAACGATGTATATCTGATTGCCCGCGACCACATGGGAATCTGCCCACTGTATCACGGTTGGGACAGAAATGGAAGCTATTATGTAGCTTCAGAATTAAAAGCACTGGAAGGTTTTTGCAAAACTATTGAAACTTTTTTACCTGGACATTTGGTGTACAGCAAAGACGGGAGCCAGCTTCAACAATGGTACAAAAGAGATTGGGAAAGTTTTGATTCTGTAAAAGATAATGAAACCGATATATCAAAATTAAGAAAAGGGCTTGAAGATGCTGTTCACAGACAACTGATGAGCGATGTTCCGTACGGAGTTTTACTTTCCGGAGGACTGGATTCTTCTGTAATTTCTGCGATTACTGCAAAATTTGCAAGACAGAGGGTTGAAAGTGGTGATACCCAGGAAGCATGGTATCCGAGATTACACAGTTTTGCGGTTGGTTTGGTCGGTTCACCGGATTTAGAAGCTGCCCAAAAAGCGGCAGAACATATTGGTTCGGTTCATCACGAGGTTAATTTTACCGTTCAGGAAGGTCTGGATGCCATCCGTGATGTGATTTACCATCTGGAAACGTATGATGTAACGACGATAAGAGCTTCCACACCGATGTATCTTCTGGCAAGAGTCATTAAATCAATGGGGATAAAAATGGTACTTTCCGGAGAAGGTTCTGACGAATTATTCGGAGGATATCTGTATTTCCACAAAGCTCCGAATGCGAAGGAATTTCATGATGAAACCGTAAGAAAATTAGGAAAACTTCACCTTTACGATTGTCTGAGAGCCAACAAAGCCCTGATGAGCTGGGGAATTGAAGGGCGTGTTCCTTTTTTAGATAAAGAATTTATGGATATTGCGATGACCATTAATCCAAAAGATAAAATGGTAAACGCTGCAGAAGGAAAAATTGAAAAATGGGTATTAAGAAAAGCATTTGAAGATATCCTACCCGATTCTATTGTCTGGAGACAGAAAGAGCAGTTTTCCGATGGCGTTGGCTATTCATGGATCGATACGTTAAAAGCTGTTGCTGAAAAAGAGGTAACGGATGAAATGATGACCAATGCAAAATTCAAGTTTCCTTTACATACTCCGCAAAACAAGGAAGAATATCGATACAGAACGATTTTCGAGGAACATTTCCCAAGTGAAACCGCGGCGGCAACAGTTCCGTCTGTACCATCAGTTGCATGTTCTACACCGATTGCCCTGGAATGGGATGAAGCTTTCAAAAATATGAACGACCCAAGCGGAAGAGCAGTAAAAGTGCATGAAACGTCGTATGGCAAATAGTGATGAGTTATGAATTATAAGTTATGGATTTTTCTGAAGATTTTATTCTTAATTGACTAATTTCTAACCTCTAATTTCTAGTTTTTCAACCAAAATTTATCAATCCTGTAGCAATACGGGATTTTCTTTTGAATTAACGATAATAATATTGTCAGAATTTAACCGTTAATCAAATTTATTATCTAATAAATAATTATATTTGGAAAACGAAAAAATCAATTATAAAAAAATGAGAAGAAACATTACTATCTTATTTGCTTTATTATCCATGACTTTTGCTTTTGGACAGGGGAAATATGGCAAATATCTTAGCTCCAAAAAGCTGGCTATGGTGTATAAAAGCGTGAAGGATCAAGATAAAGATGATTATTATCAACAATATTACTGGCTGGCAAAAGCTGAACAGCTTAAAACCTATCCTCACCTTAAAGATGTAAAACCTGTTGTTTTATACGAATTTGTAAAAAAAGTAAATCCTCAGAACCCAACTAAAACATTGGACACAAGAGGAAAAGAATTGAGAGAAACGGCAGAATTATCTTTAAATCAATATTTTAAAAATAAAAAATTTGAGAACAATTCTGTATTGATGTATAATCTTGAGACGTATGTAGATCCGTCTAAAGGTCAGTATTACACAAAAGTAGATCCTGAAAAAATCAAGGAACTGGTTCCGAAAGAACTTTTTGCCTTCAACTCAAACAACAGAAATACGGCGGAAGAAAAAACATATTATCTTTGGATTGATAAGAAAAAAGATGATTTCAAGATCGTAGACATCATTCCTGACGAAAAAGAAAATAAAGCTTTCTACGCAAGAGTGAAGCAATATCTTCCAAGTTATAAATTCTCCAAATATGTACCTTCCGTGAAAAAAGGGACTAAAACAGACAGAACAGACGTAGATTATTATTACATAATGCCGTTTGAGCAAAATACCGATAATATCGAATACAAAACAAAAGACTTTGAAACTTTTGAACTGAGCCAGTACAGAAAAGCCGGCGACGAATGGAAAGGAGTAGAAAAACCTAGAAAATAAATCAAAAAAGTCCTGTGAATTTCGCAGGACTTTTTTTGTTAATGTGAAAATAGTCTTTCATGTAAAAAACTATTTAAGGAATAAATATTGCTTTAAAATTTAAACAATTTTAAATTAAAAATAAACCTGGATCATCAGTAAAAATAAAATGTCAGAAGTAATCCCGCAACCCAATTCGATAAAAAAAATTCTACCTCTGATTTTGGCAACTGCTATTTTTATGCAGATGCTCGATTCCACTATCCTTAATACATCACTGCCATCGATCGCCCGGGATTTAAATGAATCTCCGCTCAATATGCAGAACGCGATTATCAGTTATGTATTGACCTTGGCTGTGTTTATGCCTGCGAGCGGATTTTTAGCAGACAGATTCGGGACGAAAAAGATTTTTATTTTTTCTCTGATGCTTTTTAGCTTGGGATCATTTTTCTGTGCGATTTCGCAAAACCTTACTCATCTTGTAATTTCCCGTGTGATACAGGGTGTTGGAGGAAGTCTGATGACTCCCGTCGGAAAATTAGCTTTAATTAAAACTTTTGATAAAAATGAATTATTAAAAGCTATGAATTTTGCTATTATCCCTGCGCTGATCGGCCCAGTTTTGGGGCCTTTGGTAGGCGGTTATATGGTTGATTACCTTTCGTGGCACTGGATTTTCCTTATTAATATTCCGATTGGTATCTTGGGAATTATTTTGGGATTAAAATATATGCCCAATTATAAAACCAAAGATGTAGATTTTGACTTAAAAGGATTTTTAATTTTCGCGGCGGCCTCGCTCCTACTCTCAATTTCTTTGGAACTTTTTGGGAATATTCAGAATACGACTCCGGTTTTGGTGGTTTTTATTCTCGGATTTCTTTTTATGTATTATTATTACAGACATGCTAAAAGAGATGATGCCCCAATTTTCCCCTTAAATTTATTCCAAGTTAGAACCTTCCGTGTGGGAATTGTAGGAAACCTGGCAACAAGATTAGGAATCAGTTCCGTTCCTTTATTATTACCGTTAATGATTCAGATTGCGTACAAACAATCGGCGGTCACTTCCGGTTGGATCATCGCTCCGATGGCACTTACAGCCATGTTCGGGAAATCTTATGTTATCAAAATTTTAGATAAATTCGGGTATCGGCAGACTTTGATGGCCAATACTTTTATTATCGGAACTTTGATCTGTCTTTTGGCCATTCCCAATATCCACAGCTCGTTATATTGGTTTGTCCCTATTATTGCGGTGTTAGGGTTTTTCAACTCCATTCAATTCACCTCGATGAATACCAT
Organism: Chryseobacterium sp. IHB B 17019; assembly: GCF_001456155.1. Taxonomy (NCBI): domain Bacteria; kingdom Pseudomonadati; phylum Bacteroidota; class Flavobacteriia; order Flavobacteriales; family Weeksellaceae; genus Chryseobacterium; species Chryseobacterium sp. IHB B 17019. Next base: position 380,110 of record NZ_CP013293.1, on the reverse strand, counting down.
TTCCATTGCCGATTTGAGAAACTTTCAGACCAGCAGCGGAAATTCATTAATATCTGTCAATCAACAGCTTGCCATCGGTTTCGGAATCGCATTTGGATTAATTGTTTTAAAAATATTTGAAAACACCGACCTCATCAAAGGCGAGATTCACAACGCTTTCCGTCTAACCTTCCTCTCCGTAGGCGTTCTCACGATTTTATCCGGATTCGTTTTCCGCAGACTTCACATTTCAGACGGGAAAAACATGAAATCGAAAGAATGAGGAGAGTTTTGAGTTTTGAGTTATTAGCTATAAGTTCTTGACCTTATAAATTTTATTCTCAATCATGTAAACCTCCGCTTCCATTTTCCTGCTTCCCTCTTTTTTCTGGAGCTTTTTCCTGCTTTCCGTTGCAATCTTTTTTTTCAAAAAAGGATTTCCACTGCAATCAGGGCTAGGGTTTCGGGAGTGGTGTCTTCGAGAGCCTCAGCCACCATTGGGACGGCAGCTTTTTTCATCAATGTATAACCTATGGGGTTTAGACAAAAAGACAGCTTCGTTCTCTCAATAATAAACTCATAACTAGAATTCACTCTCTTACTTATCACAGATCAATGTACCGGATTTTCAACTGGCGTAATTTTGCTTTATAATACTAACAACAAATATTATGGCAACTAAAAAAGTAGAAATCATAGCATCTCCCAAGCCCGCTCATCTGGTGGGTGACGGTTTTAGGGTTCATAATTTTATCCCAAGCATTGCCGGACTGGATATGAAGAGAATGGATCCGTTCCTGATGCTTGACTACAATTCAAAATATCATTTCAACGGTACAGAACAGCCGCGAGGTGTCGGAGTACATCCTCACAGAGGTTTTGAAACCATAACTATAGCTTATCATGGCAGAGTTCAGCATCATGACAGTGCGGGCGGTGGCGGAATTATCGGCCAAGGTGATGTACAATGGATGACTGCTGCAAAAGGCATTCTGCACAAAGAATATCACGAAACAGAATGGGCAAAAACCGGTGGAATCTTCCAGATGGTTCAGCTTTGGGTAAATCTGCCTTCCGTTTATAAAATGAGCTGTCCAAAATACCAGTCCATCAAAAACTCCGATATGCAGAAAGTTGATCTGGGTGAAAATGGTTTCATCGAAATTATTGCAGGAGAATATAATGGTCAGAAAGGCCCGGCCTTTACTTTCAGTCCGGTTCACATGATGAATGCAAAATTGAAAAAAGACGGAAAAGCCAGCTTTAGTTTTCCAGATGATTTCAATACGGCAGCTTTAGTTGTTGAAGGAAATATTATCATTAATGCTGAAGAAAAAGCTCCAACTGATCATTTTGTTTTATTTGAAAATAAAGGTGAAGATTTTACTATTGAAGCAACAGAAGACTCAATTATCCTAATCATCAGCGGAATGCCTTTAAATGAGCCAATTTATCCGCACGGCCCTTTTGTAATGAACTCCAGGGAGGAGATTATGCAGGCTTTTGAAGATTATAATTTGGGAAGATTCGGATATTTGCCGGATTGATAATTTTAATTAATCTTAAAATTTTAGTTATTATTTTCTTTATTTTTATATAGACATTTATTTGCTACGAAATGACAAATTAAGTGGAAATTAAAACATAAAATTGCGCCTTTGCGTGATCCAATAAAAAATTAAAAACAAAAAATCCATGAAACCAGAGTTTGAAAATATCCCATTAACAAATACCGGAACAAGATTCCAAATAGAATTTAATGACAATTTCGCTTTCATCGATTACCGTGCAATGGGAAGCCAGATCGCATTAAACCACACCGAAGCAGACATTTTGATTGCAGGAACTGGCGCCGCACAGGCAGTTGTTGAAAAAACATTACATTATATTGAAGAAAACAAAAAGAAAGCTCTTCCCTTTTGCCCGTACATCATTTCATTCATCAAAAGAAATCCGGAATGGAAACGTGTTGTAGATGAGAGATTTCACGGGTACGACCAACTTTAATTTTTATTAAAGTACCATAAACATTAGAAAAATTAACTACATTAGCTTAACAAAGATTAAAAAACCACTTTACTTATCATGTCAAATATCGGACTTATTATTGAAGAAAAATCAGCAGATATAGGAAACTTTTTGGTGGGAAGGCTTTTACCTTTCCGTGAAAAAAGAGCAGTCGGACCTTTCGTTTTTATCGATCATATGGGACCTGCAGAACTTAAAGATTATCAGAATCTTGATGTTCCTGCTCATCCGCACATCGGACTTTCCACGTTGACATACCTTTTGGAAGGATCTATTTTCCACAGAGACAGCGTTGGAAGTGCCATTGAAATTCAGCCGGGAGCGGTTAACTGGATGACGGCCGGAAAAGGCGTTGTACACTCCGAAAGAACACCGGAACATTTAAGACATTCGGATAAAAGACTTCATGGGTTCCAGATCTGGGTAGGACTTCCGAAACACCTGGAGCAGGCCGAACCAAGCTTTCATCACACTGAAGCTGAGGAAATTCCGGCTTGGGAAGAAGATGGGATCCAGTATAAATTAATTGCCGGAGAAGCTTTTGGAAGAAAATCTCCCGTGCCTGTTCACAGCAAATTATTTTTTATTGAAATTAAAACTAAAGAAGCCAAAAAAATAAGCATCGGGAAAGATCTTTACGGTGAAGCAGCAATGTACGTGTTGGACGGAACAGTTTCAACCGAAGGAAATTCTTACGGTTCAAAACAATTAATGATCGCAAAAGATACCAAGCTTTGCGAATTCGATATGAGTGAAAACGGAACGGTCTATCTTTTCGGAGGCGAACCTTTTGAGGAAGAACGTTTCATATTCTGGAATTTTGTAAATTCAGACAAAGAATTGATCGAGAAGGCAAAAGTAGACTGGAACGACCAAAATCATGATGCATTTCCTTTAGTTCCGGGCGATGAGGACGAATATGTTCCGCTTCCAAAAGCAATTTTAAACAGAAAACCTTAATAAATGAAAAGAATAATCCTTGTATTTTTAATGATCATATCTTTTATAGGTAATGCTCAGACAGTCAATGAACCCAAAAACAATCCTGAAGAATGGTCAAAAATGTATGAACCGTTCAGAGTTGCAGGAAATCTCTATTATGTAGGAACTTACGATCTGGCATCTTATCTTATTGTTACCGACAAAGGAAATATTCTTATCAATACAGGATTAGCAGATTCTCTTCCGATCATCAAAAATAATATCAAGAAACTTGGTTTTAAGTATAAGGATATTAAAATTCTGACACTAACACAGGCTCATTTTGACCACATGGGAGCAATGGCTGACATCAAAAAAGAAACAGGAGCCAAGCTTTATGTTGATGAAAAAGATGCGCAAGAATTGAAAAGCGGAGGAAAATCAGACTACGAATTGGGGAAATACGGAGTAACTTTTAAACCTGTAAACCCTCATTTTCTTTTGAAAAACAATGATAAAATTAAACTCGGGAATACTACCCTGACTTTACTTCATCATCCGGGCCACACAAAAGGATCATGCAGCTTTTTATTTGAAACCAAAGATAACAATCAAACGTATAAAGTTTTAATTGCGAATCTGCCTTCAATAATTATTGACAGAAAATTCTCGGACGTAAAAGATTATCAAAATATTCAGAAAGATTATGCTGAGACCTTCAAAGCGATGAAAAATGTGGATTTTGATATCTGGGTAGCTTCTCATGCGAGCCAGTTTGACCTGCATACAAAAAGAAAAGAGGGAGATTCTTACAATCCGAAATTGTTTACGGATAAAGAAGTCTATTTTCAGAAACTTGGAAAATTAGAAGCCGATTATCTGGAAAAAGTAAAACAAGATTCAGCAGAAAAATAATAGTAAGTATTCGTAAATTATGAAGATACTGGCATTTGCAGGAAGTACTTCTTCCACTTCCATCAACAGAAAACTGGTAAAATTTGTTTTGAAAGATTTTCAGAATGAGGAAATTAATTTAATTGATTTAAATGATTTCGACATGCCCGTTTTCTCTGTTGACCGTGAAAAGAAAGGTTTTCCGGACGCGGCACACAATTTTTTAAAAGTAATTGAAGAATGCGACGTGATTATTTGTTCGCTTGCTGAACACAACAGATCGTACAGTGCGGCTTTTAAAAACGTTTTCGACTGGGCTTCAAGGATTAACGTAAAAGTTTTTCAGAACAAACCGATGTTTCTGATGTCTACTTCTCCCGGAGGTTATGGCGGTGGAAACGTGATGAATACAGCAAAAACATTTTTTCCGAATTTTGGAGCCGATATAAAAGATACTTTTTCACTTCCGAAGTTTTATGAAAATTTTGATTTTGAAAGCGGCGTTATTAATCCTGATATGCTGAAAGATTTGAAAGATAAAATTGAGAATTTTAAAAATCAGATTAAAAACTAATGACTAAAGGAAGATTAGAGGCCTTCAGCGACGGAGTTATTGCCATCATTATCACCATTATGGTTCTTGAGCTGAAAGTGCCTGAAGGACATCAATGGGCAGACCTCAAACCTCTCATTCCGAAGTTTTTAGCTTATATTTTCAGTTTTATTTATATAGGAATTTACTGGAACAACCATCATCACCTGTTTCAGACGGTAAAAAAAGTGAACGGAAGTATTCTCTGGGCCAATCTTCATCTGCTGTTCTGGCTTTCATTAATGCCGGTTGCCACAGAATGGATCGGGGAATCGCGTTTTGCAAAAAATCCTGTCGCCGCTTACGGAATCGGGCTTATTATGTGCGCCGTTGCTTATACAATTCTGGAAAATTTAATTATAAAACACGAAGGTGAAGATTCTCAATTAAAAGAAGCAATACATTCAAAATCAAAAGAATATATATCAATCGCATGTTATGTTCTGGGATTCGCGACTTCCTTTTTTTATCCTTATATTGCCATAGGTTTTTATTATATCGTGGCTTTGATATGGCTGATTCCGGACAGAAGAATTGAAAAATCATTAAGAGAAAATTGATATGGAAACACACGAATATATAAACGGAGATATTACCGTGATCTGGCAGCCAAAAAAATGTATCCACGCTGCAGTTTGCGTGAAAATGCTTCCAAAAGTATACAATCCGAAAGAAAGACCATGGCTGAAGGCGGAAAATGCAAGTCCGGAAGAACTTAAAAATCAAATAGACTTATGCCCTTCGGGAGCTTTAAGTTATAAATTCAATACAGAAAAATAATGGCGGTAACGGTAAAAGCTAGCTTAGGAAAAGAAAAATATTATACGGAAGTTGTCGCCGGCGAAAATATTTTAATTACAGATGAACCTGTAGATAAAGGCGGACAAAATAAAGGCTTCAACCCCTTTGAAATTCTGGCAACCTCTCTGGCAAGCTGTACGGCAGCAACTTTGAGGATGTACATCGACAGAAAAGAATGGGATGTTGAAAAAATAAATGTAGAAGTGGAACTGGAAAATTTCCCTTTAACCAAAAGAGCCATTTTTAAAAGAGATATCAGTTTTGAAGGAACAAATCTTGACGACGAACAGATGAGAAGGCTTCATACCATTGCAGACGCCTGCCCTATTCATAAAATACTAACAAACGACATAGAAATACTAACTAAATTTTCATAATATGATTGAAGTAAAACAAAACAACGACGAAAAACGCGGAAATTTTGAAGCTTTCATAGACGGAAACCACGCAGGATTAATGACTTATACCTGGGCTGGAGAAGAAAGATTCATTATAGACCATACTGAAGTGGAAGAAGCATACAACGGAAAAGGCGTTGGTAAGGAAATGCTTGAAGCTGCGGTAGATTTTGCAAGAAAGAACGGAAAAACCATTATTCCGCTTTGCCCTTTTGCAAAAGCTACTTTCCAGAAACATGAAGAGCTTCAGGATGTGCTGGTGAATCAGACACAGGCTTGATTTTAAGATTAAGGTTAAGAAAATAATCAAACTAATTCAGCCTTAATTTCAACCTTACATAACATAACCTTCCAGAGTAAAATCCGGAAGGTTTTTTCTTTTCCGGCAGAAACAGAAAAAAACTATATTTGCTAAAATTTAAAATCTCAGCATGAACCCCGGAACTACCCTTTTGCTATTTGTTTTTATATATTTTATCGGACTTTTGGTAATTTCTTATTTTACGAGCCGAAATTCTGATAATCAGTCTTTTTTTATCGGTAATAAAAAAAGTAAATGGTGGCTTGTAGCATTTGGGATGATCGGTACAAGCTTAAGCGGTGTCACCTTCATTTCAGTACCGGGAACTGTCGGAAAAATGACCGGAACCGAATACATTTTCGGCGGTTTTGAATATTATATGATGGTAATCGGGTTTTTCATCGGATATTTTATTGTCGCTGCTATTTTGCTTCCTCTATATTATAAGATGAATCTTACGTCGATTTATACTTATCTCGGCAAAAGATTTAATGTAGAAGCTCATAAAATCGGGTCTACTTTTTTTATTATTTCACGGGCAATCGGTGCTACGGCAAGGCTTTATCTTGTGGTAAATGTTTTACAGATCTTTTTGCTGGAAGGCTTGGGAGTTCCGTTTTGGTTAACGGCGCTTGTCCTTCTGTTGATGGTACTTTTATACACTTTTGAGGGCGGCGTGAAAACGATCGTGATTACCGATACCTTGCAAACTTCTTTCATGATTATCAGTTTGATAGCCTGTATTATTTATATTTTATCAAATCTGAATCTGTCTTTTGGTGAAGCTTATACCATTTTGGAACAGAAAAATTATACCCATTTTATTAATTTTGATCCTAATTCCAAGACATTTTTCCTTAAAACAATTTTAGGGGGAATCTTCATTACCATTGCAATGACGGGGCTTGACCAGGAAATGATGCAGAAAAATATTTCCGTTGACAATCTTAAGAATTCAAAGAAAAACATGCTGACTTTTGCAGGAACATTGCTTTTTGTAAATCTTGCATTTTTATTTTTAGGAGGTTTGCTCTATCTTTTTGCATTGCAGAACGGCGCGGAATATGAACAGATAAAAGGTGAAACCGTTACCAATATTTTCGGATTCAAAGATTCTGCGGGACAGATTAAAAATATTATGGGGGATGACTTATTCCCGGCTTTATCACTTCAGGGACATTTCCCGATGGTTATTTCTGTGATTTTTATTATTGGATTGATTTCAGCGCTGTTTCCTTCTGCGGATGGAGCTTTAACAGCTGTAACAAGCTCATATTGTGTTGATTTACTAAATCTTAACGAAGATAAAACAAAAACGGAAAAAGAAAAAAAACACCTTCGTATGAAAGTTCATTTGACTTTTACGGTCGTTTTCTTTATATTGATTATGGTTTTCAAAGCCATGAATGACAAGTCAATTGTTTATCTTATCATGGAAATCGCAGGCTATACGTACGGGCCGCTTTTAGGACTTTTTGCATTCGGGATTTTCACCAAATCTTATATTTCAAAAAAATATTCGATTCTTGCCGTGACCATTTTAGCTCCGTTTATAACTTATTTTATTAATCAAATAGTGACGCTTTATACGGATTACAGAATTGGTGTGGAATTAATTATTCTGAACGGTTTATTGACATTCATCGGGCTGTGGCTGGTGAGAAACAAAAAAACATCCTTAAAAATAGTAAAACCATGAAAAAAATTATTCAGTTATTCCTGCTTGTATTTGCTGTAAGTTATCTGTCGGCTCAGGAATTTGAGATTTCAACACTAAGAATCGGTCCTTACAAAATCTTCATGAAAAATGATGAAGCGGATCAATTCGGAACAAAATTAAAGCAATCCAATTATGAATTAAAAAATGCCGTGAAATACAACGGTGAAACTATTTTGATTGCTACCACCCAGGATTATGACGACCAGGGAAAAGAAACCAGTAAAATGGTAATTCAGGGACTTTCCACAAAGAGTAAAAAGTTCAAAACCAAAAGCGGAATCGGCATTGGAAGCACAAAAGATGATGTGATTAATGCCTATAAAAATTATCCTAGCTACAGCGTTTACCCAAGCTATGATGATAAAGGAAACAAACAAAACAATTCCAGCAATTTTGTTTTAAATGATTTGGATGCAGGAACTACACTTACTTTCACCATCGTAAACAATATCGTGACAGAGATGCAGGTTTTCATTAACGAAGGCTGCTAAATATTAAAATATTTTAAACAATTCAAAATCCGGACTTTATGCCCGGATTTTTGTATTTCCGTAAGCCAGTAAAAAATTGTAAATTCGCGTGCAAATAAATCTTATATAATGAGTAAAAGCATCGAAGAGTTAAAATCTCTTACTACGCAAATCAGAAGAGACATTTTAAGAATGGTTCATGCTGTAAATTCCGGTCACCCGGGAGGAAGTTTAGGTTGCACCGAATACTTCACAGCACTTTACGGAAAGGTAATGAACTATAATCTTCCTTTCACAATGGAAGGTAAAAATGAAGATCATTTCTATCTTTCAAACGGACACATTTCTCCGGTATTCTATTCTACTTTAGCTAGATTTGGCTTTTTTCCGGTGGATGAACTGAGAACTTTCAGAAAATTAGATTCAAGATTGCAGGGTCACCCAACGACTCACGAGGGTCTTCCGGGAGTAAGAATTGCTTCTGGTTCTCTTGGACAAGGGCTTTCTGTAGCGCTTGGTGTAGCTGAAGGTAAAAAATTAGATGGAGATAACTCTCTTGTTTACACTCTTCACGGAGACGGTGAATTGCAGGAAGGACAGGTTTGGGAAGCATTAATGTATGCTGCTGCAAAAAAGGTTGATAATATCATTTCTACAATCGACTATAACGGTCGTCAGATTGATGGTGATACGGATGATGTATTGAGCTTAGGAAATCTTCATGCAAAATTGGAGGCGTTCGGATGGACTGTTTTGAATGAGAAAAACGGTAATGATCTTGAAGCTGTAATCGCTATTTTGGAGAAAGCAAAAACGGAAACCGGAAAAGGAAAACCTGTTGTTATCATCCTTCATACAGAAATGGGATTCGGGGTAGATTACATGATGGGAACTCACTCTTGGCATGGAAAAGCTCCTAACGACGAGCAATTGGATACGGCTTTCAAACAATTATATTTAGAAGCTCCTTCTGATTACTAATATCTTTTTATCAAAAATCAAGTTGACCATGAAAAAGTTTTTGCTCATCTGTTTATTATTCAATTTTATACTGGGAATTTCTCAGGAAAAGAAAATTTCTTTCGAAAAAGAAATTAATTATAAAATAATTGATAAAAATAAAACTGATGTTTTTCTGAAAACTTTTGCCAGCAATACAGGCGAATTTTTAACTAAAGTGAATATTAAAAGTTTTCCGATGTACTTTTTTACGGATGCATTGGGAACGTCTGCGGTAGGTCTGGAAATGAATAATCGTCTTGACGGATCCAACGCTTTATTTGCGTCTATGTTTGGAGTTGGTAATTATGGATACAACGATGCGAAAGAGGAATATGTTCTTGAAAGTAAAAAACTGGGCACCAAAGAAACAATTTTAGGAGTTCCTTGTTCTCATTATTTAATTAATTTTAAATTAAAAGATGATGAAAGAAAGGATAAAGAAGCTTTTAAAGTTTGTATTGATGAAAAATCAGGGTATAATAACCTTCCTGTTTTGAAGGGTTTAATAAAATTTTTTGACAGGAAAACAATCTTTAAAAATTCAGACTTAAAAGGTTTTATTCTAAAAGGCGGCCCGGAAAAATCATATGACAAAGATTATTTTGTAGCTACTTCAATGAAAGATTCTAAAGAATTTGTGTATTTCGATCATAAAAAAGCTATGGTTGAACAGCAAAGAAAACATGATTCTATCGCAATCGCTTATAAAAAAGAGGAAGAAGAATATGCTAAAATGGATTCTGTTTATGCGCCTTCTGATTCTGCTGCGGTTGTGGCAGATGCCACTTATCCTCCTTCTATAGCACCTTATGGCGAAGAAGTTTATTATATTCCGGATTATGTTTCTGAATATAAAAAGAATAACTCTGAAGACGGAAGCCTGGCAATTGCTAATCTCCCGAACGAAACTCTTTGGAAAGGACTTCCGAAACACTGCAAAAATTTAGAAAAAGACATTCCTGCTTTTAATAATAAAGAACTGAAAGGTCATTTGAAAAATTATGTAGGACAGGTTTGTGATATGTATCTTACGCAGACAACCAACCATACTGTGGGAATTAAAATCACTTTAGACGAAATAAGACGTGAAGTTTTGTACCTCAGCGAAATTCAGGATAAACTTGATCCATCTGATAAAAAGAAATTAAATACTTATTTAAAAAATCTAGATTAAAAAAATAAAAATGAAATATACATATACAGAAAAAAAGGATACACGTTCAGGATTCGGAGCCGGATTAGCTGAGCTTGCTGATAAAAATCCTAATGTTGTAGCCCTATGTGCAGACCTTATCGGATCTTTGAAAATGGAAAAATTCATTGAAAAAGCTCCTGAAAGATTCTTCCAGGTAGGTATCGCTGAAGCCAATATGATGGGACTTGCTGCAGGTCTTAGCATCACAGGGAAAATTCCTTTTACGGGAACTTTCGCGAACTTTTCTACTTCGAGAGTGTATGACCAGATCCGTCAGTCTATCGCCTATTCAGATAAAAATGTAAAAATCTGTGCTTCTCACGCAGGTCTTACTTTGGGGGAAGACGGTGCAACCCACCAGGTTTTGGAAGACATCGGTATGATGAAAATGCTTCCGGGAATGACGGTAATCAACCCTTGCGACTACAACCAGACAAAAGCGGCTACGATCGCTATTGCTGACCATAAAGGCCCTGTATATTTAAGATTCGGGAGACCAACTGTTCCGGTTTTCATTCCGGAAGATATGCCTTTCGAAATCGGAAAAGGAATTATGCTTCAGGAAGGAACTGATGTAACGATTGTTGCAACAGGTCACCTTGTTTGGGAATCTCTTGTAGCTGCCGATGAGCTTGAAAAAGAAGGTATTTCTTGTGAGGTAATCAATATCCACACGATTAAGCCTTTGGACGAGGAAATCATCTTAAAATCAGTTGAAAAAACAGGGAAAATCGTAACAGCTGAAGAGCACAACTACCTTGGTGGTTTGGGAGAATCTGTTGCGGGAATGTTGGCAAGAAGAAGACCTACAAGACAGGAATTCGTTGCGGTAAACGATACTTTTGGGGAATCTGCAACACCGGCTGAATTGATGAAGAAATATAAGATTGATTCTACTGCTGTGAAAGAAGCGGTGAAGAGGATTTTAGAGAAATAATTTCTTTTAGATATAAATGAAAAGCATCCAGTTTTGGATGCTTTTTTTGTATAATGAAATAAAATATAGTACAAAAAAATTAAATCAAATAAATATTTACAATTAAAAATAAAACAACAATTATGTTAAATATATAATTATTTTTAACTAAATATTAAAATAATTAATACAATAATCTAATTAAGTTATTAAAATTTATAGAATCAAAAAAGTTAAAATTTATTAAAAAGTACTATTCTAACAAATATATTATTAGTTTTGGCGACATTAATAGTGATAAAAATCAATGTATGAAAAAATTAGAAAAACTTAGAGAAAAATCTCTTAATACAGCAGCTTTAGGTCAAATTAAAGCAGGAGGAGAAGAATGTACAGGAGGAGGATTCAGCACACAATATAATTGGACCACTTGTACTGCTTATACATTTTCCTGGCAATCTGACACAGTAGATAATGGAATCTATGTATTCCAAGGTGGAAAAACCTCTATTAAGCCCGTAACTTGTATATACTAACTATTTTATAAAAAGCAAAAAACGCAATCAAGACGAATTTGATTGTGTTTTTACTTTTTAGTAATACATTTCCAGACCTCAGCCAATGCTGAAAATCAAGAATTAAGATGAATAAAAAAATTATAATCAGCGTTATATACTTATTTTTTTTGACTTATGTAAAAGCCCAAAACATCCAAACGTATAGCAATATAAGTAATAATGCAGAGGAAGCAATTATTGAAAAACAATATGATAGGGCTTTACTTAATTATAATGATTTGAAAAATCAAAATTATGTTTTTAGCAGGGATATTTACAATGCAATCATTTGTAGTAATAAATTAAAAAATTGGGATGAGCTTTATAATTGGGCAAAATTATTTATTTCAAAAGGTGTTGATGTTTCATTTTTTAACCAAACAAAATTTAAGGATTTTAGGAAAACAAATTACTGGAGAAAACTTAATGAATTAAAGATTGAAAATAAAGTAAATAAAGACTTAGTAAAAAGTTTAGATTCTCTTACCAATACTGATCAACAACTCTTTATTAAATTGAAAGAAAATCCAACAATTGATGCCTTCAGCTTAACAGAAAAAATAGATAAGAAACTATTTGCTTTAGAGAAAGCATATGGATATTTTAATGAAGAAATTACGGGAGTAAATATTGAAAATGATACCATTTATTCTTTTAGACCAAAATATGCAGTGCTATATAGACATAGCTATCAATCTCATAAACAGAACGGCTTTTTTAATGAAAAAGTAAAAAATAATCAATTAGAAAGAGTATTCTATTATAACAGCATTGATTATAACTTAATGCCAATATTAGAGTATCAAAACAAATTATATTTCTTGAAAGAAGATTTTCTACCTCAAGAATATAGGACCGATTTCGTTCATTTTTTTAAAGTAACTAAAACTGCTTATAAAAATAAAAATTTTGCAGAATTTTCTTTTTATTATCCAATTTTTAGATTCCAAAATTTTGTTGATGAGGAAAGCACAAAAAACTTTGAACAGGTATTAAGAGAAATGTATCAAAAGTAATGAAAGTTTTAATCCTATCAACATCAAATGATTATACAACAAATAAAGTCATAAAATGGCTACAATATTTCAGTATAGATTTTGTCAGATATAATTTAGACGAAGAAATAGATATTTATGATATAAATGTAGATGAATTTACTGCATATTGGTACAGAAAAGGTAGTTTGCTTACTAAAAAGACTGATGTATTTTATAGTAATGAACTGGAAAAGTATTTATATGAGTATAATAAAAAAATAGCTCAGTATATTGAATTTAGGCTAAGTAAAAAAAAGCATTTGAATTTATTTTTTGATGTTGAACTAAATAAATTAATAGTTTTAGAAGAAGCAAAAAATATAGGATTACTGATTCCAAATTTCATGCTACTTACTAGCACTAAGCAAATCAAAGAAGGCTTTAAAATTTATAAAACAATTAATGAACAAGCTGCAATATATGATAGTTATGATAATTCTATTTTAAGTACATTAACCCAAGAGTACAAAGAAACAGAAAGTACATATAGTTTTTCTCCAACCTTATTTCAAGAAAAAATTGAGAAAAAATATGAGATTAGAGTATTTTATCTAAATGGATTATTTTTTTCAATGGCTATTTTTTCTCAAAAAGCATCCCAAACCTCCTTAGACTATAGAAATTACAACCATAATTTCCCAAATAGGACAGTCCCATTTAAACTCCCCGTTGAGATTGAAAACAAATTAGATTTATTGATGAAAAATTTTAATTTGAAATCGGGAGCTATCGATTTGATTGTTAATCTCAAAAATAATTATTATTTTTTAGAGATTAATCCTGTTGGTCAATTCGGAATGATATCAAATCCTTGCAATTATTACATAGAAAAAGAAATTATAAACTATTTCACAAATGGAAAAAAAGACTGAATCTTTTGAACAATTTTTTAAAGAAAACAGAAATAAGCTACCCTACTATTTTAAAGATTTAAAAGCCACAAAATTGGTAGTAGATGATAATAATATTACAATAAACAAGATATTCAATTCTAACTTTTTTAACAGTAAATACTGCATAGTTGAACGATTTTACAAAGATATAGTTAGACTATGAAATATTTTAAAATTTTCTCGAATTGTACTGTTACTAGAGGATTTACACGTTCTTTGATAAGCGATCTACAACGAGGTACTTCTGAATTCATTCCTAATTCTATGGCAGAAGTGATTGTCGAGTTAAATTCAAATATTCCCATTAATACAATATATGCAGAATATGGTGATGAGAATAAAGAAACGATTAAGGAATATATAGACTTTTTAGAAAGAAAAGATTTAGGCTTTTATTGTGATAATGAGGATATAAAAAGATTTTCAGCGTTAAATGAAAGTTTTAAAACTCCTTCTCATATTACAAACATAGTAATTGAAATCAAAAAAGACGAAATTTTTCGGTTAAAAGAATATATAAACTCCCTTAACCTTTTACTTTGTAGAAATGTTTGTTTAGTGTTTTATGAAAATTTAGAAATGAATGATTATTTACTTCTAAATTCTTTTTTTGAAGAATCAATTGTAGAAAATATTGAAATAATAAATCTATTTGACAATTTTATTAATAATCTTTTTCTTGAAAAGCTAAGTAAAGAATTTAATAAATTAACAAGACTTACAATCTTCCAATCACCCTTTGAAAAAGTTATTTTATGGAATAATAACATTTTAATGGATGTAGTTTTCTTAACAAAAAGTATCACTAATTTTAAATTTTGTGGTGGAGTATCCGCTGATTATTTTAATGTTAATTTGAATAAATATCTGGAAGCGGTTAACCATAACTCATGTCTTCATAAAAAATTAGGAATAGATATAAATGGAAACATTAAAAACTGTCCCGCAATGTCTCAAAGTTTTGGAAATACTAAAGACATAGCTTTAGAGGAAGCTATTAATCATGAGGCCTTTAAAAAGTATTGGAACCTAACTAAAAATGAAATTGAAATTTGCAAAGATTGTGAATTTCGTCATGTATGTACAGACTGTCGAGCTTATACAGAACAATCTCACACAAACAAAGAAGGTCTTGATACATCAAAACCTCTTAAATGTGGTTACGATCCTTACACAGGAGAATGGGAAGAATGGAGTACAAATCCTTTAAAACAAAAAGCAATTCAGCATTACGGAATGGAAAATTTAATCAAAAAATAAGACCCTCAGAATTTTGAGAATTTTTATTTTATAAAATAAAAAATTTACTTAAAAAACTTCCATTTCGGAATAATCGCCAACATCCCAAAACCAGTAAATAAGAAAAGATTTGTAACATCCGTGTACAGGAAAGTAGACAGATAGTAATTATGCATAAAAAAATGCAGAACCAATAATGCCGGAAAAGTGAAAATCCCTATTTTTTTGTAAAAAAACATCAGAATGAGACTGATTACCATTAAAGCGTCAATTGCGAAAATGACAAAGAAATACCATCTCGGAATATTAAGATATTCATGTTGAAGGTATTCGTCCAGATCAATACCGAATCCCATTATCGTAAATAACAGTAAGGCTGCAAAAGCCAGGATAAATCCCCATCCTTTCTTCGGATCTTCATCAAAATAGCTGTATTCTTCCATAGGTACAAAAATAAAGAACTTACGAGAAATTTCATAAGTTCTTTTATATAATTCGTTTAAAATTTGATTATATAGAAATAGCGTTGATCAATCTGTTTTTGTCACTTAGGTATTCTTCCATAGAAATCATACTTTCCGTTCTCATTACATCTTGAATATCGTCTATTTGATAGATAATTCTCTTTGCATCGTCAGTATTCTTAGCGCGTACTTTACAGAAAATATTATATTTTCCGGAAATTACACTAGCTTCGATTACATTAGGAATAGTTGACAACTCTTTCAAAACTTCCTGAGTTCTGTTAGATTTTGTTAATAAAATTCCGATAAAAGCTGTAAAATGATAGTCTAGCTTTCCGTAGTCGATATTAAGAGATGATCCCAAAATAATACCCGCATCTTCCATCTTTTTCACTCTTACGTGAATTGTACCTGCAGACACATCCATCTGTTTTGCAATTTCAGTAAAAGGCATTCTTGTGTTTTCTACTAAGAAATCAAGAATCTTCTTGTCTATTTCGTCCAGTTGATAATTCATATTAGTTAAATTACAATTTTTTTAAAAAATCTATGTATTTTTTGCAAATTTATGAAAAATAATTTAACCATGAAAATTATATCAAACATTAACAATAATTAACACGGATGATAAAAATCATTAAACTTTTACAATTATTTAGGTCCTGATTTTGTAGAATCTGTTTTTATTTCCCTTTTAGGATCTTGAACTTTTTTATCTTTTTTACCTTTTTTGAATAAAGAATTAAAGCTCTTACTCCAAACGATACCTCCACCATAGGCTTGATTAGCAGTTCCGTTTGATCCGGCTCCATTTACCATTCCGATGTTGGATGGTTTGGAATATCCTCTTAAAATCAAGCTGCCGTCGTTCTTTTTAGAGATATCATATTCAATAGTACCTTCTCCTGACAGATAATTGGCCTCCGTATTTTCAGTTTTAGATAAAGGAATCCCAAGTCCTGTTTTTACTTTAATCCTCGGTGAAAGGGCAAAACTTACCCCTGCATTCGCACGGTCTCCCGTATTGGAATACTGGTCTCCTTTTACATAATTAAGGTCAATCTGGAACTCATTACTCATCGTGTTGAGAACAGACCCCAATTGCTTTAAAAGCATATTATAACCGGAAGATTGTGCTACTCCTGCAACGTCCACATCTACTCCACCCGTATTTGAAACATTAAAGCTGCTCAACAACAGAACCGAACCAAACTGGAGAACCTTTTCCCCATCCTGACTCATTTTTGCCGCCAACGTTTCCCTTACCTGGCTGGAAACATCCAGTGCCGTCACATTCAGATCCACTTTAGGATCAATAAGAGACTGTGTAATATTGGCCTGAAGTAAAATACTGATCGGCTGTATACTTCCCATATTCAAATATTCCCCGGCATTGGAAACCATTCTCACATAGTTCGCCGTGATATCAAGAGCCGGCTTCATCGCATCACCATCCCAACGGATGCTGCTTCCTTTTTCAATCTGGAATGTTTTATTTAAAATAGCTTTAGAAACAAACGTTCCATTATCTACTTTATAGGTACCGTTCATCGCAATATTTCCCTGTCTGCTCATCTGGAAGCGTAATTTCTCTGCAGCTCCTTTTACCATAATATTTCCGACATCATCACCGATCAAGACATTCACCGTAGTTCCTTTATCTACATCCAGCGAGAAGTCAATATTCATGTTTGCTCCGGTTTTTTTCTTTTCTTCAAGGGTTACCAATCCGTCTTTTCCTTCTTTTAAGAACCTCAACATTTTAAATTCTTCCACATTGGAAGTAGACCCCGAATTGAAAGTAAATGTACTACCACTCAATGCTTTCATATTGGGAGTTGTAATGCTTAACCCTGAAACCGGACCATCGACATAAAGATCGCCTTGCCCATAAATCCTTCCCCAGAAAAGGTCATAATCCTTCTGAGTGGTATTCAACATTAATAAATTATCAGCTCTCATTACGAGGTTGACCCCCATTGAAGAAATGGTCTCAAACTGAATTGCACCCGAAATATTTCCTTTAGAATTTGTTCTTCCGTCATGAACCTCAATATTGTTAAGAATCGCCAAGCCCTTCGTTAAAGGAATCACCGTATCACCGAATGAATAATCAACACCTGTAAATAAAAGTTTTAAACCAAAATCTTTCAGTGCAATATCTCCACTATAATCCAGATCACTGAACTTTCCTGTCACCTTAAGGTCTCCCGTGGCTTTTCCACGAAGATTTCCGAAAATTGTCTTTACAAACTGTTGGGCAAAAGCTACATCAAAATCCCGCATTTCCGCCGTAAGATCAATAGTTGGCGAAGCATTGTTATTATTAACTGTTCCGGTCACATGAAGGCTGTTGTTTCCGATAACACCCGCAGAATTTACTTTAATATCTACATCATACACATTCAGTGAAAAACCATTTGTTGCAGAAATGGTGATATCTCCCATATCATTTCCATTCATCATGATATCATCAATGGTCATATCCACTAAAGGCTGAAGTGTACTTTTATCCATCCTGATCTTTACACTTCCGTTGGCAAGACCTTTAATATCCATTGAATTTCCTCCGGATTGCATCTCCAGAAGCTTCTCAATCGCAAAATTGTCAACTTCAGCATCCACATAAAAATCTTTAGCAGATTTGAATTGTCCCTCTTTTATAAATAAAGCACTGTTATCAGAATAAATCCTCAGATTCCTGACATCAAAATCACCTTCTTTTTTGCGATAGGTAATAGAATGATTGAGCTCCGGACTTGTATCAATGGCCCAGGTCACTTCATTAAACTTCACTTCCGTAGGCTCAAATCTGAATACAAAATCTCCTGCTGTATTTGTGGACTGGTTTACATTGATAGCATATTCTTTCAATTGATCTGCCAATTCATCTTCCGGGCTTCCGTGCTTGAATTTTGTTGCTAAATGAAGAATTGTATTGTTTTCGTTTCTTCCGCTTAAAGTAACATCTTTAAGGATATTTTTGTTGTATTCTACACGGCTTATTCTTGCAAAAATCTGCTCATCTAAATTGGCTGTATTGATTCTCACCATAACACTGTCAACCATTGCGCTGTCCCTGGTGATTTTATCTCTTTCATTGATTTTGTACTCAGGATTGGCAGCCGCCAAAGCTTTATCAGCCTCTGTGATTTCCTGTTCTTTGGTCATGATATATTTTAGGGAAGCAGCATCAACATTCAGAATTAAATTATTTGAATTACCATCATATTGACCTTCCACTTTTGCGCCCTGAGGAATTTTAAGATCGGGCAGAAAATAACTAACCAAACCTTGCTGAACATCGAAGTTCATTGTAAAATTCTGACCTCGGTATAATTTTCTCGGAGGAGGACCAACTAAAATTTTATTTAACCCGTTTTCTACCATTCCCGCTAAGTCACCAAGATTATATCTGCCGGATATTTTACCGTTTGCGGCACCCGGAGCATCTACATCAATGACACGTCCGCCATTTTCAATAAAAGTTTTAAGCTTAGCATTCGGTATTGAATATTTTTGTGTAGCTGTTGCGAAATTAATATTATTAGCCTCAACATCTAAAGTAAGGTCATTAATCGAAGACATGGCCATTTTACCGTTTACCTTTCCGCTTACAATCTGGTTTCCAGGTTTATTGGTAAAATAATTCATGTTTAAATAATTAACATCAGCATCCACATTCATAGAAATTCTTGAGGTGCTGAAATCAATTAACCCTTTTATAGTAGCTTTGGCCTGTTCGTCATTAACAGTAATTAAACCATTATATTTTTTATGATCCAATAATCCGTCCAGATAAAGATTATTGATCTCTTTATTCATGATTTCGATGCTTGAAATCTGGGATTTTGTCGTAAGTCTCATCGTATTGACATCAAAACTTTGCCCGTTGACATCAAATCTTCCAGAAATCAAACCAACCGATTTATTTTTAGTAATCACCGAAGTATTAAGGTCTTTCACCTCGGCAATTCCGGAATATTTCGGCATTGCAGTGCTGTAACCTGTAAGTGAAAATTTTGTAATTTTTGCCTGCCCTATTCCCGTCATTAGATTTCCACTGGAAACATACACCTGATCAGGGTTTACCTTTGCTGCACCATTGTATTTTAACCTTCCAAAATCATCAGCGAAGTTTTTCATTTTTTTAGAAATAAATGAAGGCATCATCGCTTTCAAATCTTTATATGTAAAATCCGTTGAAAGATTATTGGTTTCGATTAAAAAATTACCTTTAAGCAAATTATTAACCTTCATGGTCTTGGTGGCAATATTCACATCAGGATTCCGGATCAGGAAATTTTCAAGATAGAATTTATTTAAAGGACCGGTCATTTTCCCGGAAACATTGAAAGGCTTAAAATTGTCCCAATTTGTTACAAAATAACTGATGTCATAACCACTCAACTGGCTTCCCTGCTGGAGATTCATATCCCAACGAACACGATCTGCAAAATCTGCCCACGAACCTTTATTTAAGTTAAATTTAATATTTCCCTGTAAAAGTGTGTGGTCTGTATTTAATGTAAGGTCTTTCAATGAAAGATAGTCCTCCGTCATCGATAATTCCGTAGAAAAAGTGTCTACAAAATGAGATTTCCCCCATCTTTTTGTAACGAAAGACATATTGTTGATTAAGGCTGAAATATTGCCTCCGTTTACTTTTACGTTCGGAGCTTTTAAATTAAAATTCGTTGCAGTGAGCCATTTTCCGGCTTCTCCGGGAGAATTTTGATTAACGATAGACACTTTAGAATCGAGAATTTGTAACCTTGAATTAAGCTGAAAAGGTGGTTTGCTCGGATCCTTCTTTTTTCCGCTGTCAAACAATTGCGTAAAACGGATAAAATTTGAAATACTGTCGCCTTTATAGGTGATGACTTTTACGTCGGCATTTTTAAGCGTAAGAGAATTAAAGCTCAGGGAATTATTTTTCCCGATATTGGTAGCCAGAGAAAACCAGTCGGAATTGGCAATAAATTCCTTCGAAGTGATGAAATCCAGGCCTTTATAATCTTTAATTTTTAAGCCTTTGATTTTTACGTTACCGAAGAAATTCACCTCAACACTTTCTGTAGACATTTGCGCCTTAAAATCTCTATTTACAATTTGTAACGCCTGATTAGCAGCCCATCTTTTGGTCACCGGAAGATTTATAATAATGAAAACCGCAACTACCAGTCCCAAACTAAGCCAAAACAGAATCAATAACAACCTTGCCCACCAGGAATAGCTTGTAACGTCTTTTACAGCCTGTTTTCCGAACTCTTCAGCTGTTTCTACGGGATGATGAATCGCATCTGATGCTAATTCAGACGCTTCCTTAACTGTTTCTTTTACAGCACCTTCAACATTCTCAACAGTCTTTTGTACCTGATCCCCTAAGTTTTCAGCTACTGATTTTTTGTTCTCATTCTCGTTATTATTCTCTAACTTTGCCATTATTATGAGCGACTCTATAATTTTAGGTATTGAATCGTCTTGCGACGACACATCAGCAGCTATCATCAAGGGAAATTCTATTTTGTCGAACATCGCTGCAAATCAGGCAATCCATAAAGAATATGGCGGTGTTGTCCCTGAACTGGCATCGCGTGCGCATCAGCAAAATATCATCCCCGTTGTTGAAAAATCTCTAACTAAAGCAAATATACAACAAAATGCAATTTCTGCGATCGGTTTTACACGTGGACCCGGACTTTTAGGCTCACTTCTTGTGGGAACCTCGTTTGCTAAGTCTTTGGCAATGAGTTTAGACGTTCCTTTAATTGAAGTAAACCACCTCCAGGCGCACATTTTAGCCCATTTCATTGCAGATGCAAATCCTATGCCGCCAAAATTTCCGTTTTTATGCCTTACCGTGAGCGGAGGACATACAATGATCGTTCTTGTGAAGGATTATTTTGACATGGAAATCATCGGAAAAACAACTGATGATGCGGCAGGAGAAGCATTTGACAAGATCGGAAAAATCTTCGATCTGGATTATCCGGCTGGCCCCATTATCGATAAACTGGCTAAAAAAGGTAACCCTAATGCTTTTAAATTTAATAAGCCAAAACTGGATAATTATGATTATTCCTTTAGTGGGATTAAAACTTCTGTATTATATTTTATCCAAAAAGAAGTTAAAAAAGATAATGACTTCGTAAAAAATAACATTAATGATCTTTGCGCTTCCGTTCAGAAATCAATTATTGAAATTCTAATAGACAAACTTGAAAAAGCAGCCAAGGTTTTAGATATAAAAGAAGTTGCTATTGCAGGTGGAGTTTCTGCGAATTCTGCCTTAAGAAAGGCGATGCAGGATAATCACGAAAAATTAGGCTGGAATATTTACATTCCAAAATTTGAATATACTACAGATAACGCTGCAATGATTGCGATGGTGGCTCAATTGAAGTTTGAGCGGGGAGAATTTACGGATCTGAGAACTTCCGCAACTGCAAAATATGATTTATGAAAATACTGTTAGAAGAAAAAATACTGGGAAAACATTCTAAAAAGAATTCAAAATATTATTGGATATTAGAAACAATTACTGGAAAAAATGATGCATCAGAGCTTTATGTAGATTATTTTCCGTCCAGTTCGGAAATTGGATATGTTCAAAATATAAAGGAAGAAATTATCGAGAAAATCAATTCAGAAAATGTGTTTAGCTTTACTTACGAACCCAAAGAAGGTGATTATTTATCCATCAAAAATAATTTAAGAAAAAACGAATATTTGAATTTAATTTTTATGAATAATAAGTGGATCGAAGAAATTTATGCATGTTCATATAGAGATTGTGAAGGCGATATTTATACCACGATAAAAACCGGTGTGGCATTTTTAAGCGATAATGAAATCACGTTTTAATAATCATTTATAAATAAATTCAGGCGGATCTAAATATCAATCTATGAAACTTTTTTTTGGCGAAATCAATAACGGAAAAGTAATAATAAACGACGAGGAGCAACAACATATCGTAAAAGTTCTTCGCATGAAGAATGGTGAGGAAATTCATGTGACGAATGGAAAAGGAACTCTGGCATCGGGAAAACTAGTGATAGAAGGAAAAAGAGCAAATATTGAAGTCGCTGAAATTAAAACTGATTATCCGGATTTTAATCCGAAACTTCATATTGCAATCGCTCCGACAAAAAATATTGACCGTATTGAATTTTTTGTAGAAAAAGCTGTAGAAATGGGTATTTCTGAAATTACTTTTTTACAAACCGAAAAAACCGAGCGTAAAAATATTAACATTGATAAAATCAGGAAACAGGCGATAGCAGCTTCAAAACAAAGCTTGAGATTCCATTTTCCAGTCATTAATGATTTAACTAAACTTACAGATTTCCTTAAAAATATTAATCCGGAAAATACTTTTGTTGCCCACTGCCATGAAAATTTGGAAAGAATAGGTTTAAAAGAAATTCCGAATTTGGAACAAATCACATTTCTTATTGGTCCGGAAGGTGATTTTTCAGAGAAAGAAATCTCACATCTAGCCAATAATAAAATAAAAGCAGTATCACTTGGAAGCCAAAGATTGAGAACAGAAACAGCCGGAATCTTCGTTGCAGCCTGGAATTATTTCCTTTAAAAATTAAGTATAACTAGGTTTTGACTTAAATTTCAAATATAAAGGATAAAAAATATGATACGGAAACAAAGCTATTAACACAAAATTTTTAGCATCCTGAAAATCCGCCAATACGAAAAAATCCGTGTACCAATGGAAAATATACAGGAAAATCATAATGAATGTAAGATATTTTCTGTTAAAGGCTCCCAAAAAACTTGAAGCTTGTACTACGATTCCAAAGACGGTAGTAATAACCCAGAAGTTTTCATAAGCATATAAACTCAGGACCCAATCCGGAACCTTGATATCTGCGATCCAATAATTATCCAGCGTATTGATTTTGGCTGCGTTTTTATCCAGCCATGTAATTTTTCCTGTTTGTTTGATTACATTTTTCGCAATTCCTAAAAACTTGGAGATCCCCGCCATACTGTAAGTTGCCAATATTCCCAGATAGAAATACTGTACCCATTTGTAATCATTTTCTTTGATTAAATTTTTAGGCAGTAAAAAAATCGCCATAAAATAACCAATAATTATCAAATGATTATGATGCCCCACACTGAAATTAAGAGAAATCGGGAAATTAATGATTGCTATTAATACAAATATTAAAAAATTAAGAATATAATTTTGCTTAAATAAAGTTATTATTAGAAGTAAAGCACAAATCAATAAAATACTCCCATATAAAAACTCACTCGGATATACCGGGAAAATAAATCGTTGAATCACAAGAAATGGTTCATAAATTTCTTGAGGCCACTTGCTGATTCTTCTGAATGTAAGATATTGCATCAACAACCAATACAACCCGAAAGTACGCATTGCATAATAGGCAATTTTATAATTGAAAACGGTAAGTTCCTTATATTTCATTAGAGTTTGGTTATCAAAATTTTATTGATTTTAAAAGACGCTTTTCCTAAATCCCAGGGATTGAAGCTTTCTTTATACAAAAGAAGATTATTATACTCCGGCCGGTAGCTTTTCATGAAAATTTTCATCTTTTTGATACTTTCTTCCCGGTTTTCATTTTTTTCAATTTTTTTGCCATAAAAACCTGTTATTAAAGCTAAATTATTTTCATCGTAAATTTCTGTGGCCTGATACAAAACTCTGATCGTATCATTTCCCTCAACCCTGTACAGCCTGTATTGTTCCTCAAACTTTTCGCTTCCACTAGGGCTTGTAAATAATTTCCAACTGTAGAAAGGATAAATTTCTTTCCCACCTTTTCCAATGATATACAAAGACAACAAGGACAGGAATAGGGAAATAAAGAAAAGATATTTCGTATATTTTTGCATGGTTTCGTGTTTTTAGTTAAAAATATTAATTAAAATCAATATTGTGATCCTTTAAATATTTCTCAAAAATCTGCTGCCCGCTTCTCATAGAATTTACAGCCCATCGGATTTTCATTTTCAATAGCTTTTCTTCACTTAATTTATAATTAATATCTGAACGTAACAACTTCTGTTTCAATTCATACATACAAATTCCCGCTGCCACAGAAACATTATAACTTTTCGTAAAGCCATACATCGGAATCGCTAATGTTTCATCCGCAAAATCAATTACTTCTTTTGAAACTCCTTCAAGCTCAGTCCCGAAAACCAGTGCAATCGGCTCCGTCACTTGATAATCCGGTAACATAACAGCATTTTTCTCCAATGAAACTGCCAGAATTTTATAACCTCTTTCTTTAATATTTTTTAAAGAATCCAAATTTTTCGGCATTTTTTCAACCTCAACCCATGTTTCAGCGCCTTTTGTAACGGTAAGATTCGGATTAAAAACATTTTCTTCTTCCATCGCAATTACTTTGTGAAAAGCACAGGCTTCGACCGACCGTATGATCGCCGCTGCATTCCTGAACTGATACACGTCATCCATCACAGGAAGCACGAAATCAGAACTTTCCTGAGAAAAATGATCAATTTTCGCCAGTCTTTCCTCCGTTAAAAACTGTTTTAAATATTCAAAAGTTTGTGCTAAATCGTTCATTATTTTCAAATCTTTGCAAATTAACGTAATTTTGAGGAATCATCCTGAAATGGGGATCAAATTCTATAAAAGTCCTGTATGAAACGAAAAGTCCTGTTGATATATACCGGTGGAACCATTGGTATGGAAAAAGATTACGAAACCGGAAGCCTTCGTGCCTTTGATTTTGGAAATATTTTTGAAAAAATGCCCGAAATGAAGCTAATGGAATGTGAGGTTTTCGTACACCCTTTCGCCAAACCGCTTGACTCCTCGGATATGGGACCGGAAGAATGGAAGATTATAGCTCATTATATCCGCAAAAATTATGAAAAATATGACGGATTTTTAATTCTTCACGGAACAGATACGATGTCTTATACCGCTTCTGCTTTAAGTTTTATGTTAAAAGGATTAAAAAAACCGGTAATTTTAACAGGCTCACAGCTACCTATCGGGGATCTGAGAACGGATGCAAAGGAAAATCTTCTAACGAGCTTGTACTACGCAAGCTTATATGAAAATGATAAAGCTGTGATTCAGGAAGTTGCAATTTATTTTGAATATAAATTATTGAGAGGAAATCGCACTTTGAAATATTCGGCTGAATATTTTGACGCCTATGCAAGCCCTAACTACCCTATTCTTGGGCAATCCGGAGTTCATTTAAATGTAATTAAGGAGAATCTTCACCGCAGTAATTCTGATATTGAATTTCATGTTGACGATCATATTTCGGAGGATGTTTTGTTCTGGAGGATTTTTCCGGGAATGAAGCTGGATCATTTTAAAGAAATCCCAAAAATGAAGGTTTTGATCCTTCAGGTTTTTGGTTCGGGAACGATTTTCAGCACTGAAAAAACCCAGAAAACGCTGCAGGAAATCCGAAATAACGGGACTGAAATTGTGGTGGTAAGTCAGTGTATTTCAGGCGGAATCTCATTTGGAAAATATGAAAACAGCAATATTTTTTCAAGAATTGGAGCAATCAGCGGGAAAGATATGACTGCGGAAAGTGCGATCACTAAAGCGATGCACCTGATTGACAATCCAAGCTATAAAGGAAGTTTTGCAGAACATTTCGCAAAAAGTCTTTGTGGAGAAATTTCCGAGTAATTGCATCAGAAAATTTGCTAATTCAAGAAATTAGAGTATTTTTGCAATCTCAATTAGAAAGGTGTCCGAGTGGTTGAAGGAGCTACCCTGGAAAGGTAGTATACGGGTAACTGTATCGAGGGTTCGAATCCCTTCCTTTCTGCAGAAATACACTGAGAAGATCTGTTATTAGTGTAGAAAAGCTTATTAAGCCTACAATTTTTCAAAAATTGTAGGCTTTTACTTTTAAGAGAATATGCCAAAATTTTCAAAATTGCTATAATCTTTATGGCAAATCTGTGGCTATTCCTTTTGACGCCAAAAATAGCCACAGAATTCATCTTGATCCAATACTGAACGCTATTAATTCAACTTTATTAACACTAAAAATTGTTGAACTATGCTAGAACACAGTTATGGGCTAAACTTCTTTTTGAAGAGCCAATCAGGAAAATCTGAAAATCTCAGATATGTTTATGTAAGGGTAACCGTAGATGGGGTACCAAAGGAAACGTCGACTAAGCGAAAGTGGGATGTGACAAGGTGGGATCAGGCCCATGAAAAGGCGTCGGGAAACAAAGAAGACGCGAGAAGTCTTAATCATTTCCTCGAAACTTTAACAACCAAGATTAACAACTACAAAACAGAACTGATAAAAGCCGGAAGAAAGATTACGGCATTATCCATTATTGATTTTGTGAAAGGTAAAAACCCGTTAAATCTAAAAGTTTTAGAAGAATTTCAGAAACATAACGACAGAATGAAGCTACTCGTGCCTGGCGAATATGCTGAGGGGACATATAAAAGATATGTCACTGCCAGATCCCATGTGCAGGAATTCCTTCTTTTCAAATTCCAAAGAGATGATATTGAGTTTTGGGAGCTTAATTATGAATTTATTAAGGACTATGAATTTTATTTGAGAACAGTCAGAAAATGCGGCAACAATACGTCTTTGAAATACATTCGGAATTTTAAAAAGATTATTCTAGATGCCGTAGCCAAAGATATTCTTCCGAAGGACCCCTTCAAACTTTTTAAAGGGAAAATGACTAAGCCTAAAAAAAAGCCGCTAACTAGAGCTGAATTACGAAGTCTTGAAGATAAGAGCTTTGAGAATGAAAGATTGGCAACAATTAGGGACATTTTTGTATTTCAATGTTACACCGGTCTGGCCTATATTGATGCCTTCCAACTTAAAAAACATGACATAAAAGAAGGAGACGACGGCAGACTTTGGATTATGAGTTCTAGACAGAAGTCAAAAGCCAGGACAGACATACCGCTACTGCCAAAAGCGCTGGAGATTCTGGAAAAGTATCAGTCGCATCCTATTTGTATTCAACGCAACTCAGTATTGCCGGTAAAATCCAATCAGAAGATGAATGCCTACTTGAAAGAGATTGCTACTCTTTGCAATATAGATGCTGCTCTCAATACTCACAAGGCAAGGCGCACATTTGCAAGTACTGTTACACTTAATAACGGTGTACCTATATCCATTGTAAAAGAAATGCTGGGACATAGTTCCGTGAAACAGACGGAAGATTACGCGATCACTGAGCAAGAAGCTGTTGCTAACGAAATGACAAAACTAGCTGAAAGATTAACGAAGCCTGCAACCACGAATGAAGCTTTATGCATATCAGATCTAATTCAAAAGCTGGAAAATGAGTTAAATGATTTAAAGAATGGCACCATAAAAACTCACGATTCTGGAAGTTCTATAGAACAAAGACTAGTGCAGTTCGAAAACAGGCTAGTCTCACTGAAATCCCAAATAAAAGCTTAATTAAAACTTGCTGCCACACTAGTTACAGGTATAAGTTAATGAAACAAATAGCAAGTCAGAACTTGCATTACAGCAGCAGTGTTGCTGAAAAATTTAAGGAGTATGATACTTAATTCTGCTCCTTTTTCATTTTTCTGCATTCTCAATTAAACGACTTTCCAAACGCTAAAGGACAACGTTGGTCTTTGTCTAAAAAGTTTGCTGGACGATTAAAATGAGAATAGCCAATGTGAAAATCTTTATAACCAGCACAATAAAGGATAGTATAATTCCACTGGCATTATTATTTCCGTGGCCAAAAGATAAAAGCCAGAACAATAACCAAAATCCATATTGATCCGCTTAAAACCGATAGATATTCCTTCATATTTTTCGTTTTTTAAGAATTACTGGCCCCAACGAAATTAGGATTTATTCTATCCTAAAAAAACGCTGATGGTTCCAGTAACCCAATTTTGACCATTCGGACGCTGTTGGAATTCTAATTAAGTACAATTCCATTTCCTGAATTTCGTCATCAGTCCAATCCTTAACTTGAACCTTGATTTGATAATTTCCTAATCTGGTTAATTTAATATCGGCAACTTTGCACGCAGCAAACCTATCATTTGCCCAGTCTTTTAAGGCAATCAAAAGGTCATCCTTGTTCGTTACTATAAATAGATACTTTAATAATGTTCCATTAAAATAACCTTCCTCTCCCTCTTCGTCATTGAGAAGGTACACTCCTTGATCTATTTTCATAATCTTAAATTCGTTTTTATCCAACTTAAATTAGGTCAATCAATAAATAGAAATAAATAGATGAGAGTAGAAACCAGGTGTTAACTTATCAGTTGAACCCTCAATCTTCTGGTATGTGTAATTAATTATGGCTTTATCAATTAATACCGTGATTTCATTATCTGTCATTTTCTGGAAGCTTAAACAAAAATCAACATTAGTTCCTGCTAAACGTTGAGCTTCGAGCATTACCAAGTAATCTATTTTATAATTTTTTTCAAAAGATTATCCTAAATTCAAATTACAACAATAAAGGGGAATGGCGACTATTTAATCAGGTAAACTTTCTTATCGTTATTGGTAAAAAGGGCATAGTGCAATTTTTCATTGGTATAATACAGGTAACCCCTGATATCCTGGGTTGGCTGTTCTTTATTTTTGGAGAGTGCACCGATATTTTTTCCATCGATTTCTATATCCGAGGTGTGCGATTCTTCATTGAGGTACATGAACTCCCTGAGCCTAAGTGTATCTTTATTAAAAACCACATCGGTATATAGATTTCCATGATATAGGATCTCCCTAAAGCCTGGCGCATTGCCGCCCCCGCCTGAAAATTGGACCTCTTCCCGCTTGAGCTTTTGAAAATACCAATATTTGATGTAAGGTGTTTTGCTGATCTCCACTTCAGAAATCGCCTCTTTATTGATCCGTTTAAAGAGATTATTCCATAGCATCTTCTCCCTGTAAGACCAGGGGAATTGTTTACTTACATCTAAAGTGGTGTAGAACTGAAAGCAGACATCGTTGATACAGTAAGTGATTACCGAATAATGTGTAGCCACCTGGGCAGTCCGTAGGCCCTCACTATCGGGTTTATAGGGCGCAGTATTACTTTTTTCATAATCTACGCGGACGGTATTTGATTTTCTGGCTATGTCTGTAAGCTGTTTGCGCTGCTTTTCTATGTCCCATTTAAAATCTGCATTTTGAGCGGTGATTTTGATCGGTAATTTACTGCCGTTAAAGCTCCACAGGTGATATCGATGAGTCTTCATATTTATAATGAACCCTTTTAGAAATGCGATATCCCCGGCATCGGAATTTAATTTTAACGAATCGATTACCTGGCCTTCGGGATTGAGCTTAAAAAAGAATTTTTCTTCTTTATCTGGAACAATAGAGAGGATAATATTATTTTCTGGTGTTAAAAAAGACTCAATGTCCTCAGTGCTTTCAACCAGCAGATTCAATGTGGCGGCTCCACTCTTAATCGATTTTAAACTATCCAAAGGGTGGTACTGTATAAATCTTTTAGGAAGCTCATCGTTAATTCCTGCTCTGTTACTAGACACCACATAGTAAAGCAAAACCAGTATTGCGATAACAGGAATGATATACAGTATTCTCATGCGGCTCAGAATTGGTATTATGTAAAACTATTCGTAATTATTCTCTTCTGATTAAAAACTGATACACTTCATCATTTGACAAATCCCATCCATAAGCAGATACAGGAATATCTGCCAACTGGCTTTTCATTAATGGGTGATCGATTTTAACGTTGATTAACCCCTGTTCATCCCTGATTTTTTCGATCAACCTGATCTCGTATGGAATATAATCCAACGAGAGAATCTCAGAAAATTTATTCTTTAAATCCATTGCACTATAGAGATGGAAATCACAAAGCTCAAAAAGCAGTTCACTTAGCAACCCTGCATCTGCTGTCGACCAATTATCCAAAAACCTTTTATAAATATTTTCTTCCGGGAAAGCTGAATACAGTTGTTGATTGATTGATTTTGTTTCTTTCAGATCATATAAAATTGCTATAAATAAATGATGCGTTTCGCTTTTTTTATATTTCTCTCTGTTATCTTCAAACAACAATTGAAAATAATTTCTTGAGCTTCTTGCAAGTTCGCTCATTCCCCAGAGAACTGCCAGTGCGATGATTGGCCCAATTGATCTTGGCGTTACCTCTTTGTAGTTGAAAAGCTGCTGTAAAATGTGCTGTTGCCATAACAGGTATCGGGTAATGTATTTCCATCCGTTCGTTTCACCATTCAAAATCAGGTGCTTGGGATATTCTCCAGAATGAACACCAATTCCCAATGTCAGATTCCGTGCAATTGTTTCTTTGAAACCTTCTTTGATATCATCTTCAATGCTTTGCTTAATCAGATCATAATATTGTTCAATTTCTCCCCGGCTTACTCCTTCTTTTTTGGTCTTATTTATCTGTTTGTTAAAATGGTTTATTATTTTCTTGTGCTCCATAGTTTTCATAGCATTTTAGTGGGAACCGAACTTTCCGATGTATTTCATTCCCAAAGCATCAGCTACAATTTCCCCATCTACTTTAAGGCTACCTTTTACAACCAGATCAAGCATCGATCTGGCGGTAACAATCTTCATTTCATCTGCTTTCAGTACCATTTTTTCGGCAACACCATACTCCTCAACCTGAAGAATCAGTATTTCGTCCAGTTTACCGCTTTTGGCAGCATGGTAATAGGTAAGCTTTACAACTTTGCCCTTGTCAATCCCTGCCAGCCCCAGGATACTTTTTTTATCCAGTTTGCTTTCACCTACCCATAAATAATGGAAAGAAGAACCACCAGATAAATTTTCATTAGAAGCCGCCGGTAGTTTTCCGATATATTTTACCGTCTGTGAACCTAAAGCTGCTTTTCCATTTAAGCCGCAGTCTTCATAGGCTATAATTGAATTAAAAGCACTAACCTTATATTTTTTACATAAAGCAGCAAATTCTTGCTCATCAACAAGAATATCATGGGCAACCTTTTTATAGTCAACAGGTGTTTTATAATACTTCATGACGATAAGATCTTCATCATAGGTATCTAAGTCGAGTTCCTTGCAGAAATCACAACGGAGTTCCGGAACGGGCTCCGCATCTTCTGCTTCGTTTCCGGTAGGTGGTTTATGGTCGTAAACTGCCCATGATTTCAGGTATCTTTTCTGGTCCAGATATTTATCAAACTCCTTTTTTGAACCAAAGGTTCCAAGCCATAAATGCATATCTTTTATATTTTATAATAATCTGGTTTTCCAACAGCCACAGTCCAGAAATATTTTGTTTTTTCTAAATCCATGTCCATTAATCCTTTGGATTCTTCATAGGTTCCCTCATTTTTCATTTCGGCAACAATAGATTCAATATCTGCGGGAACGGATGCTCTCCAGATACCGACTGAAATTTCTAAAAAAGAATAACAATATGGTGCTTCAAAACCATCGATTTCCCCGCTATTTTTATCTGTCAATAAATCGACAAGTTCATTGTCCTTAAGTTTAAACGGGTTTACACCGTAAATATCGAATATAGAATTTTCGGGATATGGGCCCTGGCATTCGATAAATTCGAGTAGACCATCCTCATCGAGATCAAATCTTACGTTCAGATTATCATAAAAGATTTGGCTTTCTTCTACATGGTCAGGATTGCCAAGCAAACCTATAACGTCATGCTTTGTTTGACCAAAGTTTATTTCCTTTTCACCTATTGTAATTCCTGCTAAGGGTCTTAATGTAATTTTATTCATAGTTAGCGCGATTGCATTCAAGTTTGTTCAAACACTTTGAACATGATTATGACCGCTATGTAAATATAATAATTTAATTTATATCTCGTATGTGTGATTTATTATTAAACCAAATTGGACAAGTTATCAGAGCAGGTTTTCCTCTACCGCTTGATACACGGTTCTTACCGTTGCCTGAAAGCCCAAACCGCGGGCCAGAGAGGCGTCAGCATGCAGGTACCAGGGGTTCGTCAGTGGTTCTGAGGATGAAGTCATAGTTTCGCCAACAAGCTGCAGTAATTCGTAAAGCGTGGTTGGCGCCTCATCTGCGATATTGACCACCCGGCCATCCATGATCCCCTGCAAGGCCATGATGACAGCCGTATAAATATCGCGGTGGTGGATGGTACTCATCCGCATAGCCGGATGAAATTTAGCAGCAAGTACATGTTTAGGCAATTCTTCCAGGTGGCCGTCACCATCCCCATAAACAAATGGAAAACGTAAAACAGACCAGTTCAATCCGCTTTCACGCAACTCCTTTTCCGCAGCAACTTTGCTGGCAGGATAGGCATGCTGCGGGTTAAGCGCATCGTCCTCCCGGCCGGGGTGGGGGTTGGCTGCATCATAAACATGACTGGTGCTTGCAAAAATAAAGCGGGCATCCGGGGCATTGTTTTTTGCGGCAGCAATGAGGTTGCGCGTACCCTCCAAATTACTTTTCCAGATCAGGTCCGTGTCAGGTGAGCGGAAGACGGCTGCCAGGTGAATGATCGCTTTTACATCTTTCACCGCTTCGTGCAGTGTTGCAGGGTCAAATAAGTCGCCTTCTATAGCTGTTACTCCGGCCGCAACTTCCTTACCACGTACCAGTGCGAAACAATCATATCCTGCTTCAACAAGGCGGGGCAAAAGCCTTGAACCCACTAAACCGGTCGCTCCGGTTACCAATATTTTACCAAATGGTCTGTCCATAATTTATTTATTTTAGACAAAGGTGGGGCTAATATAATTGTATGGTCCGGACAAAAACCGCTTTTAAAGGGACAAATCCCGGTAAAAGCCGGCTACCGTTTTACCGGTCACTTTCTTAAACAAACGCGAAAAATAACCTGGATCATTAAAGCCAAGCTCATATGCCAGTTCCTTTACCGACGTATGCTGGTTATTATATATTCTACGCCTGGCCTCGATGATCAAACGGTCTGTGATATATTCTTTAGGTGAAACGCCGGAATGCTGTTTTACAATCCTATACAGGCAATCCGTGCTTAAGGCCAGCTTTTCTGCGATCTCTGTTATGGCAGGTTGATCAGTAAAATGATCTTCTACAAATAGCTTGAACCCTAAAAATTTATCAAGGTCCCCTGCCCTGTGCTTTTTATCCAGTACAAAATAAGCGGCGTTTATTTCCGTAAGCATGCTGTTCAGGTACGCCAGGATCAGTTCCGGATCCGTATCTGCTCTGCGCAATAGTTCATTTAAAATCTTGAAGGTATTCCAAAGTCTTTGTGCCACATCATGCGGAAAGCTTATTTTTTGCTGATTCAGGGGGTTAAGCAAAAAGGGTAACTTCTTTGGCAATCGCGAAAGGCACTCATCGTCAAACCCCAGCTTATAATAGTCAGCGTTATGGCCTGCTTTAGCCAGTTGCCTGAGCTGGTGGGGCATTGCAAATAAAAGCTCATGCTCACCTACCTTGATGGTTTCCCCGTCGATAACCTCCTGACTGCTCCCCTGCAGCACAAAAAGAAAGAAATAATAAGGCAGCCGTTGAGCAGAGCCGTATTGGGCTACGGACTCGGCCGATAGATGGCCGAATTCCGGGGAAACAATACGGATTGAAAGCCCTTTGTTTTGACTCAGATTTTCAGGAAAAATGTTACTTCGCATAACTTCTAACGATTATCATTTAAGCAAAGTTAATCAATTGGTATTTGTTTATACTTTAAACAGGTTGGAGTTTCCCTTCCATCTTATTCAAGGATTATCTAGGCATTTCAGTTGAAGGACTGCCGGAAGTCCAACGGGCTTTGTTTGGTCTTGCTCTTAAATAACTTATTGAAGGACTGGGGATGCTCGAAACCAAGCTGATAGGCGATCTCACTTACAGACATCCGAGTCGTAGACAACTTTTCCTTGGCCTTCTCGATCAGCTTCTCATGGATGATCTGCTGCATCGTCTGACCGGTCAGTTGTTTCAACAGGCTGCTTAAGTACTTAGCAGATATGTTCAATGCGTCAGCAAAGTATTGCACGCTTGGCAATCCTTCGGAAAGCAGCGCTTCGTTGTTCAGGTATGTGGTTAAGAGTTCTTCCACCTGGTTTAAGATCTGATGGTTAGTAATCTTCCTGGTGATGAACTGGCGCTGGTAAAAACGTTCGGCGTAATTCAGCAGGGTTTCCAGGTTTGAGATAATAATGTCCTGGCTGAACTTATCCATATTGGCATAATATTCAGTTTTAATATTCTTGACAAGGTCATTGATCACTATCTCCTCCTTATCCGAGAGGAACAGCGCCTCACTGGTAGCATAACCAAAGTATTCGTATCGCCTGATCTTGGTAGCAAGTGATGTGTTCCAGAGAAAGTCAGGGTGTACGAATAGCATCCAGCCATCCAGGTCCGGAGGCACACCGTTCTCTTCGCCACGCAGTATCTGGCCGGGAGACATAAAGGCCATCAGCCCTTCGTCAAAATCGTATTTCTGTTGCCCATAATGCAAGCCGTCACATCCTCTTTTCATAGATATCACGTACAGGTCGAATATGACTGCATCTATACCCGTATCATTTCTCAGACCTTTCAGGTCAACCATGCTGATCAGTGGATGATGAGGTTTGGGAAGTCCCATCAAACGGTGTATTTCCGTTATGGAACTTATCCGGTAGGGTTTACTGTTTGCCATACTGCAAGTTACTTAAATTTGAACGGATATTTCAGCCATATCATCACCAGTGGCATCACTAAAAAAGGAATCTCTATCAATGCGATGCGGTAGTTTCCGGCCCGCAGTGCCAGCCCCATGATCATTACGATCAGGACCGCATTTAACATATTGCCCAGGAAAAAGGTGCTGGGAATGAGCAAAAATATGCCAACCGCTATGGCTACCACAGCCAGGTACGGAATGAACGTTTCACTGATCCCTAAACTTTCCATCATCTTTAGCGACTCCGGATTACTTTTGTAGTACAAGGTATCCCAGGCATGTTTAAAACTGAGCGTTACCGAGATGAGCAGCAGTACTGCCGAAATAATGTTTCTTGCCATAATTTAATTAAGGACAAAAGTGTTCATGATACAAGCTGCAAGTATAGCGATCGGCACGCCGATTATTGCGCTTCTTAACGCCCTATCGGCCTTATTTGGATATGCCTTCCTGTGCCTAAAGTAAAGGAAGAAGCCTACAGGGGGAAGGGCATTGGACACAACGAACCAAAACCCCGACAGTTGATCTTTATTATCTTTCATGAGAATTAATTTTATAATAATTACTGAACTCTTTTCCATTTAAATGATTTCCCAACCAGTGGTATACCTTTGTAGCCCCGGGTTTCAAGGTCATTGGGACCCGTCAGTTTCCCTTTCAGGCTATAGGTATTTCCATCCTGTACACTATACAACTTACCGTCCACGTATTCGCCGTCCTTGTAGACAAGATCGGTGATATGGGTAAGGCCCTGCACAGACCTGTTCCGGAGTTTTTCATTGGGGTTTTTAACATCCTTCTTAGATGTTTTTCCATCAGCTTCGAACATATCTTTCGACCATAAGAGCTTGGCCGAGTACGTGTTGCCTGCCCTGA
Organism: Chryseobacterium sp. IHB B 17019; assembly: GCF_001456155.1. NCBI lineage: Bacteria > Pseudomonadati > Bacteroidota > Flavobacteriia > Flavobacteriales > Weeksellaceae > Chryseobacterium > Chryseobacterium sp. IHB B 17019. The sequence continues at coordinate 344,162 of NZ_CP013293.1, read as the reverse complement.
ACACCTCGATCTTGTAATCATCACATTTCCAAACACCTGTAATCTGGTCCTTAGAGGGTTTCTGCGCGAACGATACCATAGAAAACAGCAGCGCAAACACTGCTAAAATTGATTTTTTCATATCTGATTGTTTATTGTTGATTATTTAATTTTTTAAATTTTTCGAATTCCCTGTGTCCTAGTTTCATCAATTGGTTAGGCATCAGCCTGCTTAAAAATTTTATTACCTTCACCAGGAATGGCTTGATCTCGGGCGTGTCGTTCAGAAGGCCCTTGATGGCTACACCAACCAGTTTATCCACATCCATCATTTGGCTTGGATTCGGTGGCAGCACCCAATCATTCTGAAGATTGGTATTCACTCCCGGAGGAACCAGTTCTAACACTTTGACACTGGTTTTGTCCAGTTGCAAACGCAGGGCCTGGGAATAAGCATGAACTCCTGCTTTTGAAGCACTATAAACCGGAGCGGTGGAGTAAGGCATGAAAGCAATGGCAGAGGAAACGTTTACAATTGCCGCCGAACGCTTTTTGATCAGGTGCGGTAAAAACTGATGAACCATCCGGATTGTTCCCGTAAGATTAATATTAATCTCACGGGCTATGTTTTCCAGGTCCTTGCTGGCGTCCTGAAGGTCAAGCAAACGCATTTCACCTACATTGTTGATAATCATATTCAGATCAGGGAATTGTTGTGTCACCTCTTTATACAGGTGCTCAATATCTTGCGGATCACTTACATCGCTCCGAAAGACGTGTATTCTTGGGAAGCGCCTTTTGGCATCATTTAAGGCCTCTTGTTTGCGGCCTGTCACGATGATCGTTGATCCCTGCTCGGTAAGTTGCCTTACAAGTTCCAGCCCTATACCGCTGGTTCCTCCTGTGATCAGGATGGTGCTGTTCATTAAATCCATATTATTCTTACTATTGTTGATTGTTGATACAAAGTTCGGGCAATGCCTCTGAGCAGATGTATCCAAAAGTCGCGAAGTTGTAGTAAAAAGGAATATTTTGTCGGTTTTATAATCGGCAAGTGGTCTCCTGTGTATTCCGATAAACCCGCTTCTTCCCCACTTTTAGTGGTTACCACGGTTCCCTGTTTTACCTCCCACCTAGAAATCTTCCCCTGAACAAAAAGTACACTTGCCCCGGAGAAAGCTGTAATTTGTTTATGCAGGTTTCTTGTCTTATGAAAAGCTGACTAATGAAGAATCTTTATAACTTGCAATTTTATAATCAAAATGTTAGAGAGCCTGCCTTTATATATCCCGCTTATTTTCGGACTGACAACAGTCTTAACACTTATATTATTCTACTGGGCTATTAAAAATTCAAATTCACAAAATGTACAACGACATGCAAGTAGAATTTTGACAGGCTTAACATTGTGGCTTATTGTTCAAGCAGTTTTAACGTGTCAGAATCTTTATACTGCCAATATAGATTTCTTTCCACCCACTATCCTATTATTTGGGATTTTACCTGCAATACTTACAATAACAGGTTTGTTTTCAACACAAAAAGGACGGCGATTTATAGATAGCTTGCCTTTGATATATTTAACCTATCTAAATATAGTAAGAGTACCTCTGGAGCTTGTGCTCTTTTGTCTTTTCCTAAACAAAGCAATCCCTGAACTGATGACCTTCGACGGACGAAACTTCGACATTATTGCCGGGATAACGGCACCAATAGTTGCATATCTCGGGCTAACTAAAAGAAAAATTAGCAAAAAAATAATATTGATCTGGAATTTTATTTGCCTAGGACTTTTGCTAAATATTGTTATAACTGCTTTTTTATCCGCACCATCACCAGTACAAACATTTGGTTTCGACCAGCCAAATATAGCCATATTGCATTTTCCCTTTAGTTGGTTGCCAACTTTTATCGTTCCGGTGATTCTATTTGGGCATTTGACTTCAATTAGACGACTATTTCAAATGGACACCATAACACAAAAAACTGATACAAAAGTTGTTTGAATTGCACTAGTTTAAGCCATGCAAAGCATCTGGAAAACAACCTATAATTTACGGTTGTCGAAATCTGGGCAGAGAAAGCAAAGCCGGTTACCTGCAAAAAAATATGGGCATATCTCTATGCCCATATGGGAAATTAATAAACTTGAGGGAGATTAGTTATAAAACTAAGTTGAAGGGCTAGAGTTATCGCCAACCTTGCTTAACCCTGTTCTTAATGGTTGCACTACCAAAATGATTCTGATTTATTTCAATAGCAGATTTCGTATCATTTTGTATGAAATAAAATAAGTTACCCGTAATTCATTCTGATAACCTTAACAAGCTATTCTTTTTCCTTCCTGAAAATCATAATTGCTGGAAGTGTTCTTCCGTTTTTTGGTGTAGTTCCAACTTTTAATACCTTGCCACGGCCTAAGACAAGTTCAATTGTTTTACTGTCTTTTTTAATGATTTTAACATCAAAAAATTTACTTTTTGGTTCATCTACCAAATTACCACTTATAGTATCCCTTTTTTGGTCTAAACCCGCTATTATTGAATGCTTATTATCTTTATAACTGGATGTGGAGTTTTTAATGTTGTCTACAATTAGCTGGTTACCATGTTTGTATGAAATGTAACCCAAAACAACATCGGCACGTATCTCAAGCCCATCTTTAATCGAAATATTTTCAATTTTCAATTTCATTCTAATAGTATCTATACCATTGATCGAAATCCAGTTACCCCTAAATTTATTTAAATTTGGGTTGGTTAAATTAGAACCTTTCTTCGGCAAATCCTGGGCGAATGTAACCGGTATATAAAATACTGCTAAGGCAATAAATACAATTTTCTTCATTGATCTGTTTATTCTTATTGAATTTTTCATATTATTAAATTTAATTACAGGGATCATTTACAACATTATCATCTTCTACCTTTTTAGGTGTCCAGCTACTAAAATCACTATTTCCTTTAAATAACTTTAAACCACTGTTTGTTGCCTTTATATAATTTAAAAAAGATTTTTCATTTTGATCATTTGTGTTATCAGGACTTATATGGTAAATGCCACCATAAATGAGAGAAAAATTATCCAGATTAGAGTTATTTAAACTTGTTGCAAAGGCAGAAAATTTAGTCACGTCATCAACCATGAGCATATATTGTGTTCCATCAGCTGTTACCAGTGTCATAGTAAAAGTATTAACGTCCGACATTTTCCCCTCAGCATAGGCTTTAGTCATAGCCATTAAGTCATCAGGAGAAAAAACAGATAACAAATCGTCATAATGAGTATGTGCTATACCATCTACTGTACCATTCGGTAAAGTGAAGTCAATACCTGCAAGATCGGGCTGCCCACTGATTGGATACTGACTGAATGCGCCGTTGCTGCCAAATTTATAGATGAACCCATGCTCTCTATTATCATTTAAAATTATGGGGTTTTTTAATACGTTTAACATAATCTTAAAATTCTCATGATTTTCTAATGCGTCTGCCCTATCACAAGGATCTTCATCGCTTGTGGGTGGCTCTTCTGTACCTGGATCATCTGGGTTATCTGGATTGCACATCCAGAAATTGCTAGGGTCTAAGCACGGATCTCCATTATCTGGATCATCAGGATTTTCAGGGTCTGGTACTTCAACCCAAACGTCTTGGCAATCTTCTCCTACTTTTTCCCATTCTCCGCATTCCTCAACATACGGATCGCCGCCACCTGCACAAACTTGTCCCATAACATCAGTACACTGGTAGTCATAATACCCTCCGGAAACTAGTTTGTCTTTTATACTTAAACTAATCCGCCCTGTTGTACGACTTAATTGTGCATTGGACTTTATGTTCGAGGTGCTAGATTTATTTTCCTTCCGCGCGTATCTCTTTTTTATCATTTTGCCGTTTCTAAATTGCAGTAAAAACCATTTACCTCCTCCATTTATCGGGCTAAATTCCAGATAACCGCTATAATTGTCCATCTTCGTAATTTGGGTGGCACTGGCATCAAAATGGTTTTTTTCTAAATAATCATAATCGGGTAGGTATGTTAACCTGGCCTGATGTAATTTACCTGTCTTGGTCTTGTAGATCAACAGCCGTTGTAATGATGAATTGGCCCTAATCAGATCTTGTTTTTTATCCGGTATACTTTTATCAAAGTTATATAAAGAAATCTGCTTTATACCTACTGCAATTGGTACTTCGACAAAACTATTAGTTCCAGTTTGGGAAGTATAATTTTTATACCATAGAGGTGTGATAGTTGTATTGACACCGGATGCACGGGTAGCTCCATTTAATGCCATTTTTTTTACAGAAGTAATCCCATATTTTTTAATCTCTTGATAGTAATAATTTTTCGCCTCTGTCAAAAAGGGTTTAGTTTGTTCATCATTAATATCTTGCATTATATCTTTTCGACAGGAAAAAATTATAATAATGCAGATTGATGCAATGCTGAGAAGTGTTTTTTTTCGCATAGTTGTTAATTTAGATTGAAAATTGGTTATAAATTTATATCCTTAGTTAATTCATTTTTAATTTGGTCGATCAGCAATGATGGAACTTTTATTGGCATATTTAATATTTGAACAGCGGTTTTATTTGCATTTTTAACCTGCTTTGTCGACGCATAAAATTGATACAGCTTATATCGGCTCATTACTCTGTTTGGCACCATATCAATAGCCAGTTTATACGCAAACTCTGCCTCTTTAAACCTATGATTGATTTCATAAATATTTCCTAACCTTAAAAATGCTGTACTGCTCGGTCGTATATCAATTAACTTAAGGGTTGCCTTTTCAGCATTGGTCAAATCCATGCCGCTTACTTTCATATATGAACTCAATTCGAGATATTCCGCATCATGACTGATTTCTCCTGCGATATCATTTAAAATTTTATTTGCTTCCGTTTTATAACCAGCTTGTGCTAATTGTCTAACATGCTTCAGTTTCTGCGAAGCAAAAAGATTCTTTGAATTAAAATTGTAGGAAGCCCCTATTACCAGAAATAAAAAGACTGACCCAATGGGTATAATTGTAAGCCCTCTTTGCCTCTTATCATATGCAAACAAAAAGCAAACACTAAAACAAACAACATAAACAACCTGAAAAAATAGTTTATTAAATACATAAGTAAAAAAAGCAGCAACAGAAATGGCAATTATGACCCCCACTGCAGTTAATACTATTGGTGAATCATAGCAGGCTGTAAGAGTTTTAATGAATTTAATTAAGCCAATCATCATGAGTATGATAAAAGAAATACCCACTAAACCTGTCTCAATAATAAATTGGAAATAATCATTGAAGGCAAAATATGTATTATCCGCAAGCAAAAATTCACTGGTGTTGTAATTGCCCTGTTTAAAATAATTTGCCTGGTAGTACATATAGGTTGTTTTAAATTTTCCAAAACCTACACCTAAAAGCCAATTATCCTTAAAAATATTGAATGAGATTTTGTAAATAAATATCCTACCAAAGGACGAACCTGTTTTTACATAAAAAACTGTATAAAGTGTCAAGAGAAAAAAGAAGGAAAAAATCAACAAATAAATCCCAGCTGTAAATCTAATTTTCCTGAGCAAAATGAATATTGTCACAATAGCTGTAATAAATCCGATTGAAAAGGCCCTACTTTCGAAGTAAATAGATATGATCAATCCAATAAACAATACAATACTTTCTAAGAAAAAAGTATAGGATGTTTTAAAAAAATTAACTCCTAATTGCAATTTCATCTTTTTATAGTAATGCGTAGAAAGTAAGCGGATTTGAATAACAAATATTAAATTAAACTGAATTTTAAATTGTAATCAATTTAGATATAAGGTAAAACTTATTACTTTTAAATATATGCTTTTTTAAAGACGATAATAAATTGCGTCGTCTTTCTTTACATATATAGGCCTAAAAACGTGATACATAGGTGAAATTCCGTTACGAATTTTTGGTTACAGTTATTATACCCGTACCATCGCCTTTCACTATGAGGGACATTAAAAGGAAAATTACCGGATTTAACTATGGAACGGGACCTGCTGGATTGTTGATGACACTTTCACAGATAAATCAATGTAGAGCAAAGGAATGAAAGCAGGATTATTATTTATGGCATCCCTATCGGCCGTGCTTTCCGCTAAATCTCCCACACCCGAAGTTTATATTGGAATGTAGGGATAAATTAAAAAGCATCCGGGCAGAACATAAAGAGACATTTGGAGGAATAAAAGATTTTAAAATCGATAATAAAAAAATTGACCTGCATATAAAGTATGCTCCATTTACCGGACACGAATCGAGATTATCTCATTACTATCGACATTTGTTCAGCGCAGTAAAATTTGTTGTAAAAAAAGAAAAACAAGGTCTTTTGACTATAAACAGTCAAGAGAATATTTAAAAATTCTGCGCGCGCAGATGTCCAACGACGAGCAGATTTTACTCTATCACAATTATATATCCGGCATAGGTGAAAATTGGGAAAAAGAATCTAATTTATTTCTTTCTAAATATCGCATGCTGCATAATCTTCCAGTAGACCGAGTTCGTCATGTCGAACCACCCCGCAAACATTTTCGTTCCCAGATTGAAAGCATTCAGGCACAATTCGGGCAGTGATCCCATGTTTGAGTGGGGTGATACAATCGACTAAGTTTAAACACATTAATAAAAAACCATTTCTAACATTACAAATATGCTTGAACAAATCAAAAACGTATTTGAACTGATAAATATTCGTAGCTACGTTCATATTGGCAGTCTATTTAAATCAACCTTTGCTAGAAGCAATAGAGAATCTACCAAATACTTATTGGTATATTAAAGAACACGGTGCTATTAATACTGAGGATTATTTGCAGCAAAGCCCTTAAATTCGTTAATGAGGTCATTCATCTCTCTGTCATACCGTTCGTTGAATGAACGGAATAGGTCTTTGAAAAATAGATCATCCTCTATGCGTAGTTTTAAATTGCTGTAATAAATTGTACCTATCGAAACCCAGGCGCCAAGAAATACATTTGCATCAATTACTTTAGAGTAATAAAAAGTAATATCAGCTGCGAACAGCAGTACAAACAATATCGTGTGTGTTTTGTCGAGTAAACGAGTCATGTGATTAGAGAAAGCGCCAAAGCATTAGCTGCTAAAATATTAAAAACAAAATAGCTTTTGCGTTAATAGTAGAATGACTGCATTACATTTAATTAACAATATAATTTTCTGATTATAAGACAGAAGCGCTAATTGTAAGAAAATAAATTTTAATATATTTACTGAAACTAATCAACTCTCCCAAACATGAATTCAACTTGTGACCTCTGTTTTATCGCAACACCAACAACATATAACCCAAGACATCCTGTTGATGTTAATAAAGACATCTAAATCTTTTTTAGGCAAAAACCTACAGATTTCATCGGAAGATGCCGAAATATTAGGCGCTTTTTTTTAAAAAAAAGGAAAAATTAACCTCTACAAATTCTAAATAAAAATGGAACTCATAAAAAATATAATTACTATATCCGCTGCCTTTCTAACACCTACAGTTGCCATTATAGGAATTTATATTGGAATAAAAAATTACAAGCTACAGATTAGGAAAAGAAAGGATGATCTTTTTGATAGACGGTATCAGTTTTTGCAAGATTTTGAGGAACTATGGAAAACCACCGGACCAGAAAGTTTGGGAGCAACCAGAATGTGTTTGGAGTGGGACGATATCGCTCCATACGCCCAAAAAGCTTACTATTTATTTGGAAATGACATTGTTCAACATTTACAATCTTATGAGGGCAAAAGTTATGATCGTACATTTCCTTGGGTTCCAGATTCCGAACTAGCAAAACCTTTTGACAGATACTTATGCTTTGAGGATAATAATTAAATCGCATGGCCGACCAAAATATAAACCACCATTAAATTCTTAGCTATGCATATCAGTAAAGTAATTATAAAGAATTTCAAATCATATCGCGACACGTTTAGCCTTGAATTAAAAAAAGGACTAAATATCCTTGTAGGAAATAATGAAACTGGAAAATCGACTATACTTGAAGCGATCCATCTTGCTTTATCAGGTCTTTCAAATGGAAGATATTTTATAAACGATCTTTCAGAATATTATTTTAATTATCAATCAGTACAAGAGTATCTTCTAAGTTTAAATACACTTAAGCCATTACCGCCGCCAGAAATAAGCATTGAGATTTTTATCGCTGGTGATGATCTACCCTTTTTTGAAGGTGATGGAAATAGTACTAAAAAGAACGAGTGCGGCATCTGTTTTAAAATTGCGTTAGCTGAAAAATACAGATCAGAGTACAATGAATATGTGTCAGAAGGAAATATCTCTGCACTGCCCATAGAGTTTTACGAAGTAAATTGGACAACCTGTGCTAGAGAACCTATTACTCCTAGAAAGATACCAGTTAAGTCCGCTCTGATCGATTCTAGCTCAAGCAGATATAAGAATGGTTCTGATGTCTATATATCTCATATATTACGCAATCATCTTGATGAAAAAGACAGGAATGGTCTTGCTCATGCCCATCGGCGCCTACAGAGTGCGTTTGTCAATGATTTTTCAGTAAAAAAGGTAAATGAGATAATTAACGGAATAGCAGTCGATGGATCAGTAGAAAAGAAATTGAAGTTAACTATAGACCTTTCCTCTAAGGATGCTTGGGAATCAAGCTTCCTGACTGCGGTTGAAGACATTCCGTTTCAACACATTGGAAAGGGTGAGCAGGCTGTCATAAAGACCAAATTAGCTCTCGAGCATAAAAAATCCAAAGAAGCCAATATTATACTTCTTGAGGAACCAGAAAACCATCTATCCCACTCGAAACTAAATCAACTGATCCAGGATATTCATGACAAATGTATTGAGAAGCAAATTCTCATTTCTACGCATAGCAGTTTTGTAGCCAACAAACTTGGGCTCGAAAATCTTATAATAATTGACAATAAGATTCCAGTCGTCTTATCCGATCTACCGCACGATACAGAGGAGTTTTTTGAAAAATTGCCCGGCTATGATACTCTTAGATTAATACTTTGCAAAAAGGCGATTTTAGTCGAGGGAGATTGCGATGAACTTTTAGTACAGCGTGCATATATGGATCAAAACAACGGAAGACTCCCAATCCAAGATCAGATAGATGTTATTTCTGTTGGAACAAGTTTCTTACGCTTTCTACAGATTGCTAGTAAAATTGAGAAACCGGTCTGCGTAGTGACTGACAGTGATGGTAAAGTTGATGCCATTAAGGAAAAATATAAAGACTATTTAGGTGCTAACATTAAATCTTTTATCAAAATATGTTTTGACGAAGTTGTTGATTCGGGACAGCTGTTCATCGGTCAAAAGTCATTTAATTACAATACTTTGGAACCTAAATTTCTAAAAGCGAATGGAGTAGCCAAAATTAATAAGATACTTGGGGTTAACAAGACTGAAGAAGAATTGCATCTTTATATGCACTCAAATAAAACAGCTTGTGCATTGAAAATTTTTAAATCCAGCGAAGAATTAGAATTTCCAAAATATATCCTTGATGCAATTGCCAAATAATAAACTGATCATTTCGGTAGCCGGATCTGGCAAAACCACTTATCTGGTACGCCAAGCATTAGAAATTTTGTATGAAACTGTCGTAATCACCACATATACAGAAGCGAACGAGAAAGAGATAAGGAAAAAATTTTACGAAATTAATGGCTCCATACCCGCCAATATAACAATACAGACCTGGTTTTCGTTCCTTATACAACATGGGGTCAAACCTTATCAGGGCACTTTGTTTGATGGCAATATTAACGGTATGTTGTTGGTCAACGCGTCCTCAGGAATCAACTATCGAAATAGTAAAGGGATATCAGTGCCGTTTACAGAAGAGAAAGATTTTCTCAAGCATTATTTTACTACCAGCGGCAAGATTTATTCTGATAAGCTTTCAAAATTTGTTATCAGATGTAATGAAAAATCGAATGGAATGGTGGTTAATAGGCTCGCAAAAATATATGACCATTTATTCATCGATGAAGTTCAGGATCTTGCTGGTAACGATCTTGAACTATTAAGGTTATTTTTTAAAACAAAGATTAAGACCACATTAGTTGGAGACCCGCGTCAAGTTACTTACCTAACACACAATGAGAAAAAGAACAATCAGTATAAAGATGGTAAGATTAAACAATTCATACTCGATAAATGCAAAAGGGACTGTGTTGTTGATGAACTAACATTACAATATTCTCATAGGAACAGTGCTGAAATATGTGATTTTTCCTCCAAGTTATATCCCGATTTGCCTCCAAGTATGCCATGCGATTGTATTGAATGCAGAAATGCAGTTAATGATCACAGCGGTATTTTTCTAGTTAAAAAAAACCAAATTAAAGAGTATATCGGAAAATATTCTCCCACTATACTAAAATATCATTCAGCCATTGAACCAGAATGGAATTATGGAAATTGTAAAGGTCTCGGCTTTGACCGGGTACTGATACATCCAACTGAACCTATTATTCAGTATCTAAAAGATGGGCTTTTAACGAAAACCGTAAAGGATAAGTCCGGCAAAACGAGGGTTAAAAATGCATTCGATATTGCAAAACTATACGTAGCACTTACGAGAGCTAGATATAGTGTAGGGATTATATATGATTACACTGATGAAATTTTTATAGAAGGTATAAGAAAATATAATTAGAAAAAATTTTTGTTTATTATCCTTAATGCTGTAAGTAAATCTCTCCGTTAGTTACTGAATTAAAGGTAATCCGTGCTTATGGTAATAACTATTGAGACAGCGTTTTCTACATGCATCGTAACTCTCTTTATACTTAGCCAATTCGGGATAATTTTTTAGTGTGCTGCTTGCATATTGCCAAGCCATCTCCTCCCTCAGCACCTCATTGTCTTGTGCTTTTCTTTTAGGTGACTGAAAATGCCCATACTCATGAAAAAGTATCCAAAATACTTCTAATGGTTCTACTACGTTCCTTAGACTTATACGAATTCGTGTGTGATTGTCTGTACTATAATCCTCAAAATTGGAAAAATCAACATCGTAACGTGCTGATATTTTGACACCACTAGCTTGAAATTCGTCAAGAATTTTGGTCAGGATAACGCGGTACGTCTCTAAATTGCCATTGGCACAAAACTCATTAATTAGTTTTTCACGTCGTGTTCTCAAAATCATAGTGATTTAATGTATCTTCTAAAATATTATTTTTTTTTTAACTAAAAAATGTGATGATCGTTAATCATTGAAAAACCGCAACAACGTTAGCTTATCTCCAGACTTAAAATACATATAAGATCATGGAATTGGCTATTATATATGAGGTATTTACAAGTATCTTTCTCAGAAAGTATTGGCACATCCGAATGTTTGCTTAGTACAATATCGAACCTGAGCTTAACCGTAGCAGTATAGCTGGCACCTTTTTTTGCTGCGAAAAACATGTATGTATTGGCCAACAATATACCAATGCCGAATCCAAGGTTCTAATGCACAAACAAATAGAAGTAACCAGAGAGTCCTGCAAAAATTAAAAATATCAAGGTGACGGTGGTCGGAAATCCGTAAGCTTTCAGCAGGACATAAAAACCCATCAGCACAAAAATGGTAATGATAATAATGGCAAGTATGGAAAATCCATTTCGTCCGCTTTCACCAGCTCCACTCAACGGATGCATCTCCACCTTCACGCCTGCGGAACAGATCAGGAATTAGGATTGTAACCAGCAGAGATAGGATAACACTAATTTAAATCACCGGCATCTGCCCTGGGTAAAGCGCTGAAAACAGCGTCCTTCAAATCAAAGTAAAGAAAGTATATTATTCCAAATTGGTTAAAGTACTCCCAAAGATAAAAACAGGCCTAAAGCAGGCAATATCAGCGTTAGTTCAGCAATTTTAACCTACGGCTTTTCTGTGGTCGGCTAGTAAGAAGAATTTAAATTTTTTGGCCAGTGCGGTAAATTTTTCACGAAATGTTTGAAAGCTCATATCGATCGTTTTTCAAGAGTATTTTGAGCAGCAAAAACAAAGTCAACAGGAAATATTTAATTTCTATGGTTTGTACAGATTAAGGCAGCATAATCATACGCTGATTTGAACCCTCACGGATGACTATTTTTTTCTGTGCTGCCAGGCGTTCAAGAAACGCATTCCGCTCTGGGATCGATAAGTTTAGTAGATGGTCAAAATCGCCGAAGAAATTACCGTTATTTCCCCCGGTTCTCTTTTGTTTTTCTTTCACAATTTCTAATATTTTTCGTTCCAGTTCTTCCATAATGCAAAGATAGGAAGAAATGGTTAATCAGCTTTATATTTCAAGAAGCCAATGATAATATTAACTATGTACCCACCAAGTTATAAATGAATAGGCTTATAAGAAAGAGCCTTTTCAATCATTTCTTCTGCTGTTAAATCTTCATATTCCATAGAAAAAACAAATCTGATGCATTTGGATTAGGGGCGTTATCCAAAAACTTCTGTAATATTGCATCATTTTCTTCTTGGGTTTTACCAACAGCATTCATAATATCTGTTGCTAATTGTGTTATCTTCTGTAAATAGAAAAGTACGATTTGACTATCAATAGTACAAGGAGCAACCGAATCTATCTTGATTTTTCGTAAATTTACTCTGTGACAAACTTTCTTATATAATTCCAGAAAAAGCCTAAAATGTCAGAAAAAGTAATTATTAGATCGGCAACTATTGATCTTCATGGTGACTATATTCCATTGAAAATGTTGCAAGATTATGTTGTTGCAATCAACGGAAACACCAAGATGCGGTACTTAGCTAACCATCGTAGGGACATTCCGCCAATTGGCTACTTTGATAACGCTGAAATTCGAGAGAAGGAGGGCATTCATCATGTCCTCGTGGAACCTATATTATACAAGAATAGAACTGTTATACCATGGGACAATAAATTGTTTATGGAAGAGACTAGTATACCAGTTTCTTTTATTGGACATGAAAAGAAAGATAACTTCCGTATTGCAGTTGATAAAAACAATTTCCCCAGCATGGCTGCTCTCCATGAAACTGGTAAAAAATTAGTAAAACTGTACGAAGAAGAAGTATCTCTCCAACTTAACACCCGCAAGAATCTTATTCCAGATCCACAAGTTATAGTTACACTGGCTAATTATGCGTTTATTCTTTATCCTTTATTGAAACCTTTTTTATCAAAAATGGGAGAGAAAATCGCAGAAGATATAGCTGACGACCTTTATAATACGTGTAAATCCAATTTTAAGGTTGTTAAGAAAAAACTTTCTGAATCTGTTCGATTAATAAGAGGAGAAATGATTCCAAAAAACAAAGTCTTGACTACAATATTTGAAATTCCAGGAACTCCATATATAGAGCTACAGATCAAATCAGATGATCCAACTAAAATTGAAAAAGGTCTCAGCGCAGCAAATTTGTTTAGAGTTCATAAAAAAATCATGAATTTACAACTGCAATTGGAAATAGTTGAAATCTACTTTTTTTTAAATACTAAAGACAAATGGGAATTTAGCTATTTAATTACACAGGATGGAAAAATTGTGGGAACAAACAATGCTTTTAGGAAAAGAGATAGATTAGTACAACGTATTCAATTGAGTCCAACAAAAGCCTTCAGCCTAGGTGCCGATGGCGTGCAATACGAAAGGCGAGCCTCTATCAGCCCTCCTGATGGAATATGAAAAAAGATAACATGAAATTGCTGAGATCGATAGCAGGGAAAAATTTCCTCCACTTTTATCCCCAAAAACTTCTTTCTAAGTGACTTTCGGTAGACATGCTTTTTTATTCATTTATACTCGCTCTAGGTATTGATATCGTAATAGTGTTAATACCTAGCAAGATTCCAAAATTATGCGGCGCCACTATTATAAGCAGCGCTTAAAGATCTTATTAGATTAAAGTTTCGTTTAAACGAGAGGAACTGTGACATGTTTGAATAATACTTAGTTAACCCCTAAATACTTATTTAATTCAAACTGAAATAGTTCGGATTGCGTAGAAAGGTAGTGCCTAAAATTAGCATTGCACACAAGATTGCCATTCTGATCAAAACCCAAATTTTCCCGTTGTTGATCCGTACTTAATTTTTTTACAATACTTACATTTAACCCAAATCGAATCAATTCTATAAGTCTTGGATCATTAGTACCGTAAACATAATTCAAATAATATTCCTCTGGGATCAATTCAAAATCAAACAGAAAAATGATCAACTTGTTTAATTTAAAACTAACAAAATCTTCCTCTATTTTAATCTTTACTATCGCTAGATTAATTAATTTCTGATCGTCCTTCTGGCTTAGGTTGACATAAACTGGCCTAGTATATTCTGCATGTTTATACTGTTCGCTGTACCTAATTTCTTCTCCGTATGACGATCCTATAAATAGTTGTGGATCATTAGTTGCAGCTTTAATTTTGAAATAATTGAACGTATGATTGATTTTTTCTTTTAAGGACTGTTTTTGAGTGATTTCTAGAAAGTTATTATAATAATTAACAGCCTTTTGGTTTTTAAGACGTTCAATTTCAAAATCCTTTATATTATTTTCACTACTTATAATAAAGATGTAACTGACAATATCAACTACTTTTTGACCTTCGGCAAATTGATAATTGGACAGTCTTTCGTAGATAGCGTCTACTGCAAGATCTATATCTTTATAAAAATCGTCTATTGAATTCTCTACAAGATACTTCTTCAAATACAGTCGTGGATCCTCACCAATTTCTGCTAGTATTGTATTTGTCGCTGCTACAATTTTGGTGTTTTCCAAAATTCGTTTATCTTTCATTTCCGGGCTTAGTCCTAATTTATCGACGTCATATTTAACGAGCAAAGGATTCTTAATTTCGTCCTCAAAACTATGATCCCTCAGAAGCCTCATCTTATTTTTAATATCATTATTCCCATGGAATTCCGCACTATTCATGAAGTGAATCTTTGACAACAAAAGCTCTAGATTTTCGTGCTTGAAAACATAGTTCAGTCGATTGACACGTCCGATAAGATTTGTTAGTTCCTTTCCGCCAAGGCCATACGAAGAAGTAATAAAAAGGCAGTCTATGGGCAAGTTAATACCCTCTAATATTACATTATTGGCAACAATATAATTTAACGGAGTTATGGTTTTGAACTTGTATTCGAGGTATTCCTTTACAACATTAGGGATCTTACCGTGCAGGTAAACTATTCCCTTTTCAAGTAGAGATACCAGATAAAAGGATGTATGAACTTCGTCCCTCAAAGTCTTAATCATCCTTCTGAGCTCTTCAGTCAAGTTGATATCTGGCAGATGATTGGCTAAGCCTATGGAAAGTTCTTCAATTTTTTTAGGCCGATTATGATAAACAAAGTTCTTTGTCCTAGAATTTGATACTATATATGAAAAGAACTGAAGTGGCCTATCTAGATTGTATATATTTCCCGTAAACTTATCATAGATAAAACTATTGTCATCTTCAAACAAATAGACATCTGCTACTTTGAAATCATGCTTAATTTTTCTTTTATAGATGTTAGCCTCCGTAGTCTGAATTAATTTAATATTATCGGGTTCATCAATTAGGGGAGACAAATAGACAACCCTTTGCTGCGGATTTCTCTTTTCATTCAATTGTATCAAGCGAGATAAGATAAAAGACCTCGAATCCCGTTCTAATAAACTATGCGCTTCATCGATGAACAATACATCAAAATTCGCTCCATGTTTAACAATTAATCTAGTAGCGCGTTCTTGCGTTAAGATACCTATAAACCTTTCGTTTTGTGCATACATATCATCATGCAATATAAGCTTGTAGTCCAGATTAAGTACCCTTATATCATTATAAGTTTGTATCAACAATGATTTAGTCGGAACAACTATTCCGATTCTATAAAAATTGTTTTTCTGAATTACATCTCTAATGATGGAACTCTTACCATATGAAGTTGGGGCAATGTAGGCTATATTTTTGTCCAAGTTTTCCAATATAGATACGGAAGATGAGTTCTGCTCCAATGTCTCGACATAATTCTCGGCAGATACATAGCGTTTCTTTATGGATCGGTTAAGCATTCCCTCATCTAGACTTTCGGGGGTAATTATTTTTTTATTAAGCAGGAAATCTGATATAGAGTAAAAACCAATCTGAAGACTAATGTCGTATAGAGGTCGATAATCATTAAATAGCAAGGCATATTTTAAAACGATATAATACCCTATTTTAAAGTAACTTAAATACCTATTATCCAAGTCGTAATGGCGAAAAAATAGTACAGCACAGGACAATATAAACTCTTGCTCGCTTTCGGAAATTTGATTGTTATCAGTAACAAGTTTCGCGAAGACCGTCATAAATTCACCATTATTTCCTAACGAAGTTAGTTGCTTTTTCTCAGAACCGGATTGTTTCTTATCCATTTATAAAAGTGATAAAGTCGTCAACAGTTTTCTTATTCAGACATATTACTGCTATTTGCCTGCAAGTATATCGGTCTATCAATCCTAATATTTTTTCTCCCAAATCATCGCTATCAATAGCGGTCCAGCCAGCGTCCATATAAATCGTTGAACTTGGTATTACATTGAAGTTCGATATGTTATAATACTTTCCTAATGTATAATCACTGGAAAAAGATTTTAACGTTTGAGATAAGGTCGCATTCTCCTTGATAGCTCTATTAGCAGCATGGCTATAAGCATTTTTCCAAGGATTATTCTTTTTGGTTTCATCGTACGTACCTTCAACTTTTTTCTTCAGATCATTATATGCTTCACTGATATTCGCATTATGAGAGGCCCCTGCCGTTGTCGGCAGAGTAGACTTACTTTCATAAAGCCAATAATAGTCATCCAGTATATACAAACCATCAAAACCTTTTTTCATTCCCTTTTCTTCCAGGTTACGGAATAGAAAATGTTGCTCATATCCAGAGGATCTAAGATATAAATGACAAATGAATTCGGATACAAGACCATGCTTCTGTTTATCGCTTTTTCCATCGAATAACTCACGCAGCTCAGCTTTGATCAAATCTAAATCATCTTCGCCATCTAAATCGCCGTTCCATATTTTTCCAACTTCTGCGCAAATTCGTTCAATTAATTCAGCGCTGTAGTTTTCTATACTAATAAAATGTAGGACTGATTTATCATTTGAAATTACATCTAGATTACTAAACATAGATGTGAAATATTGTTGTTCGGTTTATCACATTAGGAGGCATTAATTAAAGATTATTCTTTCGTTAAATATAAAAAAAATATTTTATTCCTATTTTTTGTCATCTCTAATGGAATTTTTGAAGATATTTCGGTATTTTAGGTCATTCAGGTTCTACCTTATATTTGCAGGTTCTTAGAAACCATCCTCTTCTAAACTCGCTTATTATAAGCTTTGCTACTTTCGAAATCGGTTGCACTCAATAATTTATCAAAGGAGTTTTTCAGCAAGAAACAGATAAAAAGGCAGCCAAGGTAATGCGGCCAGCCTTTGTGCTCATCCCACCAAAAGACTACGGCATAACGGACTACTTCCCTAAAGGGCACCCTTCCAATATTCTATTTTGTTTATTGCTATTGAGCGCACTAATTGTTCATTTAATAAGCCTAGTTAATTTGAGGTTATATAAATAACAAAGCCTGAATCGGTTCACGTTCAGGCTTCTTTCCGGAATATTTTGATGAATTTAATGAAAACTTAAAATTTTTAATTGATTCAGTTATTGGTAGACTACAATAAAATCACCCCATAAACTAGACAGTTGGGTCATTGAATTCCTGAATCTGACCCGAACGTGATCTCCAGAATATAAATGATAGGGGCCCCATTCAACCGAACTGTAATTGGTCAGGCTCGAAGTACCTGCTGTGTCATTAACTTCTACGTCTACCAAGTCATAGTTTGGATCACCGCTTGGTGCATCAAAGGTTAGTCTTAATATATATTCTCCAGGATCGTAATAAAGACGGATACCATTGGATACTTCCGAAAAGATATATGGGTCGCGCTGTGGCTTGAGAAGCACATTCTTGTAAGTGATGCCTTTATTTAACGGTGTTGAAGCGTGTGACTGAACAACAAAAAACGACACAAAGAGAGTTAGTACAAAGATTATTTTTTTCATAAGGATTTAGTTTGAAATATTCCAGTGAATTAAATTTATAAAACTTTTCGCCACCAAAACACAATTTACTAGACGCTCCGCGTAACATTAATAATACATAACTAACTTGCCGTTGTGCCTTGTGCATGCAGGAATAATATCAACGCCTATAGTCATTACTAGATGTAGGTAATGGTATTTGGTTTGTGCATCATCAGGACTTATTTAGGCAACTTAGAGCGGATACTCTCCAGATCTTCACGAATTTGATCCTCATTTAAAGGGACTGCATCAGCGGAATAGCTTAGATATGAAGATTCTATTAAAGCAATTTCAGCTTCGGTACATTTTCCATTTAAATAACGATCTAGCATTTCCTTTATTTTGATTGAATTATCCGCCATAGCATTCTACTTTTATTCATCTAAATTAAGTTTTTCTTTAGACACTTTATAATCCTTTAAAGTTGTCAACGGACATAAAACCTTAGGGATATCAAAAAATACCGATACTTTTTATCGAAGATAAAAAAACCAGAGATAAGTTCTCTGGTCTTTGTTGATGTTGTATTCTTAGGGTACTAATTCCTAACTGAAACGCCATAAACTTTAGTTTGTCGGTGGAATCTCCGGTTCCCAATATGTTACCGGAAAGACAACTGTTTTATCACTCACCCCCGCTCTTCGAAATGTAAAGATATAGTTGGTGTTATTAAACAATTTGTAAGGACCGTACTCGATACCACTACCCAAAGGACTCTGTTGCCAAAAAATTCCATCGTTTAAAAAAACAACCTCCCAAGGCTCGTCCCAAGTCATTTTAAGAAAAGCGTCAGCATCATAATAGGTAAGTGTTATCCCATCAATGGTGGCTGAATACCAGCCGTTACCTAAAAACTTAAAGGCACTCAGGTCAATTTTTGCAGATTTTAAACTAATTGTTTTACTTTTCGTGGGGCCTCCCAATGAAATTGGGCTTCCAATGCTTCCCTTCGTATATGTAAAAGCAACAATCATACACGCGGTCAAAATGATTTTTTTCATAGGTTAAGTATTTGGTTATCAATAAGACTAATGTACCGATTTTTTTTATTTTTTTTATAAAAAAACTTGTTTTGAGCGTTGCATATGGCAAATAACTACCAGATACTACTCTCGGCCCAGGAAGCCTCTAAGCTCCCACTTTGCTTCACAATTGGATCAATAAATTAATACTAGACAATTGCGGTTCTCAACACAACAGGTGCTTCATAAAAAATAGCGTAATGATCTCATATGCACGCCCATCATAAAGAAGTTTAGCTTTAATTATCCTTTCTGCCTAAAACCCCTCCCACATGTACGGGATAACTTATTGCATAAGACCAAGGACTTTTGGATTATAGATATTTTAAAAGTTATCGGTAATAACTGATGTACTGGTTCCCATCACATTCGACCATTTCCTTAATGCTGTTTTTCATCACTTCCACTTTGGTCTTTTACAGGTCAGACCCGGGATGCTGTTTTTGTTTCAGTTCAAGAGCAAAGGTAACAACGTGTTCTTAACGCAGCAGCAAGTTGGGTCCTTGCAGGATTTGGCAAAAAATCTCCACCCTGCGGGTAGTATTTGTTTGCCAAAAACTTGCTCCTGCTAAACACTAACCTTTTTTGCTCGTGAAAAGAAACAAAGCATACTCCGGCTCTTAGACGAATAAAAAAAATGTCAGCTATGAAAAACTACAGCATTGGAAATGGTAACAGAGTGAAAAGAAACAGCTCCTCCATCTCATACCGAATAAATCAAAAAAAATTCATGGCAGGGCAGTGAAACAACAAGTACAACAACCTACAAAAATTTAAGGACATGAACATCATCGGACGATTGACACGCGATGCGCAGGTACGCACAGTGTCGCAGGACAAACAGGTAGTGAACTTCTCAGTGGCTTCAAATTACAGCTACAAAAACAAGCAGGGCGAACGCATAGAGCAGACAACGTATTTCGACTGCGCATATTGGATCAGCACCAACGTTGCTAAAATCCTGACCAAAGGAACTTTGGTCGAGCTTTCGGGCAGGGCATCGGTAAGATCGTGGCTAGGAAGTGACGGACAGGCACACGCAGGGCTCAATTTCCATACTTCAGAAATCACGGTGTACGGAGGTGGCACAAAAACGCATGGTGCTAAAGCTACTGCATCCAAAGAGGGTAAGGACAGCAAAACTGCAAACGGCAGTGAGGACGACGATCTCCCATTTTAGCCAACACCAGTAAAGTACAGCACATAACAAAACAATTAACAACTTAAAAATTTCAATCATGGCACATAATTTAAATTTCAACGAAAACACAGGCAAATACTCATTTTTTAGTGTTAAAGAAAAAGCTTGGCACGGCTTAGGGCAGATTGTAGAAGATTTTCCGACAAGCGAAGAAGCCATTAAGCACGCAGGATTGGACTATGACGTGATCAAAGCACCCTTATTTACGCAGGGCAGATCAATAACCATCGGAAACGAGGGCGAAATCGTAGAACCTGATCATATTCTGCTTCCCAACAATTTTGCAACACTCCGCACGGACAACAATACTGCATTGGGTGTAGTGGGCAAAGATTATCAGATTGTACAGAACCGCGAAGCCTTTGCATTTTTTGATGCCATTGTAGGCTGTGGTGACGGGATTCTGTACGAGACCGCAGGAGCATTGGGTAATGGGGAACGCATCTTTATCACCGCCAAACTGCCCGATTATATCAGGGTGGGAAACGGTGACGATGTAACTGAAAAATATATTTTCCTGACCACCTCGCACGATGGTAGCGGAAGTATCACGGCTGCATTTACCCCCGTAAGGATTGTTTGCCAGAACACCCTTAACGCTGCATTCAGCAATATGTCCAATGTGGTGCGTATCAAACATACAGCAGGTGCTAAACAGCGTTTGGAAGATGCCCACAAAGTCATGGGACTGGCGAACAGAATGGCAACCCAACTAGAGGGGATTTTTAACGAGTGGGCAAAAGTGAAGGTGAATGACAGGGAGGTTAAAGAACTGATCCAGTTGGCACTATGCCCGAACAAAGAAACACTGGCACATCTGCAAAATGGCAATGAAGATGATATTTCAACAGTCTTCAAAAATACCGTGGAGGATGCCTTTGCCTACGCTATGACGAGCGATACCCAGCAAATGGAAACCACCAAAGGCACACTGTTCGGGGCGTACAACGCTGTGACAGGCTACTATCAAAATGTACGGAAGTACAAAGATAGCGAAGCCAAATTACAATCTATCGTAATGGGCGGTACAGCTCAGGGAAAAGCACAAAAAGCATTTGAACTGTGTACCTCATTCTCAAAAATCGGAAGTGATGCCCTTTGCTTCAACTAGTATTAACCATTGGCGACCGCCTTTTGGCGGTTGCCTTTAAATCCAATAATATGAAAACATTAGAAAAAATGGGCAACGTAGAAAAAGGAAGATTACTGGCTCATCTACTGCCCGAAGAACTATCCAATATTGTGCAATACATCGAACAGCAAACCACAACTTTTTTACACAATGAAACTGAGATCAGATCGAACTGGAAAGGAACATTGGTAACAGCGGAATTTTGGTTCACATTGGTCAGGAATATTGATAAGTCCATCAAAAATTGCGGGAGCAGACTGCATAAAAACCACCGTTGGTTTGCCGACCAGTTATTTGATGGTTACGATGCATTATTCACCATCTATTGCCTTGTCGAGTATTCAGCAAAAGAGGAATGCAACCTCAAATTAAAACAGGGAATACACTTCTTTTTTGGGGACGAGCCATTGATTTTAACAATAGTAAACAATAACAATCATGGCTAACTGATGCCACAGTAACCTATTATATGAAAATTAATGATCTAAACGGCTTCGAGATTGAGGTGACCAACCTTAAAGAAGCTATCAAGCAGGCAAAGGTTTTTAAAGACCTGCACCATACCCCACCCGTTCCCAGCGATCAGGAACGACAGGCGTACTGGAAAGATTTCTATGAAAAATTATTAAAGCTCAAAAACCAAAAACATCATGAGCAATTTGGCAGATAAAACAGAGTACAGGGCTTTGAGCATCATAGCCCGAATGGTCAAGGAATTTGAAAGGCTTCACTATTTGGATATGACAAAAGCTGATGATTGGGATGCCTGTCAGGCGAGGAATCTCTTGCAGGGAATCATTGAAACAAGTGGATATCAGGTCAACTATGACCGTAACAGTAACAAACCACTTTTAAAAAATCATAAACATGACTTACGGAAATAATAATGAATTCGCGGAATGGCTCTATAACAGGTATGTCGAAGCCCTGCGGAAAAGCGATGCGATGCGGGCAATGTCGTTTTACGATGTATTGAACCAGTATATCCTGAAAGCACTCGCCGATCGCAGGTTAAGCAAACAGAAATGCTATGCCGACAAGCTCCTGAAAACCATTCAGAAAGCCCATAAGAACGGTACAGCAAACAAGCTTCAACTTTTAGGAGAAGAATGGCAACGGGAATTTGAAAAAGCAATGGCTGATTATGAAAACATGCTCCGTGAAATGGACTTGGGCGAAGAAACAATAACAGCATTATTAATTGAAAAAAGATACAACTATGGCAACGATTAATTTTTTTACTCAGATAGCCCAAATGAATATTACTGGTGATTTGAATATCACCATTAGGCAGGGCACAGAAAATAATTGGGTAGTGTCGGTACTGCTTCAAAACGACAACTGCGGAGACCGTGCGAAAAACCTGATTGTCCCCTGTACCTTAAAAGGTACAGCCGAAGAACTGGACGAAGACTTTTTTGAAACAATCACCTCACCATTGGAACGGGTGTCGGGACTGATGACCAATATGGAAGCCTTTTTGAAACAGGTGGAGGAAGCCGAAAAACAGTCTGCAATGGTAAAGCAGAACAGCGAAAGGGAGAAAAAACTTGTCGAGGGAAAAGATAAGAAATTTCTGGACGCCATGTCGAAATCCGCCAACCTTGAAAAAGAAAGGAAGTACAAGGAATCTTGGACGGCTTTACCAAAAATTGCCGACTACCCTGATCATGCGGAAGCTATCCGTAAACGAATGTCGGAACTTGAAAAATTTTTAGCCCCTAGCCTTTTTGGGGAACCTACCGAATAATTAACTTAAAAACAATCATCATGTTATTAGCAACGCAACTTGAAAGAATTTTCAAATTCACAGATAAAGGTCACGAAATCGTTTTGACCGATCCCGAACCAAAATGGAGTGTGGATGCTGTACTTAACTTTTACGCAAACACCTATCCGATTTTGACGACAGCCAAAATTTCTCATCCCAAGATTGAAGATGACAAAGTCAAGTACTCCTTTGAGAGTGTAATGGGAACAAAGGGTTAACTATAAAAACCAAAAAAATGGATTATGCACCAACATATAGTATCGGGATGTATAAAAACACCCGCAGAAAAAAAACAAAGGAAACTGCACCTACAAGTAGCCGAGTTCGCGTCATGGATGAAAAGACCCAAAGATGCGTCAGAAATACAAAAGGACAGGCGGAAATCCGTACCATTGAGCCAGTTGCCAATGGTTTTCTAAGAACTAAAATTTTGCCGAAGTTACGGGCAGAAAGTAAAATACATGTTGATAAAACAGCTAAGCTGCAAAAAGATTTTTATCAGTCCCTTTTAACATTAGCGAAGCACTATCAAGGATTTACGCCCAGCGAAGACCCCTTGTTAGCCTATCCTTATAATATTTCCTTCTCGCTGTCCGAAACCAAAAACTTTTTGAAGTGCAACGTGAGATACTGGAATGATCTAAAAATCGTGCAGGACAAGACAAAGACTTTTCTGATCACTGAAGAACGGTTTTCGACCGGAGCAACATTATATTATATCCCAATCATTCCGCTCTTTCTGATGTTGAAGGACAAGTATTACAAAAGAACTGCCCATATCTTACTCTCGGTCTGCTCCTACCTTTACCATATTGCCGATATCCCCTATTACAGGCAAGAAGGCTCTTACCTATACTGGCAGTATGAAATGCTGAGAGAGTGGATGGAGACAGATGATGAATTTGACTTTCAGGAAAGTTATTTAAAAGAATTCACGTTAGCGGGCAGTATTGGGGACTGGATAGAGAAGAAACTCTATAACCTTAAAAATCTTGATTTTTTTGAAAACCGTCTGCAAAAATTCAATGCTAACAATAGTTTTCAAAAAGAATGTATTGACCTTGCTTTAAGTGCTTTCCGACTGCATACGCAGTATCCTAACGAAAAATATTCAAGAAATGCCCATATCGATCACTCCCGACTGGATGATGAAGAAATGGATGATTATGAGGAGAACAATGTGGTCGAAATGAATATGTATGTTTCATTTTATGCGCACAGCAGAGGCAGGTTATCAGAAAACCTGTATGACACCTTGAACATGAATTTTGGAGAAATGGGAAAGATCGAAGAGCCAACGGTTTTCAAGGTTTTTGACGGCAGTTCATTAACTAACAGAAATCTTGATTTTGAAGAACAGTTGTTCGACATTATCGATAACCTGATCTATCTTTTAAATAAATACAATGATGATTATTATGGAAAATCTAATTGACCTGACAGAAAACTTCGCAAACCTTTATCATCCGAAAAGTGCATTGATCATTTATGCAGGTAAAAATGACGACACAGATATTTACGTTGAACATTTCGATATGGACAAAAACGGTAACCTTATCAATGCCCACCCTTTAACCGTTAGGGAAGCCAATGCTTTGTCTAAGTCCCTTCAGACTGCCGAAACCGAAAAAAAGTCATTCCTAAAATCACAGGGAATTTTGGGAAGCCATATTTTACAGGTGAATCCCACCGATAACGGTCGGGTGATATGGTTTACAAAAGCAACAAACAGGAATCTTTTCTTCGTTGAGAACTTGGGCATCCCCAATGGAATGGCGGGCGTTCCCTCTATGATCTGGGTTGCCAACCGCAACCAGTTATCAGTCTATGCGCTTAAATCACAAAGCAGACCGACAGAAAAAACACTACTCTATCACGCCCCATTTTTTAATGTCTATAAGGATGGTGCGGTTTGTATGGGAACGGTAAATGTTGAAATCAAAAAATCAGCATCACTCGAAACATTTATCACGGCTTGGGAAAATTATTTCTTTAACAGCTATTTCAGCCACCTGATGAATGAACACAACCCCGTAAAAGGCAACTGTGTAATGCTGTGGAAAAAACTGGTTAACGCTGGTGAAATATTTCCAAAAGAATCGCTGAAAAAAACAGGGCTCACACTTAAAAATTTACTGACATGAATACCCAAAAAATAAAAATGCATTTTACGGACGGCTACCTGATCAACCCGACCAATCCTGTTGAAATCAACCTGATCGGAGCAGGTGGCACAGGTTCTAAGGTTTTGACCGCTCTTATGGAAATGAACCATTCGCTCACCGAACTCGGACACGCAGGATTGTCCATCCGCCTTTGGGATGATGATATAGTAACCAGTGCCAATCTAAGCAGACAGCGTTTTGCCGAATGTGAAACAGGACTGTATAAATCAGTAGCATTGATAAACCGCGCCAACAGATGGGCAGGAACCAACTGGAAAGCTGAAACGGTAAAATTCGCACGTAATGCAATTGGAAAATTGCCAGAAAATGCATCTGCCACCATAATGATTTCCTGTGTCGATACGGTAAAAGCCCGTTTCGAAATTGCAGACATACTCAAGGAATTAAACGGTGGAAAATTTTTACGAAACCAAACCAAATACTGGATGGATTTTGGAAACAATAAACATACGGGACAGGTAGTACTTTCCACGATTGGAGCAATCAGGCAGCCGAGTTCTGAAAAATACGAAACCGTTTCGGACCTACCTTTGGTAACAGAAGAATTTGGGGATATACTCAAGCAATCTGAAAGCGAAGATAACACACCAAGCTGTTCACTGGCAGAAGCACTGGAAAAACAGGATTTATATATTAATTCGGTATTGGCTCAAATGGGCTGTTCTTTATTGTGGAATCTGTTCCGCAACGGAATCACCGAAAACAGAGGATTTTTTATGAACCTTAAAGATTTCCGTTCTCAGCCAATCAAGGTTTAATCATGCCAAGCCCGAAATATCGGGCGGCGCAAAGACAGGCACTCGCTAAGCTCGTGGGTGTCTTTGCGCGGAAAAATCGGTGTAAGCTGATCCGTAATTCCGTCATTTTTTCCAAACAACATTTCCCCCGCAAAAATTCCTGAACTTCGGATCGCCTTACGTGTCATTTGTTGCGATCTAGTTGATCGCACTACTATGATAATATATAATCGAAAGCTTAGCGGATAATATCAGGCATTTAAATCAAAAATCGTATCTTTTCAAGGCAAAAACAAACTAACCATGAAAAATCTTACACTAATTCTTCTGAGTATTCTCTTGCTTGCGGCTTGCAGGCAGAATGCTAAAACAAATTCAAAACTGCTAGAAAAAACAGCCGACACATTAAAAGCTACCTCGCAGTATGTCATTGAAGCCAACACAATGGTTATGCATGACTGGTCAATTAATGATCAATTGGCTTCCCGAAGATTTTTTAAATGCGATGATGTGTTCTCACTAAAAGTCTATGCCAAACTATATAGAGCTGATGGGGTGGTTATCAATTTTAGAATACTGAGCATAATCTATGATGAGAAAAAAGCCCTAGACATAAGCCTTGACGAGCCAAGTGATGCTCCGACTTACACTCCGATCGAATCTTTGCTTTTAGGCTATTCAATAGAAAACGATTTTGGAAGCATTAATTTGATGGCAGTAAAACCCTCCGATTTTACAAAAATCGACATTTATGTGAAGGATATCAAAACATCGATTGCTGCCCTTACAAATATGGCGTACGATAGCCGAAATGTTATGGCGGATCAAATTGTAAACAAAAAGTTGAATAATAGTAACAACAGTTTAATTCCGTTTAGAAGAATGAATGTATTCGGTGATGACATCTATGTCAAACACCCTACTAATAACACAAAATTGAAAGTGATAAATATTTATCGTCCTGCTGAACTTGCTTACAGTATAAGGACAGCACAGCCAGTGAACAATATCAAATGGTTTGTTACCGCTACCCCTGTAGACATTGACGGTAAAAATGCAAGCGGCCACCTATACTATATACCTAACCCACGATTGATCGAAAAGTAATGTTTGTTCAACTAAAGTATTGTTATATATTTCTTAACCATTTGATGCATCCGATATAATCTTTTCCATGTTAATCCCTTTTCCCAGAACAGGCTTAAAAATATCGCCCAAACTTTCAAGCCTTTCCATCGCATTGAAAATATTAAAATCTTTCATTTTTAAGCCTTGTTTTACCTCGTCCCATTGCAAAGGCATTGAAACAGTTGCTCCAGGCTTTGGTCTTAATGAGTATACTGAGGCAATGGTCGCATGTGGGCGGTTCTGAAGGAAATCAAGGTACATCTTTCCTTTGCGGTCAGAAATAGCCCTTTCGATTGTTGTAAACTTCGGAAGTTCGCGATGTATTAGCGTCACGATCACCCTTGCAAATTCCTTGCTTTGCTCATAGGTGTATTTATTGCCAAGCGGTATATAAATGTGAAGCCCCGTTGATCCGCTGGTCTTACAGTAACTCGGCACACCCATATCATCAAGAATCTGCTTGGCAACTAGTGCTGTTTCAATTACCTGGTCAAAAGAATTTTTATCTGGATCAAGATCAATAATACAGTAGGTCGGATGATCGGTTTTTTTAATTGTGCTATTCCACGGATTCATCTCAATACAGGCGAGGTTAGCCATATAAAGTAACGTAGCTTCATCACTTCCCACAAGATACTGCCTTTCGCGATGATCAGAATCGCTGGTGTAACTATATCTTTCAATCCAGTCTGGTGCCTTTCCGGTCACATCCTTGAAGTAGAACCCCCCGCCTTTAATACCGTCAGGAAACCGGTTCATGCTCTGCGGGCGGTCTTTCAGGTAAGGTAAAATATACGGTGCAATCTGATAATAATAATTGATCAGGTCCCGCTTTGTAATTTTTTCATCCGGCCAGAAAATTTTATCGAGGTTGGTAAATTTCAGTTCGTGCCTGTTTATTTTTTTTACCTGCGTTTTTTCTGTTGGATTTAAAAGCGTTTTCCTCCCTTGCTTACCTCGCGGATTCACAATGGTATCTTTTTCATCCGATAAAACGTCTTCTGTGTTCCTTTCTCGTTCAAGCACTACCTTTTTTGCACTTTTATCTGACCGCATGCCTTTGAATGAAGGATGCCGCATGACCCCGTCGCTGGTGAGTTCCGTGTAGCTCACCTCACCGATCAGTTCCGGTTTAAGCCAAGTTACAGTCGCATGCGGTGGATTGGGACGGAAGCGCGATGGTTTATTTACATCAGGCTCTTCGGAAAAAGGTGGTTTATCCGTGAACAGCGGTTTGAACTGTTCCATCATTTCTTTCTGCATCTTATCGTTGAAACCCGTTCCCACTTTTCCTGTGTAAATCAACTTTTTACCTTCGTAGACCCCGACAAGTAGACTGCTGAACTGTTTATTGGTGTCATCATTACGGGTAAAACCGCCAATAACAACCTCCTGCCGTTTATTCGCCTTAATTTTGAGCCAGTCTTTGGTGCGATTGTGAGTGTGATATATACTGCCTTTACGTTTCGCCATAATACCCTCAAGGCCCATCTTTGTTGCCGCTTCTAAAAATTCTAACCCAGAGGTATCAAATTCCTTGCTGAGGAGAATAGTCTTGCTTTCCGGCAGCACCTGTGCGAGAATGGCTTTTCTCTCTACCAAAGTAAGTCCTTTCAGATCCATTCCCTTATACCACAAAATATCGAAAACATAGTACACCAGATCGCCATCTGCTTCACTACGCCAGTTCTGAAGCGAGCCGAAGTTTGCTTTGCCATGTTCCCCAAGAACAACAATTTCCCCGTCGAGTACAGCGTCCAGTTTCAGGTTTGTCAGCTCATCATATATAGGGTAAAATTTTTCGGCAAAACTTTTATCGTTGCGGGATTTCAGTTCTATTTTTTTCCCTTCCATAAAGGCAACTGCACGATATCCATCCCATTTTATTTCATAAAGCCAATCATTACTGTCAAATGGCTCATCAACAAGCGTTGCCAACATAGGCTGCACACTGTCATAAAATTTCTCCTTGGTTGTTCCTTTCAGAAGGTTTGTTAATTTTGGCTGTTTCGCTACTTGAGTTTCCGGCTCCGCTGCCAGTTGTGAATCAATTACCTCAACAGCTTTTCTGGCAGTTGCCTTTTTATCCTTAACAGTGGTATTTTTTTTCATGATATTACGGCCATAAACATTGTCGGGTGCTTTTTCCATCTGTTCAATGGTTTTTCTGGATATTACAGATTTATCTTTTAGGGTGACATCATCTTTACTGGCATATTTATCATCGAGTTTCATTAACAGCCATCCATTCTCTCCCCGCCCATGTGCCTTAACCAGGGCAAACTCGCCTTTGAGCTTTTTACCTTTCATCAGTATCTTTATCTTACCCGAATACAACTGATGCAACAGGTGTTTCTCCTGTTTTTTCAAATCGCCATCCACGGGCTCCGCGGGTTCGTAGGTTCCTTCATCCCATACGATAACTGTACCACCACCATATTGCCCTTTAGGAATAATTCCCTCAAAATCCCTGTAATCATAGGGATGGTCTTCAACCATCATAGCCAGCCGTTTGATCTCAGGATCTAACGATGGTCCCTTGGGGACTGCCCAGCTTTTCAGCACTCCATCCATCTCAAGCCTGAAATCGTAATGCAGGTGCGAGGCGTCGTGCTTTTGTACTACAAATCGTAACTCTTTTCCTGAGGGTTCGCCTCCAAAAGGTTCAGGCGTCTTTTCTTGTGATCGTTTCTCACGATATTTAGATAAGCCCATAATGTTTAGGTTTTTGGTTGAGGGAGAAAGCTATTATCAGTGTATTCGTCTATACTAAAAAGAAAATACCCAAGTATCACTGCTTTGAGTGGTACTTGGGTAGAAAGATATCATTACTTCTTGTGCTTGTCTTTGAGATATTTCTCAAGCGTTTTACGGTCATTCGAACCGGTAGCTTTAATTGCACCGACTACTGCCTGTGATGTTACATTCAGTTTCTCTTTGAAATACTGGATTTCGTAGTTTTCTGAACCGCTTACCTGGTTACGGTCCTGTTTCCCTTTTTTTGATTTATCATCTGCCATAGCGTTGATTTTTTAGTTATTCTACAAAATAAATGCCATTGAAAGCACAGCAACTTAACCAGATCGGGTAAACTGCATGACTTTTAATGCATGTTTTCACTATAACAACATTAACTTTTCGACATTGTTCTTCACGACGGAAATTTTAACTTCGGTCTTTGCAAAAAGCGTAACTTGTACCAAACAAAAATTAATGCCATGACAAATAACTCTCTATTTTGCACCTTAAGGCAGAATATCCATTACCAATCAGAATTAGCAAGCGCAAGAACACCAAAATAGCATAATGATGGCAAAAACAATTACGGCAGCTATTGCTAGGTATGGTCTTCTTGGCGGCGATAAGTTGTACCAAGTGAGGGCGAGGTTGACCCTTCCATATCTTGTCAGACAAGCGAAGGCAGGTCAAACCATCTATTATTCTGATCTGGCTCGTGAACTTGGCATTCAAAATCCCAGAAGTTTCAATTACATCCTAGGAGCAATAGGCAACGCCCTTACAGAGCTGGCCGATCATACAAAAACGGAAATTCCGCCGATACAATGTATTGTGATCAATAAACAAAATGAATTGCCGGGGGAAGGTGTTGGATGGTTTATCAGCAGAAAAGATTTTGGTAAACTTTCTAAAAATCAGCAGAAAATAATCGTAGATAGTGAACTTGCCAGGGTTTATACCTATCAGCACTGGGACTGGGTATTAGATCAGCTCAGCCTTGAACCGCTCACAATAAACATCAGTGAGGACTTAGAAAAAGCCAAGAACTTCAGGGGTGGAGGCGAAAGTGACAGCCACAAAAGATTTAAAGAATTCGTGTCTAATAGACCGGAACTGTTAGGACTAAAAGCAAGTCTAAAAAATGGAGACCTTGAATATAAACTCCCATCAGCTGACACTGTTGATATCATGTTTTTTGATAGAGAACTTATGATTGGCGTGGAAGCGAAATCGAAGATTTCAAATGCAGATGACATACTGAGGGGACTTTTTCAATGCGTTAAATATAAATCACTGCTCGAAGCAGAGCAGATTGCCAAGAATAAGATTCCAAATTGCAGAGTTCTTTTAGCTTTGGAAGGATTACTGCCTGATAAGTATTTAAACATCAAAAATCTTTTGGGCATAGAGGTAATTGAAGGAATTGAAATGCGCGAGAAGATATAATTATTTAAGTTTAATTGTGTTTATCAGTGTTTTCTAACCGCTTTTTAATAAAATCGGTCGGACGCATGCCATTAAACTCCTGAAATAAATTAGAGAAATTTGTTCTGGAGGCAATCCCGCACTCCTCTGCTAACGTTTCTATTTTATAATGGAGGTACTTTCGGTCATTATACAGCTTATCTGTAATGTAGGCGATGCGAAGCTCACTTAGATACCTGTTAAAATTTGTCCCTTTATATTCGTTTATGATTTGTGATAAATAAGAGTTGTTGGTATTGAATTTTGAAGCAAGCTTATTTAGCGTTAATCCGCTTTCGACAAACTCATCTTTTTGCTCGAAGCGCGCAAGTTTTAGCAAGATGTCATCGACGATCTTCATGTCCAGTTCTGTTCCCAGTGTATTAGCTATTGGCATAACGGAAGGCTCAGACTTCAAGGTTTCTCTATTCAGGATCTTCTGCTCCAGATGTTTATACTGTTCACGAATCCTACGCTCATTCCTGATTCGTAAAAGAGTTATTACCAACATGGCTACCGTAAAGGTTGCAAGCAACCAAATAACCCAAATGGTCTGCGAAATCCTTCGTTCAAGTCTGCTCCTACTTTCAAGCAAGGTTTTTGTGTCATACTCCCGATGGATTTTGGACGATAAATAGGCAAAGTCTTTGGACAGTATCTCATCTGCTTTCAACAGTTGCTTAGTATAATACAGTTCTTTTTCGGTGTTACTTTTAGTCTTATAATAATCAATCAACAGCTCATAGCCGCTACGCAGTTCAGGCAGTATAAAATTATGTTTCTGAAATACAGAATCCACTTTTTGCAGATACATGATTTCATTGTCTGTTTCATCAAGTTGCAAGAAATTTTTGCCGATGTAAGAGTAACAAACTGTTGTCCAGGCAAAGTCGTTTACATCGGCAATTAACGAAACTGCATTCTTCAGCGAAGTGATGGAAGCGGTGTATTTTTTTTCGCGGTACTCACGGATTCCACGTTCTTTGAGGAAATATCCATACTCCTGCGTTGTAGTCTTATTGTTTACTGCGGTTGATATTCCAATATCAATAAGCGAGTCCGCTAATTTATAACTACCCAGGTTACGGTTACAAACGATCATCTGATGAATGCTATTCAAATATCCCCTTCGTATTCCATATTTCAGATTGGGATGCATCTCTTTTTTTGATTCAGATTCAAAAAAAGCTACCGTCTCTTTAAACATCGGCAGTGCTTCGTCATACTCACCAATATAACTTTTTACCACACCAATCAGGTATGCCAGACGGTGCTTATGGTATTGATCGGCTGTCCTTTTTGAATATGCGTAGGCATTCAGGTATTCGTTGAGTGCCAGTTTATATTTTTTAAAATTAAAATAATAAACGATTCCTTTTTGCAGGTAGGCCCGGCTTAATATGCTATCATTATGCGTTCGTTTTGCCGCCCATACTGCGCTATCGGCATACTTTAATTTATTTCCAGGGAATCGGGAGTATTCTATCCCATCAAGATATCCCTCTACCATTCTATCATATTGCTTCTCTTTTTTAGCTCTGCTTAGATATTGGTTTATTAAGGGCAATGCAGCAGGATCATTTTCTGGCAGAAACTCGTACTTACTTTTTATAAGATAGTAATCGCTATATTTTCCCTTTTGTGCAAAAAGGGGCTCGGAAATTATTATCAACAGGATAAAAATATAATGACTGTGCCTGATGGTCATTAACATGGTTAGCGTTTTCCATACAAAATTATAAAAAAATTCACCTGTACAAGAGTTATGAGGACTGAACTTACAGCTTGCACCAAAATGCCGTTAAACCATACGTTTCCAGCTTATTAACAGCGTGCTAATTGATGAATTAGCACGTACTAATTGATTAATTGGCGCAGGCAACAGTTTTATGGCTTCTTGAACTGCTATACCTTCGGGTTAGAATTCTTTAAAAAAACCCGGCCGGGATAATCTTGAAATTACTAAAACAATGAAAACGATTATCTCATCAATTTTAATTATAACGGGAATGACCTGTTTGAATTCCTGTCGGCAACAGGATGACGAGCAGCCCTTGACAAAGCAAGCCCTGAAAAAAGGATCGCTCAATGAAGACGCCCGAAAAAATAGTGACAGTGTAAAAGCAAATGAAAAGGATTTAATACCGAAAGACCCGCCACCAAAGGACGGAGGACAGTGGAGATTAAGAAATTAAACCATATCCGTGGGAAACTATTGTAGATAGCTATAGAACTAAAGCAACAAAAATGTCTAACGAAAACCAGTAACCATGAAAGCAAAAACCATCATTTTAGAAATTATTGTTGCGCTATTAGTACTGTTATGGGTCTATACTGCAATAAGTAAATGGGGAAACCACCAAGCCTTTTATAGGCAACTGAGCTGGAATCCCACAACAAGTGGCTATCAGGATATATTATTTTACTTACTACCAGGAATAGAACTACTGGCTGCGTTTTTATTAATATTAAAACCTATTAGAGTTTATGGATTATGGCTATCAGCGGGCTTAATGTTAGTATTTACAATATATGTGTTTTATGTAATTTTTATAGATCCTACAAAAGCCACTTGTACCTGCGGAGGTGTATTATCTGCAATGACTTGGAAAGAGCATCTTGCCTTTAACATTAGTTACCTGTTGATTAGCTGTGCCGGAATATATCTGCACAAGACGGGCTTGGGAACTGATCGAACCAATTTATCAATAAACTAAAGCGAACTCGTAACAGTTTTCATAGATGATCTTTGGAATACAGGTAATTTAAAAAAAACATGATAATATAATTTTCAATTATTGGGGGTAGCTGAAAACCCATCAACAGAGTAGGCAAAACTAAATACAATCATATATTATGAAAAAGTTAACAAGTATTTTGGGTTTGCTAGCAGTTGCAGCAGGTCTAACGGCAGCAGTTGCTATGGCACCTGCGCCAACAGCAAAAACGGATGTAAAAGCTAAGGCTGGTGAACTATTCTGGATCAATGCAGATGGTTCTGACGGAGGATTTATGACCCCGGCAGTTAAGCAAACCCAATGTGGCGATCAGGAAGTATTATGCGCCAGAGGCTACGAAAGTCTTAATCCTGACGGAAGCGGGGCCGGACCCGCTACTCCAATTTTGGGAGACCAAGAATAAAAATTGGCCGGTAGTTTCCACTACCGGCTTTTTAATTATCTAATTTGGGTCTTCTAAAATGATCACTTTTCTGCGCCGCTTTGTCCTTTCAATCTTTACATCAAATTTCGCTAGCGTCTTATTCATTTTTTTCAGATCATTTAAGTCCCAAAGCACTTCGAAATTCATACTTCTCTCACTTCCAAATTCAAATAATACAGGTGTTGGTAAAGTGGTGTTTATTACATATTCTGTGAATGAAGGTAATTGCCTGCTAACATAGAATATCTTATGTGGTTTTAGAGAACGGTTGTACAACTGTTTTTTGCCATCCGGATCTAGGGTTTCCCGATATCTTGTACCCTTACCATTAGGACGTATCACATAACACGGAATATTGCGTGTCGCTTCACGACTCTTAACGTTAAGGTTACGGTCCAAATCAGCGACCATATATTTTCCAAAATTATTTAAGGTTTTGGTACTGTCCTTATATATCAAATCATAGCAAAAAGAAGTAGTGAAATTTTTTCCATCATAATCTACAGGTAAATTAGTATGATCTCTCCTTATTAATCTGTTGGCTCTATTGAAACTTGCATTATCCATCATTGAGCTTTTATATGCATAATCGTATAGCATAGCGTAATCAATATTGCTAAATTTGATCCTGACAAGACGATTTACAGTATCAATTTCATGGGTAATACTTCCATTAAATTCAGCACGGCGTTTACTGAAATAAGAATAACTGATGATCTTGTCTTTATTCTCTAAATAGCGTATATTCATAAGCGGTTCGATTCCCCATCTAATTTTGCTGTCAAGTTCTTCTTTCTTTTCAGAAATTTCTAAATCACTATTTTCGACAAGCTTACGGATGTTGACCCTTGTTGAACTTTTTCCATTGGTGATCGCTACCACAACACCACTCTTATCAATCCAGATCTGATGTGGAAATGAAACCGCCGGAAATAACTTACGTAGTAAAGTATCTTCCACCGCCTGAGTAAATTTTAATTTGTTTACCTCTGTGTTTTTTTTCCAAAATTCCAGTATTTCAGGTTCACTCTCCCATGTAACAAGCAACACCTGCAGGTCATTTTTAAATTCTTGTTGCAAACTGTCTAAATGCGGCATACTACCAATACAGGGAGCACAAGTGTGAAACCACATGTCTATAATAATTGCCTTTCCTTGAAAATCCGATAACCTACCTTTAGAGCTACTATGGTTAAGCATTTTTGAAAAATATAGGTCGGGAACCTTATCGCCAATCTTCAGTGGCTTGATGATCTGGGCATTCAATGCTAGGAACGGTAATATAAACGGTATTATCATCGAAATTCTTCTTATCAACTTCATTATAGCTAAAATTAATTATAACCTGGGTTTTGTGTTAAATTAGGGGAAGACAAAATCTCATTGTTGGGAATAGGCCATAATACGGCAGTATTTACCCAGCCGCTTTTTAAAGGACCGATAACATGATCAAGCTGATTTGTGCGCTTAAGGTCGAACCAACGCAAACCCCATTCCGCAAACAATTCCAGGCGTCGTTCGTTTAATATCTCATTAATCAAAGGCTGACCAGAAAGACCGGAAATATTCGTAAGTCCTGCACGATTCCGTATTTTATTTAAATCATCCAATGCAGTAACATCATTTAGATGTGCCTTTGCCTCCGCACGATTAAGGTAAACTTCACTAAGCCGAATCATTGCCTGAGCCTCAGTTTTGATAGAGCTTGACCGAACTTTATATTTAAACGGATAAGCATACAAGGTACCTGACACTGTTTTGGTTGATGTCCAGCTGGTTTTTCGTTTATCAGCAACAGTAAAAGCATTGTACAGCGTATTACGAAGGGCAAACAACGGTATTGTAGTGGCCGCAGTTGTCGGAATAAAATTACTACCCTCATAAGTGTTGGTTAACGGCTGATCGTACGACATTTGCCATATAACTTCATTACTGCCGATAAGGAAAACCTTGTTTAAATCATTTTCAAGTCCATAAGCGCTATTTCCAATCACTTCGTTGCAGTTTGATAATACATCATTCCATTTACCCAAATAGGTGTTTATTCTGGAAAGCATAGCCATCACTGTAAAATAATTTGGCCTGAATCTGCCAGAGGTCGGATATGCGGGTTTTAAGCTTTTCCTTGCCTCATTCATATCAGCTAATACTTGATTAACGACCTCAGAGCTAGGAGTTCTTGTCATCTGCACAGTTGCCGCATAGTCATCCGCCTGCAGCACCAAAGGTACATCACCAAATAAGCTGACCAAAGTCCAGTAGCAGTATGCTCGAACAAAATATGCCTCTCCTAGTAACTGCACACGCAGTTCCGTGTTTATCGCTGATGTTTTAAGGCCATTAATACAGCTATTAGCGGCATAAATAAGTTGATAGGCTTGTCCCCAAAAGTTTCCGTATACAGTTCCGTTATTGGCCGCCAGTTTACTGTCAGAAAATTGGGAGGTTACGACAGAGGTGGAAGTATAAAACAATTCATCGCTGTAAAGCCCTAAATAGGCAGTAGTTCCACCGGATGTAAAATAAAGGCTATTGGAGGTCATTCTTGCATACAGCCCCACAATGGCAGCCTTGGCAGTGCTTTCATTTTCAAAAACTGTTGAAGCTATGGTTTTGTCAGAGGGTGGGCCGACCTCAACAAATTTTTTACAGCCATTTCCAAAAATGGCTAATAATATTATCAATATAATTAGGATTTCTTTTTTCATGGTTTAATAGCTTATTTGCATTCCCAGTGCGTAAGTCCGGAGGGCAGGTAAAACATATGGATTTTGTATCTCAGGGTCATAACCATTATCCCGGTTAAAAGTGTACAGGTTTTGCCCCTGTATATATACTCTAATCATTTTTGCTCCAATTTTAGATAAAACTGTTTTCGGCAGAGTGTAGCCTAACGAGACATTACGTAAGCGGATATACGATTGATCGCTGAACACATAGCTTGATGTACCGACATTTGTAGCTGTTGAGCTTGGTAAGAACTTGGGAACATCACTAACGTCTCCCTCCTTTTGCCACCTGGTGAGGACAGCAACACTTTGGTTTATCATACTTCCCGGGATAAAAGATGTGTTATATATCCAATAGTTGGCATTTCGTCCTGTTTGCTTTTTAAAATCAAATAAAAATTGAAGTTCAATTCCCGCATAAGAGAAACTGTTCTGCCAGCCACCATAAAATCGTGGATCTCTTTTGCCCAACAATTGGAAATCTGAGGTTGTTAACACATTGTTTCCATCACTATCCGATAACTCCACTAATCCTGTCTGAGGATTAACACCCTTTGACAGATAATTGTATATCAGATTTAAGGACTGCCCAACTTTATAGGTATTGTTGTAAGATGTGCTTTCTATCCCCGGAAATTCAAGCAAGGTGTTTTTGGGCAGGGTAAGATTGAAACTGCTATCCCATTTAAAGCTGCCGCTTTTTACTGTCGTAGATAGTGAAAATTCCCAACCCTTATTTTGGACAAGTGCTGGAAAATTAGCAATTATAGTATTGAAGCCTGTGGTAAAGGGTAAACGATAATTTATGAGCTGGTTTCCACTACGGTTTTGAAAATAATTAATGGAGAGTAAAATTCTATCCTTAAAAAAACCTAAATCAAGTGCAGCCTCTAATTTATTATTTTTCTCCCAGGCATAACCTGAATTATATAATGTACTTGGCGCTAAGCCCGAAGTCCCTTGATAGGTTATCGAGTGTGGTTTCCATGTTTCTACAAATTGGTAGTCACCAATCTGGTCGTTACCGGTTACACCATAGCTTGCCCTTAATTTGCCGTAGCTTAAAAAGCTTAGTGGTGCCATACATTTCTCACTACTAAATATCCATGCTGCACCTATTGCTCCAAAATTGGCAAACTGTTTACCCGGCCCGAAACGACTGCTTCCATCTCGTCTTCCTGTTAGGTTCAGCAGGTATTTATCTGCAATATTGTAATTGATGCGACCAAAAACAGCTTGATAACGGTATTGCGACCTTACACTACTGGCGTCTATAACTGAAGCCGCATCAAGAGCTTCCATTAAAGAATTACTGCTATATCCAGATCCCTCAACGAGCAGGCTATTATTGTTTCGTGCATTAAAAGTTGTGCCAGCCAGTACGTTAAGTTTGCCTTTCCACACCTGTTTTACATATTCCAGCTGTGGTTCGATATTCCAGCTGCTAAACTGATTACGACCAAATTGAGTTGTGGGTCCGCTTGTAGCAGATGAGGGGCGTTTTGCCTCAGACGGTGATAACAGCTGCTCATTGGTAAATTGCTGGTTATAGCCCAATAAAGCCTTAACAGAAAGCCCTTCAATAATTCTGTAAGATGCATTTAAGCTACTTGTAAGGTTGTTGTTGCGTATCAAATAACTTTCTTTTAAAAATGCATAGGGGTTGTCGTATTCTATTCCGCCTTCAATCCATTTTAAATTTCCGCCAGCATCGAAAAAAGACGGCGTATTTGGAGAGAGGTATGCGTAATAACTAAAATCTGTTTTGGGTGCACGGTTTTCATTTGAGGTAAAATTTCCAGAAAAAGCAATATTTAGCCGATTATCTGCTGAGCGATGATTTATGTTTGCAAGCAATCCTCCCCTTTGGTTTGGCAAATCTGATGGAAAAACACTTGTTTCACGGTTGTAATTTCCACTGATCATGAACTGCGTTCCCGCTGAACCGCCCAAAAGAGAAAGGTTTGCATTGGTGATTTTTCCTATTCCACCTAAAAACTCGCTCTGAAAATTGGTATAACGATTGGTATCCCACACAGTAAGATCGGGAGCATTACTGATTGTAGCTGTAGCACCCGCGTTTTTAAAGGCTTCGCGACGCATTGCAGTATACTGTTCTGTATTTAAAAGAGAGGGCTTCTGTCCCACTTCTGTTATACCATAATGGAGGTTGCCGGTAATTTGAGTTTTGCCGGCTTGTCCCTTTTTAGTGGTGACGAGAACCACACCATTTGCTCCACGGCTCCCGTAGATAGCGGTGGCATCTGCATCTTTAAGTATTTCAATACTCTCGATGTCAGACGGACTGATCCCATTAAATGGGCTCACGCCGCTTTGTTGATTGAGATTGCTGATAGCAGAGCTAATCAATCCCAAATTTTCATTTCCTGCTGCGAGTGGAATCCCATCGACCAATATAAGAGGTTGGGTACCTTGTGAAATTGAATTACGACCACGGATCTGGATGGAAAACGACGAACCCGGAACACCAGATTGCTGAGTTATTACAAGCCCCGGAACACGGCCTATTAAAGTAGCAAGAGGATTTGAAACGGGTTGCCGTTCTATATCTTTAGCCGAAACTGAAACAACGGAACCTGTATTAAGACGTTTTGTTGTTGTGCCATATGCTATCACTTGCACATCGTCCAATTTTGAATCACTTTTGTGAAGAGTAATTTTGATAGCACTTTCCAAATAGACTTCCTTTGTGCTATATCCAATATAACTAACAATTAAGACTGCGTTGTCGGGTATATTTTGAAAGGTATAATGTCCTTCACGATTGGTTACAGTTGTTTGGTTTATTCCCTTTATGGTTACTGTTGCACCAACTAATGGTTGACCATTTTCGTCTGTAACTGTTCCGGTAAAGCTTGAGTCATTCTGCTTATCTTTGTTTTTTGCGGGAAGGGCTGCTTTTTCCTTCACTACGATGGTTTCGTCTACAATCTCGTAGTTGAAAGGAGTGTCTGCAAATATTTTATCTAATGCTTGTTTAAGAGGTAAGTTGTTAATGCTCGTTGTGATAGGCGTATTGATGCCTGTCATTTTGGAATTGTACCAAAACTGATAGCCAGTTTGTTTTTCGATCGTTCTAAAAGCTTGCTGTAATGGAATTGCTGTGGCTGGCAAGGATACATTTTGCGCCTTAACCTGCACTGCTGTCGCCACGAGAGTAGTTATGAGCCATATAAATATGATTAAATGTAACCTCATGATGGCTGGATTTAAAAATATCGTCTGGATGGTTTTTTTGAAAAAAACCAAAAAAACTGTTGTACAATACCGCTTGGTATAGCACCAGTTTACTGAAAAAATCATAAGTTTGTTTCGGTTTGCTGCTTGGTCATCCTGATATTAAGCTGTTAAGAGACCTGCAGTTAGTTGATAAATTAGTTGGTACTGATTGTCAAAAAGACCCACTTGAACCGGAGCATCCTCGAACGATGTTTCCGGTTCTTTTTTGCGGGTATCATTAACTAATCCTAAAATTGAAAAATACTATCTCATAGGCATTTGCTTTTTAAATTTAACACTTGAACTTATTTCCTACCGGACGACTAGGATTGTTGTATTATTATTTTTTGTCAGGGTAAAATTAACGTTGCTTAGCTCCAGAATACGCAATACTGCCGTTAGATTTGAGGTACGTTTTATACCTCCGGTGAATCTCTCCTTACTTGGCGCACCTTGATAGTCTACGCTGATGTTATACCAGCGGCTCACCTGCCTCAGCACTTCCTGAATTGTCGCATCCTTGAAGTACAAATTACCTTCTTTCCATGCCAACGCGCTCTGCAGGTCAGCCTGACGTACAATTATATTTCCGCTGGAATTTAAAGATTGTTGGCCAGGTTTTAACGTAGCAGTATTGTTTGCTTTTGCACCTTGTGAAGAAGATACTCTTACAGAGCCTTCTTCCAACGTCGTTGTTGTATATCCTTCATCCTGATAGCTATTGATACTGAAATGCGTTCCCAATACTTCTACCTTTTGTTTTGCGGTCTCAACCACAAATGGATGCTGTTTGTCTTTGCTTACTTCAAAGTAGGCTTCGCCAGTTAATAACTTTACTTTCCGAATTCCCTGCGCTCTCAGGTCAGCAGAATATTGTAAAGTGGTCGCCGCGTTAAGCCATACTTTGGTGCCGTCGGAAAGCACAATCCTATAGGTCTCCCCTTTTGCTGTTGACAGGGTATTTATTTGATTATTGGATTCTGTATCAGATTGACCCGATGTATAAATTATTTCTCCGTAACTGCTTTTTGAAACTCTGATCCCGCCCACTTTTGCGATATTTCCATTAGCAACATCGTTGAGAAGGATTTTCTGTCCATTGGCAAGAGTAAGAGTTGCTGCACTGTGCCCAGGCTTCACATCTACAATGATCTGCTGCTGTTCCTTTTCGTTTTCATGTGCCCGGATGATGTAAAGCGAAATACCAGCTACCGCAACTAAAAATAGAACGGCTGCCTGAAGAAAGTATTTTCTCAATGGAACTGTTTTCCGCGGCTGTAGCATCTGGCGGAGTTTGTGCTCTACTGAATTTACAATCTTATTTACTTCAATATTATTATCATTAACCGGAATATCTTCTGATAGGGCATTATGTATAAGCCCGTCCAGCTCACTTTCATTTTCGGGTTTTCCAAAATATTGAAGCAGTACATCATACTCTTCCCTGCTGATTTTTTTGTCCAGGTATTTATTAAGGAGTTCTTTGATATGGTTGGCTTGTTCCAAAGTCTTTTCTGTTTAATACTATTACGGAGATAGATCGAAAACCAATAGCTGTGTTTTTTAAAAAAAATTAACTTACTGATTATCAACAACAAATAAATCAAAATACATTGTCTTATGTATGGGTTTGCATCGATTTCTCAGGATATAACTATTAGAACCCGCCTTTTAAACAAAGAAAATTGCGTCTTTTAAACAAAACTCCCAGCTCTCATTTCTACGAATTTTGTTAAGTAAAATAATTTATAATGGAAACAAAGTCAAATTCTGAAAAACTGGTATTAGTGACAGGTGGGTCGGGATTCATTGCTATGCACTGCATCATTCAACTTTTAGATCGAGGTTACAGGGTAAGGGCGACCGTACGTACGCTAGAACATGATGCAAAAATAAGGGCTATGTTACTTGAAGGCGGAATCCAAGATAGCGGTAAGCTTACATTTGTACAAGCCGATCTGTCCTCTGATAATAATTGGAATAATGCCGTTAAGGACTGCATGTATGTATTGCATGTTGCTTCGCCAACTCCGAAACTGGATTTTAAACATGAAGACGAAATGATCATTCCCGCACGTGAAGGTGTATTGCGGGTTTTACGCGCAGCACGTGATGCAGGTGTAAAACGGGTCGTATTAACCTCAGCCATCGGCGCTGTCGTGTATGGGCACCCAAAACAAACTGTGCCTTATAATGAGACGGACTGGACCAATACAATCAATGCACCGGCCTATCAGAAATCTAAAACGCTGGCGGAAAAAGCGGCCTGGGAATTTATCAAGAATGAAGGTCGTGGAATGGAGCTGACTGCCATTAATCCGGTGGCAGTAATGGGACCTGTATTAGGAGCTGATTATTCACATTCTATCTATTTGATCAAAAATCTCCTTACCGGAAAAATGGCTGGCTGCCCTAAGATTAATACTGGCTTTGTTGATGTACGTGATGTCGCTGACCTCCACCTGCGGGCGATGGTTGATCCGGCAGCCAACGGCGAACGCTTTATCGCGACAGGCGGGGAAAGCATCTGGCTGGTGGAAGTGGCAAAAATTTTAAAAGAAAATCTTGGGGCGGCTGCCGACAAAGTGAAAGCAAGACAGCTACCTAATTTCCTGTTACG
The DNA here is from genome assembly GCF_001456155.1 of Chryseobacterium sp. IHB B 17019. Lineage (NCBI taxonomy): Bacteria > Pseudomonadati > Bacteroidota > Flavobacteriia > Flavobacteriales > Weeksellaceae > Chryseobacterium > Chryseobacterium sp. IHB B 17019. The sequence continues at coordinate 300,868 of NZ_CP013293.1, read as the reverse complement.
TATCGCTGCATTGAAGGATCCAATGGTTAAAAGTATGGTCCCATTATTAGGCATACCGATGAATACAACAAGTGCTAAGGCAATCCGCATCCTCGGCTGGTCGCCACGTTCGGCATCTGAAGCTATACTTGCCACGGCAGAAAGTCTGATTAGGCTAAAATTGTTGTAAATTGCAGTATGGAAGTCGCTGAAGTTTTCATATCGTGTAAAAAGGAAGCCCATTACAGCCGGGAACTGATGCTTCAGTGGCCGGCACTGGTCCGGGTCATTTCAGGCGAGGTTCGTATTGCTACCGCTGACCGCAGCTTGTGTTTTTTTGCCGGCGACACCATCCTATTCCCACGTGATCAACTTGGCCGGATGAGCAAACTGCCGCTCGATGGAAAACCCTGCTTGGTAATCTCTGTCGTTTTCCGGAATGACCGCTTAAAACATTATTATCAGGATATCCAACCTTTAGTACTTCGAAGTAATGAGCCAATACTGTTTGGTGACCATCCGTTACTCCAAAGCCTATTCAACTCTTTACAACCTTATTTTCAACTCGCCGATGCATTACCTGCCGACATTGCCGCATTGAAGGTGGAGGAAGCTATCCGGGTTTTGCGTACTGTCGATGTTGCAGCGGATGGACTGCTCGGGTATTTTGAAAAGCCTGGAAAAGTCGATCTCGTCGCTTTCATGGAACAGAATTTCATGTATAATCTTCCGTTGGAGAAATTTGGGTATCTGACGGGCAGGAGTTTAACCACTTTCAAAAAAGACTTCAAGGATGCTTTTCGCATTTCTCCAGGCCGATGGTTAACCCAGAAGCGGCTTGAACTGGCACATTACCAGATCATCGAACAGAAAAAAAAACCATCTGAGGTTTATTTAGATACAGGGTTTGAAGACCTCTCCCATTTTTCCTTTGCTTTTAAAAAACAATTTGGTTATAGCCCGACTAAAGCCTCATCCTAATAGCATTAAAATATTATTGTCCGTAAAAAACGGCAGATATAATGGCAGCAAAGGAAATTGCTTTATCGTAATTATCTCTTAAAAACGGTTTGCCTTAATAATATCATCATTAACGGCAGCTACGGAGATGGTAATAAAACCAATAGCTGTATTATTAAAAAAGGATTAAATAATTATTAACAACCCCGATTTTCGTTTCCGCGAGAACATGAACACACAAAACAACAGATAGTTGGCCAACTTTTACCAAAAGGTTCCTTTAAGTCTGTAAAGCTAACTTCCTTATATTTGTATAATGAAAAAAATATTAGCGCTCAACAACATCAGTACCATTCAATCCGTTTATATTGACTTATCTTATAGGGATATAGCATACACTGATAAGCTTCTTGAACTTGATGTCATTATTGATTGGTGTTCCTCTTTCTAATAAAGTAAACAACCGGGATGAGACAAACGTATTAGCTACTATCCACAGAGAGGGTACTTTCCATCAATATATGCTCTTCACAAGTGCCGATGTGCTGGGGCCACTGGTAATTACCCGCCTTATTGTGGATGCTGTTCAGTTTATTGAAACCTGTAATAGAGAAAACGTTATTGAAGAATTAAAAAAAATCGCAACAGACTATAAAGTTGTCGAGAAGAATAAAGAGGATTTAAAATCCTACAAGATTACCGAAACAGAGTATTTTGACGCTATAAGAATGATTGAAAAAAGCAACGAAAAATCTTAAATAAATACTTAACCTATCAACTGATTGCAGAAGACAATTACAGCAAATGGTATGGCTTTATCATAATTATCACGCAGGAAACGGTTGGCCTTTGTGATATGGTCGTTGACGGCAGCTTCTGAGATCTGCAATAATCTGCTGACTTCAGCATAACTTTTCTTTTCCAGCTTACAAAGAAGAAAAACTTTTCTTCGCTGTTCGGGAAGCCGGTCAATAGACCGGAAAAGTTCGCTGTCTGCACTTACCTGAGATATTTCTTCGAATGGATTGTAGAATTCAGAAATCCTATGCCACAGTTCTTCGGCCAGTTTCTTGTTTTTCGAGATTTCCCGAAAATAATCGTTAACTAAATTGGTCGCAATACGGTATAAGTACGCTTCAATTGGTTTTTCTGCGTCTATACTTTTTCTGTTATTCCATAATTTGATAAAAAGCTCCTGCAGAACATCTTCAACCAGGTCCGGCGAAGTCAGCAACCTGAGCAGCCGTTGGGTGATCTTTTTTTTATGGTTGGAATATATGATTTCAAAGGCGGTATAATCCCCTTTCTGTAGCCGAAGCAGCAGATTCCTTTCATCAATTATGGGTAAGGATTTCATTGTTTGAAACGATATTAATTTAAAGTTACTGAAATGTTATCTCATTTTGAAATGAAAAATCACTGTATCGTTTTAGTAAATAAGCACTTTGAAAAGTGCTCAATGTATAATGTTTACTCCAAAAGCTCAGCAGAATATTTAATCATTCTCAGATAAGGTAAATAGATTTTCAAGGGTTTTATGTATATTAGCAATACTAATTTCCACGAATGCTCTCCAAATTAATCAATTCACATCGCGCAGAAATAGCGAAAAAAATAAAGGAAAATCATTCCGATTTATCTCCTAGCACCTTCAATATTATAAACAACTATTTTAATTATTTGTCAAGAAGGGATAAATGGTGGTTAGTGTTTTTAAACGTAGTAGCCTTATTTGTTATTCTGGGATTCTTACAAATTGATATCTTTTCATTTATTAAAATGGATAAGAAGACTGCCGATATCTTGATCGATCAACGAACTTCAAACGTTGCTACAATTATCAGTATGACCTTGGCTGTGATAGGACTCCTTTTAAGTAATTTAGCAATTAAGGATAATCAAACATATAAATTGTTATTTGTAAATTCAGGCTTGTACCTAATCTTATATTATACATTAAGTGTAATCTTATGCTTAATGTTACTGTCAACTCTTCGGGACACTTTAGATGCTCCTTATTTTCAGCATTTTGTTTTGGCAGGCACTTACTTGGCATTGATCATATTGGTAGGTATAGGATATTTATTTAGAACTATAATTACCTTTACGAATGCTAATAGAATTCAGAGCGTCTTAACTGAACAATTATTATGGGAAGCGAAAGCTAATCTTCGAATAACTTTACTTTCAATGTATAGCAATATTGAATTCTTAAAGTTTATGTCTGATCATGAAATAGAGAATATAAAAAAAAATCGGGTAGAATATCAAAGAAGTTTGAATAAAATGACCGTTTCTAATGAAAAGCTTGTTTATGATATCAATCTAAGTAGATTAGAAAGGCAATTTTTAAAGTGGAAGAACAAAAATCAAAAATATTATTTTACAAATATTTTCTTCGTTAATTCCGTTACAAGCAATTATAATGATTTTATTTGGCCAAAAATAATAAACAAAACTGGCCGGGAGCTGAAATTCTCTAAATGCTTTCGCTTGAAACACCCTTCTAAACTGATAGGACGTTCAAATGAATACAAGAACTACTTCGACAAGAAATTGCATGAATATTCTTTAGATGGAAAACACGGTAAGGTTGATGAAATCCTTTCTATTTACAGTGAGTTATTTATATTAACGATGAAACATGGTGTATCATGAAAGGTATTGATATCACCGAAGGGCTTGCAACAAGTGTTTGGTCTTCTCTAAGCAGCGCAATCAAAAGTAACAACTCAGATGCAGTTTATTCCTTTGTCAGTTTTTTTAGAGGAATTTTACGTGAAAGCCTAATCTATTCTAAATTGGATCCATTTACTGAGTTTGTATCCTTTCCTGTAATCATTTATAGTAGAATTGCTTATCAGCACAAGAAGCATCAAACATATGGTGAAATGATTGGGCAAATTTCTGAGCAAATGTCGCTACATCTTAAAGAAGTTGTTATGTCAATTGGATTTCATGGAAAAACCTTATCAGATAAAAGCCGTTTAAATGACTTTTATTATCAGGCATTTAAAACCTATAATAACCTTTTTTATCAACAGGCCAGATTTTTGGACTGGAATCTCTTAGCTTCATCTTTGAAACGATATAGCCACTTAACCGGTGAGATGTTAAGTGGATCTGAGAGTCAAGTTATAAAATTAAAGAATTTGATTGCTAATAATCAAGATGGAACCAAAAATGAAGAAATATCCAAATTGGAATTTGAAATCCGTAATCAGACTGCTTATGATAATTTCAGAAGGCAACCATTAACTGCCTTAAAATATTGGTTATTCTTCTTATTTGATGAAAGAATTCTGGAACTTGAAAACCTGAATAGGTTGTTAAGGATAATTACTGAGGAAAGAAGTTATGACCAAAACAAGGAAATAGAAGATATTCTTTTTTTTAGAACCGCAGATTTAAGGATATATATGGGATGGGAAGATTGGGACTATATTGAGCGACCTGAAAATGAAATTTATGCCCCTCCAATGCCAGTCAACTGGATGACACAGGGATTTGTAGTGGACAGAATCCGTACGAAAAATTCAAATTTCACGTTGTCTGTTAGCGACCCAAAATTAAAAGCAACCATTCCTTTTTTTTATGATGCGGTAAAGATGAGTCTTGATGTATTTCGTACGGACTTTGAAAAATGGAAAAAAGTTTTACAAGTAGAAACAATTAAAGATTTTAACTCTATTGGTGAAAAGCTTTTATCCTCAATTGCATTGGCGAAACGTAGCGTAGTTGGTGTAAAAGAAAGGGGTATTGCCGAAGCTCCTTTGAGCCAACTTCGCTTAGATGAGTTCAAATCACAAGCAGCCGCCGCCTGGCGTTCGCAAACCCGGATTCGCAAAGTGTTTAATTATTTTGGGAATATCCAAGACGTTACCGTAGAGGAAATACTCTTAAAACGAGTAGGAACTAATAATTTATTGGAAAAAGGCAAGATACACTTCATAGATGGTGATTACCACCAGACAATATATGGTATTGACAATTTTGGAGCAACTGTTGGTAGGTGGGAAAACAGTTTGTTTCTTGATGTAATACAGAAGTCTGATCCAACAATAATTGAAGAAAGATCACTATTGTTAATACTAGAGAAATCTATTTTGCAATTTCACAATAATAGTGTCGTTCCAACTGCAATATTTCTGGAACCAGAATTTTTATACAAGGATGAAGAGTTTCTTAAATCACCAAAATATAGCGGTGAGTATAATTCTGAACTTAATCCAGACAATGTTGATTTTTTTGTACTGGGATTGTTTGATGGTATTCCTTTGTTCTCATTTCACAGCTCTCATTTGAAGGATAAAGTTATCATAAGCGATTTTAGAGATGCTTTTATAATGTATTACAAAAGAAATGAAGCATGGGTTGATAGTGAGCTATCAGTTATTGTAACCGAAGTAACAGATGAAATAGTGGATAAAAAGTATTCTGATAATCCAGAAAAGTGGAGATTTACAGATGAGGGAGTAGAATTATCCGAAGAGGATGCTAAAATTTTAATAAAAACATCGGTTGTTGTAGATATAGAAACAATAATGGATTTTAAGGTAATTGACAAATCAAAGCTAATCGTGGGATACATTACAGAACCCGTACCTGATTAATAACAATCAAATTTAGCACATTAAATAACGGTTAATAGTTTTAATGACGGTTAACCTGAAATTCTTACCGCCTTTCTTATTTGTATTTTTGTAAGATTATAAGCATCCGCGTTGGGTACCTGGCAGTCAGGGGTAGACTTTGGCTCGATATTAAATTCCAAATAATATTTATTACCGATAACCCGAAGCGAATCCGGTAGGGAAAGAGTCCTCACCACGTTCGTATAGGATTTATTATTATAGGTTATATTGTCACCATAAACCTTGTTGCTTGCCCCTGGCTCAGGAAAACTGATCAGCCATGCATTCGTAGATACATCAGTCTTGCATGTTTCCATGCCTATAACTGTACCTCTTGCCATTTCGTAATCGGGAATATAGGGGACTTTATTGTTACAGCTGAAGAAAACTGAAATTAGAACAATAAAAATTGTGGGTTTGTAATTCATAATGATCTTATTTAATGTTTAGATATGCTGGTAGCGATCACACGTCACAATACCACTTTAGAAATTATGGTCGATAATCAGCATGTGCTAGCCCACCTACTCACTGCATATAAAAGCCCAAATAGCTGACAGTTAGCATAATGTAAATGTAATGCAAATAAACCGAAATCCAATATTATTTCTCGTAAATGAGATATATATTTAGTAGATTTAACTTTTGCTGTAAAATCAGGCTATTTTTAAATCTTACATATTAAACCAGTCATTAAATACAACATAATGCGGCAATTATTCATCTTTATCCTTGGCCATCCGGTTTCGTGTTCCTGTGGATATCACAGGTACAACCTGCATCAACAATGAAGTCGTTTTTAATTTTATATTTTGCTATATTGCATGTATGGATATTCAGCAACCTACATCCGAAGAGTTAGAAACTTACAAAAAAGTGGATAGATATCTTAAAAGCAAAATGGATCAGAACAACGATCAGAATCGCCTAAGTATTCTCCCTAAACCACAATTGTTATTCATAATTATTTTAGCGCTTGTAGCATTCTCATGTTATTACGGGCTTACTACCATGCTTTTCGGGGAAGAGTTTTGGGTTAGATCCATAACTGGAGCTCCTTTAAAATAGTCTTCATAACAGCCGAACGGATATAACATATTTTTTTGCAAAAGTTAAACATATCCTATTATACAATAATTACAGATCATGCATCTTAATTCTTGGCAGTCCAATCTCGTGTTCCTGAGGATATGGAAGCCTATGGGTCATACTCACATCTTCCTTTATGCGCTGATGTGCTTCGTATTGTTTGTCACTATCATAAGCATATCTGGGATCTGGGATAAATGGCATTTTTTCCATTTTAACAATGGTAACCGTAGGAAAATGAAAATCTACTTCCACAGTACCGAGCAAGAGATAACAACCACCACCTTTGAATGGATATTTTTCGAGGCAATCGGCAAAATGCGCAGTGTCAAAGTAATTGCCTTCGGCATCGATCCATGTTCCAAAGAACATGGTCCCCCTATTGGTAGGAACGTGCTTTCTTGAAATCAGGTAAGCGAGCATCTTTACCTGTTTTTTGTGATATTTTACAAGGTCATTGGCCATTACCGAGCCCCGGTATTTTGTGACCAAAAGATCAAAAGGGCTGCATGATACCGGAAAATCCAACAGTTCGATTTCATCAAATGCATCCTCAAAAACCTCTCTTTTAAGCTCCGGAAATCGGTATTCTTTTATGGGCTCTTCAAACAATGTCTCCATTTTTCTCTCTGGCTTGAAATCATTGAGCAACATTCTGGCTTCAAGCAGAAGTTCATTTTTTTGCTTTCCCGTAAAGCGGAAAGCACCGATAAATATAAGAATCTGCATGGCGGCTATACCTATGGGAATCCGTTTGATAAAATCACCCAGTGATCTGAAATTACCATTTCGATGGCGATCTGCTGTAATCAATAAAGCAGTTTTCGTTTCCAGAGACTGTAAATGCATAAAGCCTAGATATACATCGTTTCCGTACAGTGTCGTTTCCCAATCACTTTTATTTACACATGGGTTCATTATATTGGCACCGGACATTTTTGCTTCGTGAACATACACTTCAGTTCGGTAAAACCCGCCACCGTTATTGATCGCCGCAACCATAAATTCAACAGGGTAATAAACTTTCAGGTAAAGGCTCTGATAACTTTCCACTGCATAAGATGCAGAGTGTGCTTTACAAAATGAGTATCCTGCAAAGGATTCGATCTGACGGTACACTTCGCTACTAAGTTTTTCAGGATGCCCTAACTTTCTACAGGATTCAAAAAAGTGATCTTTTACTTTTTGTAATGCTGCAAGCGACCTGCCCTTTCCGCTCATGGCACGGCGAAGAACATCACCATCCGCAGCAGGAAGGCCTCCATAGTACAATGCGATCTTGATCACATCCTCTTGATAGACCATAATGCCATATGTATCGCCCAGTTGCTCCTGGAAAACCGGATGGAAGTACTCAAACTTATCGGGATAGTTGTGACGGAAAATATATTCTTTCATCATTCCACTCTGCGCTACACCAGGCCGGATAATGGATGACGCTGCAACCAACACCTTGTAATTATCGCATTTCAGCCGCCGCAGCAAACCGCGCATAGCAGGGCTTTCAATGTAAAAACAACCAAGGGTTTTCCCTTGACTCAGAAACTCATTGCACTTTTCTTCGTCTTTGGAAAGTTGGTTGTCTCTGATATTTACATCAATTCCCTTGTTCTTTTTTATCAATTTTACAGCGTCATTAATCGTACCGATACCCCTCTGGGATAGAATATCGAATTTCTCCAAACCAATATCTTCGGCAACGTGCATATCAAACTGAACGATGGGAAATCCCTTAGGCGGCATTTCTAGCGCGGAGTAATTCGTAATGGGCTCTTCGGAGATCAGTATTCCACAGGCATGCATACTCCTTTGGTTGGGGAATTTCTCAAGCATTTTCCCATATTTATGAACTTGCTTTACAACTGAATTATGGTCATGGCTTTCCATTGGTTGTGTAGCCAACGCATCCAGTTCATCCTTTGTCAGGCCAAATACTTTTCCGACTTCCCTAAAAATAGACCTGTACTTGAATTCCACATTCGTTCCGCAGAATGCCACATGGTTTTTCCCGTATTTTTTAAAAATATATTCCAGGATCGTATCCCGCTCCTGCCAGCTCCAATCGATATCAAAGTCAGGTGGAGTTTTCCTGTTGAGGTTCAAGAACCGCTCGAAATAAAGATCCAATTCTATCGGGCAGATATTGGTGATGCCGAGACAATAACTGATGATGCTGTTAGCACCACTCCCCCTTCCTATATGCATGAATCCCATCGAATTGCTGTACTGGATAATGTCCCAGGTGATGAGAAAATAACCGCTGAAATTTAGTTCATCAATAACCTTCAGTTCTTTTTCCACCCTCTTTTTAGCTACCTCATCATTTAACCCGTACCTTTCTGCCAATCCTTCATACGCCAGTTTGGTAATGAGCGTGAGATCATCCTTCTTGCTTCCTGTATAGTACTTTTTGTTTCTTGGGGTAAAAAATTTAAACTCAAAACTACACTGGTCAAGAACAGCCTTTGTGTTCTCTATAATCTGGGGATATTGTTGATACTTTTGAATTAGATCATTGAGCGGTTTTAAAACCTCATCTTCTTTGCAGTGCTGATGGGCTTGGAGTTTGGAGCCTAAAATATTTAAATCAATTGCCCGTAAAACACGGTGGAGATGGTATTCTCTTTTTGTTTTAAAAGTTACGGGTTGTAAAACCACCATTCTGGGGATTAGACCTTTCCATTCCGCTCGGAACAAAAGATTAAGTTGATCAGAACGAACTCCAATGTACTCGTCCTCAGAAAATGTTTCGGGAATATTTTCGATAGGATAAATGGCGATTACGTTTTTAAAAGCAGGATTGGTTTTGGGTAAGGGGATATTATCACAGTTTCTATCCGTAACTAGCCTGTTGATTTCTGCGATACCTGTGGCGTTTTTTGCCAAAGCAATATATAAAAGTTCATTGTCCTGCCTGATCTCCATTCCGACAATAGGCTTTATTTTCGCTTCTTTACATAGTTTATAAAACTCATAGATTGCTGTTACCGTATTAATATCCGTCAGGCACAGCGTCTCCAAGCCCAGTTCTGATGCAGACTGAACTAATGCTTCTACAGAAATTGTTCCGTAGCGCAGGCTGTGGTAGGTATGGCAGTTTAGGTACATTTTTACTATTTTTTTGTATTGTTATAAAAAATTAAATCCGGAAGCACGTCCAACAGCATTTTTTCCAAAGCGTTTCTTGATATAATCCATTGACTGGTAGAGGTTCATCATTTCCTGTGTATCTTCAAAAATATTCATCTGGTATTCCCCGTGCACCAACCCTGTAAGTTTTAAACCGACCAGACGAATGCGCATCCTTCGGGTATAAACTTTATTGAAAAGTTCCAAAGCATACTTGCAGATGGTATGGTCAGATGAGGTATAACTTACACGGCATTGTTTGGTCTCGGTATCGAAATTCGAGTAACGGATTTTTATAACAATGGTAGAAGTCAGCCATTTTTCCTCCCTGAGCTGATTGGCAAGCTGTTCAGCCATTCCTGTTATCATGGATTTAATTGCTGTGATATCTATTGAGTCCTTGGTAAAAGTACGCTCTGATGAAATTGATTTTCTTTCCGAATATTGTATTACCGGCGTCTCGTCAATTCCATTGGCTTTTTTCCAGAGTTCCAATCCGTTCTTTCCCATTATTTTTTGCAATACCTCGGCGGGCATTTCAGAGAGTGTATGGATTGTTCTGATTCCAATCCGCGAAAGAAGCTTGTAGGTTTCCCCACCGACCATCGGGATTTTCCGTACAGATAATGGGTTTAGAAAAGGCCTCACCATTGTATCCTTTATCTCCATATGTCCGATAGGCTTTGCTTCGCCAGTACCGATTTTGGAAACCGTCTTGTTATTGGAAAGTGCAAAACTGATGGGCAGTCCGGTATTCTTCATTACATTTGATGCCAGTTGCTGCGTCCATTGATAACATCCAAAAAATTTATCCATGCCGGATAAATCCAGGTAAAATTCATCAATACTGGCCTTCTCCATTAACGGAACTTTTTCTTCAATGATTTCTGTTACTTCGTGGGAGAGTTTAGAATATAAATCCATATCGCCTTTGATCACTTTAGCCTCTGGGCATAGCTTAAGTGCCATTTTGATAGGCATGGCCGACCGTACTCCGAAGCGGCGGCTTTCATAAGAACATGATGCAACAACACCACGATCACCACCACCTATAATGATGGGCAGACCGTTTAACCGCGAATCATTCCTGCGTTCACACGATACAAAAAAGGTATCCAAATCCATATGTACAATCGCTCTTTCCATCTCTTGAATAAATTACCCAACAAAATTGCTAATATATTTAGCAAAATGATTTAACTTTGTTGGGAAGAATTTTGACAATGTTATATTTTGCAGGAAACATCAGATATCTGAGAGACAAACTTGAGATCTCGCAAAGAGTGCTTGCAGAAGGTCTGGAAATAGACCGAAGCCGCCTTGCGAAATACGAGGATGGGCCTACACAGGCACCTTATGAGTTGTTGGTTAAGATTTCACGTTATTTTAATGTGAGCATTGATCTTTTACTGACCGTCGACCTAAGGAAATATTCATTGGATGATATTGTTAATCTTTCAGATAACAGGATTGTTCTTCCCATAAAAGTCGGCAAAACCGGAGAGAATAAAATTGAAATAGTTCCCTATAAAGCGCAGATGGGTTATGTCACTGGCTTTAGTGATCCAGATTACATTGAAGGCTTACAGCATATTTCGTTACCTTTCCTAAGAAACGGAAAATACCGGGGCTTTCCGGCTGAAGGTGATTCGATGCCGCCTTTTAAAGACGGAACCTATATCATCGGAAAATATACCGAGAAAATTATTGAAATGAAAGTAGGTAAAAGTTACCTACTAGTAACCCGTAGCGGCTTTGTGTATAAACGACTGGCACGCATAGGCGAAAATTCTATTTGGGTGGAATCGGACAACAAGGTTTTTCAACCATATGAAATTTCCTCCTATGAGCTGCTTGAAGTGTGGGAATATGAATACAGTCTGCTAAAGGAATATGATGTACTGGATTTTACAGATGGAAATGTAAAAGAAACGATCTTTTCTCTCAAAGAGAATATTATCAAGCTTGAAAAACATCTGATCCGGTAACCATGATCTAACATCCGCGAATAAGTATTTATTCCACATTTAATGAAAATATAAATTTGTAACAATAAAAACAGACATGTGAAACTGCCCGGCAAATTTTTCAACGCCGAAGAAAATGCTTATAAAAAGTTTTTTCACCAACACAACCATCAGGTCTCTTCTTACATTTCCAGAAAGATTAAGAAAAGAGAAGACGTGAAGGATGTGGTTCAAGATGTCTTTATCCACCTATGGGAATACCGCCAGTCTTTATACTCAGGAAAGGCAGAAAGCATTATCTATAAAACCGTTAATCAGAAAATTTTCGAATTTTACAAGTTACGAGCAAGACAACATTTTTTTGAAGACAACAATATTGATTTTGCAGATACCTCATATGATGATCTGAACTCAAAAAAACAGAAAGAATTCAATCTCACTGAGCTTGAAGCGAGCATCGCACTCATCATTCCCCCACTCCGCAGACAGATTTTTAGAATGAATAAATTAGAGGGAATGACCCAGGAACAGATTGCTATCCAATTGAGCATTCCAAAAAGCACAGTCAAAAATCATATTTTAAAAGCAATGGATTTTCTTAAAAACCGTCATCAAAACTCTTAAATTAAGTTAAAGTCCCTTAAAAAGAGTTAATTTTTATAGAATACATTGTCCTTTTTTTCCATTTCGCAGTAATACATAATATAGACCTGTATTATTATGGAAGAAAAAAACAATTTCCCATCCAGTACGCCAAATAAGGACAGACAACTCTGGGAAGATATTCTTAGTGGAAAAGAAACAGGTGATCATCCGCCACTGACTCCTGAAGAGAACGGTCAAATGTGGGAGAACATCATTACTGGGATAAGGAATAAGGAACGAAAAAGTAAACAGCGAAGATTAAGGATATATGGTACTATGGCTGCAACAGTCATATTAACTATTTTTGGCCTAATCACGTATAATACTCTTTTCAAGCCAGAGGTTTACCTTGCAGCATCAAATAATTCTGAAATAAAGTTAGCTGACGGTTCTGTGGTAATCCTTTCACAGGGAGGCAAACTGACCGTTGAAAAATCATTTCCTTCTGATACAAGAGAGGTATTCCTTGAAGGTGATGCCATATTCAAGGTAGCAAAATCTAAAGAACATCCTTTTATCGTTCATGGAAACAGCTATGAAACAAAGGTACTTGGGACTATATTTAAAGTCTCTCAATCTGGAAAAACTTTCAAGGTAGACCTGTTTGAGGGAAAAGTTCTGGTTTTTAAAACAGGTCATCCAACGCCTATACCATTAGCTCCCAAGCAGACATTTACCAATTATGGGATTCCAGAAGCCTCTTCTGTAATTTCAACGGAAAATGCAAAAACTACAAGGTTATCCAATAAATCTGCATCCTTAACATTTCAGGATTGTCCGCTAAAAGAAGCATTTCAGGTTATCGAAAAAACCTATGGGGTAACCATCCATTATCCCCGTCAGCTTGACAACATCAAAATTACAAGCTCATCGATTGACTCAAATGCAGCAGTTGCTACTCATATGCTGGCTTTTCAGCTTAACCTTAAATTTAAACAAATCAATGATTCCATTTTTGAACTGGAAGAATAGAATATGGTGCGTTATGACACCTGCTATGGTTCCGGATAAATAGAATAGTATATGTACAAAACGACCGACGGAGGGCACCCGTCGGTCAAGTACCAAACTAATAAATCTTCACTGACTATTAATTTAAAAATACTTATGCAAAATTATGAAAAATATTTGCACCGCCGCCCTATTGCTGTTATCGGGGATAACGCATTTTTATGGGCAGCAACAAAAAGAACTTTCAAAAATGAAAGTCAATTATTCCGCGGAAAACATTCCAGCCGCGAATGCGATTGAACGTTTTCTACTTGAAAACAAGATTAAACAGTTTTCTTTTTCCACAGACCACCTAAAAAATTATAGGATTAGAGCGGTCACATGCACCAACGAAAGTGTATTGGACTGTGCGAATAAGATATTAAAAGGCTTACCCTTTGAGGCTATTATCTACAACAATTCGGTAATCATCAGGCAGAAAATCTCAAAAACATCTGCTTTTTCAGATCAAGAGGAAATTGCACCTGCCGTAGCTACTCTTCAAAAAGTAAAGGACACTGCCGCTTTTATCAACAACGAAACCAAGATTGAGGAAATTACGCTCAATGCTGGCTACTATTCTGTAAAAGATAAAGAGCGAACCGGAAGTATTGCAAAAGTAACCGCTAAAGAAATCGAAAACCAACCCGTAACCAATGTGCTTTCAACCGTGCAGGGACGTATGGCGGGCGTAAGTATTACGCAAAATTCAGGTGTACCGGGTGGTGGTTTTGACATTCAGATCAGAGGTAGAAATAGTCTTAGAACTACCAGTAATAGTGGCATTGATGGTAGTCAACCGTTATATGTGATTGATGGCGTACCGATTGGAGGTGAAATGACTTCGACTTATTCTGGTGTGATCTTGCCTGGGGCGAGCATTAACCCTCTAAACAGCATCAACCCTAATGACATTGAAAGCTTCGAAATACTTAAAGATGCTGATGCAACAGCAATTTATGGATCTCGGGGTGCAAATGGGGTTATTCTGGTTACCACGAAAAAAGGGAAAGCAGGAAAATTGAGATTATCTTTTAATACGAGTTATGCCTTAAGTCAGGTAGTATCAAAAATGAAAATGCTTGACACCTCTCAATACCTGACAATGCGTAAGCAGGCTTTTGCAAATGATGGTATCACAGCCTACCCCGCCACTGCTTACGATATCAATGGTGTCTGGAATCAAGACCGTGATCCGGATTGGGTAAAAACACTGATCGGTAATACAGCCGCTACCTCCAACATGCAGGTTTCGCTAAATGGCGGAAGTGAGAACACTACGTTTTTATTGGCGTTTGGGCATAATGAACAGTCCACTGCATTCGGAAGCGATTTCAAATACAGCAGCAATAACTTTTCCAGCAATATCTCCCATCGCTCATTGGACAGGAAGTTTCAGTTAAATGTTTCCAATATGTTTTCCATCCAAAAAAACAATATTGTAAGATCAGATATCACAAGGCAGGCTTATTGGTTAGCACCGAATTCGCCTTCACTTTATACCGAAAATGGAAGCTTGAACTGGGAAAACAACACCTTTGCTAATCCTGTGGCTCCATTCAATAGTACCTATGCCAATCAAACCAAACAGTTTCTTACCAATATCAATTCAATGTATGAAATCTTTACTGGTCTTAAGATCAAATTTAACGGTGGAATCAACTATCAGACCCTTGATGAAATAGCCATACAGCCCAACACAATGTACAACCCATCGTTCGCTCTTGGGCAGTCTAGCGCCACCTCGAGGGCGTCAAAAAGCAATCAGGATAGGTTTTCGTTTATATTGGAACCACAGGCAAACTGGATTTACAAAAACGGAAATCATGAACTGGACGTTTTGATCGGCGGGACTTTTCAGCGGGACGTCAATCAGCAGGGCTCCATGACGGGGATAGGTTTTGAGAGTAATCAGTTCATCGAGAACATAGGTGCAGCTCAAACCAAAATCATATCAGATCAGGTCAACACTGAGTACAGATACGCAGCCGTTTTTGGCAGGATAAATTATCAGTACAAGAACCGCTACATTATGAACGTCACCGGAAGAAGAGATGGGAGCAGCCGCTTCGGACCGAATAAAAGGTTTGCCAACTTTGGCGCCATCGGTACAGCATGGCTGTTTTCAAATGAAGCTTTGCTCAAAAACAGCAAATGGCTGAGCTTTGGGAAGCTTCGTGGGAGTTTCGGTTCCGCGGGAAGTGACAATATCGGCGATTACCAATACCTTGATACCTTTACGGTTTCTTCATCAATATATAATGCAGTTACGGCCTTGTTACCTTCCCGTCTATATAATCCCGATTACAGTTGGGAGAAAACGGTGAAACTGGAAGCCGCGCTAGAACTCGGATTTTTTAAAAATAGATTGAATCTAACCACAGCATGGTACCTTAATCGATCCTCAAACCAGCTAGTGGGAATTCAGCTACCTGCGATCACAGGCTTTCCGTCGGTTCTGGCTAATCTGCCAGCTACTGTGGAGAATACAGGATTCGAATTGGAAATCACTGCCCGTCCTTTGAAATTGGATCAGATTCAATGGGAAACAGGTTTCAATATCAGTTTCCCCAAAAACAAGCTGGTTGCCTTCCCAGGATTGGAAGGCTCGACCTATGCCAATCAGTACATGATCGGAAAACCCACTTCAATTATAAAAGTTTATCAATTTGAAGGAATTAACCCACAAACTGGTCAATATCAGTTTACCGACTTTAATGGGGACGGAAAAATATCATCACCTGACGACAATAAAGTTGTTGAGAAGATTGGAGTCGATTTTTTCGGCGGCTGGAACAATACATTACGTTACAAAAACTGGGACATATCTTTTTTGTTTCAGTTCGTTAAACAGAGAAACCGAAACTACAATAATATTATGCCTGTGCCAGGCAGTATGAACAACCAGCCTATAGAGGTTTTAGATGTGTGGTCCACCGAAAACCCGTCAGGATTCTACGCGCCCTATAGATCAGCAACGAATGCATCGCACAATTTATTCCAGAATAGCACAGCGGCGATTTCAGATGCATCATTTATCCGTTTGAAGAACTTACAGGTTGGCTATAAAATCCCAATTATCAACGGAGTCTTTAAGGAGGCAAAAATCTATTTTCAGGGACAAAACGTTTTCACCGTTACAAAATACTTCGGTATAGATCCTGAATTTATCGCTATGGGTTACCTGCCCCCATTGAGAACATATGCTTTTGGCGCCCAGTTTAACTTTTAAAATCTAAAACAAATGAAATTATTTAAACTTATCAATATAATTTTACTATTGTCTTTTTCAGCATACTTATGCGTTTCATGCGAAAAATTAGTAGAAGTCGATGTACCTAACAACCAAATCACCACTGATCTCGTCTTTCAGGACGTACAGACTGCAAATGCAGTTTTGGCAGGCCTTTATGCCGGAGTAAGGGAAAACTCTTTATTCGCCGGCGATAAAATGGGACCACATCTGGGTGTCTATACCGACGATTTGGATTCTTATTCACCTACCGCCACCAATGGGATATATGAACTGTATCAAAATGAACAGACCGATATCAACGCGCTGATCTATAGCAATTGGGCAAGCACTTATCAGCAGGTATTTGTCGCCAATGCAATTATAGAGGGCGTTCAATCATCGACCTCATTGTCGACTTCAGACCGGAACCGCTTAAAAGGGGAAGCATTGTTTTTGCGTTCTTTAATGTTCTTTTACCTACAACGGCTCTTTGGCGATATCCCCTATCCCATTACAACAGGTTATCAGATCAACACAGTTTTATCAAAGACATCGGCTTTAGAGGTGTTGGAAAGACTCGATTCAGACCTTCAAGAATCAATAAGCCTGTTAAATGATACTTATGGAAATTCTGAAAGAATTTTTGCAAACAGTAAGACAGCGCAGTTACTTCTAGCAAAAGTTTATATGGCACAAAACCGATGGAGTGATGCAGAATCTTTGCTTGCAAATATTGTTCAAAGTCCTTTATATTCTTTTGAGAATGACCTCAGCAAAGTATTTATAAAATCAGGAAACCACATTCTTTGGCAGCTTAAACCTAAAAATCCGGGCGATGCAACCAAAGAAGCAGGTCTTTATTACTTTACGGGTGCGCCAACCAACAGCTATGCATTAACAGCAGATCTTGTTGCTGCGTTTTCCCCTATCGATCTGAGAAAACAAAAGTGGATGACCACGGTTACAAGTGGTACAAACACTTGGTACCGTGCCGATAAATATAAAAACAGGTCGGCTAATACAACGGAATATTCGATTGTCTTTAGGTTGGAGGAAGTATATTTGCTTTTGGCGGAAGTGCTGGCCAGACAGAATAAGATAAATTTAGCCCTTCCCTATATCAATGCCACACGACAAAGAGCGGGGCTGAGCGCTTTGGATAACGCTATTTCTCAAGGAGCGCTTTTAAATGAGATCCTATTAGAAAATAGAAGAGAGTTCTTTACTGAAATGGGGCACCGCTTTTTTGATCTTAAAAGGACGGGACAACTTCAAAGCTTGATTCCAGTTAAAATTAATTGGAAAAGTCATCACGAGTTGTGGCCACTCCCACAAAAGGAACTGCAACTCAATCCTAATTTAAATCCACAAAACTCAGGTTACTAATGGAACGGTTATTACTACTATTGATCTTGTTTTTATTAGGTTCTTATCAGTCTCTTGTAGCACAGAACAGGGATTACAGTTTGGAACATGAAATGGATCGCCAGTATAGGCTCAAAATTTTAGGGTTGTCTGAGAGCGGAAAATGGGCAATGGTTGCAAAATATTATGACCGGAACCGCGATACCACAATGATAGTCAGATCATCAACCGTTAACAAGAATTATCTTACTATTATTGGGACACACCAAGTCAAATCGTTTGTAAAGGACGAAGCTGTTCTATCCTTTGGCAATCAAAAGGTAGAATATACGAATCTGAAAACACTCGAAAAAACCATTTATACAGATGTTAAGCATATCAATGTCCTGTCAGGCGCAGGACAATACGCTATCCTTGATTTCTCGGAAACGCTGCATGTTTTCAATGCTAAGGGAGAGAAACTCTATGCATTAACTGGCATCAAAAATCTGCCGATCACAGATCAACATGATCAAAGTTTTGTTTATAGGGAAAATATTGACGGCTGTGAACTTATCGATATTTCCGGTACAATGCCCAAAAACATATACAAAACACCAAATGCGATAAAGCGCATTGAGATCAGTAGTTCGGAAAATTCACTGAAAGTTTTCGAGACGGAAAAAGGTTCATCGGCTGAAACTTTAGCGTTCATTAACATTAAAAATGGCGCAATCTTTAAACCTGCGCTACCACTCCTGATGAAAGATACCTATCTGGAATCTACTGAGATCAGTAATGGTCCAGCATGGTTAATCAGTGCAAACAACAAAATATTAAATAATGAAATTGTTGATATCTGGTATGGAAACGATGGCAACCTGATCAACAAAGACAGAGGATTTCATGTGGTAAGCAAATATTGGCATTATGATACAAGCACAGGAAAATTATCTGCTTTGCCGTCTGAATATAGTTCAGTAATACCTACCGCAAACAAGCGCTTTTTGTTGATGTACAACAATGGAGAACTTCAGAATTATGTTTCTGCGGTACAGGATATCAGCATGAATTTCTATGATTTACAATCAAAAAAAACAATAAAACTAGATACCATAAAAACTGCCACACTCATTATGCCCCGGTTTGGGAACAATATCTTATACCGTTCAATGGACGATGAGTGGATTTTGACTGATCTTGAAAAAATGGTAAAAACAGAAATCAGGGAAAAATTTCTGCGCGATCCTGCTTTTAGCGCTGATGGTAAGGACATTTATTTTGAAAGTGAAAAAGGACTATTTGCTTATAATATAGCCACAAAGGTTCTTTACAATACAGGTATCGGAGTAAACCAAATTGTACGGATAGTTAACAAATCAAGAAGCAATCTAGCAGGCGGAAATTTAAATATTAGTATAGTGCAGCTTCCCGATGGAGTACCAATACTTATTGAGATAAAAAATGAGGCTTGGAATAGCATCAGTTATGTTTCTCTTTCTACAAAAAAACAGAAGGTACTGATACCTGGAACCCATGACAAAATCAGGGAGCTGTATTATGACAGACGGATTGAGAAAATTTGGTATTCTTCTGAAAATTATAACAGTCCCACTGCAGTATATAGTTTTGACACTAAGAAAGCTACAGGTAAACAGATACTCTCACCCAATAAAAATGATATGTTGGTAAAGAATTTAAAACTGGAAATTATCAACTACCAAAATATTGAAGGAAAATCATTAAAGGGATTGTTATATTATCCTGAGGGATTCGATAATTCTAAGATATACCCTATGATTGTTAGAATCTATCAGATTCAAAGTAACACGTCGAATGAATATCAGGTGGTAGGCTATGACAACCCGATTGCCTTTGATCTTAGGGCACTGATACAAAAAGGCTATTTTGTTTATCTTCCCGATATTGTTTTTGAAAGAATGGGCACTGGACTTTCTGCACTGGACTGTGTGAACAGTGCATTGAACGCGCTTTCCGAGAAACCATATATTAACTTTTCCAAAATCGGGTTGACAGGACATTCTCATGGCGGTTATGAAACAAATTTTATTGCTACCCATTCAGACCGTTTTACAGCATATATCTCTGGAGCCGGAAACAGTGATATAGTAAGATCTTATTTTTCTTACAACCGGAACTTCCACAGCCCATTTTACTGGCAATATGAAAACGGCCAATACAAAATGCCCTATTCTTTTTCAGACGATAATGAGTTGTACTTTAAAAACAATCCGATCCACTATGTGCATCAGGTCAATGCCCCCATTTTGCTATGGGCAGGACAAAAAGATGAAAACATCAAATGGGATCAATCTCTTGAATTTTATATAGGGCTAAAAAGAAATAGAAAAAATGTCATTGCCCTATTCTACCCAAACCAGGGTCATGCACTTGGACTTGGCTCACCCGAACGTGTAGATTTATATAAGAAAGTTTTTGATTGGTGGGACTATTTTTTAAAAGGAATAGAAGTTCCGTGGATCAACCACCAAATGAAAAAGGATGCCTTGTAGCATCCTTTTTTTGGGGTTTTAATTCACTTTGAACAATTCTTCACCACACATGGTTGAAGAGATTGGTTCATCATGAAGCGGCGTAACACCATCAGCGGTCCATGTACACGTTTCGCTACCCAAAGTGCTACATTGCTGCTCAGCACTAATACAACGCCCGGTTACGGCATTGATACGATAAGCATCTACTAAAGCATTTTTACTTGTTGTTGCTTTCGTTGCAAAAGCTGCGCCTGCACCTATTAATATAACAGCTACAGGAAAGATTAATTTTTTCATAATAGAAAAATTTAAGATTAGTTTTGCCTACTCTATCAGGTTTTCGGCTTCCCCTGGTTTAGTATTTATTGTGTCTTTCTGAACATATATCTGATCATCTCATTACCGATCAAGACAAACAAATATTTGTCCGTAGCCATCATATAGGACATTGCGTTATTCTTTTTAGTATTATATATATAGAAGCTTCCCACATATTCATGCTTATCAATGCGGTAGATATCTACAACCGAAGCTTTCTTCCAGGTTTTTGACGACTCATGTTTTCCAACCAGATTTGACTGATTGAATAACAGGTTCCCACTAGCTGTCTGATTTTTATTGACGATATATGAAGGTGCTGCCATTTTGTTCTTCCCATCAGCAAGTTGCCTTACACGAACCAGAGCTTTGGTTGTTGTGTCGATGGTTCGAAGCCGTTGTTTTATATTAAGATCAAAGTCCATCACAATGGACTGATTTCTGTACGCGTAAGTATATATGAGAGTGTTCGAGATACTGCTCTTAACCAATTTCCCGTCTACATCAAAAACACCATCAATCTGCTTTTCAAGAATAGTCGGATGCAACTTTACCTTGGGGTTCTGTTTCAAATCAAAACTAGCCAGCGTATATTCTCTATTGTTGCTGTTTTGGGTTCTTAGTGCAAACTTTGTTGAGTCGATTACAATTAACTGATTAAAATAAGCATCCCTGTAACTAATTGTTTTTGCAAGCGTATCCCCCAGCAATCCTCTGTAAATTACGGGAACACTACCGTCATATAAAAAATAATAAGGTGCCATGATCTGAAGCTGTAGATTTCGAAATTTGTGATGAGATTCATCAATATCAATTTTCACACTGGTGCTGGATTTGAGAGCAGTATCTACAACTGTTAAAATCAAGGGTGCGGTAACATTGCCCAGATAGATTCTGCCGTTGTCTGATCCCGCGAAATAATATGAATTAAGTTTCAGGTCTAAAGTTTTGTCTTTTATAACAGGGTGTAATAAGAAGCGCCTTGTAAAATTATTTTCCTTTTTGATGACATGTTCTGACGATACAAACAAGCCGATGATAACGCCAGCAGAAACAAAACTCATAGTAGACATAGCTATAACAGCCTTGTATTGTTTCCATTCATTTTGTTGGTTTATAATATAAATGCTGGCTAATGCAAAAAAAACACATATAATATTAAAAATAAGATGCTCTGTCCAGCCCATTTTTTCCAGAATCCCCCCACAAGAACAAGGCACAAAATCACTGTAACTAAGGATCAGATAAATGTAAACTGTAAAACTTACCATCAGGCCTAATGATAAATACAGCCCCACCAGCCTGGTACTTTTTATACCTAGCAGTACAGCGATGGTAAGTTCAGAAATGAGTACAGCATAAGAAATAAATCCGGCGTAGGCACTTAGTAAAGGAGATTGCGCCAGCTGAACCTGAAAATTTTCAAAATCCAACATTTTGCTTATGCTCGCGTAGACAAAGAGCAATGCAAAAAAATAAGCCGTCATAATAGGCATGATCTTAAGAAGTTTTCCCATCGCTCGTTTTGTTGTTTTCTGTAGGTAAAACTCTTTAAAAAGCAGCTAATTAGGAATACGATAGAGTCTAAAAAGAATGCGAAAAGGTATAAATGATATGTGAAAAAGTACTGGCAATATGTAAAAAAGTACCACTGGGGAAGAATTCGATAATTTTACTACACTTCCGCTAAAAGTCTTGGAAATAATTCGAATGGAATATTATATTTTTTTCTGAATAAGAAGTGCATATTTTGATAACCTGCAAAACCATTCCTATGTGCAATTTCTTTACAGCTATAACTAGTAAAGAGTTGGTCTCGAAGTGCACCAAGCATCTTCATCTTATTAACAAATTGATGAAAAGTATCACCGAAATACTCCTTGCAATCTTTCTGAAACTGGTTATAGTTGATACCAAAATTGCGGACTAAAATTCTTAGCGATTTTACTTCTGCATTGTTTTCACTTTCCAGTATGGTATCTAAATATCGTAACGCGCTTGGGGTATATGTAATTGAAGCTTCTGAAATCGTTAGCTCGTAGAGATAGAAAGAAATCGATGGCGTTTCGCCATCCAGTATACCGAATCCACTAAAAAGATGTAAATCTTCCGTTGTTCTTAAATGTATATGAACTGGGATAGTCTGCGTTTCTAAAAGAGTCGGTATAAGCTCAAGGAGTTTTTTGTCCAGCTGATCAAAGTTTTGACCGACTAGCGCTGATAGGTCATAATGCTTTATCGGCTCTACTTTTTGATAAAAGTAGCTGTCGGGTGCAATATGCACCTTTTGAAAAAAAAGGATGTAGCTATTCAAAACTTTGTAAAGAGAATTGGATAACCTTTCGAGATGGTTCGTGCTTAATAGTGATGATTTTATCGGAAGTTCTGAGAACCGGACCATCGCTTCACCGATACTTTTATCGAGGAGAGAAAGTAAGTAAATATTCATGAGCGCGTGATTTTAGTTAGCAAAAAACTAAATAAAAATTTAATATACTTTTTTTTATTCATATTAATTCTCATCTTAGAGAATTAATATGAATTGTAATTAAATAATTACAACTATGTATGCTTACATAGAATAATAGTATAATCTAAAAGTCTCTCAAATAATTTACTCTTATTTATTTTCAAGATAGGATCATCGAATTTATTAACGATAATAAAATGATCTCCAACAAGAGTAAAATCCTTAAACATGTTCTGAAATATTATTTCATCTGGCTCAGTTCTTATAATAACTCCTTTCACCAACTCTTTTTCAGAGGAAAGCTGATTAGCTGTGGCTACAATCTGAAAATAATTAGTAGTAAATTCACAAGTTAGTGTGATCTCTAAGTCATGCTCCTTAAACTTTTTCCTTTTAAATATCCATTCATTCTTACAATTTTTTGTTCTAAAGTCAGCAAGTAATGTTAATAATATATCTAAAGGAATTTGTTTAAAGTCAGCTGCTTTTTTGAATCCTTCTTCAAATATATCAAGATAAAAATCACAATCTTCAGATCCTCTTATTTTCTCATAATGAGTTCTGTCAAAGGGTAGTTCGACCTTCAGCACATCTAGTGGCACGATGGATGGGGCTTCAATTTTATCTTCATGTACACTAATGGATAGCATATTAAATGTACCATCAGTCTTAAACTTATATTTACGTATTGCTTTTGAAAAAAAATTACAAATAAATCTTGTATTTAGTTGAAAATCATAACGAATTTGATTATCATTTTCAATATATGTCTCATAATCTAATCCTAATGTGATGTATCTTAAATTCATATTACGGTCTTTTATGGTATCTTGGGTCTAATGTTGACCTATTCTTATTTACATTTTTAGCTTCTGCTTCTTATATATTTTTTCTTGCATTTGGTCCTGCCGGTTCAGTATTTATTATCCTTAAATCAACAATTTTTTTACCTTCAGATTGGTAATTATATTATCAATTTAGGGCGAGTTCATGAAATTGATAAAGATTTTGACTACTATCATATAACGATCGCCAAATTCAATGAAACACAGATACATAAATTCTTACCAGGTGAAGAGCTCATCATATTTGAACATGTGATAGTTGACGACCCAATGGAATTCCTTTTGTCTTCCGCGATGAGGGACAATATGAAGAGCATGTTTACTACCACACGGGCTGAATTCGAAACTAAACGCGAGCAGAAAGATCAATCAGAATAGCTTAACGATCAGGGACTCAGCACACGTAAAAAGTAAAGCCACTGGGAAGTGGCTTTACATTGTACCTATATCATTCGTTAAGAATTAATTCTTAACATTGTCCATTACAATTTTAACATCATCATTAGTACGCACAACCTTGTAGACCAATTCATACCAGTCTTGTCCATTTGAGGTATTGTAGATCATAATTACATCGCCAATATCTTCTATCTTCGCATCAACGCAAACTCCTCCAAACTCAGTGTTTCCTTCTTCAAAATCTTTAACAATCGTATTTATCAAGAAGCTTTTCATATCATTTGAGTCCATATTTTCGTCGTACGTAGCCAAGTCTATCCATTCGCCATCTTTATAAATCAATCCAAATGGTGCAAATTCCTTTAATTGCTTCAGAAACTCTTCTGCTGTTATTACAATCTGATTAATTCCTATTACATGTTTTTCTGACATATTCTATAATTCGTTTTTTGTTAATACTTAAACACACCCAGGTATCTTACCACACTTGTCTTCCTTTGGAGCAGCATTCTGCGGATTTATTACAGCAGGAAGGGGCGTAGTTGCTCTTGTATTATCCACTTTAGCAGGTGGAGTAACACTATAAGGTTGAATCTCTACTCCAGAATCTTTTAAAGGCTTTGTAATTTGTGCATCTTTATTTATTCGTAGGATTAATCTTTTACCTTTAGTCAGGTTATCCTGAAGCCTCAACTGCCTAGTAAAGCCCTGTTTCTTGACATTTTTCACCTCAACTGGTCTTCCCTCCTTCGTAAAGCCATCGGGTCTAGTTTCTCCGGTTCTACCGGTCTTAGGATCAGTTGCTTCATAATTTTTCCCGTTTTTAGCAACACTTTGTCCCTCTTCATTCATTTTGTTGATCTGCTCTAATTCAACTCTTCGACCTCTATCAAAATGTCCCAGTTGTTCTTTGGAAAATCTACCTACTTTAACAGTACCTTCAACCACTTCTGGTTTAGTTATTGGTTCTATTATTGGCCGAACACTTGAATTCTCCATTAGAGGCATTACTCTTGTAACTACACCAACCCACTCAAGGCCTTCCAATTCCTTGCCGTCAATTACTCTATTTTCAGAAAAGTTATAATGTGACTGAAAAGCATATTTCTCACTTAACGGGTCAACATTAAAAAACCTACCTACAGATGGGTCATAATTTCTCCACTTAAAAGAACTCCATCCTTGCTGAACCTGTTTTTCTTGGGACTGAAAGCCATACTTGTAGCTAGGAGTAATTGATTGTGTAATACTTCCGTGTTCCAGTCCAAATGGGAAATAATCTACTTCATTATCAATAACTGCATCTCCCGTGGCATCTTTGTAGTAAGATACTCTGATATTTCCTACCTGATCTTTATAGTGATAAATATACTTATTATTTTCAAAACTGTAATATCCTTCCGAGGTTGAAACAAATTTCAAACTAGCAGCTGTTGGCAGCAGCGAAGTAAATTCATAATGAAAGTTATCCAAATACTCTGTATCAATAATTGTCGACTGTTTGGTATACCTCCTTCTAAATTTTGTCCCATCTGCACCGTAGATGTAGTTAAAAGCATATCCTTCGCCAATGGCAGCATTCATTTGAACATTGGTAGGCAGGTTTAGGAAGTTATAGTCAATTTTCTTAATTCTCTTGTCAACCATACTGGTCATGTTACCATTATCGTCATAACTAATAACATTACCTCCACCTCGATAACCGGCAAAATTCCCAGATGCATCGGTTATTGTCAAAAGCCTATTCCCTTGATAAGTGTATGTCAAGTTGTCTATCACCTCAGTGGTGGTTGGACTTCCCATTCCTTTTTGTCCGCGCTGCAAAACTGTAATATTCCCGTTATTATCGTATTCTACAGTCTCGTAGTAATCTATATTTAAGGTTGATGATAAGGGCTGGTAGCTTTTTCCATCTGTAAGTCTGTTTAGACCATCATATTTATAAGTATATCTCTTTAGGATACCATCAGTTGCCGTTTTCCAGTCAACCTCGGAAATATTTCCGTTATATTTTGGCTCCTGAATTCCCAATAAAGGATCAGGATTATGATATTTAATTTGATAACCGAACAATTTGCTTCCTAAACTCGCAGGATCATTTATTTTAGTCATCCAGCCTCTAACATCATATTCATAATCGATGCTTTGAAGATTATTCCCAACCTTTTGATTGGACAATAATGACCGCTCACTGTAGGTATTGTCGGTCAATAGTTCCAATGTTCCATTGTTCACCTGATGCCAGTGCTTTTTAAGCCTTTTTAGATCATCATACTCGAAGTCTTCATTGATTACAACTTCTGTATCTGTAGATAATCTCTTATGGTGTGTTTTTACCTGGATTGTTTTTCCAATAAAATCCAATTTATTTTCTACACGGTTATAACCACCCAAATGATTAATAGTATATTGTCCTATTATTCTGCCTTTTTTATCATAATAACTGTATTTCCTAGTCCAACTGTCATTTTCAATGTTTTTAATTAAGCTAATGACAGGAAGGCTTTTCGTACTTACGTTCTCAGAAGCTTCATTCTGCGTTAAAGTGGGCTCGCCCAAAATGGAAGTCGGAAAAGAAGGGTTAAAACTATAACCTGGGTAGGTATCATAGTAATTTAATGATAATAAGGTTACCCATTTTGTAGAATTCGGATAGGTACTGTCTGGATTTCCATAATAGACATCCATACCCTGCCTTTCAAAAAAAGCTGTAGTTAACCTATTGACATTGTTAGAACCATATGTATCAACAATAGCTTGCTCTGTAATTCTGTCCGCCCCTGTACCAATTCCTGTAATAGCAACTCGTCCAAATTGATCATACTTTGTATAAAGCCATCTTCCCTGCAATCTTAGGTTGGCATCCTGGGTAGCAACTACACGGTCTTGCTTGTCGTACAGAATAAACTCCCAGTCTTTCCCAGGCAGCTTTTTTTCAACCATTCTGTACCTGTTATCATACTTATATTGATAACACAGATCGTCCTGCCTCACAGTATTTGTAACAATATCCGAGTAATTATTTGCCTTCGATGGAATAATAAAAGCCAACTGATCAAACTCGTTATATACATAGTAGGTATCAACATAATCACCTACTGTAATTTCCTTTCTTTTAAGAATAAACTGTCCACTACTATTAATAAATTCAATGGTAGAATACCCGTCTTCATCTGTTACGGTTTGTTTACTTAGTTGGTTAGCCGCGTAATTACTTGATTCGCCAAGCGTACTTTTGGTAGCATTATTTTGCCAAATAGTAGTGGCGGTGAATTTTCTTACAGCATCGGAAACCGTATTAGCACCATAGCTGTAATTAGCAGGATGTAAGGTCCAGTCATTTCCGTACTGGATCTTCTGTTTGATCCTATCGTACGGCGAGTTTTCTAATACGTTTTCAGAATAGATCTTTTCAGATCCGTAAATAGCGCTCGCATTAGCCAGCGGAGTTGTGTAGATCGCTCCATTTTGGGTTCCTACTTGTGGAACCGGAAGGTGGTTTTTAGTTTGGATTCCAAAAGGGTTGTATTCAAAATGAGTAACAACATCTTTTGCAGTAGGGGACGCTTTTACATTTACAGTCTGTTTAGCCCTTCCTAGTCCGTCAAAATAGTTGATTGTTTCGGTATATTTTACACAGTCCGCATCGAAGCATGATTTTTCTGATATGTAGTTTTCAGTATTGCTTGCCTGGGCAATTAAAGCATTGCCGGCAAGAAATACAGAAAAAAGTAGTATTATTTTGTTTGTTAAATATTTTTTCATGATCTGTATTATGGTTTGTAGTTATACTTAAATTCTTTAAGCAGTTTTCCATTAACATCCTCTATTCTTTCGAGCCTGCTATTACTGTCATATTTGTAAAACTCCGAAATTCCTGATGGTGGAGTAACGCTTCTAACCCCAATAACCGGATCGTAGGAATAAGTAGTAATTTGATAACCAACCAGCGCAGGATTTTTTCTAAATACATTTAAGGCCTCTACCATCGCTGTTTCTGTTTGGTCGGCAGTCACTCCGGTTGGTGGTATGAAATCATTTTCCGAAGCGGTAAGAATAGCGGAAATATATGGCTGTACCTGATCGTAAGTAGCTCCTTCAATTTTTGCAATAGGCTGCGTTTTATTATACCCCCATATAATAGTGACAGGTATATCATCTTTGGTAGTAAACTGAATAACATTCCCCCCAGTATCATATTTATTGTAGGTCAATTCCGTACTTGGACTACTATTTTGCGGATTAAAATAGGTTTCAGAGGTTGGCAACAATAAGTTTCCGGTCTGTGCTGTCGGCAACGAAGTTGGATACACTGTTTCTGTTTTAGAAAGAACAATATTGTTTTTCTTCATTTCCTGCCCTAACGGAACTCCCACCATATATTTATTAATCATTGCTGTATTATTTGTATCATAAGCATATTTGTAATTGGTAACATAAATATTGCCGTCACTTTCTGTACGCCATATGGAGGTAGGGGTATTATAGGTGTAATTGTAAAAGTTCTGCTCCAGAGACTCTACATTTTCGAAAATGGTTTTCTTCTGGGCTAAAAAGCTGCTGTTAAAATTTATATTGTGTGCATCTAATAAAGCACCATATGAAACCCCTCCTGCATCGCTCCAACTACCCCAAGATTGAACCTGTCCAAATTGCTTTGAAACGAAGGCATATGCCCTCAAATAATCGGTCTGCTGTGTGTAGGTATAAATTGTCTCGCTTATTTTATTGGTGTTGGAATACACAATTTCTTTCAATGGTTTACCTCTCATTAATGAAAATGAGGTATAAGGTAATTGTTTAAACAATATCGGTGCAAGCCAGCCAAAATAACTGTTTCCAGACTTATCTTTGTAATCAGATTGCTCTAGATTAGTGAAGTAGGTTTCCTTTTTACCGCCATTATCGTCTAGCTCGGTTACTTTGCTATAAAGAATCGAATTATCTTCACTTTTTAGACTTTGAAATGAATTATAGTTAAATTCCCAAAAATTTAAATTAACAGATGGCTCGTATCCATCTAAAAGGTACACAGGTTTATAGGGAAGTATACCGCTTGATGTCACTCCATCATCGCTTAGATATGAGTATGTTTTATTAATGCAGTTGTTATTCTCATTGCAGGATTTTATTTTTTTAATTCTAAGTCCCCCTGCAACCTCATTGGAAGGAGTAGGAATCACCTTTAAATACGTTTCATTGAGGTCTTTATCTCCATATTTTGAATAGTCATTCAACTCATATTCGAATGTTGTAGTTCCCCCAGTCGGATAGGTAATCTTTTCAAGGGTTTGAGCCCTACTCATGTTCAGGTTTGGAACTTTATATGTCGGATATACATTTTGGAATATATTCTTCATTTGATCCTGAGGTACATTAAAATTAATACCTGATTCATAAAAACTTGTTCCATTATAATACCCCCAATGATCCGTAGCATCAGATATATATTTAGGAAGCTTTTGCGAATTGTATTGAAATGCATACTTCTCAATGCCATTAATTAAAACATTATTTAGAAGTAACCTATCTGTCGGATCATTGTTGTAATTGAATACAATATTTTTAATCATCCTTCCTGCTTTATCGGTTACATTAACATTGTCCAGCTTGTACCAGTGTTTAAAATTACTGTAAGCAGAAATATGGTGTGTATAAGGTGGTTCCCATTGATTAGTAGGCACATCGAACTGTTCGTATTCCTTTTGATTAGCTAATGACCTGTTAAGATTGACTATAAAATCTTCACCTTCCACTTTCTTCAAATAAACATTATTTAGCCTATTAGAACTTAATGCCAGTAAGTTTCCTGATGAAGCCGAGTTTCCAATTGAACCTGAATTTGATCCTTGCGTATAATATGATCTGTTTCCACTTCTGTTAACTACAAACACAGCTCTCTGATCTCTTTCGTAAGTAAATTTTATGTTTTTACCAGTGGGATAGATAATTTCATTGATATTCCAAGCCGAGGGAACAATGTGCGAATTGTAATTGGTATCAGCTGTCGAAGGAACTGAAGAAAATTCTATAGCATTATCATCCAACCCAAAAATATACTTGGTGCCATCATCGGCTGTGACGGTAAATCCATACAAAGTGCGTTTAAGGGTGAATGAAGTGTCCCCAATATAACTTCCGCCCAATATCGTTTTTTCAGGCAAGACGAAGTCGTTTTTATACTGGTATTCTATCTTAAGCGTACGCCCATCGCGTGTGCGACCAATCCACTTTCCTTTTTCATTGAGGTAAAAACTACCTGTAAGGCCACCTATATTAATTATAAATTCGTCGGGATTAGGGACAACATTGGGTTCATTATTTAATATGAATTGCAAATTAGCACTGTAGAAGCTCTGTAAGGCAGACGGACTGTCCCAATTTGGATTGTCTAATGTAGAAAAATTGTCCAAATAGGAATATCTGTTGTTCGGTACAGCACCACTGACATATACCTCGTCCACACCACTATTTACAATTCTTGTAATTGATCCTCCTATATCTAAACTCCAACCCAATCCGACCCATGTAGGTATTGTCGATGGCTTAATGGACTTTACATTATAACTAAGTGACGTCGTAAAATCATCTGTATCAAATAGTTGAATATTTATATTGGGTACACCTTTATACATATCTACAGGATACTTACCTGCAAGTGCGAAAGGTGTGGCATTTGGACTCTGTGGAAAAAAATTTCCACCAAAGTTCTGATAATTCTGTATCCCCTGTGCATTAAGCAGCGACGCTAATAATGCGGAGAGTATTATTAAATTCTTTTTCATTTTATTTCTTAATCAATTTAGCATTTGCTGTTTTATTGGTATCGGTTTTAATGGTGATGAGGTAAGCACCCTGAATTAAAGGCTGGGTATTGATCTTCGTAACTTTATTCTTGGTTTTTAGATTCTGCAACTGTCTTCCAGACATATCATACAGCAAAATATCAGCTTCCTTGAAATCAAAGCCGATTTCTACATATGCATAATCCGACACAGGATTCGGGTAAATCTTAATATCCTGCGTTTCTATTAACTGATCAATCTGCTTATCTCCAAGCTTTACAATCTTCCAGTTCTCTTTTCCAAGTTCTTCTGCACTTGTTCCTGCCAGAATAATAGAACCGTCTCTATTGAGTTTTATGTCAGATAGCCTTTCCTCTTTCTTTCTGGATTCTCCTTTTACATGTTTTCTCCACTGTTCATTTCCATTTTGGTCTAAGTATAACATCCAAAACGTTTCATCATCATTTTCCGTTCTTCCTTCTGCCTGGGTATAACCGCCTATTAATATTCCTTTGGACGATATATCATCAGAAGCGTGGAGAACACTCATTCCCATCAAAACATCCCGGTTTTTGAAATTGTAAGACTTCTGCCAGATTTCTTCCCCTCTTTCATTAAGTGAGATAAGCCATAAATCTGTTCCTTCTTCTATTCCTACAGATTTATTGCCTGATCTTTCTGATCTTGATTCTCCACCGATTAAAAAACCAGTTGATGTTAAAGCGAGTGTTCTTAAATGATCATCTCCTTTTCCGCCATAGTTCTTTTCCCATTCTACTTTTCCGTCTTTGCTAAGCTTAATGATCCAGTAATCTCCTTCACCAAAGTTTTCTGTTTTCTTTGATCCTCCTGAATTGCTTCTGGAGTAGACTCCCAGTAAAGCTCCGCCATCTTTGGTAGGAATCATTTTCTCTACTTCGTCCAATCCTTTTCCGCCCAACACGATTTGTGATAATTCTTTTCCGTTTTTATCCAGTCTTACAATCAAAACATCTTTGGAGCCGTAACCTTTTGCCGAATTCTGAACATTACCCGCAACGAAAAATCCAAAATCTGTGGTTTGAATTGCAGCTCTTGCTTCTTCATCGGATGTAGAACCAAAAGTTTTCTGCCATAATTCATCTCCAAGTTCATTAATCCTAATCAACCAAAAATCTGATCCTCCTTTAGATTCTTCTTTTTTGTCTAAAGATTTTCCACTATAAGAAGTTCCGGCAAGAAAAAATCCACCTTCTTGCGTAGCAACAGTAGCAGAAAGAAAATCATGATTGTTTCCAACAAAGAACTTTTCATAGATCAGTTCACCTTGCTGATCAAGTTTGACTAAGTGAAAATCGTAACCATTGTTCTGGTTGTCCGCCACAAGGTCTTTGGTTTGTATCGAACTTCCGGTAATTAAATATTGCCCGTCGAGCGTCGTGGTAAGTTGGCTGAGAAAATCCTGTGTGCTTGATTTGATCTCCTTTTCCCAGATTACTTCTTGCGCGGACAAGCCAAAGACAGCGCAGATAGTAAGTGCTGTCACATAAACTTTTTTCATAAGCATTGTAATTTTTTAATTCAAAGCAGTAAAGCTAGTCCCAAACCACTTTTCAAGGCAATGGGGTTTTTACTGATTTTTTTATATTATTTTTCCGTAAAAACCCTGAAATGAGTTTAAAAAAAACTTCATATCATCCAGCTTTACTTTACTAATGCAAAGCTAGATCGTCACTGCGACAGAACTTGTCGTATTATAAATGACTTCGATAACTTATAAATCGTTAGAAATTTTTGGACTAAGTAGAATATATATAATAAAAAAGTCTGCCCTCGGGCAGACTTCCTGTTAACCATTATATCTTATACTTTTTATTTGTCACTTGCATTAAACTGGAAACTTACCTTCTGCTCGTGACCCCAGTCATCGGAAACCCAAACGTCAAAAGATTGTGAAACTATGGATTCGGATATGTAATACATCCTGAATATCTGCTCAGGTAGTATATATGTGTTATTTGGCTTTAAAGTAAACATTTTTCCGTTTGCCAACAGTAGTTTACCTTCGCCGTCGAACTGGAAATACCGGATAAAATATTTAGTTGCCTGATAATTTCCTTCCGCCTCTATAGCACATCTGATCTCTATTGTTTCCCCATTCCCAATGTTTTTAGGGACAGGCATAATTTTGAGTTCAAAGGGAAAATCCGTTTTAATATCCAGTTCTTTGTCACAGGAATTCAGTGCAGATACTGCGATTATCATTAAAAACATACTTATCGTGAAAATCACTCTTTTCATAAATGAGCTTTTCTCGCTATCAAAATTCTTCATTTTTATAGATTTTAAAAGTTAAAATATGTATCGGACGCCGACACCTGCTGATGGACGGATTCGTTCAAGGGATGTTCCCCATACCGCTTTTGTCCTTCCCTGCAAAAGCAACAGCACATGATCGGTGATAAAAGTTTCCAGAGACAGCCTCACCCCGCCTCCATAAATAAAGCTGTCTTTATTTTGGATCATAGCACCATTGGGAAGGGTACTTTCTCCCCGGTTAATGACCTCGTACCCTACCAGAGCACTGAGCCCTATATTTAATGAAACGACTTTGGTCCAATCGCCCAATAAAACAAAGCTGTAACCGGTTTCGGCAACATAGCTTTCTACAGGAATAGCATATTTTTGAAACTCATGTTTTTTGTAGGAGTATTCCAAAGAAAAGAAATGATACCCCCCTTTTTTGCCGTTTACGGTCATTCCCACTTGCGCATAAAAATAATCATGAACAGGCTTTTTATCTGAAATCAACCCTATCGTGGCTTCAAATCCTTTTTGACCTTTAAGCAGTCTTTGTGCATAAATACTTGTCGTAAACACGACCGAAAATAATGCGGTAAAAATATATTTAGTCATAGCAGTCAGGCGTTAGTCGTTGAAAGTCAGTTGGAGGTTCTTTACGGGTTTTGCATGGATCAGGTCTTCATTTTGAACTTCCAGTCTCTGGTGTCTGCCACCGTTTTTTTCATAAAGTTCAATGACGAGCATCTTATCGTCCGCAAGGGTAAATTGGTTGAGTAAAAAAACATTCCGTTCTGTGCGGTGATCTTGTACATCAGTCAGCGGAATATAGGTTCTCAAGGGAGCCATTTCATTTTCCTGCACAGCTGTCTGTCTAGCGCTTTTGTTGTCTACGATCTTGAAGGTCATGAAATCAATGGGAAACGGCACATTGGTGTTGTTTTTGATTTCGGTATGAAAGTAGAATTTTCCCATATGGATGTAGATTCCTTTCAATAAGAAGCTTATTCCAAAACTGTACGAGCCGATATGCCTGATCAGTTTCTTGTTTTTAATGTAAATATTTTTTAGCGCAGCTTCGGTCAGCGATGGGCTGTGATCTCCAAGGTCTTCAAAGAGAACATCATTAACTTTTTCCTTCTCCTGGTGCTGAAGCATTTTCAACACATCGTAATTTAAAGTAGAGGGATATCCACTGTAGAAAACGTCGAAACTGTAAAATTTACCATCCTCCGTTATGACTGAGAAATTCGTTTCAGATTCAAAGTTTCTCACTGCTGCTTTTACGCGCAATACATTTTCGGCAGCATCGGCTTTTCCCGCAATCAGGTTCTCACTACCCAGATCCACATATTTTATTTTGGAAGGGAAGATAATATGTGTAGTCTTATCGTACGTGACCGTCAACCAATAAGGTTCAATCTTTCCTGTCCTCAACCTCGATTCGGTTACAAGGCTGTCTTTAATCGGTATGCTGTCGTGCTTCTGCGCTTTGGTATGCAGGAAAAAGACTGAATGCAGCACAAACACACAAAAACTTTTAAATAGTATTTTCATATCTTTTATTTTTAATGATTGTTATTTTTTGCCAACCAGAAATACCCGGTAGCCGGTTTTAAGGGTTACTTTTGGCATCCTGACTTTCTTTGAGAAATAACCAGAAATTCCCTGAACTACACTTTTGCTAAGATCGGTCGTGATCTGCTGACCTGCTGTTGAACTAAGCGATACGCTGGTCCCCGAAGTATTGCCCATATTGGCAATGGTTTCAGTAATGGCACTTCGTTCAGCAGATACCGAAACGGCGAGTCCGGGCTGTCCTTGTAGATCATAGACCGCAATTTCTACGGGAATAATATTGCCTTTATTTTCTATTGAACTGATCAAAAGCTGCAATCTGGCCCCCTGAAACTTGGCTGTTCCCGTCAATACCGTTCCTTTGGGAATAATCTGCCCGGTAATTTTAGCATCTTCCAAAAGCCTGATAGCAACAGCACTGTTATTAACAACAACCTGCTCCTGATGGATACAGGCGCGGATGCTGTTTGCGTCTTGAAAAGATTCTTTGGTTTTTTCGATGCCGAAAAAATTCCGGTATTTTCCTCGGCTGAGCTCAGCCAGCCAGGCACTGTCGGATGGTTGCCTGTTCAGAGCTGACACTATAATATGGGTAGCAGGGTACAATCCGGCGAATGAAATTTTCGGCGTCTTTTTTTCAAAAGTGTCTTCTGGGCTTTTTTGCTCTTTTATATCCGGTTTCGCGTTTCCGCCTGTCGGAAAATACTTGGCTGCCATTTGGTAGGACTTTTCCATCAGCGCTAGTTGACTTTCCACGGGATTACTCTGGACAACATTTTCCTTTTGAGCCAACTGGGCTTTCAGGGACCGAACTTCGTTCTGTAAGCGGGTCTCCTGCCCTTTGTCTTCATAAAAATTGCCTAAGGTCCCCTGGATATTGCGGTAGTTGTTCAATGCCTGACTATGATGGTCAGGAATTGGCCGGGCAGGATTTAGACCCTCCTTTTCGACATCACTTCCTGATGCTGCGCTGTCTACATTCCAATAATCAGAAAGCGTAGCTAGTGATTTTTTCCGTTCCAGTTCTTTTTGTTCTATTAGCTCTGATTCGTAGGCTTTGCCCTTGTCTTCCTGCATTCCCGCATCGGTTGCCTGCGGCACCACCTCGTTCAGCCCCAGCTCATTGGTGGCTTTTTTATCAGGTATAAAAATCATGTACATACAGGCGGCAAAAACGATGGCCATCAACCCATAAATAGCAGGTTTCCGTAGTTCCTTTAATCTGCCCTGAGAGGTTTCCGCCGCTTCAGGACTCTCGGACTGTCCTACTTCTGTAAGCCTCACCGAAGTTTTATTATTATCATTCTCTTTCATGTTGTTTACTTTTTAAAATGATTGATGATGAATCACCCAATTGATTTTCCCGTTTCAGAATTGGGTTCTGGATATGCTCTATGCCGTTTTTTCGCACCCTTGTCTCTGTTTTGGCATCATACCAAATAGTTGCAATCACGCATCCTGTGATCACCAGGTAGCCCGCGAAAAATAGGACGACAAACCTTCGCTGTTTACGCTCAGAGAGTTTAGACCAGCCCTCTTCTATTCGGCTTTCCCAGATATGGAATATTGCTTTTAATTTTTTCATTGGTTTATGGTTTTTAATTGAAATTTTGCCTTTAATGGCGCTGCCTTCCCTTTTTTTCCTGTAAAGGCTTATGTTTTGGCACATCACTGACCAGTTCTATGGCCTTCTTTGTGGTCGGTACAGCATCTAGTGACAGCTTATTCAGTTCACTTTTTCTGACCAATGAGCCATTAGCGTGTTTTTCGATAATCATTTTATCCATGCCCATCTTCCCATGATTCTCTTTCAGCCACATATCACACGAAACGAACTGTTTTCCATCAGCACTCCAGCTGATGTATGTGAGCAACCACAAGGCATCGCAGCCGCCCACCCTATTTTTGATTTTACCATCCATATAGTCTGCTACAATTTCCCTCAGTTTCCCAACTGTATCTCTTTGTGCCATCACATAACCATCATATCCTTTTGCGATAAGTGTATCGACAATCCTTTCTAGTTCTTTTTCTTTATCCATAAGGAAGGTTTATCGTTCTACAACCTGGATATCTTTATTTTCAAGTATTCTGAATCTTTCCATATTGAAACCCTGCGGATTGTTGTCGGAGCGGACCGAATTAACCAAAAAGCAGGAAGTGATCAGGTTTCTCTCAGTGACATTGCTTGAACGAAGGATAAACTGCCTGGCAAAAGTTTTCACAGCATACGGATAGCTATTAAAATCACACTGTACGCTGTCCACTTCTATGCGCTGTTGCACGTTTCCGGAGATAATCCTATTGTAATAGCCTTTCTCGGATAAATCCTTATAGTAGTCAAATGCACTTCTGTCAGCCAGATTGAAAGCCCTTTTCATGTTGCTTTCAATGGCGGTTTTATCAGGCGCCAGTGTAAAAAACAGTTCATGAAAACGGCGTACATGTTCCCTGGCTTCTACCGGGCGGTTTATGGTGGCATCCTGAGCCAGTGCCAGCATCAGCGATTTGCCGTTATCCAATACATAAATCTTTTGCCTTTGCTTTTCGGCGAAATCATACGATTTCCAAAGGGCATAACCTACAACTGAGCTGCACAGAACAGCGAATATGATGGCATAGAGTCTAATCTGCCTGAAACTGTTTTCTATGTTTCTTAAGGTTTTAAATTCCATTGTTTGACGTTTTATTGATTATTTTAAAAGTCGTCCGGCAATTTTCATTGCCTGACCACCGGCATTTCCTACTGTTGCCCCAGCACCAGCTCCGGCGATATTCCCGCTCTTATTTGCTGCCTGATTGATATTTCTGGTGAAGTTTCCTGCACCACCTGCCTGAATTACCCATCCCGTCACGGTTGGTATCGTGAAATACCCAACGATTCCTATGATCATGAAAATTGTATAGATCGTATTTGAGCCATCGGGAATAAAGTTGGGGTCGGACAGGCTTTCAATATCCTTTTCAAGCATCAACGACTGAAGTTTCGCGAGCATCGAGCTGAATATATCTGCGACGGGAAGCCACAGGTAAACGCTGATATATCTTGACAACCACTGGTTCAACGTCGACTGAAACCCGTCCCAGACTGAGATTGCAAAAGCAATAGGTCCGAGGATCGAGAGGACAATGAGAAAAAATGTCCTTATTGTATCAATGACCAATGCCGCAGCTTGAAAAAGGATTTCGAGGAGATCCCGAAACCAGTTTTTGATCGTTGTTTCCAGTTCATAGCTCTGCCTTTCGAGGTACATACCAGCCATGGTCCCGAGATCCGATGGTGACCAGCCGAGTTCTTCCAGCTTTTTATCAAACTCCTCATCAGAGATCAGGTAAGCCTGCTCAGGATTGCGGAGCATCGCCTCGCGTTCGAGCTGGTCTTTTTGCTGTTGCAGTTTATTCAGGTCGAGTACCTGGTTTTCCAGCATACTATGGGTGCCTTTTACCACTGGACTCAATACCGCATTGATCGTACCGAGTACTATTGTCGGAAAAAACATAATACAAATGCCCAGTGCAAAAGGTCTTAACAACGGAAACACATCGATTGGTTCGGCGCGGCTCAGCGCTTGCCAAACTTTTAGAGCGACATAAAAGAGCGCGCCAAGCCCCGCCACCCCTTTTGCTATCGCTGCCATCGTTGCCGACAGCGGAAGCATCTCGTCATAGAGCGAGCGTAATATTTCGTGCAAATTTTCGAATTCCATAATGTATAAATTTAGAGGTGATAGGGTTCTACCAGTACTTCTGATTAGCTGTACCATAAAGCTGCAATACACGCTTGCCGTCGTTTTGCTTTTTAGCGCGTAGATAGCTAACCGAAATATTTTTGTTCGTGTAGTAGCGAACCAACTTATAATACTCACTTACCTCCTTGTAAACGCGGTCGATAATTTCCATACGCTCTTTATCGTTCATGGAAAGACTGGAGGTATTCACGATCTGTTTGAGATCGCTTAGAAGGCCGCCACTTTCATTCAACAGTTTAGAATACCCAAAGGCAATCGCACTGAGCTCCTGGGAAGAAAAATTGGGGTCATCGATCATCTTTCCGAAATTGGTCACATACATTTCTGAGATGTCACCAACCATCAGTACCGTCTGCTGCACCTTTCGGGCATCTTTAATCAGATTATTGACCGCTTTGAGCTTGTCATAATATTCCTTTCCCTGTTCATAGACTTTTTTGACTTCATTGAAATTTTTAATCACATTGGAAACGGTATTGGAAGTCTGCACAATTTCATTGGCAGAATTCAAAATGCCCGATGCCAGATTAGTAGGATCAGTTACGACGAACTGCGCTTTTGCTGTGGCCATACTCAATAATATGCCGCACATTAACATTAACTTTTTCATTGTTTTCGATTTAAAATGTTATGATTTTGTTGAAATTTTATGGGTTCTCACTTTTGTAGGCAGCGATCCTTTTTATAGAAAGCTCCACATTGCCGTCAAGCTCTTTGGCCAGTGCCATTACTTCTAATTTTTCAGTTTCTTCGGTCGTATAGGCCAGGTATTCCTGAGCCGAAACTTCTGTCGCATAGACAGCTGAATGCGTTCCGCCCAAACCAATCCATACTTCTTTATAAAAGCGGTTAGGGTCGTTGTTCATATTGATAGAAAGTACCTGCGCTTTTTCTTTGTCGGTAAGGCCAAGCATCGCCTGAATGTCATCGAACTTGTTCATGTACTTGCGCTGGTCGAGCAGGATCTTACAATCGGAGTTGTTGATGATACTCTCACGAACAATTGGAGAATGAATGATATCATCCACTTCCTGCGTAACCACAATCGCCTCACCAAAGAACTTTCTGACAGTTTTAAACAAATATTTTAAATATTCTGCCATCCCTTCCTTTGCGATTGCCTTCCACGCTTCTTCAATTAAAATGAGCTTTCGGATACCTTTCAGCCGTCTCATTTTATTAATGAAGACTTCCATGATGATGATCGTCACGATCGGAAAAAGAATCTTATGGTCCTTGATCGAGTCGATTTCAAAGACAATAAAGCGCTTGGAAAGCAAATCAAGTTGCTTTTCTGAATTGAGCAGGTAATCATATTCTCCACCTTTGTAATAGGGCTCCAGCACATTCAGGAAATTGGCGATATCAAAATCCTTTTCTCTTACCTTCTTTTCCTCCAGTATCTTAAAGTAATCGCCTTTAACATACTCGTAGAATCCATTAAAGGAAGGGTTTGAGTTATCTTTTTTGATCCTGTCGATATAACCACTTACAGCATTGGAAAGTGCCACCTCTTCCGCGCGGCTTGGCGGTTCATCATCTCTTTTCCAAAGCGTCAAAATCAGGGTTTTGATACTTTCCCTTTTTTCAATATCGAAAACTCCATCGTCGGTGTAGAAAGGATTAAAGGCTATCGGATTATCTTCCGTATAGGTAAAATAAACCCCATCCTCTCCTTTGGTCTTTCCTTTGATCAGCTCACACAATCCCTGATATGAATTTCCGGTATCGACAAGTAATACATGCGCTCCCTGCTCGTAATACTGTCTCACCATATGATTGGTGAAGAAGGATTTGCCGCTACCTGACGGACCCAGAATAAACTTGTTTCTGTTGGTGATGATCCCTTTCTTCATGGGGAGATCCGAGATATCCAGATGGATAGGATTCCCCGTCAGGCGGTCTGCCATCTTGATACCGAAAGGAGAAGGTGAACTCTGATAATTCGTTTCTTCGGTAAAAAAGCATAGTGCTGGCTCAATGAACGTGTAAAAACTTTCTTCGCTTGGGAAATCCCCTGCATTGCCCGGAATCCCTGCCCAATACAGCGTTGCTACATCTGTAGTATTATGCCGGGGTTTACACTCCATGAGCGCGAGTGCGCTTCCCGTGTCATTTTTTAACTGTTTAAGTTCATGTGGATCATCTGACCAGGCCATCACATTAAAATGAGCACGGATCGAAGCAAGCCCATGTGAATGTGCTTCGTTGAGGTAACGCTCGATCCATTCTTTATTGATCTGATTGCTCCGGCTGTATCTCGCCAATGAATGCATGTTCCTCGCAGACTTTTCAAACTTTTTAA
Organism: Chryseobacterium sp. IHB B 17019; assembly: GCF_001456155.1. Lineage (NCBI taxonomy): Bacteria > Pseudomonadati > Bacteroidota > Flavobacteriia > Flavobacteriales > Weeksellaceae > Chryseobacterium > Chryseobacterium sp. IHB B 17019. The sequence continues at coordinate 259,651 of NZ_CP013293.1, read as the reverse complement.
GGTTATCATCGCTGTTGTCGAGAAATAAATACTGGTTGTATATGTGGTTGCAGTTCAGCAGCAGTCCCACCGGTGCAGCAAACGACAACCGACAGTCGCTCCTATCTGTTGAAAGCTTTTCGTAACGGCTGTCGGTGGAAACCGTTGACGGCAGATCATCAGTATCGGATAAAGTATGCAGACAAAGCCTGTTATTTCCGATCCGCATTTCCTCAGTGCCGAGCGCAATATCCTGCAAAGCAGTTCCTGATTTTCGGGAAAGAGTAAAATACTGTTCAAGCAATCCCTGGTTATCTTTATTTCCAACAATACCCTCCTCATTCAATTGCTCGATTCTGATCAATCCGGAATCGTTAACTATCCGCTGGAACTGGCTTACTGATTCCATAAACCTAGCTACTGCCTCCTTATCCCTGATCTCTTTGGGAACCAGTACTCCTTTGCACAGCGAAGAGAAATTGCTTTGCATCCGCATGCGCTCTTTGGAAGTTTTGGTAATGAAAACATAGCAATAATGATTCAAAAACGGGCGCTCATTGAAATGCTGCTGATAGGATTTTGCCAAAAAGCTTAAATCGTCTCTGTCAATATCCGGTGCATAATTTTCCTTGATATACCAATCCTGTTTATGGACCACGGTGTAATCAGGTAATGTTTTTACTGCCTTATGCCATGCCGAATGTATCGCATCGTATTGCGGTCCTGCGACTGTAAAAATCTCAGGAAGGCTCACTTTAAAGCAAGCAGTGATATCAGCCTCCTTGGAAATAATACAATTGTTTTCCAGTGCCAGCAGTGGAAATTTATTCTCCAACGTGGTTGCCCTTGATCTGTTTCTCATAAGGCAACTTTTTTAATGGTGAATTTCAGATAGCGGTAGATCGGCTTACGGCAGATGATGTATTTCGGGTGTTTACTTTTTGCACCGATTTTCATCAGCCCATGCTCACCATACTTCCGGTTCAGTTTGAAAGTCTGCCAGATAATTAGTGAGGCTCCACCTGCCCCGATGATAAGGCAGATGTAAGAGTTGACCCCGGCCATGTAGAGGATCATTGTGAGGATCAGAATGCTCAGCAGGCCTCCTGCGAAAATGAACAGGTACTGCGCTTTTAATCCCTTAAACTCGACGGTTCTCCCAATGCCCTTGTTGATGTTGAATGTTGTTTTCATAAGGCATCAGGTTAAAGGAAGAATGAACGAAGGATCGTTGCCGCTACGATCAGGAAAATACAGGCCCCGAACCAGCTTGCCGCTGTTTTACTTGTATCGGGATCTCCGCTACTAAACTTGTTGTACACTTTTACCCCACCGATCAATCCCACGACAGCGCCTATCGCATAAATCAGCTTGGTTGCCGGATCGAAATACGAGGTGACCATCTGGGTGGCTTCCGTAATTCCTGCAGCACCATTGCCCTGCGCAAAAGCGCCCGAAAATGACGCAAAAACCAGAACTGCCAGCACTAGCTTTTTTCTTTGTTTTTCCATGATTAAATACATATTTGTTAGTGATTTCCCTGCTTCCTGCAGGCTTGGAAACAAATGTATTTGGCATCGAAAAGCGCGTTTACGATCTGGTATTTCGTGGTAGAAGTAGGCACAAGTTGTCGCTGAACAGAGAGCTGGATAACTTAAAATTTCAAAAAAAAAGCACCCAAGATTGGGTGCTTCTTCAGAACCTACTTCAGTAGGTATGTGTAGCTTTGAGAGATGGATGATGTATGCTGGTCAATAACCTTTATTAGTTATTTTGGTGAGTTACACGTAGGAGAATAGAAGATAACTTAACCTGATCACGATCGATTTGTGACATGCTTGGGGATATCAAGCCAAGGATTAAATCATAATTTTCTTCCTTTTCCCCTTTTGCGGGAATCTGATTTTATTGGTTTGTTCTGAAATAATCTTGCCTTATTCTCTTTAATAACTTCTTCAATACCGGTGTCTTTCCATGGGATTTGACCCGCTTTGAAATGAGATTTAATATTGGTCTCTTTTAACTTGACGGCATCACCAAGATCTTGCTTTATGTTATTATATCCTATGGGGTCTACTTAGTTTGATGCGGGAAAGTCACCATAATTAAATCTTTGGGGATCTCAATGATTTTTGTGACATCAAAGTCCTGAAATTCATGTGTTTTAGGATTGTAAGGCACCCAGTATCTTTCTTTTTCATCAATATAATAGTCTTCAATCTTAGAAAACTCAATGCCTTTTGATAAAAAATCATCTTTGGGGCGCAACATATCCATCCGTAAATCAACATAAAATGTATGTCCGGCAATGTCGACCGTCGGTAAGAGCCCGCTAAGCCGCTGTTTCAGTGCGCCCTGATCAACCATTAAATCAAAATCAGTTTTAGTGGAAAACAGTTCCAAAGGAACACCATACTTGTTTGACATTCCTTCCGGATCTAGGGTGACCAGTTCTGGCAATACCACAGCTACTGTTTCATTGCGTGTCCACGGACCGGCGACATTTTTTTCTACTTTATCATAAGCAAAAAGATAACCTTTTCCGTTCTGACGATCCTGCATTTTAAAGATTGAAATAGTGTTTTCTGGGTTACTTTTCTCCCGAAGCTCAAGTTTATCGACATCAACCAGAAAGTCGGTACCTTCAATACTGAATATTGGCAATTCTCTTTCCATATCTGCTTTTCCTTAAAAAAATACAGAGGACTCGTCAATTAGACGAAATCCCCTATATCAAATCCATTCGGATTTTCATTTCGCAGTTTAATAGAACTGGCATCTGATCCGGCGGAGAGGCTTCGATCCAGTAGCATGGCTATTTTTTGCGAAGCTCCCTCCACAGAGCTTTCCAATAAGCTGAACAATTCGGTTCCCTGTATTTTGTGAACAATAGTGGCCGCTTGCCTTTCTAAAGATGGCTCCGGCTTTTCAAGCTGAAGCACCATCCCCACGGCACTCAGTTCTTCGAAGGTAACTCCCTGTGCAAAACCGTTGTCATCATCGGAAATCCCATATGCCCTATACTCTTTTTCCTCTTCTTCTATATCAAGTGCATTATCGAACACTTCATCCAGTTCTTCCTGCGGATTTCGGATCTCGACATTTTCTTCGTCGATTTCCTGATCAAAATTATCAGTAACATTTCCATTTACCTTTCCGTGGCTATCACTGTCCGGTTTTGGCAGTAAATGTCTCTTTACTGCTTTCGTTGAGCCGATGATATCCGGTAGGTTAACATCACGACCAGTATGACTTTCTGTTCTTTTGGGGTTCACATTGAGGACAATTTTATCCTGCAACAGCAAAAGGATTATCAGCAGCAGACAGACAACTATCATTATTTCCATAATTACTTTTATAAAATTGGTTTATACTTATCATTGAAACTTTTTGTGATCTGCTCACCAAATTCTTCAAAGTGGTAAGCCAGAAGATTATCTAAATAGGCATAGATGGTTAGCTTATCCTCTCCTATGACCTGTACTATTCGTGAGAGTTTCTCATGAAAATCCTTTCTTATATAGACCGTCTTTCCATCGCGGGCATTGCTTTCTACCTTATTTAAAAAAATATGTTCGTAGTTCGCTTCATTTGTCCGTTTTAATCTGGATTTATCTTTTTGAACCGTTCTCTCAACCGCGCGCTCTACCCCATTATCTATTGGTTCGGCATTGTTTTTTAGACCTTCCATCCTCACGCCATCAACCATTAAATGCATCATTTCTTTTTCGTTGATCTCTAGTGCACTTGATTTTTTACTACCTTTTTCCATGTTGTTATAATCGAACGATTCTTAAAAACTCTTTCATAAACTGGTCAAAGCGGCAGGCTTTCATAGCCTGCTCATCCGGGGGCAAAACTGTCGAGCGGAAAACTGTTTTAGCGTTCAATTCACTCTCCTTACGAAAACGCATACTGTTCATAATCTGGCACGGCATCAGGCTTAACCCCAATTCTTGAATAAGTTCATTGTAAATATCATATAAGGGCGAGCGCTCCCGGCCATCAACTTGATTCCAGAACAGGTTTATAGTCTCAATAGAGGTTTCACCTTCTTTCATAATCACGTCCTTCATCAGCTGAGTGAAAACCAACGTACTTTCCATTACGACCCTATCAGCTGTTATAGGCGTGAAAATATGGTGCATACCGGCAAGCGCCTGTAAGATTCCAGGGGTGTTTACTGTCCCCGGAAGGTCAAAAAAAACAACATCTATTGGAACTGGAGAGGTGCTAAGGAACTCATTCGCGCCATCTAGAAGTCCCTCAGCATTGGACTGAACAATTGGATAAGCCTTCTTATTAAGTGTAGTAAACTGTTTATAGGCCATTCTTTTCAAAACATCATTTTCCATCACCATTGTCAGATCGCGTTTTTTCATTTTTAGCAAACTGTACTGCGGAAAATCGGCATCAAATACTACCACGTTATACCCCAATCGGTAATGTAATGTGCTTGCAGTAAGTGTGGTAAAAGTTGATTTGCCTACACCACCCTTCTGAGATGAAAATGCAATAAATAAGGTTTTGTGTTCTGTTTCCATTTTTTATCTGTATTAATGATTAACTATCTAATTACAGCGCTGCATCCATATAACTATACCACCCAGCGCATTGATGTATCGACATGAGTTTGTACCTATTGACTTGTCGGCGTAGCGACATATTTATCGCTGCACTGGAATATACCTGCGTGTAATTTTACGCGTGCAATTATACCCCCCTATATGTGCACCGAGATATATTTTCATCTGATCACATCAACACCTCGATACATTGATTTGTATCTGTGTACGTACGCACGTAACAACCTACTTACCTCACTGCATCCGCTTGTCGGCACAAAGAACCAGAGTTACATATTTGACCAGAATAAGGTGGTAGTGTCAGGTGTACTTTGGCAGTAGTTGGCTGGGTTTTACATTGCAATCATTTCATTCCGTAGCCTTTACTTTGTATAAATTTTTGATATGAATTTTATTTTTAATTCGCACCAACCTGGATTAAAAAACCCAGCGGATCAGACGGAAATCTCCCTTCTTTCTGAAATCCGTCCCGTAGGGCGGATTATCCTTACACCCGTAAGGAGCAAGGTATGTTTTGAGGCACTAGAAATTCATTTCGTGCCCCAAAACCCTTGCTCTTGCAGAGGGCCGAAAACCCCCTCCGAAGTCGGGAGTTTATAATCTTAATCTTGTAATTCTTATGGATCAGAATAATAAAAAACCACAGCATAAAGGCGGACGTCATCCAAAAGACAACCCAAGTATACACCGCCATGTTTTTCGGCTTACAGCCGAAGAGAATAGCAGATTGTTATCACTTTTTGAAGCATCAGGAATGAACAATAAAGCAAAATTTATCGTTTCGGTACTGTTTGGGAAGGAAATAAAAACTGTAAAACTTGATCAAGCGACAACGGATTACTATATGCGTCTCACCACTTTATACGGACAGTTCAGAGCAGTAGGAATCAACTATAATCAGATTGTGAAAATTCTATACCGCAATTTTTCTGAAAAAAAAGCAGCTGCTTACCTCTACAAACTGGAAAAACAAACCGCTGAATTGGCAAAATTATGCCAGCAGATTATTGAACTAACGAAGGATTTTGAACAGAAGCACCTTAAAAACTAGTATTGATATGATTGCAAAAATTGGAAAAGGCGAAAATTTGATCGGTGCGCTTAGCTACAATCTATTAAAAGTTGAGAAAGACAACGGGCAAGTCCTTCACACACATAATATGGTGGAAACTTTAAATGGCTGTTATTCTGCCCCTGAATTGTTGCGTTCTTTTGAGCCCTATCTCATTGCAAATAATAAAACTGAGAAACCAGTTCTGCATATTTCGCTCAATCCGCATCCGAGAGATGAGGTGAACGATGATACATTTCAGGCTATTGCACAGGACTATATGGAGCAGATGGGATACGGAAACCAGCCATTTGTAGTTTTTAAACATACTGATATTGACCGTACTCACATCCATATAGTATCCATATGTGTTGCAATCGATGGAAAAAAAATTTCCGATAGATATGACCATCTGCGTTCAATGAAAGTATCTAGGGAACTTGAAAGCAAATATCAGCTGATACCGGTAGAGGAAAAAACGCTTGCAGTTGATAAGAAAATTTTTGACCCGGTTAATTATCAAAAAGGCGATATAAAAAGTCAGATCGCATCGGTCGTGCGACACCTGCCGAAATATTACAAGTACCAAAGTCTAGGCGAATATAATGCTCTCCTTTCCCTTTTCAATATAACCGCTGAAGAAGTAAAAGGTGAGATCCATGGCATACTCAAACAGGGTCTGGTGTACTTTGCCCTAAATGAAAATGGTGAGAAGGTAAGTAATCCTTTTAAAGCATCGCTTTTTGGCAAAGATGCCGGATATCTGGGATTACTACTGCATCTTACCGCGTCTACGCAATCCTTAAAAAATAACCCTTTGAAAGCTTCTCTTAAAAAAGCCATAGAAATTGCATTACATATTACAGGCGATCCAACAAGTTTTAAAACGCTTTTGCTTGACCAAGGTATCAATACCGTGGTTCGAAGAAATGCCGAAAGCCGCATTTATGGAATAACATTTATCGACCATAACTCGAAGACAGTATGGAATGGTTCACGCCTCGGGAAAGAATTTTCCGCAAATAAATTCAACGATTTGTGGAACAATAATCATGGACCTGAAATTAAGATGAGACCAGATGAAAGTTCTAAAGGCTTAGCCACATCCGCAGACCGATCACACGAGGCAGCCCCACATAATCTTTTTGATTTTTTAAATAAAGAACCAGTTCAATACACAACTGAAGATCCTGGTCTAATTGAAGCTTTAGGAGGTTTATTGCCGGGAGCAAATGGAGATAATGTGGACGAACTATTATTCGAAAATCAAATAAAGAGAAAAAGGAAACAAAACTCAAAAAAATAAATTAGAACAGATTGCAGCCCCATTTATAGTTGACATTTGTTAAAAATAAAATTGTCTTTTATTTACAAAGAAAACTGCTATCAATAAAAAAACTCAACGAAGTGGTCCTCTTTGATTTAAACTTTTTTTTAGAGTAAAGGCAACCATTACCTTTCCGGTCACCTTCTTTAATCACATATCCGCGTCATCAAATGCCATCCGATGACAATGAACGCCAGCGGACAATAATCTCAAAAAAGCACCTCTACATTTCCTTTTCTAACAAAAAAGTTTAAAGAATGCAGGGAGAAGATGACTTAAGAGGTCTTGCTAAAATCATGGCTTTTATGCGTGCAGTAAGTATCATTTTAATACTCATGCACTTTTATTGGTACTGTTACGGATTCTTTCTTGAACAGGGATGGACGCTTGAAATTATCAATAAGATACTTCAAAATTTCCAAAAGACGGCGAGTTTATTTTCGCATACACTCTACACCAAAATATTTGCTTTAGTGCTTTTGTCATTGAGTTGCCTGGGAACTAGAGGAGCTAAAAATGAAAAAATCACATGGAGGAAAATCCATACTGCATGGGCAGTAGGATTTGTATTGTTCTTCTTCAACATTCCTCTCCTAAAACTTCCCGTTGAGATCGCAGCGTTCTTTTATGGCTTAACGCTTATGGGTGGATATATTTTACTACTGATGGCCGGAGTTTGGATGAGTCGACTGCTGAAAGACAATTTGATGGATGATGTCTTCAATATGGAAAATGAAAGCTTCATGCAGGAAACCAGGTTGATCCAAAATGAATATTCAGTCAATTTACCTACAAAATTCTATTACAATAAGAAATGGAACAACGGGTGGATTAATATAGTGAACCCCTTTCGCGCCACAATTGTCCTCGGTACGCCAGGCTCCGGCAAATCCTATGCAATTGTCAATAATTACATCAAACAGCAGATCGAAAAAGGCTTTTCGATGTATATCTACGATTTCAAGTTCGATGACCTTTCGACCATTGCGTACAATCATCTTTTAAAGCACACCGACAAATACTCAGTCAAACCGAAATTCTATGTCATCAATTTTGATGATCCAAGACACAGCCACCGTTGCAATCCTATTAATCCGGATTTCATGACAGACATTTCGGATGCGTACGAGTCAGCTTATACCATCATGCTAAATCTGAACAGAAGCTGGATTCAAAAACAGGGGGATTTTTTTGTCGAGTCTCCAATCATTTTGCTTGCAGCCATTATCTGGTTTCTAAAAATCTACGATAATGGCAAATACTGCACCTTTCCCCATGCCATAGAATTGCTCAATAAAAAATATTCCGAGGTCTTCACGATCCTTACCTCCTATGCCGACCTGGAAAATTATCTATCTCCTTTCATGGATGCATGGCAGGGAGGTGCCCAAGATCAATTGCAGGGTCAGATAGCATCTGCGAAAATCCCCCTGTCGAGAATGATTTCTCCCCAACTCTATTGGGTGATGACAGGCGACGATTTTACTTTAGACATCAATAATCCTAAAGAGCCTAAAATTCTTTGCGTAGGCAATAATCCCGACCGTCAGAATATCTATTCCGCCGCACTAGGTCTCTACAATTCAAGAATTGTAAAACTCATAAACAAGAAAGGGCAATTGAAAAGCTCAGTAATCATCGACGAACTACCGACGATTTATTTTCGTGGATTGGACAATCTTATTGCAACAGCAAGAAGTAATAAGGTAGCCGTTTGTTTAGGATTTCAAGATTTTTCACAATTAATACGGGATTATGGCGATAAAGAGGCTAAGGTAATACAGAATACGGTCGGGAATATATTTAGTGGCCAGGTTGTTGGTGAAACAGCAAAAAGCCTATCGGAACGTTTTGGTAAGGTACTCCAAAAGCGACAAAGTCTGAGCATTAACAGAAATGATAAATCCACCTCCATTTCCACGCAGCTAGATAGTTTGATCCCTGCTTCTAAGATTTCAACATTGACGCAGGGCGTATTTGTGGGTGCGATATCAGACAATTTCGATGAACGGATCGAACAAAAGATTTTTCATGCAGAAATTGTGGTGGATAGTGGAAAAGTAGCCGCAGAAAGCAAGATTTACAAGAAGATCCCGCAGATTGCAAAATTCTTAGATGCACAGGGACAAGATAACATGAAACAGGAAATCGAAGATAATTACCGTCAAATCAAAAGCGATATCATGACAATCATCACAGATGAGCTCGAAAGGATCAAGAACGATCCGGATCTTCAGCACCTTGTGATCACTTAATACACGGGACTCTCTGGTGAGTACCAGCAAAGATCCTGCGCGGATGTTGGTATCTAAAAATATCCTATTTCTAATCAAAAAAGAATCTTACGCATACGCCCAATCTATGATTTGCCTAAGGGTCTTCTTTATTTCTGAACTGCCTCTCTCTGTGGTTATATCGATGCCGCACATCGTCTCGCCGCTCATCTTAGCTTGTAAGGTTAGATAATAGACACCTCCTACGAGGATTCCCGTTATAGCCCTAAAGTTTTTTTCGCTTTCTTTAAAATGATCATCTGTTAATTTTGAAAAAAATTGCTCACCAAATCGTTCTCGTTCTGTATTAAGCTGCTTAAGCGGTGTTAAGTTTTCACTTAATCCCCAGAGAATAATCTTACGCATTTCTTCGTTACTCATCAAAGCCTCAAATTGGTTCTCCAGAAGCAAATACGCTGTTTGCTTTCCAAAATCTTTTTTACTCTCTTCTATGATACCATCAATCTTTTCTGGGCTCATACTCCAATAGTCCCTGCTGTTCAGATAGTCCTGCACAAGCTTTTCTAAGCTGCCAAAATAGGCATAAATCAGCTTTCTGTTTACTTCCGCTTTATTGGCTATGTTAGTTACACTGATGCCACTAAAGCCCTTCTTTTTTAAGATCAGACCAACAGCAGTCAACAGTTTCAGTTTGGTACGGTCTTTATCCCTAATAGGTCCGCTTGTGATTTTTCTTGTCATGAAAATTAAATTCATAAGCAATTTGCAACTTTTATCTCAAGATATAAAGAGTTTTTTAACTGCCTGATTTTTTATAAACTTATGTAAGCGGTTCTTTATCCAAAGTCAAATCGTGACATCATAGTGTAATGATTTTTTCATTATTTTTATATAAAATTAACGTGTATGAAAAAAAAGGTTGTCCTGATTCAGGATAATGAAGAAATCCTGGAAATAATGGACCAGGTTTTGGAAGAGGAAGGCTTTGATGTCACTCCATCACTAACTACCGAACCTGTAGAAAATATTGAGGAAATCGATCCTGACGTAGTTGTTATAGATGATCACATCAAGGGTGAAAAGAGAGGATCCAAAGTGATCAAAGAATTGAAATCCGATCCTCAAACGCAGGACATCGGTGCTATCCTCACGTCAACAGCAAACGACCTGCCTCAAACGGCAAAAGAAAGCCAGGCAGATGACTACCTCCAAAAGCCTTTTGATATCGATGATATGATAGAGGTCGTCAAAAAAAATTCGTAAAATACTGTAATTAAGTCCAACCGGCCTGGTATCTTATCCAAGCCGGTTAACCGATTCAACGCAAATTCTGCTCGTCAAAATACCATTTGAGAACCAGCGCTATTCTCTGTCCTACTTCTTCAGCTTCCCGGATACCAAGAAAACCAATGCTTAAAGAACACCTCTGGGCAAATGAATGCCTTTAACCGAGGCCAATGATATAGAGTTATCAGATGCGGGGGCCTGCTTTTGCTCCTGCACATCCGATCCTGTTTCTGATTCAGGCGTTAAGGATAACTGTATCTTTCGGTCTATAGCTAAAAGATCCGATTTCAGCACTGCTAATATATTTTCCTTTGGCCATATACCATTAACAATATGTGTAAGTACAGGAATATCTTTTTCTATCGCCTCAATATTTTCTTTTTCCTTATCAATAAGCCCCGATATTTTCTGTAACGCGCTTAGAAAGTTCATCGCAGCCAATTTAGGATCAGCAGCAATCTGCCCGTTATTGTAGGTATACTTGAAATTGCTTTCTCCCTGCGCAAAAAAACGGTTGGTCTTTAAATGCGCACCCTCTTTCTCTGAAACCTCAGTCTTCACCAGCAAGGTAAAACCATACAAGCTTCCTATCTCCTCGTAGTCGCCTCCAGTTCTTACTTTGTCGGAAATACTATTTAATTTCGCTCCAATCATATTGATATCGGCGTTCTCAGGCAGACCTACCAGTTTTATAGGATTTAAGGGTTTCCCATCCGTACTTTTTTGAAGCCTTTTCTGAAAATTGTTGCAGTCGAGCGTCATGCGGTCTAATTTGGTCCGGATACCTTCCAGTGAAGCGGTAAGATCCTCGAGCTTATACTTAGACGAAAATTTGGAGCGGTTGAACGACTGCCGTTCACTTTCCAACCCTGCAATCTGTTTTTCAAGCTTGGCCTTATCCAGCAGATCCGTATTTCCGGAGAGAATCGCTACATATTCTGAATAGCTCATACCGGACGACTCATCCATACTACCTTCATCAATCGTCCGCTTGCCAAGATTATTGCTTTTCAGCTGATCAATAAACAATTGCTTATTATACAACAGATTGAATTTAAAGGCGTCGAGAGACTTTTCAACAGCGTAAATAATTACATCAACCTTGTTGTCCGAGAAAAATTTAGCGATCTCGTTTCCTTTTCGTATAGCTCTACCGTCTCGCTGTGCAAGATCGCTGGGTCTCCAGGGAGTATCCAAGTGATGGACGGCGACGGCTCTTTTTTGCGCATTGACTCCCGTCCCCAGCATATCTGTTGATCCGAAAAGCACGCGGATCTTGCCCTCATTCATCCACTGAATCAGTTCTTTGCGCTGTTTGTCATTCTTCGCTTCCTGAATAAAACGGATTTCATGGGCCGGAATATCATGATCTTCCACCAGCTTTCTTTTGATCTCTGCATAGATGTTCCAAACTCCTGGCTTGTAAGTACCGAGGTCAGAAAAAACGAACTGCGTACCCTTTTGCGCGCTGAATTTTTTATAGTATTTGGCTATGCTGGCCGCGCAATGTGAACTCTTGTTATCAGGATGGTCTACATAATGAGGACTGATCAGCCTCATATCCAGCGACATCTTCCTTGCATAATCGGTAGCAATCAGCATCTTGGCTTTTTCTTCCGTTGGCGACAATGGAGCCCTACCCAATAGCCTGGCATTGCCGGTTTTTGCAAATTCGGTCAGTTTTTGAATAAAGGCCTGCTGCTCGGGTGTTGGGGGAATGTTGTAGAGAATTTCATTTTTATCCGGCCGGTCAATTCCGATATCTTTGGCAGTCCTGTAATCTGTGATCTCAGAGTAGAACTGTGCAAGTTCCGGAACTTTGATAAAATAACGAAAACGCTCTTTCATGACAATGTTATTCGCGACCGAAAATTCGTAATCGGTTGTTTTTCTTGCGTAAATGGCTGCCCAGGCGTCGAAGCAAGTAATACCTTGTTTTTCCATTGCTTTGGGGCGCAGGTATTTGAACAGCAGATAAAGTTCTGTCAAAGAGTTGCTGATCGTTGTACCCGACAGAAATGTTGCCCCTAAATCTTTTCCGGTTCGTTCCTGTATCGTCCGGATCGCAAAAAGAAGGTTGATTGCCTTTTGGCTGCCCTGCATATTACCGAGCCCAGCTACTCTGTCGTGCCGGGTGTTGAAAATCAGGTTTTTAAACTTATGGCTCTCATCTACCAGAAGGTGATCGACGCCCATCATTTTAAAATCGACGACATCATCCTTGCGGTTTTCAATATCGTGTTCCAGTGTCTTGAGCCTGACTTCAAGATTGTTTTTTCTGATCTCCAAGCCCTTTAGCATCGCTCTTGAAACGTCCGTACCCTGAGTTCTTGCAGCATCAAGATTATCAGTAACACTTTGCAGTTCGCCGTCCAGTATTTCCTTTTGCACTTGGGGGGACTGTGGGATCATGCCGAATTGATCATGGGTAAGGATAACACAATCCCAATCATTGTTTTTAATGTCACCAAAAATCCGTTGACGCTTTTGAGGCGTGAAATCTTCTTTGCCGGGATATAAAATTTTTGCAAAAGGATAGGCGGTGCGGTAGGTTTCTGCGATTTCATGTACATTTGCTTTTAACCCTATGATCATGGGCTTGTGTACCAGTCCAAGCCGCTTCATTTCCTGAGCAGCCGTACACATAATCAGGGTCTTTCCAGCACCTACTTCATGATCACATATGGCCCCCCCATTGAGTTTGATCATCCATACCGCATCTTTCTGGCTGGAATAAAGATTATTTATACCTAATGCTTTCTTATCTAGCCCAGGGAATTCCTGATGACTCCCATCATATTGCGGCCTTACAAAGCAGTTAAAAGTATCGTTGTAAGTATCGGTCAGGTCTTTCTTAAATTCTTCATTCTGTTCATGCAGCCAATCGGTAAAAGCAGTCCGTATCTCATCAATTTTGGTGTTTGCCATTTGAATGGCTTCCATATCACGAACTTTAACTTCCTTATCATCTATCGTTAGCTTTTTGGTGATGTTTGGCGTCGTATTTACCAGTGCATTTCTGAGCAGGGAAATGCCATCGAACGTTCTGCTTTCAGACTTAACCGCATATTTTTCAGTAATGAGGACGTTCTTCTTATCACACTTCACTGTAAAATCGTCGCTGCTTTCCGAATATTGCACCCGAACATCTGTATCAAATAAATTGGAGGCGAAACGGTTATAAGTATCTGTTGCAATCCAACGCTCGCCTAAATTAAAATCAAGCTCTTCAAATTCAATCCTCCGAGGTGTAGCTTCTTCAAGCACCTTAAGGCTTTCTTCTGCGTTTTTATCGTCAGGATATCGGTCGAGGTACAGTTGGACCTGCTCAGCTTTCTCAACCACGTTTCCAGAGACCCATTTCTCAGCGATCTCATATCCCTGTTGCAATGGATTATAGTAGATACGTCCTGCTAAAGCTTCTTTCAGATCATCCACCGATAATCTGCTGATCTCTGACATATATTCAAGATCAACATAGCCGTATTTATTAAGCGATGCCGCTAAGACTTCATTGGGATCGTCTGTGGCCACTACGGCGGTCGAGAAGCTGACAGGACGGCTGAAGATATCAGCTTTATGAACTACTCCACCCACTACCCTTTCCAGATAGGGAATTTCCTTTCCAGCACTGTCGGTTTTTATGAGTTTAATATTATCGGCGCTGTTGAGATGTCCAAACTTTTTGACAAACTCATCATATAATGTATTTAAACTTTCCCTTTCCTGCACATGTTCAACTTGCCGCTTGGCTTCTTTATCATAAAGATTTATGTAGCAGTCACGCAGTGAAACATAAGCTTCAGCCCTTGCTTTTTGCGACGGCACTAATTTCAGGGGATGAAACATCGCCTGCTGACGGTAACTATCAAAGTTTTTAAGGTAGCCTACATTCCCCTTATCGACCACAAGACAATCGTCACGATGGAAAGACTTTAATGCTTCTGAAAATATTGCAGGCTCGGCAATAATCTGATCTAAATTAATGTTTTGGTATTTGTCCGTTCCATTCAGTCCAGAGAACAAGTCTCCGACAATTTTTGCGCCCTCACTTTTACTCGATTTATGGCTAGCATTAACATGATTTTTCGCACTAAAGTCATACTTCAATGCCGATGTAAAAAGATCAGGCACTTGCGTTATAGCCTGTTGCGTTTTCTTGACAGAATTGTTTTTTACCTGTTTTCTTTTATTAGGAAGCGGCGTAATCTTTTCTCCCGCCGCTTCAAAGAGATCAAAAAGGCTTAACTGCTTTTCTTCGCTGATTTTATTCTGCCCTCCTGTAGGCGAGAGAGACTCTGTTTGTACCACAATGGCAACGGGTTTATCAGGAACAGTTTTTTTTAAGGTAAGAATATCTTTAGCCGGGCCACTATACCTTTCACCGTTATATAGCCTGATATCAAGACTTTTATTTACATCTTTGGTAAGCTTTGCTCGTAGATCCGTCGCAATTCTTTCCACTCCACCGGAATGATGATATAAATACGTAGGCTTTCCGTAGATATTGGTAGACTGAATAAGGTCGGTGTAGATTACCCGCTCAGCATGTAAGAAGAGTGCGTTGCCATTTTCGCCGGTATAGTTGCTAACGATCGACCGGCAGAACTCCCTTTCTTCGTAAGTCAAGCCCTTTTTCAAGGTGTTCTTTTGGAGGACGATCAGGTCGCTGCCTACATCGGTTCCTGCATAATCGCTGAAAAGATTATTAGGTAATCTAATTGCAGATATAAGGTTATGCTCTTTCATCATCGCTTCGCGAATGGCAAGATTCGCAGGGCTGTTGAGAACTCCCTGGGAAGTTATAAAAGCCAATATGCCGCCATCACGAAGTGCATCTGTTCCTTTCATGAAAAAGTAATTGTGAAGACTTCTTGCAGCCTGTGCCCTCGCAAGATCTTTACCCCTTGAATACGAGAGATCGAATACAGAATTATCACCGAAAGGAATGTTAGAGGCAACAACATCGTAAGTAGCGATCTCGCTTTCGGGAATTTCTTCAAAGCCTGTTATGATCACTTTATGATCAGGGTAAATATGCTTTAAAATTTCGCCTGTTAATAAATCCTTTTCATAGGCGGTTACTTTTATATCTTCGGTATCTGCAAAGGCTTGTATAAACGAGCCAATGCCTGCGGATGGTTCCAGAAAGTTTTTAATAATGACTCCGTTTTCTTTTAAACTCTGTGAAATCGCGTCGATTATCGCTGGCGGGGTATAAAATGCAGTTAGGACAGAACTACGCATACTGTCCACGTAGCGACGGTACTGTTTTTCCTCAGCTGAATTATCTTTTAAAAGCTGATGGAGTTCAATGGTTGCTGGAAAAAAAACATGATCAGTTTTCCTCCAGCTGTTGATGTCTTTTTCGCTTTCGATGGGATTAAGCACAAACTTCAGTCCCCCGAATCCGCTGTATTGCATCAGGAGCTTTCGCTCTTCTAGCGAGGCCATTCTTTTTTCTTTTCCGAGTGTAAAAGCAATCCTCAGAGCATCAATGTTCGCCTTTAGATGTTGACGCTTACCAAAGCCCATTTTCTTCAATCCAGATTTGAATGGTACCCGTCAATTCGGTATAAAGCACATCAAACTCAGGGCTGTCAGCAAATTCATCTGTAAGAGGATATTCCCTGAAAACAGGCTCACAGACAGGGAACATTTTTAACGCAAAAGGACGAAGTTCCTCATCCGCCATGATCGAATCAAATTCACCACACACCACTTTAAAAACAGTGTCGAATCTGGAAAAATGTAGATTCTCACACAGAATATATTCAGCAATTGCGTTGCATTGCTCCAATCGGTTGCCCGATCTGAATGCAGCTTCATAGGCATTTGCGGCATGCTGTGACCTATGGTTGATAAAGTCGGTATTACCAGATAACTCGGGAAAACTAGTGTTAAGTAATTCTTTTAGTCTCAGCGCATAATACGACAGCTGTTCTTTTTTTGTATTCATGATCTAGATCTTTTAGGATAGCCACCTTAAAATAGTTGACTAGTCTTGGATAAACCAGGGAATGGAGTTCGGTGGAACCGATTGGCATTGTATGTCCAGTGTCGAATCTTGAAATGCCAGAAACAAAAAAAATCCTGCCTTTTAAAGCAGGAGTTTTCCAACTAAAGATGGGTACTTATTATTATTTTGTACTTGTTTTATCTTGAAATACAAAAGATGTTTGAGCCCGCTCGTTCAAAACGATATAGGCATCAAACCTTTTTCCTCCCTTGGTTTTCATGCCCTTGATAAGTGACGTTCTTCCGTTAGTAACAAGTCTTTCAATCTCGGCAACACTGATTGATACACCACAAACATTACGAAACTGAACCCAATTACAGGCTTTATCGGGACATTTGACGAGCTGGTCACGAATTGACAAATGCTGCTTTTTGCATTTAGGGCACGTCAGTTCGGGCAGAATTTCTTTACTAATTGATAGGGTAAGCAATTCCGATGTGATCAAAACGGTGTATTGTTCCATTTGTTTTTGAAATAAACCTTCACTCGTTTCTCCGGCCTCAATCTTCTGCAATGCAAGTTCCCATTCAGCGGTCATTGCTACATCTGCAATTTTTTTATCTTTTACCAGATCATAAACCTTCATTCCCTTTTCAGTAGGAACCAACGATTTATTTTCTCTTTTGATGTAGTCCCTGCCAAGTAGCGTTTCAATAATGGAAGCCCTCGTTGCAGGAGTGCCAATGCCAATGTTCTGCAAAGCTTTTTTTCCCTCTTCGCTTTCGACCTCTTTTCCGGCGTTCTCCATAGCTGATAATAAGGTACCTTCGGTATATAACACAGGCGGATTGGTCTTTTTGGCAAGAATCTGTACATGATTTATCTTCACTTCATCACCTGCTTTCAGCTCTGGTAAATCCTGCAGGATTTCAGCAGTGCTTTCAGAATAACTACCTTGAATTTTCCGCCATCCCGGTTCAAGAACCTTACTTCCTTTTAAGATAAAATTGAGATTCAAAATGTTCAATGTCACATCGGTAATCTCCTTTGAACAAACGCCGGCAATAGATTCAAGCAAGCGAAGTGCAATCATCTCATAGACTTTTTTATCTTTTGGCGGTAGCGCTGATGGAACTCTTTCTGTGATGAGTAGCCCATGATGGTCAGTGATTTTGAGGTCATTAACTATACGTTTATTAAAGCGTCCCCAACTAACCTTTGAAACGGCTTCTTTAAAGTCAATACTATCTCCCAATGCTCTAACCAGATGAGCAACTTGCGGCCACACGTCTTCTGGGATGTATCGGCTCCCAGTACGAGGATACGTGATGAACTTATTTTCATATAAATTTTGGGCAATATTGAGCGTTTCCTCGGCAGAGAGACCCAATTTTTTGTTTGCCTCTCTTTGCAACGCAGTAAGATCGAATAACAAAGGAGGCTGTTCTGAAACGGTTTTCTTTTTTATACTTGCTACTATTGCCGGGCCATTCCGTTGAAGTGCTCTAAGTACATCATCTGCTTTTTTCTTTTCGTCGTATTTAAATTCCGATAAGCTATTAAAATCATGGAAATCCTTGCGGTGTTCCAGCTGGATCTGCCAGTAGTTTTTAATATCAAAATTCTTATTTTCCAAGAACCGTTTACAGATCAATGCCAGCGTTGGCGTCTGCACTCTACCCAATGAATAAATACCACTACCGATAGCAATACTCAACGCCTGCGAAGCATTAATACCTACAAGCCAGTCTGCACGGCTTCTACTTCTTGCCGCTTGGTAAAGGCCGTCGAAATCAGTGCCAGGACGGAGATTCTGAAATCCATCCCGGATTGCTTTTTCAGTGAGTGAGCTGATCCATAACCGTTCAAAAGGCGAACGGAAGTTCAGATGTTCATAAATATAACGGAAAATCAGCTCCCCTTCACGGCCAGCATCTGTTGCCACAATGATGCTATCACAACGGCCAACAACTTCTTTAATTATTTTTAACTGCTTTAATGCACTTGGATCTGGCACAAATTTCTTCTCTTTTTTCAGTTTCCGAACAGTCAATAAGAAAGGATCAGGTATTATTGGCAACCCCTCTTTCTGAAATCCTGTAATCCCATAGTCGTCGGGCATTGCAAGTGCCACTAAATGACCAAACGCCCAGGTGACACAATAGCCGTTTCCCGAGAAGAAACCATCATGTTTCTCTAAAGCGCCAATAAGTGCTGCAATTTCTCTTGCCACGCTTGGTTTTTCTGCTATTACTGCTTTCATATTCTATATTTTATTGTACCACATACAAAAAATGCCTATCGACTAGGCATTTTAATAGTTTCATTGATTATGATATTTTGGTCTTCTTTTGTGGCTTATTGCTTATTTCAGACTTATCTTGCTGTATTTGTTCCTTCTTGCTTGAATTCGCAAATGAGAAATCGGTCTTTCCAGTTTTTTGATCAAATGTGATATAACCACCGTATTCCTTTTTATTTTGACCTTTAAAGTCGGGTACCAAGATTCTTTCGCCTGCGCTAAACTTTTTATACTCTTCATCGCTGAGTTCTTTACCCCTGACAAGCCTTGGTGCTTCCTGTACCGGACTTTCAATATTTTTTTGACTTAATACATTAGAATTTCCTTTATCGAAAAGAATTTCGACGTAACGTTTTTCTGCGTTAAACTGAACAATTGAACTGAAAGGCTCGCCTTTTGTCGAGATCATATCAACGAGATACAGAGGCTTGCCCTCCATCAACGTCTTTTTCTGATCTTCGGTTAACTTGACCTGTTTGTATTCATCCGGAACTTTTATCTTATCAGCCCGTAATGCTACGATCTCATTTGTCTTCTTATCTATACTTATTATTGCGGGAGTTTTTTCAGTGGATTTTGGAAATTGTAGATCTACGACCCTACCCATATTTCCCGTTTTCAGCAAATTATCTTTGTCTTCCTTGGTAAATTCGTGCCCAAAAAACGGGTAGCTGAGGCTCGGCTCTTTACGGATTCCGTGAATCGCCATCACTACATTACCCTCAGGATCTCGTTGCAAAGAAAGCCTTGCATCCAACCGGGTGATTGCGGTACCTAAATTTAGGCTGATCGGTACAAGGTCATTGGTTTTATAGCCCTTTAGCAGCCCGTCTAATAGGTTGTTTTTTTCCAATTTTTCTTTGGTTAACCCAAGCTTAGACATAGTATCCCAGTCAATTTCTTCCGCTTTATAGCGGTACTCGCCCTCTGTCGGCGTAGTAGTTTGTGTGTTTTCCATATTGTTCTTATTTTGATGTTCATTTTGCTTTTCCTGATTTTTTGTAGTACTTACTTCAAATTTTGACAGTAGCTCATCGCCCTTTACTGATGGCGTAGCAACTGCTTTCTGTAATTCATTAGCTGTTTTCACCGCTGAAGATGCGGGAACCTTAAAAAATGAAAAGTTTGAAGGATTCTTAAGCTGACTTAGGAAGTTTGTAAAGAAGTTGGAAAATATATCTCCGTTTTTGTCAACCTTCATAAACTGGTTCTCATTCTTCTTAAGAGGTGAAACCGTTTCTAATCTACCATCCTTCCCCATTTTTTTAACCGCCTCTATTTTCATTGTCTCTTTATTGAGAACTAGCAAAATATCGGAAAGCTGTTCGGGGGTTTCTTGTTGTAGCGTTTCTGATTCATTCATGACATATACATTTATATTTGATAGCAAAGCTAGATTCAGTATAAATGCTTGTAAACCCAATGGCACTTCGAGGCGCTAAATGTCCTTCTTTGTCTTTTGCCTTTCAATAGAATTTGAGAAACCGCTTCTGATAAAATCATTAACATCAGACAGCTTATAGTAGATTTTGCCACTAATGGTATAGTAATTTAGTTTTCCTGTCGAACGATAGCGCTGCAAAGATCGCGCGCTAATTTTAAGCTTTTGCAAAACGTCCTGATTGTCTAAAAGCTCTTCTCCATCCAAACTTTCCTTATCTTTAATCCGGCTATGAAGGGAGTTTTGTAAAATGTCAAATCTATCCATGATCCGCTTCATCCAATACGCGAATTCTGCTTTATCAATTTCCATAGTAAGTGATTTATATACTTACCAAAGTTGGAAAGCCTTTTTTGTTTTTTCTTCCAAGCCTGCAACCAATGCTAACCAAGACCTCTTATATAAAATTTTGAAAAAGAATAGCTTGCCTAATCTCGATTCTCTTAGGTTTTGGAATATTTAATTTTAAAAAAGGTGTCTTGTGCCAATTGGTTAGCATTGGTAAAGGCCAGGTGAATTTCACATACGACAGATTTGAGTAGTCGCTATTAGATTATGGTTAACGGATTCGAAGATCATTTCATGCCCAAATCCCTGTCCATATAATTTTCTACCGAGGCTTTTAAGTTATCCAGATAAACCGTTCTGCTACCTGCGCGGAACTTCATCTTATGAAAGGCATGATGAATGTCGCCCAGCTTAATTCTAAATACATCCTGCATAACAGCACTGATCTTGCTAATTCCGACCCTGCCGCCGGCAATACTTTCCGAACAATGTAAGGCATAAATAAGTTCAACGAGTGCGTTTTTGGATTCTGTCCAAAAAATCTCTTTGTCAGTAGCCGGCGTTTCTACATAATCAGCGTTAATTTTTGTCAGCAAAAATTTTAGCAGTAATTCATAAGCTACAATTTTGGCAATCTTATAATCGTAATAGGTGGAGAAATGCTCGTCTATTTCAAACACGTAACTGCTCAGACCTGAATTAAAATTGATTTTTCCAAGTTCAAAAAACTGATGATCTAAATCGCTACGACCCGATCGATAGTAGCGGAAAAAATCAGTTCCACTGATTTGATCGATATATTCTTGTTTTAGATGATGAAGTTCGCTCGAATAATACTTCTGGTATAACTTACCACTGCTAATAGGACATGGACAACCAGTTTCAATCCTGTATAATTTGTTGTAATAAATAAGCTTACCCAAGATCTGTGGCTTATATTCTTTAAAAAATTCTACTTCTTCGGATTTGTTCGAGAATCCGTTTTTTAAAACATGATCTTTAAGCTTAGACAATAAATCATGGAGGAATAATGTCATCCGGTAACTATCGTCAATAATCGCTCGGGAGTCAAGTAGGATCCCCTTTTCTCGCGCTGAGATGCTTCGCAGCACGTCATCGTAAATTTTGTTTTTCATGGTAGTAGTTTTAGGATTAGTTAATAATATCCTAAGAGAGTTTTCTTTAGGCAATTCAACTTAATCAATAAATTATTAATTCTCTACAATGAGAAATAAATTTAATCAATTATGACGATTTATATTATTTAATATATAATATGGACAAGTGACATCAGGATTAAACAGACACTGCGCTTATTCGCCACAAGCTGTGACAGATCTCAGTGGTAATTGATGAATTAGAACTCATATCGAAAAGAATGCAATTTGGACATGCAGTGCCATAATGAACCAGTAATTACCAAATCGCCACCCTCCTTTTTGTCGCGATATAAATTGATAAGAAAAGTATTAAGATGGAGCCAGTAACAAAAGACGATTTAAGACAATGGGGAATGAGGTTCATGCATGATATGGAAAAAATGCTTGATCAAAAATTAAAAGGAAAAACTAACCATGAGGATCAAGAATGGCTTCGCAGCAGAACTGTTCGCCATGTTATGGATATCTCGGCAGCACAATTGATCAATATTCGTATTCAAGGCAAAATACGGTATAAAAAAATAATGGGCTCATACTATTATTGCAGAACAGATCTACTAAAATTATTTGCCGATGAAAACAAAAAATAACATTTAATAGCTTCAAGTAAGTTTTACACGCATGGGAGTACAAATCATACAATGTGTTTTTGTATTCCAATGAGGATGATGGTATGGAATCTACACTGATTGTATATCAAGGTAATAGCAGCACGCTGTTTAAGCTATAGTTTGTTCAGATCATATATCCAGAAATCTATTTCATTGTAACTAAAACAGGCTACACAAAAAAACATGTAAGCCTTAAATATAAAAAGCCACTGATCACAATCAGTGGCTTTATTCCCAAAACAGTCTCCTGCTTATTTTGCGCTGTTCTTTTTCTCGGTCACCTCAGCCCTGATCGCCTGGGCAAGATTTTTAAGGTCCTGCATTGCTTTACGGACACGTGTACCAGCTGCCGCGTTCCCGCCATCATAAAATTTTGCTACATCAGCTTCAACTGAAGCAATCACTTCCTGTACCTGTTTGAATTTCTCCATAACTGTTTTTTAAAGGGCCAATTGATCCCGGATATAAATTATTTTGTTTTTGGAAATTATATTCCACCTCCAAAACTAAACATTTAAGCGAGAAAGCAAAAAAGATCTATTGAAATCCAAGGTGGCCGGCTTCACTGCTTACCCCTATCGCATTGGCTCTCCACAGGATAAAGCCCAGCCTACCGCAGGATTCTGCTACAAAATACTCGATATCCGCAGGCACATCATTCACGATACGGTAGCGGATTTTATATTTAGGGTTGTAACTGATATAGACCACCAGGTCATCATCGGAAAATCCCCTGCCGGACAAAGGTTTGAAATGAACTTCCTGCAACTCCTTGGCACTCCGGACTAAACGGTCGTTCATTACTTTCGCCAATGCTTTTTCGGGCTTAAAATCTGTTTCTAAAATAGCCAGTACGGTTACGGTCATCTCGCAAAAATAGACAGATTGGGCACATTTTCAAGTGCCCATGGTTAAGCACCTGAAAATCAGGTAAAATATTTTCATAGATCATACATAAGGTTTAGACAACTATCTGTCGAAATTCATCGCATTTCTACTCTTTAAACTTTAAATAAGGTCTTTTAAGTGTGCAAAAGCTAATAAGGCTTACGACTACTATAGCCTATAAAGTAGAAATTGTGAATTCGCCCAGTAAATAAAGGTTGTACAGTGATACTTGCTCATGCAATAGAAATATTGTAATTTAGCAATAGAATTAAAACGTTCATTGAATCAAGTTGTTGAGAAATTTTGAAAAAGGCAAAGATTGGCTAAATCGTGGCTGCCGTAAATCTTAATAATATAAATAGCTGAAAATAAGACATTTGGAATAAAGGTTCAAAACCCTCGCTTTCCGCCAAATAGAAAATGGGTCTTATTTAAGGCCCATTTTTTTTATGTCTGAAAAAAATGGCTAAGTCATGGCTGTTTTAAGATCACAAGCGACAAAAGTAGGTTTTATAGCACTTTAGAAGAATGGGTTCGAAACCCTTCCTTTCTGCTGATAATCAGAGTCTTAGGTTTTATAATCTGAGACTTTTTTATTCAATAAAATCTAAAAAATCAATCATATTCTTATTAAATACTTTAGAATTTTCTTCTGTAATAATTTCAATTAAAAATTTTATTGGAATTACAGTTCCATATCCAAGATCGTCATAGTTGCCTTCACCAGAAGGAAGATTTGAAGAAATACCAACAACATTACCATTATTATTAATAACAGGTCCTCCACTATTTCCTGCTTTAATTTTTGCTGTAATTAACATTAAATTCTGTCTCATCCAAATATCTTCTGCTATTGAGGCTATGCTACCAATAGAGGCTGTATATCTTGAAGAGATAATTGCCTTTTCAGCGGTAATAAAAGAGTGGAATCCTGGGACTTTAGGAAATCCAAGAGCTAAGACTTCATCCAAGACTTGTCCTTCTTCATATTGAGCATAACGATGTTGTGTCAAGAAACTCTCTGGAAATTTTATATAGATTAAATCCATTGCGTCAATATTATGGACTAAAAATGTTGATTCTTGTAGGACACTTTTTGGAATACCTTTAATTGAGATTTTAGAAGCACCTTCAATGCAATGTTTTGCAGTAGCTAAACCATTAAAAAAAATAAAGGAACTTCCTATAGCTTGGTCCTCATTAATATAATGACAGATTGGTAAAACTCTGTCTCTGTAAACTGTATTAATATATTTGAAACCAAATATTAAGGACTTCAATTTCTCATTTAAGAAAGTTTTAAGGATTGGATTTTTGAAGATTGCACCATGTCCATCAGATGGCAGATACCAATATGTATCATCAAAATTACTTGGTGTATCCTTAATGATTAAATGCAAGTAATTATTCTTGGCAAGGGACTCACATAACTGTGCAACAAGAGTTGGATAAGGCATCTCAGGAGTACTATATTTCTCTTTATAATACTCACAGAACTTTACAATTGTTCTTTCTTCATTTTTTCTAGTTTCACCAAAGTTATGATGAGTTGAAAAATATTCTAGTAATTCAACTAAAATTTCACTATATGTATAAGGATATTGTTCAAGGTTAATCATAAATAGAAAGATTTAATACTAAACTAATATTTTTATTTGAATGTTTAACCATCATATTTTCCCCGTGTTAGTACCAATATTCGACTAATCACTCTGGTGATAACTAAGCCTTAGGCTTCAATTTGACACTTTTTATTTTTAAACAAATTTAAGTTTAAAATTATTTATAATTTCAAAATAAATCCCAATCAAATTTGACTGGGATTTTCCGTTTGAAAAAAGTACCAACTAATTTCCAAACAATCTAGCTATATGAATGTGAATGTTTAGTGTTAATCAATTACACATCGTCAGAAACTGATGGCTCATCTGTACCTTGAACTTGGCATCTGATTTAAGTTTTGTGTAAATTGTGTGTTCAAAAGCGTGAATATCCTTTAATTTCTTATCAATAAATTCTGCAATTTGGACAATTGAGAAAATAAAATCTCTATAAACCGCGATGTTTACCGTCTGTCCATATACCGGAAGATAAGCCTTCAGGAAAGGAAGCGTTGATTGGTGCAAATTATAATTCACGCAATATCCCGCTCCTTCCCTGGAAGTAATAATTTCATAATTATTGATGAAGTCTAGTGTGTTTTTACCTTCTTTGCAGTTATTCTTAGAAAAATATCTGTTGATTTTATCTAAAATATGTTGAGCATATTCCATCATGGTAATTGTTTTCCATTCGAATATATGGTTCATGCTTTTTACATTTTTTGAAGACTTTCCGTTTTCACAGTTCGTACAGAATGAAATCCCGATCTTTTCATAATACGGAAGAAAGCAATCCTTGATCTGAATTGAAGCATCCGCCTGAAGCCTGTCATTTGCAAAATTGTAATACAGATACGGACTGTACATTTTTACAAGGGCTTTCAGATACTCTGTTTCGGAGGTATTCTTGTATTCTTCAAACCATTTTTCAAGATTGTCGTAATAACGGTTTTCAAATTCATTAAAACTTAAATAAAAAGGCAGTTCCATAGCTCTGTAATTTTGATATGACAAAGCTAATAGCGTAATGCGACAAAACTTGACGTGTTATAATTTTATTTAAAATTTTTGAATGTTAAAAACTATGGTAACGAAAGTGTGTAAAAATCTCCTCCATCTTTAGAACATTTAATATAGATATTTTTAGGGATACTGTCTTTTAAATTAATTTTAGTGCTTTGATCACAGGATTCATTATTATAATTAAAAATTAAATACCCTTTAGAATCAATAAATTTTGGGACTCCCCATAGACTTCCAACATAATAGGATCCAAGTAAGTTGTCATTATTATCATAAATGAAAAAATAACTATTTCCACGCTTGGATTGAGGATATCCTACAATATTTTGCATGTTAACAATTTTAAGAATTCCATTATTTGAAGTATATATTTGTCCTAAATATTCAACTGTGGCTTCATCAACGTTTTTTCCTAACCTGCTAAAGAAATATTTTTTTCCTATTTTATTTTCAGACAGAACTAGTAAACGACACTTTTCATAATAATCATCTTTTCTTTCTTTTCCTTTCTTTGTTTCAGATGACTTACTACAATTATGAAAGAAGAATAAGATTATTAAAATAAAATAATAAGGTATTTTCATTTTTGATTTAGTTATCATAGTTCGTCATTATAAACTCAAAATAATGAATCATTTTCATATAGTTTTCAATGCTGATGTATTCGTTGGTGCTGTGAATGGATTGTTTTTCGGCGTCGGTAATTTTGATCGGCATGAATCTGTAGATATTCCTGCTTACGATCTGATATTTGTACGAATCGGTAGCTCCAACGGTAAGATAAGGCGTGGCAATGGCAGTCGAATGGATCTCCCTGATAGCCGCTTCTATTAACTTAAACGACTTCGTATTTGTAGGTGAAACGGCAGACGTTTCTTTTACATTGTCAATTTCTTCAATTTCCACATCAAAACCTTTGGTTGCTTTTGCAATATGGTTTTTGACGTCTTTCACAGAATTTCCGGGAAGAAGCCTGAAATTAACCACAAATTCAACTTCCGGAGACAGGACATTGGGTGCGTCGCTTCCTTTCATCATCGTCAAAGCTGTTGTGGTACGAACTAAGGCGTTGGTAGAATTATTCTTTGTCAGCTGCGATAAAAGAACGGGTTTCAGCAACCATTGATTGGAAATTGCCATTCGGTTGATAAAAGACATTGATCCGCCTATATTGGTGAAAAATTCATTAATTAATGGTGTGATCATCGGTTTCATCTGGTCATTTTCAAGTCTCTGCATGATAACGGCTGCTTTTCCCATGGCGGTTTCTGTGGGAGGCATGGAAGAATGTCCGCCCAAACCTTTTATTTTAATTTTCACCGACAGAAAACCTTTTTCCGCACACCCGATTACTGCGACATCAGAATCAATTCCTGCCACACTTCCTTTTTGTAGAATAAGTCCGCCTTCATCGTAAACAGCATCGAATTTTAAATTTTTACTTTTAAAATATCTGGCAATCTGATCGGCTCCTTTTTGTCCTCCCACTTCTTCATCAAATCCGAAAGCAAGATAAATATCCCGTTGAGGAATATGTTTATTTTTAATTAAATTATTCATGGATTCGAGTAAGGAAAAGAGCATTCCTTTCATGTCAATGGCACCTCGTCCATAGATCCGTCCATTCGCGACAGCTCCGGAAAACGGACCGAAATCCCAGTCTTCGGAAACTTTTAAAACAGCAGGCAACGGCTGATCATCCGGCCTGAAAATATTTTCAGCACTGTCTTTTATATCTGCATCACCAGGAGGAACCACGTCGCTGTGGGATAAAAATAAAATGGGGTCAAGTGAGGGATTGCTTCCTTTTAATCTAAAAATTAATCCATATTTATTAATCTCAATATATTCCGTATTCCCATAAATCAGCGGATAGGATTTTTTTAAATATTCTTTAAAAGTATCAAAAGTTGAATAATCAAAATTCCCTAGTTCTCCTGTGGAAACTGTCGGGATTTTTATTCCGCCGGAAAGTCTATGAATTGCTGAATCGTCTCTAACTACCTTCCAACCCGTTGAAACTGTAGAGTTTATTTTTTTGAAAGGGTAGGTGAAAGTTTTAATCAATACTATGATAGCTAAAATAATGAGAATACCCAGAATAATGAAAAGGATTTTTTTCATGATCAATAATTTGAATGGTGCTATCAAATATAATGAAGATTGTTTATGTATTCGAAAAAATAAAAGCCTTCAATAAATTTTACTTTGATTCTATATCGGTTTTAAAGTCGAAAAATTCCTTTTGTTATCAAGTTCCTGTTTTCTTTTTCTTATAAAATCTGTCGGGCGGATTCCGTTGATTTCATAAAAAAGATCGGAGAAATTCTGGCGTGAAGCAATACCACATTCTTTGGCCAGGGTTTCAATGCCATATTTCAGATATTCCTTGTTTTCAAAGAGTAAATTTGTGATATAATTGATCCTTAGCTCGCTGAGATATTTGTTGAAGTTTACTTCCTTATATTCATTGATGACCTGGGAAAGGTAGTTCGAGTTCGTTCCAAATTGAGAAGCCAACTTATTGATTGTAAGTCCTTTTTGTGTAAATTCTTTTTTATCCTCAAATATTTTCAGCTTTCGGAGTAATTCTTCCACTTTACCTTCATCAAGACTGGTTCTCTTTTCTTCCGTTGTGGAAATAGGTTTTTCAGAAGGATTTTGTTGCAGAATAAATTTTTCTTCCAATAAAATGTATTTCTGCTGGATATTTTTCTGAATTTTATATCTTTTAATTAATAAAATAATGAGTCCGAGAGCAAAAATTATCAATCCGATAATAATGAAGTTTCCCCATGAGTTTGCTTTTTCCAATTTATTTTTTTCTTCCAATAGTGTTTTTGTATCATATTCTTTATGGATTTTTGGGGCCAAATAAGTAAAGTCTTTCGAAATAATGCTGTCTGCCTTTAAAAGCTGACCTGTATAATATAATTGCTGGCCCTGATCTTTTTCCTTTTTATAATGATTAATTAAGATCTCATAGTTTTCCCGTAATTCAGGAAGGATAAATTGATGCTTTTGGAAAATAGAATCTACTTTTTTAAAGTAAACGATAGATTCTTTAGTATTTTTTGAATATAAATAACTCTTACCAATGTAAAAATAATCTACGGACAACCAGGCGAAATCCCCCGCTTTTTTAATAGGCGAAAGAGATTGGTTCAAATTATCTAAAGCTAATGGATAGGTTTCTTTTTTGAAATCGGAAATTCCTTTTGCCAAGAGAAAATACCCCTTTTCCTGGGCATAATCAGGATTGTTCCCCACTTCTGAAAGCCCGGTTTTGATAGCAGAATCTGCTTCACGGATTTTTCCAAGGTTCCGGTAACAGATAATTAACTGATGCAGACTGTTCAGATAGCCTTTTTTATTGTTGAAAATCTCATTCGGGTGTAGGTTTGACTTTGATTTCTGACCGTAATAATAAATGCATTGCTTAAATAAATCCGAAGCCTCGGCATAATATCCCAAATAGCTTTTGACAACTCCAATATGATATAAATTCTGAAATTTTAAAAATTTATTGTCTGTGTTTTTTGAATATTCATAAGCCGTAAGATACTCATTAAGAGCCGGTTGATATTTTTTATAATGATAATAATAAACAACCCCTTTTTCTATATATGCCGAGCTTATCAGGTCTTTATTTTTTGAGAGCTTTGCAGCCCAGACTGCGCTATCAGCATATTTTAACTTTTCTTCGTTTGAGGATGAATAAAATACTCCGTCTTTATAGCCCTGAAGTAACTTCTCATAGTTTTTTTCCTTTTTAGCTTTATTTATATAAGGTTGGATTAATGGAAGTGCCTTAGAATTATTTTCCTCAAGATTTTCATATCTGAGTCTGAGTTTATAATAATCGCTGTATACTTCTTGACATGAAAGAAGTCTAAAAATTACTACAAATACTAAAAAGTATAGTTTTTTAATCACAATTATTAGTTATATGGTAAAAGTTTATAACCAAAAATACATAAAATCAATTGAATTTTATCAAACTACGTTGAATTAAATTAAATTTTTAAAGACAAAAGGAAAATCAGCGTAAATCATTGATTTTTAAACATTTAATCATGTCCTAATTCATAAATTAGGACGTCATAATTTCTGAATAGAGACAACACTTGTTTTTTTTTTTGATTTTTAGCATATAAATTCGACTTCAGAATTCAGAAAAACTAAACCGGCCGGGATAACCTTTAACTCAAGATTATAAAACTTATGAAAAAGATTATCTCAATAAAAATCATTTCATTATTAACTATAGCTATTCTCACAACTGCATTAAAATCTTGCAGAGAATATGAAGAAGAAATTTATCCTGAAAAAAACAACGTTTCTACTCTGAGCATGAAGATTGTAAAAGGCCAGCAAAAATCAGAACAAGATACAACCAGTGATCCACCTATAAAAGGAGGAACACACTGGAAACCAAAAAGATTTATCAAGTCACCTGATGCAGTGCGCAATGCAAACCAGTGATTTATAAATAACCATGTTAAAAACAATTAACAACAAACAAAAATTAATTATCATGAAAAAAACAATTTTTTTAGCAGCAGGTATTGTTGCTCTGTCTTTGATGTCTTTTGCAAGCTCAACAAACTTAGGTGTTATCCAATTCGATGGAGATGTGATCTCTATGAAAGATACCGATAAAGTGACTCCGGAAGAGCTAAGCTTTTTAAGTGCTAACGTAGCCGGATGGACATACTGCGACAAACAATCTGAAACAAACCAATGCTATACGAGAAACAGAAATTTCCCTTATACAGCAAGCTTTGAAGTTCAGAAAAGATTAAAATCTATCATCGCAAAATATCAATAAATATTTTCAGGATGTCTCTTTATCCTTTTCAGAGGCATCCTTTTTTAAGGAAATTTCTTAAAGTAAATTTATCATTCACCGAAATATAAGAATAGGTGATTATAAATAAACCAATTTTAAATAACAACAAAATTAATTATCATGAAAAAAACAATTTTTCTAGCAGCAGGTATTGTTGCTCTGTCTCTGATGTCTTTTGCAAGCTCAACAAACTTAGGTGTTATCGAATTCGACGGAGATGTGATCTCTATGAAGGATACTGATCTGGTAACTCCTGAGGAACTGGGCTTTTTAAGCGCGAACGTTGCCGGATGGACATACTGCGACAAAAGATCTGAAACAAACCAATGCTTAACAAGAAATAGAAATTTCCCTTATACAGCAAGCTTTGAAGTTCAGAAAAGATTGAAATCCATCATCGCAAAATATCAATAATTGATCAGGATACCCCTGATCGGGGTATCCTTTTTAACTTTCAAAAGAAAGCTTTATGAAAAATACGTTTTTCGAATATGCAATTCTCGCTTTGATTGTTCTTAAAATAATCATTACAGGAATTCTGACTACTACTGAGTCTTTCTGCAGCTTTTACAAATATGAAAATCCTTTTGAAAATGAAGGAAATGAATATGACAAAACCTTTGCAGCCTATACCGGATTTGATACGGGATACGGTTTTTTTGCGCCCAATGTAGCCAGTAATTTTGTTATTATTTCTAAAGATCTGAAGAGCGGAAACACTTATCTCTCAACAGATTTGTTGAGCACCAAGGAAGGAAAGTTGAGATTTTGTAATCTTAATGATGTTTACATGAAAAATATCACTCCTGAAAATAAAAACAGCACAGATGTCAAAATAAATCATATTCTGCTAAAACAAGTAAATAAAGCATTCGAAAGGAAGTATAATAAACAATTTCAATCTACAGCATATTTATACGACCATAATTATCTAACGGATCCAGACAAAAAAACAAGACTCATAAAAATAGACCAGGTACAATGAAAAAAACTTTATCTACATATTTCAACAAGACATTTACTCCAAGCTTTATTGTTTTTCTGAGAGTGAGTATCGCTTTTGTACTACTTGTCCATTTTATTTCCATTTGGAATGATTTTGAACTCTTGTACAGTAACAAAAGTATTATTCCCATCGAAATCCACGGAACAGTCTACGAATACAATATTATTGCATATAGCCAGATAGAGACCTTTTTATCCGGTTATTTCCAAAATCCAAATCTCACATTCAAATATATATACGTTGTACTCACTGTTTTTATTATGTTAGGTTTTTTCAGCAGAATTTCAGCGATGTTCCTATTAATTTTACAGGTTTCGTTGGTGAAAAGCGCATCACTTTTCATGTATGGTGTAGATTTTTTTGCAAGCATGTCACTCTTTTATATTTTTCTGTTTCCTACAAGCAGCTATTTTTCTGTTCAGAAGAAGTTTTTTCCTAAGACAATTTTAAATTTCCCCATACAATCTCTGAATATCTCTAAAAGGATTTTACAGCTTCACGTGTGCATCGCCTACTTTTTTTCAGGTCTAGATAAAATATTGGGCTTCAACTGGTGGAACGGAGAATCTGTATGGAAATCATTGAACCTGCCAAATTTCACACGTTTTTTACATATCCCTTCTTTTTTTGACGAAAAATACAGCATAATGTACATTATCAGCGGCTGGGCAATCATTTGTGTTGAATTATTTTATCCTATATTTATCAATATTAATAAAACAAGAAAACTTTGGCTTACTTTAACGATTCTTATGCATATAGGTATCATCATCAGCTTTAATTTATTCTTTTTTTCATTAATCATGATCATTTGGAATTTAACATCATATTATTTTAATTATTATGAAAAAGATAAAATTTTCTCAGAGAATTCTACTGCTGGTACTGTTTACAATTAGTAATATTCTTCTTTCTCAATCTTATAAAGCTTTTTACGAAATGAAGTGGGGAAATAAAAATGATACTACCAAAAACCAGGAGCTCTGTACTCTTATCATCAATGAAAAAGGAAACTCATATTTTCAGTCTTATGAAAATTTCAGGAGAGACTCTACCCACACAAAAATTGTTAATGAATATTTTGCAAACAAAGCCGGAGGGCTAAGGCTGGGTGATGATGCCAGTAATGCAAAATTCCGCTCACTTATTATCAAAAATGTATCAAAAAACGATATTATTGTGGAAGAACGTTTCTTTACAAGCATCTTTTCTATCCATTATAATACAACCAAACAAAACTGGAAGCTCATCAACAAAACCGATAAAATCTTAGGGCATTCCGTAAGTATGGCCACAACAGATTTTGGAGGAAGAAAATGGACCGCCTGGTATACCACGGAAATCCCAATCAACGACGGACCTTATAAATTCTACGGATTACCCGGGCTTATCCTGAAAATATCAGATTCTGAAAATGAATACAACTTTGAAATAAAGGGAATCGTAAAAGAAAAAAATGATCTCGAACAAAGGAATTTCACGTATGATCAGCCTGTAAATATAACCCCGAAACAATGGGATGTTTTCTGGAAGAAGTACACAAAACAGCCGTCAGTAATTTTTGAAAACTTAAATACCGACCAGACAACTTATGTTATTAACGGACAAGACGTTAACTCTAAAGAAGTAAAAGATAACTATAACCGTAAAGAATTAGAATATTTAAAAATCTTTGAAAATCCAATAGAGCTTGCTCCAACTTATTAAATTTAAACTAATACCTTCAAAATAGATTTAATTGCTATTTCGTAATTAAATTGCAAAGGTTCAGTAAAATGGACCTTTTTCCACAAAATTTATTCTCAGTTATTTATATCGAAAAGAGACTGCTCCACATTGGACAGTCTCTTTTCTTTTTAAAACATTAAGGATTTACAATCACTTCCAGCCTCCGCCTAAGCTTTTATAAATATCAACAACTGTATTCAGCTGTTTTTGTTTTGCCTCAACCAGTTCCATTTTTGCATCCAAAGCATCTCTCTGATTCAGAAGAACTTCCAGATAGTCTGCTCTTGAATTCTTAAATAACTGATTTGCAATATCGATAGATTGTTCCAAAGCCTTCGTTTCCTCAGACTTCAGTTTGTAATACTGATCTATATTTTTCACTTTAGACATTAAATTAGCAACATCCAGATACGCATTCAGAATCGTCTTGTCATATTCATACAAAGCCTGAATCTGTCTTGCATCTGCCGTTTGGAAATTTGCTTTGATAGCACTTTTGTTGATCAATGGGCCTGCCAGTTCACCAACAAGACTCGAAGCAATAGATTCCGGTAATTTTACCAGATATGATGGCTTAAATGCTTCTAATCCCAAAGTTGCAGAGATTTCCAATGAAGGATAAAACTCTTTTCTTGCTGCTTCTACGTCTAATTTTGATGATTTTAATTCTAATTCAGCCTGTTTAATGTCAGGACGGTTCGCCAATAATTGGGTCGGAATTCCTGTATAAACCGTTTGCGGAATGGTAGTCATAAAATCTTCTTTCGTTCTCAAAATTGTTTGCGGATAACGGCCACAAAGCGCATTGATCTGATTCTCTTTTTCGGTGATTTCCTGGCGGATGGTATATTCCGTTGCTTTTGATTTTGCTAATTCTGCCTCGAATTTTTTCACCGCCAATTCAGTAGCCGCCGCAGCTTCCTTCTGAATTTTTGAGATTTCCAGAGCCCTCTGCTGAAGCTTAATATATTGTTGAATAATATCCAGCTGATTATCCAAAGCCAGCAATTCATAATAATTGTCCGCCACTTCTTCAATCAAATTGGAAAGGACAAAATTTTTCCCCTCCACCGTTGAAAGGTAATGGGCAACTGCAGATTCTTTTTCTGTTCTTAATTTTTTCCAGATGTCGATTTCCCAATTGGCCATTAAGCCGCCTTCAAAATTTCCAAGCGGGTCCGGCATTTCTCTTCCAGGCTCAATTTCTGTGGTGGCATCGCCGGCTCCTTCACTTGTGTAGCGGCCGGCTTTTTTTACTCCCGCTCCGATTCCTGCAGAAACCGTTGGTGTTAATTTTCCTTTTTTAGCTAAAACACCGCTTTTTGCAATCTCAATTTCCTGCAGAGTGATCATTAACTCCTGATTATTTTTTAAAGAAGTTTCAATTAAAGAAACCAGATTTGGATCTGTAAAAAACTGTCTCCAGGGAGTTGTTCCACTGTTATTGTTGGCATCTCCCTGTTCTTCCTGGTTAAAATTCTGAGGTACATTTTCTTTCACCTCATCTTTTACAACGGTCGCCATCGGCGCCTTACAGCCCGCTAAAACAAGCGATAAGGCAATGGCTGCTATATATTTATTATAAATCTTCATGTTTGTCATCGTGTTGATAAGGTTCTGTTTGTTCTGTTAAAGGATTTTCCTCTTCATATCTTGCCAGTCTCGATTTTTCCGCGATCGTTCCGAAGATATAATACAATCCTGGAATGATCATTAATCCGAAAATAGTTCCGATCAGCATACCTCCCGCTGCGGCTGTACCAATGGTTCGGTTTCCAATCGCTCCCGGTCCGGTTGCCATTACCAATGGAATCAGACCTGCGATGAATGCAAATGATGTCATCAAAATCGGTCGGAAGCGGATGGCCGCTCCTTCAATTGCCGCCTGCGCTACCGGAATTCCTTCTTCCGCCTTCTTCTGTACGGCAAATTCTACGATCAATACGGCATTTTTACCTAAAAGACCAATCAACATGACCATTGCCACCTGAGCGTAAATATTGTTTTCTAATCCTAATAATTTTAAGCATAAAAAGGCTCCGAAAATACCCGTCGGCAACGATAAAATGACTGGCAGCGGAAGAATGAAACTTTCATACTGAGCCGCAAGAATTAAATAAACAAATCCTAAACACACCAGGAAAATAAATATGGCTTCATTCCCACGGCTTACCTCATCTTTAGAAATACCTGCCCAATCAATGCCGAAACCTCTCGGAAGTGTCTTATCAGCTACCTCTTTAATGGCTGCAATCGCCTGTCCGGAGCTATATCCCGGCGCAGGAGTTCCGCTTACTTCCGAAGAATTATACATATTATGTCTCGTAATCTCCGATAAGCCATAAACCTTTTCCAAGTGCATGAAATCTGAATACGGAACCATCTGATCTTTATCGTTTTTAACATATAATTTCAATAAATCCGTCGGTAATGCCCGATATTGCGGGCCTGCCTGAACAATCACTTTATAAGGTCTGTCGAAACGGATGAAACTCGTCTCATAATTTGAACCTATTAAAGTTGATAAATTATCCATTGCATTTTCTATTGTAACGCCTTTTTGTTCGGCCAAATCATTGTCAACCCTCAACATATACTGAGGAAAACTTGCAGAATAGAAGGTAAATGCAGAACCCAGCTCAGGACGTTTTTTTAATTCATTAACAAAATCGTTGCTTACTTTTTCCATTTTCTGATAATCACCACTTCCGGCTTTATCCAAGAGTCGAAGCTCAAAACCACCCGCTGCACCATAGCCCGGAATTGATGGTGGCTGGAAGAATTCTATATTCGCGCCCGGAATATTTTTGGCTTTTTCTTCAAGTTTTTCAATAATTTCGGCGGCTGATTCTGAACGTTCATCCCAGCTTTTAAGGTTAATCAAGCAAGTCCCGGAGTTGGAACCCGTACCTTCCGTTAAAATTTCGTAACCTGCCAGTGACGAAACGGATTGTACCCCATCAATATCTTCAGATTCTTTTAATAATTCTTTCGCAATCTGGTTGGTTCTTTCCAATGTAGACCCCGGCGGTGTCTGAATAATCGCATAGATCATTCCCTGATCTTCCGCCGGAATAAATCCTGAAGGCAATGAGTTACTCAGGAAAAATGTACAGGCGCAGAAAGCCAATAATAAAGGCAAAGTGATGGTTTTCTTTTTAACCGTTTTATTCAACATTTTCTCATACTTTCCGGCTCCTTTTGTAAATAAACCATTGAATTTATCTAAGAAAATAGTAATCGGAGTTCTTTTCTTCGGTTTCCCGTGATTGTTTTTTAAAATTAAAGCACATAAAGCCGGAGTCAATGTCAAGGCTACAACTCCCGAAAGGATAATCGCAGAAGCCATTGTAATGGAAAACTGACGGTAAAATACCCCAACCGGGCCGGACATAAACGCAATCGGAATAAACACGGATGCCATTACCAAAGTGATCGCGATAATTGCTCCGCTGATTTCGTGCATGGCTTCTTCTGTGGCTTTTAATGGAGATAAATGTTTCTCTTCCATCTTGGCGTGAACAGCTTCAATAACCACAATCGCATCATCAACCACGACCCCAATTGCCATTACAAGGGCAAAAAGCGAAATCATATTCAACGTAATTCCGAAAGCGGACATAATTGCAAAAGTACCCACCAATGAAACCGGAACCGCTAATGCCGGAATTAATGTTGAACGCCAGTCGCCCAAGAATAAAAACACCACGATGGCCACCAAAATAAAGGCTTCAAATAAGGTATGAACAACCTTTTCAATCGATGCATCCAGAAATCTTGATACGTCATAGCTGATATCATAGTGCATGCCTTTTGGGAAGGTGGTTTTCTGCAGTTCTGCCATCAACGATTTTACATTTTTGATAACGTCACTGGCGTTGGAACCGTATGATTGCTTAACGGTGATCGCGGCAGAAGGTTTTCCGTTTAATGTAGAATAAATATCATACATCGAAGAACCGAATTCGATATCTGCAACGTCTTTCAACCTGATAAATTCTCCGTTTGGATTTGCTTTAAGGATAATATTCCCGTAATCTTTTTCATTGTTAAAACGACCCGGATATTTTAAAATATATTCAAATGACTGCGATCTTTTACCCGAGCTTTCTCCCGTTTTTCCCGGCGAAGCTTCCAAACTCTGGGAATTTAACGCTTCCATTACTTCATCTGCTGAAATGCTGTAAGCCGTTAACCTATCTGGCTTAAGCCAGATACGCATGGCATATTCCCGTGTTCCCAAAATATCTGCGAAACCAACGCCACTTACCCTTCTCAATTCAGACATCACGTTGATATCGGCGTAGTTGAAGAGGAATTTTTGGTCGGCCTTCGGGTCATCACTGTATAAATTAATATACATCAACATGTTAGGTTCTTCACGGGTGATTTTTACCCCTTCACGGACTACCAGTGGCGGAAGCTTGTTAACAACCGAAGATACACGGTTCTGAACGTTTACAGCCGCAACATTCGGGTCGGTTCCCAAATCGAAAACTACTTGAATAGATGCTTCCCCGTCGTTTCCGGCATCGGAAGTCATATATTTCATTCCGGGAACACCATTCAGACCTCTTTCCAAAGGAATAACCACGGATTTGATCAACAATTCGTTGTTGGCTCCCGGATATTCTGCAGTGATGTTTACTTTTGGTGGCGAAATGGACGGAAACTGGGTAACCGGTAATTTTACCAGGGATAAAACTCCCATAAATACGATAATCAGAGAGATTACGATAGACAGAACAGGTCTGCGAATGAATTTCTTAAACATAAATAATTATGAATTATTAATGATGAATGATAAATGATTAAATCTGAACAGTTTATATGATCAATTATCATTATTTTTTACTCTGCTTTTAATTTCAATGATTGAAGAACTTTTCTTGGATCCTGAGCTTTAGTCTGAACTTTTTGATCATCTTTCACTTTCTGAATGCCTTCCAGTAAGATTTTATCTCCTGTAGAAAGTCCCGATGCGACCACATAAACATCCGGAAGCTCGTAAGCGACTTTAATATTTTTGGATTTAATAACTCCATTATTTCCGACTACGAAAACGTATTTCTGATCCTGAATTTCGTAGGTTGCTTTTTGAGGTATAATCAGAGCATTTTTCAGCGGTAAAGTCATTCTTACTTTTCCTGTTTCTCCATTTCTTAATAACTTATCGGGATTCGGGAATTTAGCTCTGAAAGCGATATTTCCCGTCTCACTGTCAAATTCCCCTTCAATGGTCTGAACTTCACCTTTTTGAGGGAAAACATCACCGTTTGCCATGACCAAAAAAACCTGGTTGCTTCCCCTTGATGCTGCATTCGTCTGATAACTTAGATATTCCGGCTCGGAAACGTTGAAGTACGTGTAAACATCGTTGTTATCGGATAAGGAAGTTAATAAATCTCCTTCGTCGACCAGGCTTCCTAATTTCAAAGGCAATCTGTTGATAATCCCTGAAAACGGTGCTTTAATGTCCGTGAATGACAAATGGATCTGGGCTAATT
Organism: Chryseobacterium sp. IHB B 17019; assembly: GCF_001456155.1. Lineage (NCBI taxonomy): Bacteria > Pseudomonadati > Bacteroidota > Flavobacteriia > Flavobacteriales > Weeksellaceae > Chryseobacterium > Chryseobacterium sp. IHB B 17019. The sequence continues at coordinate 220,821 of NZ_CP013293.1, read as the reverse complement.
TTGCTTCCGCATTGGCTGCATCTAATTTAGCTTTTGCCATGGCCCTTTCGTTTTTGGAAACGATGTTGTTATTGGCCAATGTTGTTGAATTTTTAAGCTCAATGGTAGCCTGTGCAACCTCGGCTTGTGCCTTTAATAATTCTGCCTGATAGAGTTTAGGCATAATCCTGAATAAGGTCTGTCCCTGATGAACATACTGCCCTTCATCCACAAAGATTTTTTCTAAAAAACCTTTTTCCTGTGCGCGGACTTCAATGTTTTTTACAGACCGGATCTGAGCTACATATTCTTTGTCAATCACCGTATCCATCACTACCGGAGTAGTTACGGGATAAACTGCAGCTTCTTCTTTTTCTTCTTTTTTCTTGTTACAGCTGAACAACAAAAGACAGCTTAGCGCAATGCTTGCGACAACTCTTTTCATCATAATTCTAGAGTTTATATAAATCGTTAATGTTTTAATTGAAATAAAAAATGGTAATGAGAATAGCCACGATGTGATGATTACCGCAAACACAACGCAGAATATTTCCCGCCGAACAGATCAGCAGAAAAAAGACGAAAAAATGAATTTTAAATTCTGATAGAACGAATCAGAATGAATTTTTTTACAGTGGCAAACTCAGATAGAAAGCCGTGAACGGTTGGCTTTAACTTTTTGAATTTTTTTAACCCAAAAATATAAACCAATGTAAAAATACTCGCAAAAACAACAATATCCTGTAAAGTATCTGAAAATTGGAAGTCATCTTCCGCAAGTTCCAGTGAATAAACATTTCCGGTATCGTCCGGCGCCTGTTGTATTGAGAGTTTTTCGTAGGTTTGATTCAGGCGGTTTGTCTTTTTGGGTAAATTATGGGAAGCTTGTCCCGAAAAATTATTTTGTAAAGTTTTGACGTTGATTTTGCTTTCCACTACAAATAGCAGAAAAAGGCTTGTCAAAAAATAAACGATATAATTTCTCATTTTTACAGATGCAAATGTAGGTGTTAGTTTGAATACATTTCCAAACAACTTGGTAATAAATCACATATATTAACAATATTTAACGCTCCTTTAAATAAGCTGAAAAGGCCTGCATAAAGCTTTTCCGGTAAATTGAAATAAATAGCCGAAGTATTTCTGGGTGCGGTTACACTTCAACTTTGTTTAAGAAAGTCTGATTAAAATTTTACTGATACAGGAACCCAAAAATGAATCTAGAAACTTTTTATTTAAGATAATTGTGGATGATTTTTTAACATTATTTATTTTGCATTGGCTTTTTTTGCTGTCATAATTTGAAAAATCGGGAAAATCAATAACCTTATTATAGAGATTTCATAAGTTTCACTGCCTTTTTATTATTAAAGAAATTAATTTTATTTCTTAAAAAGTATTATATCGGGAAAATGTATAAGGATAAACAGCAATTTCATTCATCAGTTTAAAGGATTAACCACTTCCCATTTTAATATCAAAAAAATTGAATTAATATTGCCGGAACTTTAAATGATAAAAAACAAACTACAAATGAAAAAAATTATTAAAAAATGCACAGGTCGATATTGAAATTTTCTTTTCTTAACAAAAAGCCCTCTATCTATTTCTAACAACCAGAAAATAAATTATAAGTCTAATTATTTTTAATGAATTTAACGGAATAAAATATCCATTAATTTGATAATGGTGCAAATTTTTAATTAATTTATACAAAATTAACATAATTAAATTAAAAATATTTGTAATTTTATAAAGTATTAATATTAAATTCATGAAACACCTAATCACTCATCACTATGAAAAAGTTATTCTACATCAGCACTATCATTGGCTTATTGGCCTTTATGATAACAGCATGTAAGCACCAGGCAAAAGAAGAAGTTGTCCTGCAAAATCCAATGAATGATAATGCCGATAAAATCACAAAAAATGTTTATACAGATGAATTTGGAGATCGGCTGGAAGTAACAATAAACGAGACCCAAAACACAACAGTAGTACGTCTGGATGGAAAATCTTATGAATTGAAAAAAAGCGAAGAATTACCGGAATACACTGCCACAGATGCTGATTATCAGTATTCTAATATTAGAGGAGATATTACTTTCCTGAAAAAAGACTATAATATGGTTCTTTTTCATCACAAGGAAAAGCCTTCTTCCACTAATACTAAAATGGCCTCGTATTAAACTAAACACCTAATTATTAATATGAAAATAAAAGAAATATGAAAAAAGTACTTATATATTTCAACGTCTTGCTATTAGCAATTGTTGTAACCTCTTGTATGAGCACCATGCCAACACCAAATCCTCCTACACCTCCTAAGAACACAAACAACATCACAGGAAAGATATGGAAGCTTACCGAACTGAACGGACGGCCGATAAGCCTTAAAAACCCAAGTGCAAATCCATATTTCAGGCTGAATACAGCAAATATGAGATATGAAGGGCACGGCGGATGCAACGGAGTAGGCGGAACTTTTGAAATCAAACCGGATATGATGCGTATCAAATTCAATCAGGGGATGTCTACGATGATTGCGTGTGATGATCTGGAAACCGAAAGGGCTTTTGTAGACGCGCTGCTTGCATCAGATAATTATTCTGTAAACGGAAATACACTGACCTTAAACAAAGCCAGAATGGCCCCATTAGCTAAATTTGTTTTGCAGACCCATAACGCGAAATAACCATTTAAGAAACACATCAACATACATGTAAGGCGCTTTTACTTTTGTGAAAGCGCTTTTTTGTGACTTATTTTAATAATGATTTATTTTAAATAAAAACAGGACAAGATTCCTGTATCTTGCCCCGTTTTACAGCTTATATAGCTGATTTAATTATAAAAAAAACACATATATCTTTGCATGAAAATGAAGCAGGAACTTAGATCTAACTTCATTCCCGCTTCTCACTATAAAATAAACTCGATTTTTCTTTTATACTAATTATATCTATTTAATGGCAGTGGCATAGATTGAACTTTCTGACCATGTTCCTCCATACGACCTAATGAAAGTCGCAGAGTCAGGACCTCCCCCGGTTACTGTTTGACCAGCAATATATCTGTAGGTTTTAGCAGCATTGGTATTATTAGTAATAAAAACAGTGCCTTGAAATACATCAAACTGTTGTGGATTTCCGGTGGTTCCGGGACCTTGTACTCTGAAACTCATCAAAGTGGGCCCTCCATTAACATCACTAGACCTGTTTGCAGTCGCACCAACCGCCATAGCTCCTTCTGCAAAAGTACTCCTTACAAACATCCAGTCGTCATTATCCAGTGTTCCGGAAGTCTGTGCAAGCTGAGTAATCGTAACAGCCCATCTTCCCGGAGGAAGTGTTATAAAACGTCCTGTATATTTAAGTGTTCCATCATTAGCAAAGGGTATACTGATTCCTGCATTTGCATCCATCCCTCCAAGTATCGTTTCAGATGCTGGGGTTTTCCATTCTGCCGTACCATTGGTATCTGTTGCAGTAAGTACTGAGCCTACCTGAACAGTTCCTGCCGTAGCATTTTCAAACCTTCTGGTACCGATTGTATGGAAATTTGTTACCGGAACCGTAGTACCGATACCTACTCTTCCATTTTGGTTTAAAGTAATAAGCGGACTTTGTGTAGAAGTAGCCCCTGCATATAGTTGTAAAACATCTGCCGCCGCTCCGAATCCGTAAAAGTCATCTCCGGCCGCGCTGTTCCAAACTGCTAATTTTCTTCCACTAGATGCACCTAAGTCTAAAAGATTATTCGGGGCTGCTGTACCGATACCGATCCTGTTATTTCTCGCATCAACATTGAAAGTATTTCCGTCCACCGTAAAATGACTTGTCCCTGTAGCAGCCGTACTTGTAAAGGCCAGCGTGTTACCCGCCTGAGTTACTGTACGGTTTGCTGTAAGAGATCCGTTTGTGTTATATATATTTGTATCAGTGTCTATTTGAGTGGGAACTTCGGGAATTAGTTTTGTCCAGACTACTCCATTAAAATAATAGTATCCGGCCGCATCTATATTTGCTGCAATACCCGCCTGTGTACCAGTGGCAACACTATTCACGTAAATCATTGTGGAAGTGGCAATCCCTGTCATAGATTGAGCTCTCAGTCTGTCCACATTAGGAATCAGCAAACCTTCCGGAGTTCTTGTGTTACCTGTGGCTGCTTTCGCGGTAATATCTAAGGTTGCTCTAGGGCTAGGTGTGTTGATACCCACTTGCGCGTAAGCTAAACCTGCCAATAGAAGAGTAAAAGCTAAAGTAATTTTATTTTTCATTTTCTTTAGTGTTTGTATCATCTTTCATTCTATTAATCAAATGTTTAATATTTTTTGAAAGCTGAAATTGTTTGAGTTTGTTTTTGTTGTTTTGTTTGTTCTTAATTCCGCAGTTAATACTGTGGACTTAGCGTTATTTTGAAGATAAATAACCTAACTTTCGTTGTCTTGGGAACTATGTATTTGTATTTTTAGAATCTATCTTTTACGAGAATAAAAATCGGCTGTCTGGAAAAGATCTTCATTAATAAAAATTGTACAATTGCTCTCATTTTGTTTTTCATTTTTTTTCTATGCGTGTTAAATTCTTTATCGGTTATCTTAATTTTGTTGCGCTTCAAATATTTTTGGATTAAGATTATCCGACATCGTCATTCCTGGTTGCAAATGTAGAACCAACAGACTAAAAACAGTCTACTGCATTTATACTTTTGACAATTAAAACACTCAAAATCAAAACATTAAAAAACACCCTTCAGTAGAAGTGAAGTATAAAAAAAATGAAAAATTTGAGGAAAATAGTGGAGTTATTTAGCTGAAAAAGTTAATTTCAGCATCTTTGGTATACTAAGAATAATAGAATTGTTGTCTCAGGATTTTTTAAAAATAAAAAAACAAATCAGAAGTGTAACGTTCACAAGAACGGCAAAAGCATTGGACAAGATAATAGGCAATTCATCTTTTATGAAACCGTACCATACCCATAATGACAGCCCAGTAATGAGTACCAGAAGCATCAGCCAGGAAAGATTTTCGGCGTCTTTTTCTTTAATTACTTTTACCAGTTGCGGGATCATTGAGATCGAAGTAAGGATTCCAGCGACAATGCCTAAAAAATTTTCGTTCATAAGCTTAATTCTTCATAGATGAAGATAAGAAAATTCGCAGTATTTTGAAAATAATAGTATTATTTTATTGTATTAAGAACTGCACTTAGTTCTTCTTCTTTTCCAAGTCCTATTTTAGATTTTATTTTCGTTTTATACACCCTTACGCTTCCTGGAGTAATATTTTCCAGCAAAGCGATCTCTTTTGAAGATAAATTCATGCGGAAATACACGCAAAACTTAAGATCATGTTCTGATAAAAAAGGATACATTTCGGACAGCTTTTTCATAAATGCATTACTTTCTTCAGAGCTTTCGCTTACAAAATCATTGTTTTTCTCATCAATCTGAAGAAGATTATTAATTTTAAAGAAAAGATCCTTTACCGTTTCTTCAGCATTAATATTCTTAGATTTCTTTATTTTTTTAAGGTTTTCAAGAAATGCTTTTTCGGTTTCTATTTTAAGGTTCAGATTCATGTGCAGGTTTTTTATTTTTCCTTTTTGCATCTGTATATCTTTTTCCAGAGTTTCTTTACTGCTTTCAAGCAGAAGATTCAGCCGCTCGAGTCTTTCTTTTTCCTTTTTATTCCTTTCTCTTATTTTTAATATGATATTTACAGAAATTATTATGGTTGCAAGAACCAGGCTTAAAAGCAGCATATTCTTCCTGCGATGATCCCTTATTTTAAAATCAAATTTCTGGTTGATATTTTTTATGATATAGCCGTTCAACACATCAGAGATATTATCTACTTCTTTCGTTATTTCATCATTATATCTCTTATTGAGTACATCCAGCTTATCGGAGAAAATTTTCATATTCTGCATATCATTTTGTCTGGCAAAATATCTCCGTAAGAGGGCGCATGCAATGATCTTATTCTTAGTATTGGTTAAGCTCGGCAATATACCGATCAGTAGGTTTGCCAATTTTCTTTCTTTATCCGGTTGCTTTGTCAGCTCATAAAGCTGAAACAACTCATCAGAATTACGGACAATATTAAAGTGATACTTTTTGGCTTTTATCTGAAAATTTATCTGTTCGTTAAAATAAAGCTCAGCTTTTGCATAATCTTTTTTTTCAAGGTAAAAACTTCCAAGATTTCCTTTCATTATATACATGAAAAACAGTTCATCTTCGGTAAGATTTTTTTTATTCCTTAACAGTTGTATCGCAAAACGAATATGATTAATTGCAGAATCCACACTGCGAAGCTTACTGTTGCACATCGCAAAATTATTGTACATGGAGGCTATATATAAAACATCACTTTTTTTAAAATTTCTCAGTGCTTTGGCGAAATATATTTTAGCTAGAGAGTAATTTTTATGTTTAAAATACCACCTCCCTTTTGCATGGTAGAGATGTGGCAGGAAAAAGTGGTTCTCTTTTTTTTCATCTATTTTAATGGCTTCATTCAGGAATTGCAGAGAAAGTTTTGGGGATGTATCTTCAATTTTAAGCGAAAGAAAAAAATTACACGCTATTGTAATGTAGTCATTTTCATCATCATTAATTCTTAAAAGTTCATATATTATGGATATCTGTTTAGATTTATTATCGGGATCCAGAAATGATTCTACATATTTGCTGCTCAGCAGATATTTGAGATCTTTTGTCGTCTGATATTTTTTAAGTTCTCTCTTATAAATAGCATAAACTTTCCACTGGTGTTGGTTTATTTCTGTTACTTCCTTATCTATCCCATGAAAATAGTCATTATCATTCTCAGAATGACAAGAATTCATTATCAGTAATGATATGAGGACAAAAATTAGCTTACGAATCATATTTCCAATTTAGAAAAAAAAACCATTGAAAATCTGAGCAGACTGAAGATTATGCAAATTGACAATTCTGATCAACCCTATCAATAACAAACTGATAATCAGATTAAAAAAATTAATTTAAGATGCAAAATATACCGTATTTTGATAACATCAAGAAAATTGGAAATATCTAAAAATTGAATTGATTTTTCTGTTTTTTGTTCTGTTTGGAAACTTTTGCAAATGAAATTGGAATTTATCCGAGAATGGGTTAAAAGTTTAACCAATAAAATCAAAAACTTCAAATATTGATTAATAAAACAAATTCGTTTAACCACCTGCCTGTTACTTTTTAGATTTTCGTCTAATTTGAAAAATAACATGTTTAAAAACACAATGCATTAAAAATCAAATACATAATAATTTACAAGTTAACACTTACTTAGAAGAAACAACCGCTTTGGTTAACACGAATTAACAGGCAAAAATTTCAATCTCAGGTTAACAGCTATTAGATTTGCTTAAACAATTTCGAAAAAGAATTCCAACTTATAAAAAAAAATTGTTATGAAATCTTTTAAAAATATAAATGCAGGAGCTTTAATCAAGCTAAGATTTTTAGAATCCGAAATGGAGATTGCCAGAGTATGTAATTTTTTTAATTGTTCTGAAGAAGAAATTGAAAAAATGTTTGACTCGAAAAGTATAGATACTGATATTTTATTAAAATGGAGTAAACTCCTGGAATATGATTTCTTCAGAATATACTCACAACATCTGATACTTTTCTCTCCTCAAAGCAACGCATACAGCGGCAATAAAGAGAAGCCGAGCGATATGCCTCAATTTAGAAAAAACATCTACACGAAAGAAGTAATAGATTTTATCACGGGGCTTATCACCTCCGGGGAAAAAAATATCGGACAGGTTGTAGAAAAATATAGTATTCCCAAAACAACGCTACACAGGTGGATTGTAAAATATCAAAACCATGAAAAGAGAATACATAAGGAATATAATACATCAAATATTAACAATTAAATTCAGTATCATGGAACGTAAACAGCCCAATTATAAATTGATATATAGTGATATTATCAGCATCAAATGCCCGGGAAAGAAGGAGGAATGCAGACCAATTCTCAACAAGGAAGTGATCTCAATACTTGATGTGATAAGGCTTAACCTGATAATTTTTGGCATCAGGGATAAAGAAACGCAGATCTTCAATCAGAAACACCGGTCTTATGATGAGAAAACAATTATTGAAATCCTAGATTATCAAGTAAAAAATAATCTAAACAACACCCAACTTGCCAATCATTTCAAACTCAGCAGAAATACGGTAACAAAATGGAGAAAACACTTTAAGAACAGGCATTTGCATTCTATTCAAGGTTAGTTAATATCTTAAAAAAACACAACTAAATAAAATTATTGGCTTTTGTGGCTTATCATGTTCATCTGCTCATCAGAAAATATTTAGAAATGAAGCTAAATATCCGGAAGGCAAAATCTTGTTCCATAATCAGTAAATAATGCCGTTTGAAAAACCCGGAATATTGTCAATAATTTAATTAACAAACCTTACTGAATGTAAATGCTTTTAGAACAATACAGTATTATTAGGTGGAATAGGATCAGCCAAATAGCCAATTGCAGAATTTCATCCCAATCTAAGGTTGGCTATTTGCTTCCTATTATAAAAATTACATTTCATGTTTTATATAGTGTGCAAAATAGGAATAGGGACTTTCACCAACGTGCATCTTGATTGTTCCTTTCCTATTTTATAAAATTAGAAAGATTAATCTCATTATTAGTAAAGTGTGTTTACAGGACTGCAAACATTTAAACATTAAAAGAAATGTTTGCATCCTGTTTTTATCAAAACCAATCACCCAACTCATACATCTTCATAGTATTAAGTAAGTGAATAGGATTGCAAGTATCCGAGTCTTCAAATTTATATCTGTAAAACTGGATATTTGCGCCCTATTTTTAAGAAGTATTACATTTTTCATTTTTTGGCAATATTTTTTTATCAGAGATTAGTTATCTCATCATTTTGTTGTTTTTAATGTTATTGCCTACTCTATTTAAGTTTCCACTTTGTGGGAACTTTTTAAGTATAAGAAACTATTTATTTTAAACTATTTTGAATATTCTTTTGATATTATTATATAAAATTCACTCTTTATTGTTTAATTTTATGTAAAATATAAAACCTAAAAGAAAAAAGAGGTACCACAAAATAAATGACGAGAAGCGAATTATGCCTAAATGATTAATATCCAACTATTTAATATAACCAACAACCATAGTTTGTATTAAGAATAAATCCATAATAGCAATATTAATATATTAAAATCAACTTAATAATATTGATATAATTTAATTTTGTAGGATAAAACATGAATTATGTTCCTAAATTGTTATTTCAAAAAAGCATTTTATGTATTATTTTTATTTTTGATTTTACCTTTATCTGCACAGACTTATACTATAAATGAACTGGACAGTATCACGGAAAAATATCGGACAGAAGGCAATATCCTGAAAAGCATCAGCCTGAATAAGGACGCGATAAAGGGAAATGGTAAAAAAAATAATATTGAAATTTCCATTGCTGCACACATCAATCTGGGCGGCCTGCTTTGGTATCTTCATAAATATAAGGAAAGTCTCAACCATTTGGAAATTGCTGAAGATCAGCTGGAAAAAACAAAAAATCCGTTCCTGATAGCCAAACTTTATGGTGAATACGGCAGAAATTATGCGTCTCTGGGACTGATCAATCAATCAACAGAGAACCTTAATAAATCAATTTTCTATTCTCAAAAAATCAAAAATAAAAGCCAAAGAGAAAAGCTTCTTTACTATCATTACACCTGGAAACTTCAAAATTTTGAGGAACTGCATGTGGTAGATTCCGTGAATGCGGTGTTTAAAAAACGGCTCGAACTTACTGCGCAACCTTTGACCTACGTTCATATTGCAGAAAAATTTCTGAAAAATAAGGAATTGGATTCTGCGGAAAATTATTTAAACAAAGCCATAAAAATCTCCGGAGATTACAGCCCTTATCAGAAATCCATGACATTGTTAGCTTTCGGAAAACTGTATTTAGAAAAAAAAGAATACGAAAAAGCACTGGAATATTACTTTCAATCCCTCGCTCTTTCGCAGCAGCTTTCCAGAAAAAATGATATCACAAATACTTATAAAGCTATTTCTGACACCTACAAACTGATGAATGATGATGTTAAGAAAAATGAGTTCCTGGAAAAATATTCAGATTCTAAAGACAGTATCGATGAATCTGAAAGAGAAGCACTTAGGATTCCCGTAGATAAAATCATAAGCAAGGAAACAAAAAAGGAAAAGAAAGAAAGAACCCAGGCATACGTTATTATTGGAATTATTCTTTTAGTTTCGGCTGCCATATTGGTAGTTCTAACAAGAAAATATATTAAAAAACAAAAGGAAACCGAAGAAATCATCATCGAAACCCTTCACGAAACAGATGAGCTTAAAAGTAAACTTAATGTAGCTTTTGACGAATTATCTAAGCTCGCCAGTACAAATGATCCCTTTTTTCTTACCCGTTTTAAAGAAGTTTATCCTGAGTTTTACGAAAAACTTACCAGCACCTATCCACATCTTACCGCTAATGATATTAGGTTTTCAGCTTTTCTTCGATTAAATCTTTCAACAAAAACCATTGCTCAATATAAAAATATTTCTATCCGTACCATAGAATCCAGAAAGTACAGATTAAGAAAAAAATTAGAGCTTCCTTCGGATGTTGACCTTAACAAATGGATGATGGAACTTTAATTTTTCACCTTAAAAAATAGATTATTATATCCTTTAAATTTTTTTTAAAGGATTTTTTTATGATAAGTCTAAAAATTTACTTTTTTGATACACTTCAATTTTACTGCAAAACAAATCATAAATACCTAAAATTCAATACATTAAAAACTCGAAGTAGTATTGCAGTAATGAATTTATCTAAAATTCATTATACATTTGCCTCAACATTCTCAAGTTAGTATTTAAAACACAAATTTGTTCCCTAGTAAGGATTTTTTTTTAAATAGTGGGTTTAAAGGCAGTTGGCAAAAATGCCCACTATTTTTTTAACAAGAGAATAATGAAAATCAATTTAAAATAAAAGATAGCTTTTTAATTATTAATAATTTACAAAATTAATTAGAGTGAAGTGGAAGTAGGAAAGCAGGTATTTTAATACAAAAACTCATCCCGTTTTATATTAAGTATTTGCTTCCTCTTTTTTTAAATTAAAAATGTTCATAATAAGGTTGAGGTAGTGGGTGACATTCAACAACTTACTCACTACTTCTTTTTATTAAAATAAAGGAATACTTGTCATTTGACAAATATATTTTGATCCGATTATTTTTTAAATTACTTACAACTGTTGTTTATATGTAGTTTGTTATTGTAAGTAATTTCAAAGTAGGCTTGTAAATGCTTTTGGCTAGAGATTCATCCCGCTCTTTCCGGAACTTTTACGGCCTACTTTTCTTTAAACCTATCCAGAGAAACCTCCTCATGCAAAGGAATATTTTCTTCAATAAAATCGTAAAGGCTTTTGGAAAAATAGCAGCCATTCAGGATTCCTCGCGCACCAAGTCCATTGAAAACATACAAATTTTCATGTTCCGGATGTCTCCCAATGATCGGTCTTCTGTCTTTCACTGTTGGTCTGAAGCCAAAGTTCACCTCATTGACCTCAAAATCATAAGGATAAAATTCTGATAATCCTTTTACCAGTTGTTCCACAGCAGAATCATCAATATGGCTATGCAGTTGTTCCCGGTCGTAAGTTCCGCCGTAGAAATATAACCCTCCATTTGTCGGAAACAAAAAGTGCTTCTTTTTAATCGTAATATTTTCAGAAAGAGGCTCAGAAAGTTTTACTTTAATGTGATGGCCTTTATTCGGGATTACAGGAATATCTGAAAAATAGGGATTGTTTTTTACTCCCATACCTTCACAGAATAGTATATTTTTAAATTTAAAATTCTTATAAGTAGAATTTGTAGTATTAATTTTAGAATAATCGAATTTATCCTTAATTAATTGCTTCTTACTTTCTAAAAAAGCGAATAAACCCATGAAAAATCCACTTACATTAAGTCTGGCAGATTGATTGACCTTTCCTGAATCAAAATCGTTTTTTACAGTGTTTAAATGAGTGAATTTTTTATCTAAAAAATTAATTAGCTCATCATTTTGAGATTTTTTCAGCCAAAGTTTCTGTTCATTTTCATCATGGAAAATTCTGTGAATCGGTTCTTCTATGAAATAATTTTCACCGGTGTAGGCTTCAATTTCTTTTAAAGAAGATATAAGAAAGTCGATCTGCTCCTGGGCCTTCCAAAAAGTTGTAAACTTTTTAAGGACAACAGGATTAATGATTCCCGCAGAAACTTGTGACGCACTCTTCTTTCCTTCCGAATAAACAACGAAAGACTTGTTATTTTTTATAAGCTGGTGCGCGAAAAACAAACCTGCATACCCGTCACCAACAATGATATAATCTACATTTTCCATAATAAAAAAACCTGAGTAAAAATACTCAGGTTTTGTATAACTATCAAGTGAAATTTAGTAATTCCACATATCATTTTCCATTGCAAGGATTTGTGACTTGATTCTGTCACTCTCCTCAAGCTGCTCATCAGCATCTCTAGGGATGTAATCTTTGATAACTCCATCACCTAAACCTGTTGAAGATTTGAAAATTACTGAAGAGAATCTTCTAGCGTTGATCAAATCATCGAAAGATAAATCTGCAGACGTATTCTTTCTATTGAAAACGTAGTTATTAGCTAAAATATCTCTCGCGTTCGGATAATATACCCAGAAAAGATCGATCAAATCATTAGCTCCTTCAAGAGGCTGCCCATCAGGACCTACTCTACCGATCATCTGTGGATCAGGACCCATTGCAGCAATACCAAGAGGTCTGTACTTCAATGCTCCGTCTCTTTTGTCGATGAACCACATACCGAATACTTTAAGAACTCTTACTTTATCAGTAGTCGTTTCATAAATATCAGTAAGCTCTTTTTTCTCCTGCTCAGTCAACGGACGTCCACTGTTAAGGATATTTACCGCTTCATCATCAACACGTACACTCACCAATCTGTCTTTGATCTGTTGAGGAGTAAGTCTTGTAACAAAGTTTTCATCGTCATAAACTTCTTTGATGTCGCCGCTTAGAGCTCCATCAAGTAAAAGCTTGTAAAGAGATTTTGTCTCTGTAGATAATAGTCCATCTGGATTGTTATAATAGAAAGGTTGATTGATCTTATCATTCATATCAATAACTTCCCAAACAAACATGCTTTTCAGGATATCCTTGTCATCAACAAATCCGTATTCCAAAGGTTTTACTTTTTTGTCAATAACAGTATCTCCTACTTTCATTTTGTTCTCAGCTCTCATTTTTCTGAATTCTTCCGGAGAAGAAGCATTCAGAATAGTCTGGGAAAACATGAATCCCGAAACTAATACTAAAAAACTGCTAATATATTTTTTCATAATATTCTAATTAGTTTTATTGGATATTAATTAATACAGGTGAGATATTTCCAATTCTTTGATCTCCTAAACCAGTAGCCGTTGCTTTAATTTCAAATATGTAAACACCGTCTCCAGGTCTTAAGTTTTTGAACAATCCTGCTGCATTATTTAACGAATTACCTTGAATCTGCATTGAAGCTCTACCAGGTACTCTTACCATGAACGATGTCACGTTAAATGATACCGGGAAGTCAAAGTCTGGAATAACAGCTTGTAACTGTTGATTCTCAACTGATGTAGCTGGCATTGTCAAGCTATTCTTACCTCTGATCTGACCTTGTGGCGGAGGTACATTTTTAATTCTGTACTCAAATACCTGAGATAATGCCTTACCATAAGGATCTGTTCCTGATAAAGTAATTTTCAGAATATTTCCTGCACCTGGTTTTACATCCCATTTACCTGGACCTGTACTCTTCACAACCGCTCCTGGAGCAGATAATGAAAGTTTAGAGTTATCAGCACCTAAGATAGAACCTGTAACCGGGTTATCAAGACCTCTGTACATTACATTCATCTTATCAGCAGAAAGTAATAATCCTTTTTGAAGTTTTACTTCCTGAGGACCAGCAATTACGTTATAGGTATGCGTGAATGGGAAGCTTTGCGCTTTACCAGAAGCATCTGTTAATGTAATATTTCCACTTAAAGTGTGAGCTCCGATTGCACCTGTATTAAGGGAAGCATATCCTTTTCCGTTTTCCTGTCTGCTAACACCAGAGATGTTAATCTTGTTACTTGTAGAATAGTTTCCTAACATAATAACAGCTTCAGCAGGCTTACCGGCAACTACATCTACCGGAGCAGAAACGATTGCCTCATAGCTTGAGAACTTGATACTTGCATCAACTTTTTCCTGTAACATCAATGCCAAAGCATCAGATTGTACATTTCTCGCATCATTCTGGATAATCTCTAAATTTGAGATTGCAGCAATTAATGGCTGGTGATAGAACTTGTTTTGGAACCAAGTTTTCTCATTCGGAGATTTTCCTTTTGGATATTCAGCAATTAAAGATTTATTAGCTCTTTCTACTAAGTCTTTTAATTGAGGATTATTACCAAAAGTTGTGTTAATATAATTTCTTACATCATCAATTCTCGCTTTCAGATCTGTAGCTCCTTTTGAAGGTGTATTTTCGTCTCCTTCTCTAAAGAAATATTCTGTAGTAGCTTCATTATTATTCAATGCTGCGAAATTTTCACTTACATCGATATCTTTTCCTGTTTTAGGATCTTTATCATGAAACTCTGATTTTTTCTTTAGCAAAACTTTAATTTTCTCCGCATCGCTTACCAGCAAATTGATCTTATCTCTTAAAGTTTTATATTGCTCCCAAGGCTGCGCATAAGTATCTGGTACCTGCTGAGCTTTTGCTTCAAGAGTCTTTTCGAAAATCTTTTCGTTTTTCTTCTCAGTTAAAGATCTAGTTTCGTTAAGAGCCTTTGTAGAGTCATAATATGATCTGATGATTTCTGCATCAATATTTAGGGCCATCATAGCGATGAACACCAAATACATCAGGTTGATCATTTTCTGACGAGGTGTCTGTTTTCCTTGTGCCATTCTCTTTTTCTTGTTTTTTGATTAAGTAGTTAAATTTAGAAATGGTTTGGAAATTAAGACTTCATGGCAGTTAACATACCACCGTAAACTCTGTTTAAATTGTTTAAGTTTGAAGTTAAACCTTGTAGTTCCTGATTGAATTTTTCTGATTGCTCAGCAGATTTTTGCATATCTGCTACATATTTATTAGCAAATTCTGATTGTCTCTTACCGCTTTCCAACTGCATTGCATATAAAGCATTCATGCTTTCCATGTGTTGAGCAGCTTTATTCAATTGCTCGTTATATTTATGAGTAGAAGCTGAAACGTCAACAGTTTGGTTGATCTGATCAACTGAACTAGAGAATTTGTCGATACCAGTTCTTAATCTTTCGAATAATTGAACGTCTAATTTTGCATCCTGAAGCATTTTGTCCAATTTAGTTGAAAGAGAGTTTTCTAATTCAGCAAATTGAGCGGCATTGCTTTTAGCCACATTTGAATGTAGAGGATTTGGGTTTGCATGTTTATCTAATAATTCAGGATATACATTTTCCCAAGCATAAGACTCTTCAGATTTTGGTGGGTCGAAAGCGAAGATGATGAAGATGATCGCTTCTGTGATAAGTCCCACTGTAAGAGCCATGTTACCATTAATAGGTCCCAGAGTAATGTGAGTAATTTTAAGCCAAGCTCCAAGAATTACAATTGCAGCACCGAATGAATAAAAGAAATTCATCCAAGCATCTTTAGTCTTAAACATATAAGTCAGTTTTTTAATGTTAAATAAAATTGTTATTGAAAAATAATGGTTTATAGAATTATCTGTTAACTCTTCTTGGTTTAACAGCAGCTTCAGGGATATCCTGTACAGTTCTAAATCCGATATAGCTTCTCGCTGAATCTTTTCTTTCCCAATCTCTTGCACCAGTCATTAGCATATATCCAACATCTTTCCAAGAACCACCTCTTACAGATTTTCTTGAATCCGTTTTATCTTTAATAGTAGGATTTAGTGTAGATGCAAATCCGTAAGTAGAATTGTTATATCCAGATTCTGTCCATTCAGAAACGTTTCCAGCCATGTCAAATAACCCAAACCCATTTTTCTTAAATTTCTTTACTGGAGCTGTATATGTATAAGTACCTTTCTTATCGTCTTCCATATAGTTACCTCTCTTAGGTTTGAAGTTTGCCAGGTAGCAACCTCTGTCATCCATTAAATAAGGACCTCCCCAAGGATAAGTAGCATTTTCCATTCCACCTCTTGCAGCATATTCCCATTCGATTTCCGTAGGAAGTCTGAAGATCAATGGTCTTTGTTTTCTTCTTTTTAAGCTTTCATTGTAATCAGATTTTAATTTAGATCTGAAGTTACAGTAAGCTCTTGCCTGATCCCA
Organism: Chryseobacterium sp. IHB B 17019; assembly: GCF_001456155.1. Classification (NCBI taxonomy): domain Bacteria; kingdom Pseudomonadati; phylum Bacteroidota; class Flavobacteriia; order Flavobacteriales; family Weeksellaceae; genus Chryseobacterium; species Chryseobacterium sp. IHB B 17019. The sequence goes on along the minus strand of NZ_CP013293.1, from coordinate 204,390 downwards.
AGTCACCCCAACTACAGGATATTCCTTGTAAGCTTTGTGCCAGAAATACTGTTCAAACAAAGGCTCGTTGTATGCAAAGTGGAAATCTTTTACCCAAACAGTTGTATCAGGATAGATTGCGATGCTTTCACTTCTAAGGTAGTTTACTCCTCTTTCTTTATCAGCTAAAGCAGCATCCATATCTCCCCATCTGTAAGTATATTTCAGTTTACTAACGTCAAGAATTCTTTCATTAGCAATTCTGGAAGAAGCCGGTAAATACATTGATTCTAAAACTTCGGCGTATTCTACATCCGGATATTTAGTTGTATTCCAATGCAATGGAACTTTCCAGTCTAATTTTTTAGTTGGATCAAAGCTGTCATCTTCTCTTCCTCCCTGTCCTTCCAAATATTCCTGATAAGGTGTTAAATTTTCTTCTTTTTGAGCAAGGTAAGCATAATCTCCGATAGCTGTTCCTTTTCCTTTACCTTCACCACCTTCTCCAGCAGCTTCAGCAAGTAAAGTTCTAGCGATAGAATCTCTTACATAATTAATGAATACTCTGTATTCTGCATTAGTAGTTTCTGCTTCATCCATGAAGAAAGCAGAAACAGTAACAGTTTTCAAACCTGCTTTTTCAGGGCTGTTTGTAGGATCCTGATCAGCCAGACCAGCAACAAACGATCCTGCAGGAATGGCAACCATTCCGTATGGTCTTTCCGCTACAAATGATTTTGTTTTTTCTCTTGGTATCAACTCTCCTTTTGTTCCTGGTTTCCCCACAGAAGAAGTACCACCACCTGAACAAGATACCGACGCTACTGACGCAGACAATAATAAAAGAAATATCCTTTTCATGTTAATTTTTATAATTAAGCCGTAAATATATAATTTTTTTAAGAAACTTTTAAGATTTTTTTTGAAATAACGGAAGAAATCTAAATTTATTTTATTTACAACAAATTTTTATTCCACAGTTACGGATTTCGCAAGGTTTCTCGGCTGATCAACATTAGCTCCTCTATACACAGCAATATAGTACGCTAAAAGCTGTAAAGGCACTGATGCAACGATCGGCGAGAAACATTCCGCCGTCTCAGGAATTTCGATCACATAATCTGCCATCGCGCTTACCTGAGTGTCTCCTTTATTTACAACAGCAATAATTTTCCCCTTTCTCGCTTTAATTTCCTGAACGTTGCTTACAATCTTATCATAATGCCCTTTTTTAGGAGCAATAATCACGATCGGCATATTTTCATCAATTAATGCAATCGGGCCGTGCTTCATTTCTGCAGCAGGGTATCCTTCGGCATGAATATAAGAGATTTCTTTCAATTTCAACGCACCTTCCAATGCGGCAGGATAGTTATACCCTCTTCCTAAATATAGGAAATTTGTAGCACCTACGAAATCTTTTGCAATATTTTGCACTAAATCGTGTGTAGAGCTTAACACATCTTCAATTCTTTTAGGAATAGCATCCAATTCAGCAATAAGACGCATGAAATCTGCATTTCCTAAGTTACCGTTATGTTTACCTAATTTAAAGGCAATTAAAGTAAGAATAGTAAGCTGTGCAGTGAAAGCTTTTGTAGAAGCCACCCCGATTTCCGGACCTGCATGGGTATATGAACCTGCATCCGTAATTCTCGCAATAGAAGAATCTACTACATTACAAATACCATATATAAATGCTCCTTTTTCTTTAGCTAATTTTAACGCAGCCATTGTATCAGCCGTTTCTCCGGACTGGGAAATTGCGATAACTACATCTTTGTCTGTGATAATCGGGTTTCTGTATCGGAATTCTGATGCATATTCTACTTCAACCGGAATTCTTGCATATTCTTCAATAAGATATTCACCGATTAATCCTGCATGCCACGAAGTTCCACAAGCAATGATGATGATTCTGTTCGCATTCTTAAATTTCTCAATATGATCCCAGATTCCTGCCATTTTTATAACTCCTTCCTCAACAAGAAGCCTACCTCTCATAGTGTCATGAACAGATTTTGGCTGTTCAAAAATTTCTTTAAGCATAAAATGCTCGTAACCACCTTTCTCGATCTGCTCCAGACTCAGCTTTAGTTCCTGAATTTCAGGCTCGATTTTAGAGTTATCATTAATTGTTCTGATGTCAACTCCACCTTCCAGTGAAATGGTAGCCATGTGTCCTTCTTCAAGATAAATAGCTTCTTTTGTAAACTCTACAAAAGGAGAAGCATCAGATGCAATGAAGTATTCTTTATCACCAATCCCGATTGCCAAAGGAGAACCTAATCTTCCTACCACCAATACCCCCGGATAATCTTCGTGCATCACCGTAATGGCGTAAGCACCGTACACTTCGTTAAGAGCATATCTTACAGCAGTCGGGAAATCCGTCTCTGCATTAGCATCCATAAAATACTGGACAAGATTTACCAGTACTTCCGTATCAGTTTCGGATTTGAAAGTAAATCCTTTTTCAGTAAGCATTGTTTTAATGGTATCATAATTTTCGATAATACCGTTGTGAACAAGTGCTATTTTATCATTATTTGATAAATGCGGGTGAGAATTTCTGTCGCTCGGAACCCCATGAGTTGCCCAACGAGTGTGTCCCATCCCGATTTTAGCTGTTCCTTTTAACTGATTTGAGATGTTAACAAGATCATCAACTTTCCCTTTTGTTTTTTCAACCTCAAATTTATTGTTAATACTTTCCAGAACAATTCCGGCACTGTCGTACCCTCTGTATTCCAGTCTTCTAAGACCATTAATTACTATATTGTAGGCGTCTTGAAAACCTGTATATCCAACAATTCCGCACATATTATATTAAGATTAAGTGTTTGTTTAGTTTAAATTTTATTTTGTACCGTAAATAACTTTAAGCTGTACTCTGTTTGCATTACCTGCCTGAGACCCTACAAATACTGCTCTGCTTGTATTGTATGCTCTGGAAGTAAATCTGGCTCCTGCTAATGTACCGTCAGTATTGCTTTGGAAGGATCCCATATCAATTCTGAAATATTTGGCTGCGTTGCTTTCCTCTCCTTCAACAATATTTTTAACAGACTTGGTAACAATAAATTCATAATATGTTGGATTTTTATCCAAATCATAAATTTTATAAATACTGCTAAATCCTGGAGATCCAATCAAATTTAAAACATCTGCCGTAAAGCCTGTTGTAGTTTTATTATCTTTTTTGTCTTTCTGTAAGAAAGTAAATGCTGTTGGTTTAGCATAATTATTATTCCAATCTACAGGATCAGTGTAAATTCTGATTTTAGCACCAATGATTGCTGCTTTTTTATCTTGATATAATTGCTTAAGCTCATTAATTGTTGCATCAGGAATCTTAACTCCTATTGAAGGGCCTCCCATTCCCTGTAAAAAGAGCTTTGGAGCGCCATTGTTTTGATCACCAATCGTAGCAGATGACCATGCAGAACCTGTTCTGTTATACTCATATTGTCCAATATGTGTATTTGCAGAACCTAATGCAAATGTATAAGTTGCTTGAGGTCTTGTTGCTGGTGTAACATCTGTTTTATCATATTTATAATACATGATAAGCTCCATATCGTTTGGAGAAAACTGGAATAAATAACCATCCGTTTCCTCGACAGAAATTCTAAGTCCTCTAATATGTCTGATAAAGTTAGAAGCATCCTGAAGCTCAGGCTGATCTTTCTTTGCTATAATTTTATTCTGGAAGAAAGTTTTATCCAATGGAATTCTGATTCCCGGGCTTGAAGCCGTAAATAAGGCAGAACCGTCAGAATCCTTTGTAATTGTTACTGAACTTACCTTTCCCTTAAATTCTTTCGAACCCAAAACAGTAGGATCAAATGCAAAAGCCTGGTTGGATTTTACAGTATCGGAAGAACTTTTTAAGAATTCAGTTACTTCATTTACTTTAATATTAAGTGTTTTTTTTGCTTTACCATATTTTACAACAGGATATGTGTTTACGACTTTTTTAGCATCCACATTTCCATCAACACCGGCGAAAACAAAACTTTCATCTGTAGTTGTAGTTACAGAATCACTGGCATAGGTAGGTTTCATTACCAAAACCACAGAATCTACTACTGCATTGGCCCCAAAATCAGGATCATAAGTAGATAATCTCAACTGAGTAAGATAAGAAGCTTTTTGTCTTCCGAACTGAGGTTCATCAAAGGCTCCAAGAACGGCAGAGCTAAGTTTGGAAGCTTCAGTTCTGATACTGTCATTATTATCAATATTAAAAGCAACAACCTCGAAAGACTTTTCGTTGCCCTGTGCTGCTCCGTCTAAAAATAATTGTTCACCTAAGCTGTCTGCATCCGGCTCACAATTATAAAGCAATACACTTCCAAAAATCACCATAGACAAAACGGTGATCGCTTTTTTAATAGTATGAGTCATTAAAATGTGTTTTTTAATAAAGTTGATTTATAGAATCTACGGTAAGATAGTCTGATGTAGGAGTTGCTGTTTCGTTGAAGGCCTTGTCCAGGTCTTCATCCAGAAATTCGTCTCCTTTCACCACCATATCTACATAGTTCATACTTTCGATTACAAAAGTTTTTACACTTGGATTATCTAACGCTTTTAAACCTGAAATATTATCAAACTTAAGTTTTTCATCAATATTCTGATCCAGCGCCGCATCCTTTTCATTATATAAGGAAAGGACAATTTTCGCGTCTTTAAAGTAAGTATCAGATTCGTAATACGTTTTCAGATAGATTGGGACAAACGAAGCCATCCATCCGTTCAGATGAATCACATCAGGCACCCAATTCAGCTTCTTGATCGTTTCAATCACGCCTCTTGCAAAAAAGATCGCTCTTTCATCATTATCGTCGAAAGCCTTGCCTTCATCATCGAAATAATATTGTTTTCTTTTGAAGTATTCGTCATTATCAATAAAGTAAACCTGAAGTCTTTCCCCCGGAAGAGACGCTACTTTAATAATAAGAGGCTGATCCAGGTCATTAATAATAATATTCATCCCTGAAAGGCGGATCACCTCATGAAGCTGGAATTTTCTTTCACTTATTTGTCCAAATCTTGGCATAAAAACTCTTACATCATTGCCTTCATTGTGCATCTTAAGTGCCATTTTGTTTACCACTGCAGCCATATTCGTATCTTCCTGATATGGATACATTTCTGTAGTAATGTACAGTATTTTTTGATTCGGCATAAACTTCTATCTAATTTTTTTTAAAAATGCTTTAATGCGCAAAATTACGAAAAAACATCCAACATTAATTTAATTAACATTTTTTTACGATAATTACCACCCTCAAATTATTAAAAGACCCTCAATTTGTACAATAATTATATGATATTTTTAGTATTTTTGAATTACTATTAAAATAAACTATGGAAGTTCTAAAAAGTAAAAAAGTTCTTCAGGATTTCATTGAAAGACAGAAAGAAATGGGTAAAAAGATAGGTTTTGCACCTACCATGGGAGCCCTTCACAACGGTCATTTGTCACTGTATGAAAAGGCAAGGGAGGAGAATGATCTGGTCGTATCATCAATTTTTGTTAACCCTACCCAATTCAACAATCCGGAAGATCTTGAAAAATATCCGCGGGACATCAACAGAGATATTCTTATCCTTGAAAATTCAGGCTTGGTAGATGCTGTTTATATTCCTGAAGTGATGGATATTTATCCGGAAAAAACTGAAAGTCAACATTATGACTTCGATGGTTTGGAAAATGAAATGGAAGGAAAGTCAAGACCGGGACATTTTGACGGTGTCGGAACAGTGGTTGAGGAACTTTTTAATCAGGTAAAACCTGACAATGCTTATTTTGGAGAAAAAGATTTTCAGCAATTGGCCATTATCAAAAAAATGGTTGACAAAAAAAAACTTCCTGTTAAAATAAAAGGAGTTGCTATTTACCGGGCTGAAAACGGGTTGGCTTTAAGCTCAAGAAATCAAAGATTACAGGAAAACCGTAGAGAAGCCTCCAAAATCATTTATGAAACCTTAAAAAAAGTAAATGACTGGTTCAGGGTTGTAACAATTCCCGAAATCAAAGAAAGAGTACAGGATATTTTTGATAATCAACAAGGGATGCAGCTGGAATATTTTTTAATTGCAGATGAAGATACTTTAAAAGAAACCGATTTTTTTTACAAAGACAGAAATTTCAGGGCGTTTATTGTGGTGGTAGTTGATGGGGTGAGATTGATTGATAATATGCATTTGGATTGAGGTTGGATTAAGATTGAAAACTTATATAATACGTTGCTTTTTGAAGTGACGTTTTTTATTTAAATTAATCTGATTAATATACTACTTTGAGATCCTTCGACTGCGCTCAGGATGACATCGCTAATACTATCCGTAATTAATAAGCGTGTAATTCTGAGCGCAGTCGAAGGGGGCTTTTGCAATAAAATTAGATTTAAAATAAAGGAGGAGTTTTGGTTGAGAACAACATATATAAAAAATCAAAGGCCTCCTGAAGGAAGCCTTTGAAACACCAAATCACAAAATATTAATATGAAAAAAATTTACTTTTCAGTAAACTTGTGACCCGGCTGGGATTCGAACCCAGGACCCATACATTAAAAGTGTATTGCTCTACCAGCTGAGCTACCGAGTCGGCCACAATTAACAACGATAAATGTAAAATTATATTTTAAATTTCCGAAGTAATTATTTTAAATTTTCTGCAGTGTGCCTGCGACTGGACTCGAACCAGCACATCCTTAGGAAACCACCCCCTCAAGATGGCGTGTCTACCAATTTCACCACGCAGGCAAATAAAATCACAAATTTTCGTAATTTTTTTGCTCGTGACCCGGCTGGGATTCGAACCCAGGACCCATACATTAAAAGTGTATTGCTCTACCAGCTGAGCTACCGAGTCGGCCACTTTATTATCAAGTTTTCATTTAAGTAATGTCCCTTGTTTTAAGTGGTGCAAAGATATAGCTTTTTTTTATTTCTCAAAACTTTTTCGCAAATTTGTTTAAAAAAAATTCATGATAATTTCACTGGTAGGATACATGGGAAGTGGCAAATCTCACATTTCCAAAATATTAAGCGAAAAACTAAATTTTAGATTAATTGACCTTGATAAAGAGATTTCCCGAAGAAATAAATTAACCATTCCCGAAATCTTCGAGAAAAAGGGTGAAATATACTTTAGAAAGCTGGAAAGAGAGGCACTGGAAGAAATCCTTGCTTCCGAGGAAAATGTGGTTCTGAGCCTGGGTGGAGGAACTCCCGTTTACTATAATAATATGGAAATTATCAACCACAATTCGAAGAGCGTTTTTTTGAAGGCTTCCGTGGGTACTTTGTCTGAAAGACTTTCAAAACAGAAGGAAAAAAGACCGCTTATTGCAAATATTTCCGAAGAAAACCTGCCGGAATTCATAGCCAAACATCTTTTTGAAAGAAATCAGTTTTATAATAAAGCACAGTTTAGTGTAAATACAGATACCCGGGAGCCTGAAGATATTGTCACCGAAATAATAGAAAAGCTCTATCTCTAGAGCTTTTTTTAATCTTCTTTTTCTTTCGGATCATCTCCCGTTTCCCCAAAGAAATCATCCCAATCTGTAAAATCTCCGGCAACGTCATTTCCTACATAATCATCCATATCCCGTCTGTCTTTCTTGGTAGGCCTTCCTTCCCCTTTGATTCTATAATAATCCTGAGACATCTTACGCATTTTCAGCAATTCATACTGTTCTTTGTCGGTAACATCTTTTATATGGAGGGGGACCAGCTTTGCCCCGATCCTGCTTTTAGGAATCTGAATTACTTTAATTTTATAATCAATTTGATTTTTACGGATTTTAATAACATCTCCTTCTTTTACCTCTTTTGATGATTTTACGGTAGACTCTCCTATAGATACTCTGTTTTTCTTAATCTCCTCAGTAGCAATGCTTCTGGTCTTATAAAAACGAATACTCCATAAAAATTTATCTATTCTCATAATTTTTTATACTTTTGTCGTTATATTATTTGTAAAGTAATTAAAGTTTTTTGAAAAATGAAAAAAATATTTTTATATATCCTTGCTGGATCTCTTTGTTTCACGGCATGTAAAAAGGATGGTGATGATGTGGCAACTTTTACAGAGCCTGAAGATATCGCAACAAGAAATTCATATGACGAGCAGGCGATTCAGAAATTCATGGATGAGAATTACCTGGATGTACAAGGAAATATAAAAGCATTTAGCACAACAGATACAGCTGATGACAATTATAAAAAGTTATCCCAGATGAATCCGGTTAAGCTTCCATCGGGAGTTATATATATTGTAAGAGACGGCGCTCAGCCAAATCCTGGAAAACCTATCACCAATGATGGTAAAACCCAGATCAGAACAATGATCAGAGCCAATTATTATCTTGCAACAGATACTGATGGAAATGTGGCTTTTAATCCTGCATATTCGGCGACTCTGTTGAATACAGTTAACGGGTCCGGATCTCCTATCACCGATCCTCTTTTTTATTATGTTAGAAAATCAGTTTTGGCTGCTGCAACTACAGATGCTGCAAAACAGAGAAGCTATTACGAAATTGAAGGTCTTCAGGAAGGATTACAATATTTTAAAGCACATGATAACAAGCCTGATGGTGATCCTTACAATTTACAGGGCGTGATTATTGTTCCTTCAAAAGCAGCTTTTGCGAGGGATTTGCATTATAATTACAATGGGACGTCACTTCAAAATAGATCTTTCGTATTCAACTTTGAAATATTCAATGCCCAAACAAGGCCTACTCTTGAAGAAAAAAATTAATTTTTTTAAATCATAAAAAAAGCGTTTCAATTATTGGAACGCTTTTTTATTTTTTAATATTTAATAAGATCTTGCTTTCTGCTTTACATTCCCTAATATATCCGGGAAGTAAAGGTCTGCCAGATGATCAAACTCATCTCCTCTCATAAACATGGTGGCATCAACCTCTTCATAAGAACTTTTCCCTGCTGCGGCAATAAGTTCATTACACATGTGAAGCGTATTCTTATGAAAATGATAAACCCTTTCCGCTTTATCGGTAACGTCCAGTCCTTTGATCAACATTTTATCCTGTGTGGCAACTCCGGTCGGACAATTATTAGAATTACATCTTAATGCCTGAATACAGCCCAGAGAAAACATAAACCCTCTCGCATTATTACACATATCCGCTCCCATTGCAACGGCTCTCAAAATATCAAGACTGGTAAGTACTTTTCCGCTGGCGATAACTCTTAATTTATCTCTTAAATTAAAATTTTTAAGCGTCCTGTTCACAAAAATTAAAGCAGGTTCCAAAGGCATTCCCACACCATCGGAAAATTCCGGCGGAGCGGCTCCGGTACCACCTTCTGCACCATCAATAGTGATAAAATCAGGATAAATTTTTAATACATTCATCTGAACGCAGATATCTTCAAACTCTTTGGTATCACCAATACATAATTTAAATCCGACAGGTTTCCCCCCCGAAAGCTCTCTCAACTGCTGTACAAAGTTCAACAGACCGGCTGCATCAGAAAATGATGAATGCGATGGTGGAGATATAATGGTCATTCCCGGGGTGACGTGACGGATCTCCGCAATTTCAGGTGTATTTTTTACTCCCGGCAAAACTCCTCCGTGACCTGGTTTTGCGCCTTGTGAAAGCTTAATTTCAATCATTTTCACATTAGGTATCGTAGCTTTTTTTGTAAATAATTCCGGACTGAATTTTCCTTCATCATCTCTGCAACCGAAATAACCTGTTCCAATTTGCCAACACAAATCCCCTCCTTCCAAATGATAAGGTGAGATTCCGCCCTCTCCTGTATTGTGATAAAAATTACCTTTTTTAGCACCTCGGTTTAATGACATTTGAGCTCTGTCACTTAAGGAACCAAAACTCATTGCCGAAATATTAAATATCGAAGCGTGGTAAGGCTGCGTACATTGCTCTCCGCCTACCCAAACCCTTGGAAGCTCTTCCATAGGAGATTTTGCATAAATGGAATGTTTAATTCCTTCATATTTTCTGTGATTAATCTCCAACTGTGTTCCAAAAGCCACCGTATCATTGATGTTTTTGGCTCGTCTGTACACCGCAGAACGTTCATTTCTCGGAAACGGTTTTCCGTCTGTTTCTCTTTCAATGAAATATTGCTGCATTTCGGGAGAAATACTTTCGAAAAAGTACCTCAGGTAGCCCAATACAGGGAAATTCCTCAAAATAGCATGTTTCGTCTGATAAGCATTGTAAACTCCCAACGCATAAATTGCGGATAACAGAATCGGTATCCAGTAATGTGCTTTTATTAGTAGCGCTATAATCCATGTAGCGACAACTAATACAATCCCCCAAGATAAAAACTTATCTCTCATGAATGTAGTATTTAAGGTTAAATATAAATTTAGTGGAAATTTTGCAAAGAGACTATGCTTTTGCTAAAAAACTTTCGTAAGACGATTGCACAGAAACCGTGCCATCTGACAGGATTTTTTCTAAATTCAAGAATTCGATTTGATTTACTGATGCCTGATCAAAATCTTTCTGTACTCTCACATAATTTTCTGTGAAGCCAAACATTTTTCCGTCTTTATTTTCGTGTTCCCAAAGTACGGGAAGAGTTTTTCCAAGCTGGGTCTGGTAAAATGCCATTTTCTTCTTTTCAGATAAAATTCTAAGCATTTTATTGCGTTTTTTCCTTTCCGGGATAGGAACTATGCCTTCCATTTCGGCAGCTTCGGTATTTTCTCTTTCAGAATATGTGAAAACGTGTAGATAAGTGATGGGAAGCTCATTGAGGAAATTATACGTTTCCATGAACTTTTCTTCAGTTTCGCCCGGGAAACCTACGATCACATCAACACCAATAGCCGCATCAGGCATTACCTCGCGGATTTTGATCACCCTTTCTTTGTAAAGCTTCGTCAGGTAACGACGTTTCATTTTTTTCAATAAATCATCACTTCCCGACTGCAAAGGAATATGAAAATGCGGAACAAAACTTTTACTTTTAGAAACCAGATCGATGCTTTCATCTTTTAAAAGATTCGGTTCGATGGAGGAAATACGGATTCTTTCAATTCCGTTTACCTTATCAAGCTCTGAAATTAAATCCAAGAAAGTATGTTCGTGTCGTTTGTTTCCGAATTCGCCTTTACCGTAATCACCGATATTAACACCCGTAAGAACAATTTCTTTAATATCTCTTTCGGCAATTTCTTTAGCATTTTTAAGAACATTTTCGATGGTGTCGGAACGGGAAATCCCTCTTGCCAAAGGAATCGTACAGTACGTACATTTGTAATCACAGCCATCCTGAACTTTCAGGAAAGCCCTGGTCCTGTCACCAATGGAATAGCTACCGATAAAGAAATCGGTTTCTTCAATTTCGCAGGAGTGAACGATACCTTCATTTTCGGATTTCTCCAAATCATCAAGATAGCTTAAAATATTGAATTTTTCTTTGGCTCCCAACACCAAATCCACGCCTTCAATTTGGGAAATTTCTTCAGGTTTCAACTGCGCGTAACATCCTACAATCACCACCAAACCTTCAGGATTGGCCTTCATGGCTCTTTTCACGTGAAGTTTACACTCACGATCGGCATTTTCCGTTACGGAGCAGGTATTAATGACATAAACATTGGCTTTTTCGTCAAAGCTCACTTTATCATAACCTGCATCTGTTAATTGACGGGCAATAGTAGATGTTTCCGCAAAATTTAATTTGCAGCCAAGGGTGTGAAATGCGGCAGTTCTCTGAAAAGTTGACATTTATGTACTCCTGATTTTTCTGGCTGCAAAGATAGGAATTTTAATACTGATTTCGAAATTGATTCAGTCTATTGCTTAAATTCATCCCGGATTTCGGAGCTGTTTTGATAACAAACGGGCGATGAATTTGAATTTGAATCATTTCCGGAAAACTGATTTTTCATATCATTATTAAATTCCTGCGATTTGTTTCTGGCAATGGATAGTGTTTTCCAATCATCGTTTTTCATCATTTTTGCGATGTAAACAATTTGCCCGATATGGTAAGGATAATGCGCTAACTGACGGAAAACCGCATCAATAACGGAATGTGCTTCTCCTCTTATGTAAATGGTAGCGTACAAATTTTCATCATTGATTTGATGTAATGCTTCAAAAAGACATTTCCAGCCTTTTTCCCAATAATCCAGGACTTCCTGTTTGGTTTTAAAAGTATTGACAAATTCGTCGTCACGGTTTCGCCAGGATTTTTCGCCGTCTTCCGTCAGAAAATTCATCCATCTTGACAGCATATTTCCTGCAATGTGTTTTACAATAACTGCAATTGAATTACTTTCTTCATTGTACTGCCAGAAAATCTGTTCATCGGAAAGCTGTTCGAATGATTTGTCACCAAGTGATTTGTAGTATTCAAAGCGTTTTATGAATAATTCTTTCATGCCTAAATTTTATTATCTAAGTTAAAAAAATTTCAGGGGAAAACTTGTTTGAGCTTTTATTGTTTAATTTAATGGTGTGGAATCTATTTTTAACGCGAAGATCGCAAAGACTTTTTTTAATAATTGTGAATATTTTTTGTTCGCAAAGGCGTTCTATTCAGCAAAGGCTTTACACAAAGTTTCGTAGGACTGTGGGTTTGAGCTTTTTAAATTAATATTTTGCTGAGATCCTTTCAGGATGACAAACAGAGTGTTGAGTTGTCAATTGGATGAAAAAAGACTACAAGTCGTTGGTGATTGAGATTCTCGAAATCATCGTTCCTGCCACCCTAGCCCCGATCGCAGCATTTGTTTGAGCTCATTTTTTTTGTTTCGGCGCGGCGGCTTTGCCGCCGCGCCGAAACAAAAAAAATAGCGAGTGCGGAGAGCGGGAAATAGCTCTTGAAGAAAGGAAGAAAGAAAGGATGATGGAAGCTGGATGATGGAGGTTTACATGATTGAGAATATTGGTTCGTGGCTTTGATTCATAAAAAACCGCCACAATTGCGGCGGTTTTATGTTTAAATTATAAAATTTTATTCTCTGTTTTTCACCATTACCCAACCGGAATATTTGAATAAGGTATTCTTTTTATCATTTTCATTCCATGTTACAGAATACCAGTATGTGCCTGTAGGAACGTTTTTTCCTAAGGTAGTTCCATCCCATTTATAGCCATTTGACTTATCTGCCTGGAAAATTTTAGTCCCGTATCTGTCAAAAATATTGAAGATCAGATTCTGTTTGCTTCCCAAAGCTGAATAATCAATAACATCGTTGACACCATCTCCGTTCGGCGTAATGACATTGACTAAATTGGGAACTATAATTGTCACGTCAATAGGCTCACAATCATAAGCATCTTTTACAAAAATATGACCGTCACCTCGCGGAACATTGCTAAATACATTAGAATCCTGCCAGTTGACATCGTCCATGGAATATTTGTAAGGCGGTGTTCCTCCCGTAACATTGACGGTAACGGTATTGCTGGCAATATCAATATTGGAAATTACCGGCTGTTCGGAAGCATAGACTTTTACGGTTTGTTTGGTTATACATTCCCCTGTTTTCAGCTTAACCCAATAGGTCCCAACTCCTACATTATTAATGGTCTGAGTAGTTGCGCCTGTGCTCCATTCATAGCTCGTGAATCCCGGGCCTGCGTCAAGAGTCGTAGTATCTTCCATACAGATAATTTTATCTTCCAGAATATTGGAATAGGTTGGCGGAAGTACGATCAAAGTTACTTTTGCGATACCAAAACAGCCGTTTCCGTTGGTAACTTTAATAAAAATAACACCATTCGGAGCGATATAAGCAGTAGGAGTGAGAATTTCATTAGTTCCGTTCTCCGCATCCGATAAAGATGGATAATATTGTTTTGTACCTGTTTGTGACGTTACCGCAGCAAGAGTAAGATTAAATAACCCTGTTGAAGGTGTAGATTCTATAAAGCAAGTCCTTAAAGCAGCTTCAGTTACGACAACTACCGGATAAAATTTCAGGGTAATTATGGCTATAGCCGTACATCCGTACTGGGAAGTAATTTTCACATAAACCGTTCCTTCGGCAGAAACAAAATTGGTAGGATTTGTAATTTCATTAATTCCTGCATTAAGATCAGAAATTGTGTTATAATATTGCTTAGTGGCCGTAGGATCAGAAAAGACAGCGGCAGAAGTCAGGTCAAATGTTGCCATTCCGGCATTGTTATTATTACAACTAAAGAGATTGACATTAGTTCCAGCAATATTTCCGAGCTTAAATTTAAAAGGTCCAACCTGTCTGCATGAATTAATAGGATTATTTGGATTTGTAGGATCCTGATAATGGATGCTATAATAATAAACCATTGTTGTACTGACAGTTTGTGGTGTCAAAATAGGATTGGCACCTGACAGTGCATCATTTGGAGAAGTATGATAGGTTACGAAAAAATTCGGATTTCCGTTAAGAATTCCCGCCGATAAAGTATTGAAATCAACAATAGCAGGATTTTCACATACAATTACTTCTCTTGGATCCGAAGGATTCGCGGCCGGAATTCCCGGTGGATTAAAAGGGTGCGGCTGTATGGTAGGATCAGTAAAAGGTGACGCAAGTGTTGCAGTTCCACCCCAGGTTAAAGAAAACGGGGCCATCGTGGTGCTGCCCGCTCCTACCCAGTTATCAATGTATAAATAATAGGTCTGGCCCGGTAAAACATCCAGGTACTTGCAATAAGGGGTCAATGAACCTCCGGGAGCACTTGTAATGGTGCTTGTCATATTCAATCCTGTGTCTGCCCCTACTCCGATAACGGTTGCCGCGTTACAGCGGATGGGCGCTCCTAGGCTTCCGCAACTAACATTCGGGCCATAAATAGCCCAGTCGTAATCCGCATCCGGATCAGTGGGAACAAGATTAAAAGTAAGCGTTCCGCCGGTGGCAATCGTAATTCTGTACCATATAGAATTATGCTCTCCCGTAATCATACATCCTCCCAAACTTTCATTCACAGCACCAATTCCCGTAGGAGAATAGGTAATATCCGAGTTTCCGCATACCTGAAGTGCGGAAGAACAGTCTGCTTGCGAAAAAAATAATTGGGATAGAAAAAAGTAGAAAAGTAGTAGAATTTTTTTCATATATTTTTCAATTTGATTATTAGTTAAAATGATATAAAGTCGTGTGTATCAAATATAAACATTTTACGTTAATAATTGCAAATTTTAAAAAAATAATTCAATGAAAAAGGAAAAACAATGAATTTTTATCAAGAAATTACTTAATACTAGTAATATTCCCGCAAAGATTTTCCAGGTGAAAAATTTTATGAAAAGGGCTTTTTACCTCATTCAAATGTTCCTTATCCTGAATAAAAGTATATCGTGAAGCCAGGGAATTCATATCCGAAACAATGACAAGCCAACACTCATCCACCGTATTGTCGTAATAGGGAAATTTTTCGTTTTTCTTTTCAATCAGCTCTAAAATTTTCTCAGAACAAAGCTCATCAAAAAGGTTCATATTATATTCATGGGTAATGAAAACATTTCTCCGGTGAAAAGATTTTCGCAAACGTTTTACACATCCGCAGGGTTTTCCTCTTTTGATGCTTTTATAAATATTTAAAATAATTTCTTCGTGGCTTTCAACAGTATCAAGTTTAATATTTGGGTAGAATTCTAAAAAATAAACACCACGATATCTCGTAGTGTCTTCTTGTTCCAATAATATTTCTGCCTGACGGAAGATTTTGTTTAAATTACTTTCAACCTTTTTCATTTCAAGATGGTTGATTACTTCTGTCAATTCAATACCAATTTTTTTGTCGTTAAATTTTGCGATAAAGTCCGGACTTTCGCAGGTAAGATTTTCAAACTGTACTTCAGGAAAATGGTGCATGAAAGAGTTCAACAGCAAAATTTCAGACTTCTTTCTGTATTTCTCACGGTCATGAAGCAGAGATTCATCTATTTTACGATGATACTTCTCTATCGGCTTTTTTTTCAAATGTCGATTCAGATAATACAGACTGAGATTCTTAATCAGATCTTCTTCAGAAAATGTCTTTTTCATGTGTTAATTTTTATAATTAATACGGAACACAAATCTATTGTTTCACATCATGAAAGTTTTGATTATCAAAAATTTACACATTAAAGGTAAGTAAAAAAACTATTCAGTGTATATTTTAAAATTAATTTATCTTATAATTAATATAAAGTTTATTTTCATAATCAATACCTTTGGCTCTTATTAAAAACCCGTGTTTATGGATTTTAAAAATTTTAAAATACCCTACAGCGTCAATCCTCAATATTCTAAAAAAGTAGCCTATTTTTCAATGGAATTTGCCATTGAGCAGGTACTAAAAATATATTCCGGAGGTCTTGGATTTTTGGCGGGATCTCACATGAGAAGTGCTTACAACCTTAAGCAAGACCTTATAGGAATCGGCATTCTCTGGAAATTTGGTTATTATGATCAGGCAAGAAATCACGATCAGACTTTACAACCGGTCTGGACGAGAAAGATGTACAGTTTCCTTGAAGATACGGGCATAAAATTCCAAATCGAAATCCATAGCGCACCGGTTTGGGTGAAGGTATGGTATCTCGATCCCGAGATTTTCAATACAGCACCAATGTTTTTGCTTTCAACAGATGTTCCTGAAAATGACCATGTTTCAAAAACAATTTGTCATAAATTATACGATGCCAACGAAGCAACAAAACTAGCCCAATACATTCTGCTGGGAAAAGGCGGAGCAAAATTACTGGATGAAATGAACGTCGTGAGAGATGTCTATCATCTGAATGAGGCTCATGGACTTCCTGCTGCTTTTTATTTGCTGAAAAAATATAATGGAGACCTGAACAGGGTAAAAGAAAAATTGGTTTTCACAACCCACACTCCCGAAGAAGCCGGAAATGAGAAGCATAATATGCACTTGTGCTATGATATGTCGTATTTTTCAGGATTCAGCATCGAAGATGTGAAAAGCATTGAAGGCTCTGATGACGACCGTTTCAACCACTCACTTTGTGCTTTGAAAATGGCAAGGGTTGCCAATGGGGTTTCACAGCTTCACGGCGTGGTTTCCAGGACGATATGGAGTAAATATCCGGGAATTTGCGAGATTATGTCTATTACCAATGCTCAGGAATTCAAATATTGGTCTGATAAACCATTATATAATTCTAAAGATGAAAATGACGAAACTGTATTTGATTACCGTAAAAAGCACTTAAAGAAAAGACTTTTCAAAATTGTAGCCGATCAGACGGGAAACTTATTTAATCCAAACATTTTCACCATAGTCTGGGCAAGGAGATTTGCCGGTTATAAGCGTGCTGACTTGCTTTTACATGATAAAGACAGATTTTATAAGTTATTGAATAACCCGAAATATCCGGTACAAATTATCTGGGCCGGAAAGCCTTATCCAATGGACTATTCGGCGATTTCTACATTCAATTTATTGGTTGAGGAAAGTAAAAACCATAAAAATATGGCAGTTCTTACAGGCTATGAGCTTTCTTTAAGCAAATCTTTAAAACAAGGTTCAGATTTATGGCTGAATAATCCGAGGGTTCCGAGAGAAGCGTCAGGAACTTCAGGAATGACCGCAGCCATGAACGGTTCTATAAATCTCTCCACAGACGACGGCTGGATCCCGGAATTTGCAAAACATGGAGAAAATTCCTTTGTGGTTCCAAAAGGTGATTATTCTAATATGAGTATTTATGAACAGGATAATTACGATTTAAATAAATTATACGAAATCCTTGAAAATGAGATCCTTCCTACTTATTACGACCAACCGGATAAGTGGAGAAAAATCCAGTATAATTCTATGAATGACGTGAAATCGCAGTTCAACAGCGACAGAATGGCGGATGAGTATTATAGAATTTTGTATGATTACAAAGGTTGAGATTAAGACTGAGGTCTAAAATATAAAAGTTTGTCATTCTGTAAAATATCGGCGATTAAAACCTAGATTCCTACAGAATGACAAACTTATTTTTAATATTAATTTTAAACTTAAACTAATCTTTTTTCTTTTTCTCCTTGGGCACTTTTAAGCCTTCTTCTCTTGCTTCAGAAATACCTATGGCTACAGCCTGTTTTCTGCTTTTCACTTTTTCTCCGGAGGAAGATTTCAGCTTTCCTTCCTTGAATTCGTGCATTACTTTTCCTACTTTGTCCTGAGCTTTTTCTGAATATTTTGTCTTACTCATGATAAAAAATTTAAGATTTAGATAAGGATACTCCTATTTCATACACTTTAGCGTGTTTCAAATATTTTGAACGCTCTCTTGAAGTTACCGATTCAAAATGATCATTTTTAATAACAATGATCGGATCTTCAGTATTTTCTATTTCGAAATTGGTTAAATATCTTTCATCTGGTGGTGACTGCATCAGTTTTGCTTTAATTTTCTGCAATTCATCTGCATACTTTCTAAATCCGGGATCAGAAGAATGAATAAATTTGTATTCGTTCCCTGCATCTACAAAAAAATGCAGTTGTTTTTCGATCAGTCCGGCCTCATCCGTAATATCCGGATTGTCGTTACCGTCTTTGAAACTTACTTCCACCAGATCTCCACCTTTTTTATTTGCGCATTCTTCCGCATCTTTAAAACTTGAAAAACCTGTATATATAATTTGATCACCCAAAACGTATCGGTTCAGTTTTTGGTTAAAAGCATTCGTTTCCATAATTATTGCTTGATTTGATTTATATACTAAGAGTATTCAATTTTTTTGCCAAAAGTCTACTTTCAAAAGCTTTTTTATGCATTTATAAATTATTATATTTGAAATCTTTAAAATTTGAAATGAAAAAATTCTTACTAACGCTTACAGTTGCCGTTGCACTTCAGAGTTTATCGGCACAGGAGATCACTTTAGATAAAATATATTCAGGATATTACCGCGGAAAAGGCATTGCCGGAATCGCTTCCATGAAAAACGGTGAAAATTATTTAGTCATTGAGCCTACCGGAATTGCAAAATATTCTTACAAAACTTCTCAGAAAGAAGGAAATATTGTGGATGGGCAGTTCGATAGCTATGAATTCTCTGATGATGAATCTAAAATCCTTTTATTAAAGGAAAGTCAGCCTATTTACAGACATTCTTTTTTAGGAAAATTTGATGTTAAGGATCTGAAATCAGGAAAAACCATCAGCTTAAATGACGGGAAGCCTGTTCAGGAACCAAGATTCTCTCCTGATGCGACGAAAGTGGCTTTTATTTCTGAGAATAATTTATTCTATCAGGATTTAAATTCAGGAAAAATTACAAAAATAACTGAAGATGGCATTAAAAATAAAATATTAAACGGCCTTGCAGATTGGGTGTATGAAGAAGAATTCGGGCACGCAAGATTGTATGAATGGACAAAAAATTCTGATGCCATTGTTTTTGTAAAATTAGACGAAACCGAAGTTCCGGAAATCTACATTCCTATCTACGGAAAATCTCTGTATCCGAAGGAAATGCGTTACAAATACCCGAAAGCCGGAGAAAAAAACTCTGTTGTTTCCGCTCACATTTATCAATTAAATGGTGGTAAAAAAACGGAAATAAATTTAGGAAATTTTAAGAATTATTATATTCCAAACGTTATTCAGACGGCAAAACCTGACGAAATTGTTTTAATTACTTCCGAAAGAATTCAAAATGCTTCTGATGTTTTAAAGGTAAATACAAAAACGGGATCAGTTCAGAAATTATTCACGGAAACCGATGAAAAATGGATCGATACCGACAGTCCGACGTTAGAGTTTTTAGAAGATGATTCTTTCCTTTGGGGCTCCGAAAGAGATGGTTTCCGCCATCTGTATTGGTATGACAAGGACGGTAAACTAAAAAAACAAGTCACAAAAGGGAATTGGGAAGTGACTGATTATTATGGCTTTAACCCAAAATCAAAAGAAATCTACGTTCAGACAACAGAAAAAGGAAGCATCAATAAAGTAGTTTCTAAAATCAATATCGAAAACGGAAAATCTCAGTTGATTTCAAATACCGAAGGAAATAATTCTGCCAACTTCAGCAAAAACTATAATTATTTCATCGAAACATCTTCCACCGCAGCAAAACCTTTCACTTATGTTTTAAAAGACGGAAACGGAAAAGTGGTAAAAGAACTTCAAAATAACAACGACCAGCTTCAAAAATTAAAAGCTGATAATTTTGTTGAAAAAGAATTCATCACTATTCCAAATGAAGCCGGAGATCAGATGAACGCATGGATTATGAAGCCTAAAAATTTTGATAAAAATAAGAAATACCCTCTGTTTATGTATCAATATTCAGGTCCGGGATCTCAGCAGGTTGCCAATTCGTGGGACAATGGAAATGCAATCTGGTTCAATCATTTGGTTCAGAAAGGTTACATCGTAGCTTGTGTTGACGGTCGTGGAACGGGTTACAAAGGTGCAAAATTCAAGAAGGTAACCTACATGAATTTAGGTAAATACGAGATTGAAGATCAGATTGCAGCCGCAAAATGGCTTGGAAATCAATCGTATATCGATAAAACCAGAATCGGGATGTTCGGATGGAGTTACGGAGGCTATATGACGAGTCTGGCCATGACCAAAGGCGCTGATGTTTTCAAGGCAGGAATTGCAGTTGCACCGGTTACCAATTGGAGATATTATGATACGGTTTACACGGAAAGATTCATGAGAACACCACAGGAAAACCCTGATGGATACGATAAAAACTCGCCAACTGAATATGCCAATTTGTTAAAAGGAAAATTCCTGATGATCCACGGAACTGCCGATGACAACGTACATTTCCAAAATTCTATGGAATTCTCGGAAGCTTTAATTCAAAATAAAAAGCAGTTTGAATTTATGGCTTACCCTGACAAAAACCACGGAATCTATGGTGGACAGACAAGACCGCAATTGTATCAGAAAATGACTGATTTCATTTTGGAGAACTTGTAAAAATAAATATTCTGTTTGTCATTCCACAGAAATTTAAGCTTATTATTGTTGAGATCCTTCCTCGTCAGAGTGACAAATTGAATTTAAAACATAATAGTCCCTTTCAGTAATTTTTGAGAGGGATTTTTATATTTATAGAATTAATCATTTTGGTTAAAACTTATTTATTTTATCAATTAAAATTAAAAAGCTATTTTTGGGAAATTTGAAACTTGAAAATATGAAGACTAAACATCCTAAAGGGTTGCCTTTCCTCTTCTTTACTGAAATGTGGGAGCGTTTCGGGTACTATCTGATACTTGGAATTTTTGTTTTATATGTAATCGAACCGACCGGTATGAAAGGAGGTCTTGGACTTCCCGACAAAACTGCCGACGATATCTTCGGGACTTATATTGCGTTGACTTATTTAACGCCATTTATCGGAGGTTTCCTGGCAGACAGAGTGTTAGGATATATTAAATCCATTTATCTCGGTGGGATTTTAATGGCGGCAGGATACATCGGAATGGGTGTTTTCAAGGAATTACCCTTGTTTTATGGATCTTTAGCATTAATCATCATCGGAAATGGTTTCTTTAAACCAACGATTTCTACATTATTAGGAAATTTATACTCTGAAGAACCTTATAAAGCCAATAAAGATTCCGGGTACAATATTTTTTACATGGGAATCAACATTGGAGCGTTTATTTGTAATATTATTGCTGCTTTTATGCGAAATAAATTCGGTTGGGGTGAGGCCTTCATCACTGCCGGAGTCGGGATGCTGATCGGTCTTGTTATTTTTTCCATCGGTAGAAAACATTACATTCACGCAGCTCAGATGAAGCCTGTACAGGAAGGCGATACAAAGCTTTCTGAAATTTTATTAAAAGTTTTCGTTCCTGCTATTATAGCCGGAGTTATCGGATGGTTTATTCCTGGTAATATTTTTGGAAGTGACAGTACGGATGCATTTATTTTTGCCTGTATTCCTGTTATTTACTTTTATGCTTCGCTTTATTTTAAAGCAAAACCGGAAGAAAAATCTTCAATCGGAGCCTTATTATCAGTGTTTTTGATCAGTATGTTTTTCTGGGCAGTTTTCAAGCAAAACGGAACAGCTCTGACAAGATGGGCCAATTATTATACCGACAGAAGTGTTCCGGCAGCTATGGAAAAGCCTTTGGAAGGAATTTATATGGTTGACGGAAAGAGCTATGAGGACAAAGAAGTTCCGGTTTACGATGATCAATATCAATCTCAAAAGGATAAAGACGGAAACACAATCAAAGTACAAGGAAAAGATGTTTATTTTAAAAACATTTCATCCGAACAGCGTGCAGCATTAGAAAAAAATCCTGAAACCAAAGTATATCTTTACAACACCGAGTTATTTCAATCGATAAATCCGTTTTGGGTAATTGCTTTAACGCCGGTCATTGTAGCATTCTGGGCCTTTTTGAGAAGAAGAGGAAAAGAACCTTTAACGCCTACGAAAATCGTGTTGGGATTGTTTATTTCAGCCTTATCCTGTTTGGTTATGGTTTTGGCGGTCATGGCCGGAGACAACGGTGCGGTGAAGGTTTCACCTTGGTGGCTGGTCGCGGGTTACGGGGTAATCACAATTGGGGAATTATGCCTTTCTCCAATGGGACTTTCCTTCGTTTCAAAGCTTTCCCCGGCGAGGATTACAGCATTAATGATGGGTGGATTTTTCCTTGCCAACTCAGTTGGAAACAAGCTTTCGGGAATTCTGGCAAGTACCTGGTACAGCTATGACAATAAAATGAATTATTTCCTGGTAAACTTCGCTTTATTGATATTTGCTACACTTTTAGGCCTTTCTATGTTAAAAAGATTAAACAAAATCATGAAAGAAAAAGGACATTAATCTTTTATTTACAATACATAATATCAAGCTGTGGAGTTATTCTGCAGCTTTTTTGTTTAAATATAAAATTAAACCTTGCTGAAAACACAAAAAAAACTATATTTGTCAGTCTTAACAAAAATTAACAATAAAAATGGATAATACTGAAGCATTAAATCCAAAACAGGATGAATTTGTAGAGAAAGGCAATTCCAGACATCCAAAAGGATTATGGGTACTT
The DNA here is from genome assembly GCF_001456155.1 of Chryseobacterium sp. IHB B 17019. Lineage (NCBI taxonomy): Bacteria > Pseudomonadati > Bacteroidota > Flavobacteriia > Flavobacteriales > Weeksellaceae > Chryseobacterium > Chryseobacterium sp. IHB B 17019. Next base: position 181,387 of record NZ_CP013293.1, on the reverse strand, counting down.
TTCGGAACAGAAATGTGGGAGCGTTTCAACTTTTATGGGATGAGAGCACTTTTGACGCTCTTTATGGTAAATTCCTTACTAATAAAAGAAGCTGATGCAGCGATCATCTATGGTGGATTCTTAGCTTTATGTTATTTAACTCCACTTTTAGGAGGTTTTATTGCCGATAAATACATCGGAAACAGAAATGCCATTTTAATCGGTGGATCTTTAATGGCAATCGGCCAGTTCTTATTATTCATCAGTGCTTCTACTTTTTCAGGAAGCCTTGATAGTGCTAAAATGATCATGTGGCTTGCTTTATTCGTTATTATTTTCGGTAACGGATTCTTCAAACCAAACATTTCCTCGATGGTGGGAAGCCTTTATCCAAAGCAGGAAAAATCAAAATTAGACTCTGCGTTTACGATTTTCTATATGGGGATCAACATCGGGGCGTTTTTAGGGCAATTTATCTGCCCGTACCTTGGTGACGTAAAAGATTCTGCAACAGGAGTGAGAGATATTTTCGCTTTCAAATGGGGATTCCTTGCAGCTTCTATCGCGATGATCATTGGGACCATAACATTCTTTATTCTTAAAAACAAATATGTAGTAACACCGGAAGGAAGACCTATCGGTGGTTTACCAAAACATAATACCAGTGCAGATTTTGAAGAAGGTGAAACTCAGACAGCAAAATTCTCAGGACAATCTTTAGGGATTACGGGGCTTATCTTTGTTGCCTTATTCTTCGCTTTCAGATATTTATTGGTGGGACAATTCGGATTTAATTCTGTTGAAATGGGTCAGCTAATCAAAGGAATTATTTATCCTTTCATTTATGCAGCCGGTATTTCTTTGGCATTCCTGATCATGACTTCTGCCGAAAATAAAGTGGAAAGACAGAGAATCTGGGTAATTTATATCGTATCATTCTTCATTATCTTCTTCTGGGCAGCTTTCGAGCAGGCAGGATCTTCATTAACGTTTATTGCAGACAACCAAACTGACAGAAACATCTTCGGATGGAATATGCCACCTTCAATGGTGCAGATTTTCAACGGAATTTTCGTTGTTATGCTGGCTGTTCCTTTCAGTTTATGTTGGGATAAATTAAGAGAAAAAGGAAAAGAACCGGTTTCACCACTAAAACAGGCTATCGGTCTGGCTTTAATTGCTTTAAGTTATTTCATCATCGCACACAACGTAAAAGATCTTGGAAACTCAGGATTATTGGCTATCAAATGGTTAATGCTACTATATTTCATCCAGACTTGTGGTGAGCTTTGCTTATCTCCAATCGGTTTATCATTGGTTGGTAAACTGGCTCCTAGAAGATTTGCATCTTTACTATATGGAGTTTTCTTTATTTCCAATGCGGCAGGATATGCTTTGGCAGGTTCGTTAGGAGCATTGATTCCTGCAACGGGTGATAAGTTTAAAAAAGCACAGGAGATCGGAGTAAATCTTCAGGATGTTTTAGATAAAAAAGTAACTTTAACGGCTGATCAGGCAGTGGCTTTTGAAAAGGCTCAATTACCTTTGGCTAACCCTACTTTTGCAGGATTTGAAATTCATAATTTATTCGAATTCTTCATGGTTTTCGTTGTACTTTGTGGTATTGCTGCTGTTATTTTAGCTTTAATTTCTCCAATTTTAAAGAAAATGATGCACGGTGTAAACTAGCTCGCATCAATAAAATATAATTAAAACCTCTGTTAAGTCGGAGGTTTTTTTTATTTTCGTGTGTTCTTACAATTAGATTCTAAATGTGACGCACTGCGTCACGAATTCAAATTATAGAATAATCCCAAATTAAAATTAATCATATACAATTATGAGCTTAACTTTAGACGAAATACAAAATTTTAAAGGAAAATACCCAAAACAAATCTGGAGCCTTTTCTTTTCCGAAATGTGGGAACGATTCTGTTTCTACGGAATGCGCGGAATGTTGGTTTTCTTCATGATTTCCCAACTTAATTTCCATGAAAAAGAAGCTAATCTTCAATACGGCGCGACACAGGCTTTTGTGTATGCTTTCACCTTTATCGGAGGGCTTTTTGCAGATAAGATATTAGGATTCAGAAAGTCGCTTTTCTGGGGTGGACTTTTAATGATTGTAGGAAGTTTAATTTTAGCAACAGATCCACATAAATTCTTTTTCTTAGGAATCGCATTTACGGTTGTGGGGACAGGTTTTTTCAAACCCAATATCTCCTCAATGGTTGGGCAATTGTACAAACCAAATGATTCAAGAGCAGATGCCGGATTTTCACTATTCTATGCAGGGATCAACCTTGGAGCCTTGCTTGGTGGATATTTATGTATCGCAATAGGAAAAGGAGAACTTTTAGGCCATGTAATTCCGGAAGCAATAAGATGGAATATTGCATTCGGGTTGGCTGCAATTGTAATGGTCATAAGTTTGATTAATTTCGTTTTTACCCAAAAAAGTTTAGGAACAATCGGACTTCAGCCGGGGCATCCTTTAAATGAAATAAAATCTGCACCTATCGAAAAATGGAAGGAATATGGAGTATATATCTTATCATTAATTTTCGTTCCGATCATCATGATCATGGTTGCTAAAACAGCATATACAGATTATTTTATGTATACAATCGGTCCGCTTACCCTTCTTTACCTTTTCTATGAAATGTCAAAAGTAACACCTTCCGAACGTAAGAAACTGTGGGCGGCATTGGTTTTTATCTTATTCTCAATTTTATTCTGGGGAATTTATGAGCAAAGTGGAGGTTCGTTAAGTATTTTTGCAGCGAAAAATTTAAATAAAGACCTTCTTGGCCTAGATCCGAATGGAGTTAATAATTCCGGGGGAGCATTTTTCATTATTTTCCTGGCTCCATTAATCGGATTGCTTTGGATTTGGTTAAATAAAAGAAAAATCGAGCCTAATACCATTATAAAATTCGGGTTAGGATTTATCTTTCTTGGACTTGGATATTACGTCCTATTCGCAACAAGGCTGTTTGTAGACCTTGCAGGAGTTACTTCACTTAATTTCTTCACCCTTGCTTTATTGGTCATTACGTTGGGAGAACTTTGCCTTTCACCCATCGGATTATCGATTATGACTAAGCTTTCCACAAAAAACCTTCAGGGGATGATGATGGGAATGTGGTTTCTGGCCTCGGCTTACGGACAATATGTGGCCGGAATTATCGGTGCAGGACTTGCAACAGCAAAAGAAGGCTCTACCAACTATGATGCTTTTATCACTTATACTAATGGATATAAACAATTGGGATTATACGCTGTAATTGCCGGAGTGGTATTAATTTTGATATCACCGTACGTGAAAAAATTAATGCAAGATGTAAAATAAAAGTAAGCGGAATTATGCTTATTTTTACATAAATAACAAATTATGAAGAAAATTATAAGCCTAATTCTATTATTTTGTGTAAGCTTTAGCTTTGCGCAGGTAAAATGGATGACGCTCGAAGAAGCCTTAAAAGCTCAAAAAGAAACTCCCAAAAAGATACTGATCGATTTCTATGCAGACTGGTGTGGTCCTTGTAAAATCATGGATAAGAAAACATACGGGCATCAGGTAATTGCTGATATTCTGAATCAAAATTATTATCCAGTAAAATTCAATGCGGAAGAAAAAAATTCTATTGATGTTTTCGGAAGAACGTTTTCAAATGCCAATACAGAACAAAAGAAAGGAAGAAATTCTCTACACGAATTTACAGAATACATGAATGTAGGAGCGGTTCCAAGCACTGTTTTTCTGGATGAAAGTGGCGGGCCGATCACTATTTTACAAGGTGAATTATCAGCAAAAGAATTAGAACCTTATTTAGAGTTGATTTCAAAAAATCTTTTCAAAAAAATCCGCTCGAGGGAACAATGGGAAGATTATCAGAAAAAATTTAAATCTAAAATAAAAAATTAAAATATAGAAGGCTTTCAAATCGAAAGTCTTTTTTAATGTCGATTTTTTCCCGAAATTCGTGGCTCTTTTAATGACACTAGAAACTTCCATAGAATACGTCAAAGGGATCGGTCCCGAAAAAGCCAAGCTCATCAGAAATGTGCTGGGAGTTTCCACTGTAGAAGATCTTTTGAACTTCTACCCTATCCGTTATCTTGATAAAAGTAAGGTTCACAAGGTTTCACAATTGGCGGGGGTAACTACTGATGTTCAGTTAAAGGGAAAAATCACAAGCGTACAGGAAATTCAAACCGGGAAAATAAAAAGGCTTTCTGCGAAGTTTAATGATGATACAGGTTCAATGGATCTGGTCTGGTTCCAGTATTCGAAATGGATGAAGGAACAGCTCCCGATTAACCGTGAGATCTATATTTTCGGTAAGATCAATGTTTTTAACAATCAATTTTCTATGCCACATCCGGAAATAGAAATTGAGGAGAAAAAAGATGCTGATAATCGTTTAAAACCAATTTATCCAAGCTCAGAAAAATTAACTAAAAGAGGTTTAAATCAAAAATTCTTTCAGACAGTTTTAAGAAATATCTGTAAAGAAATTCCCAATCTTATTCAGGAAAATCTTCCGGAATATATGATGAAATCCTTTAAATTTTTATCAAGGCAGCATACCTATCTTAATATCCATTTTCCAAAAGATATGGGACATTTTGAGAGGGCAAATTATAGATTAAAATTTGAAGAATCCTTCTTTTTTCAATTAGGATATGGCTTAAAAAAACTTCATCAAAAAAGTCATTCCATAGGAAATCCTTTTCCGATTGTAGGTGATTATTTTAATGATTTTTATAAAAACCATTTACCATTTGATTTAACGGGGGCTCAAAAAAGAGTCTTAAAAGAAATCCGTCTGGATATGAAAAAACCGATCCAGATGAACAGGCTTCTGCAGGGAGATGTGGGTTCTGGAAAAACCATGGTTGCCTTATTGACGATGCTTATTGCAAAAGATAACGGCTTCCAAAGCTGTATGATGGCTCCAACGGAAATTCTCGCCCAACAGCATTATAACGGAATCAAAGATCTATTAAAAGACACTGAAGTCAATGTCAGATTGTTGACAGGTTCCACAAAAGCATCCGAACGGAAAATTATTCATCAGGAACTTGAAAACGGTGAACTTTCTATTTTAGTAGGAACCCATGCCGTTTTGGAAGATAAAGTAAAATTTAAAAACCTTGGTTTAGCTATTATTGATGAGCAACACCGATTTGGCGTTGTACAAAGAGCAAAACTTTGGGCAAAAAATAAAATTCCTCCCCATATTCTGGTAATGACCGCCACTCCCATTCCGAGAACGCTGGCTATGAGCTTTTATTCTGACCTTGATGTTTCTGTGATTGATGAGATGCCGGTGGGAAGAAAACCTATTATCACAGCTCACAGACGCGAAAAAGACAGGGCTTATGTCTATAATTTTTGCCGTGAGGAAATCCAAAAAGGAAGACAGGCTTATTTTGTTTATCCTTTAATTGAAGAATCCGAAACATTGGATTATAAAAATCTAATGGAAGGCCTTGAAAATGTGATGGATAATTTCTCACATTACAACGTAACCATGCTTCACGGGAAAATGAAGCCCGATGAAAAAGATGCTGCTATGCAATATTTTGCGTCGGGAAAAGCGGAAATTATGGTGGCAACAACAGTGATTGAAGTGGGCGTAAATGTTCCGAACGCTTCTGTAATGGTGATTGAAAGTGCTGAAAGGTTTGGCCTTTCGCAGCTCCACCAGCTTCGTGGACGTGTAGGTCGTGGCGCGGAGCAAAGTTACTGTATCTTAATGACTTCCGACAAATTATCATCCGACAGCAGAACGCGAATTAAGACGATGACGGAAACCAATGACGGCTTCAAAATTTCAGAGGTTGATATGCAATTGCGTGGTCCCGGAGATATTCTTGGTACGCAGCAAAGCGGTATTGTCGATTTCAAAAGGCTTGATCTTGTAAACGATTCTGCTATTATAAAAGCTACGAAAAAAACGGTTGAGAAAATCCTTGAAACAGATCCTTTACTCACACATATTGACAATCTGGTGATGAAAAATTATTATCTGAGAAATTATAAAGGCAAAAACAAGTGGAGTAAGATTTCATAAAAAAACCGCGAAAAGAAAAAAAATCTTTACGCGGTCCCCCTTATAAAACTGTTATTTTGAAGAAATTACTTTATTTTGTTAAATAATTTACTTTACTTTCAATCATTAATATTTTGTGATTTAGTATAAATTTTAATTGAAACTTAATTAAAAAATAAAAAAACAAAATGAATTATGTTTCCAACTTGTTATTATAAAAACTAACTGTTTTTCGCCAAAGGATGTAATGAAACGAATAGAATTTCCTTTAACTACTCTTGAGTTTTCATGATTGTACCGTTTTGTTTAAAGATCTTCTATGCTTTAATTGGAAATTGATATAATTCATTTTGTTAACTAACATTGTGATTTATAATTTAGTTTCTATGTTGAAACAATTATTTTCCATTCATTATGCTTTTTATATAGTAAATTTGTGTTCCAACTTTACACTACAAAATGCTTCCGCCGCAAAATAAATCTTATATTTTTTTTCGTTAAATATAAAATTATCACCTTTAAGTGAATATTGCGAGACAAAGATAAAAATTAAATTTTAATCTGAAAACAGATAAAGCAATTTTTTTTCACACTTTCATGATAAAATTATTTTTATTCAAACCTGAGGTATGATACTGCCAGTTGAGGGTAACTATTTCTGCCACAACTTTCTTCAGATTATCATAATTGTCGGGCTTTTTCATAACAATATTAGCCCCATTTACAAAAATCTCCTCTTCTTCAGCTGTCGAAAAATGATCAGAATAAATAGCAATCACCATATTGTCAAACCTAAAATCTGTTTTAATTTCTTCGATGTATTCCAGGCTGTTTTTCTTTGGAATCTCTTTTTCCATGAATAAAATTTCTGGAATCTGAGCCTCTTCACTGTTCAGATAATCCATCAGATTTTCTCCATTACCGAAAATCTGGATCTTAATTCCTACTTTTAAATCTTTAAATACCTTTTTAAAAAGAATCCGGTTTTCCTCACCATTATCAACCAGAATTACATTTAGATATTCCCTATTCATACTGCATCTTAATATTACTGATCATACTTTGAGCCTTTCTTCTCTTGGTTACAATTTTTTGAAATTGAGAGGGCGTAATCCCTGTAGTATTTTTAAATTGAGTGCTCAGATGGGCAACACTTGAATAATTGAGTCTGTGGGCAATCTCCGTAAGACTTTGCTTATTACTGATTATCAATTCCTTCGCATACTCGATTTTCTGAATAATGATAAAATTTTCTATCGAAGTATAAGTAACCTCCGAAAACAGATTCGACAGATAACCATAGCTATGATTAAGTTTTTCTGCGATATAAATTGAAGCTTTCACCGGAATTACCTCATCAGAAAAAACCAGCTCCACAATAACATCTTTGATCTTTTGAACTAAAGCTGTTTTCTGGCTTTCGATAATCTCTATTCCGTAATCTTCAAGGTTTTTCTTAAAATTTTTGTGCTGTTCCTGAGTAAATGATTCGTAAAACTCAACCTCCCCAAAATTCAGCAACCGGTACTTCAAACCGTGTTCTTTAAGCTTTTCATCCAACACTTTTTTACAGAGAGCATTGAAATCAAATTTTACATACATTTTCATCCTTTCTGCGTGTATCAAATTTTAAGTAAATATAGTAATTTATTTCAATAAAAAGTGAAATAGACTACAAATTTAAATAGAATTCCACAAACGCAAAAAACTCCTGCATTGTGGAATACAGGAATTTAAACACTAAGGATGAAAAAAATATACCGATAAAAAGCAAAAAACTGCTTAAGACCAAGCATATGAATGTATTGTTATGAAGTGATTTGGTTCTGATACAAAGATGTACAAAAAAAACACTTCACCTTTTATAGAATTACGCTTAAATGTTATAGAATTTTAAGTCAATTATTTGTGAATTAAAAACTCCATAAGATAATCATCCATTACAAAACCATTACCAATATTTAAAACCACTTCATTATATATTGTAAATCCCTGAGATTCATAAAAATTTTTCGCAATGTTCACTTTGTTTACATTTAAGATAATCCTCTGATCCATGCTTTCCGAAACTTTTTCTTTCAAAAAATCAAGCGCCCTTTTGCCGAAACCTTTTCCTTTACTTTCCGGAACGAGATAAATCCGGTGTAGTTTTGTTGTTCCTTCCTCATATCCATGTTCATACCCGATGAAACCTTCGAAAGAATCATTATTCTCATCAAAAATTAAATAATAATGATAATTTGGATTCTCCAGATGATTTGAAATTTCTTCTTTCGAATACATCTCTCTCAACATATAATCGATTTGTTCATTGGAAATAATTCCCGCATATGCACTCACCCATGATCTTCTCGCCAAGTCCTGAATCAAAGGAATATCATTTTCTGTAGCTTTTATTAATTTCATTAAGTTTAAATTTTTAATATTGTTTTTTAACGCAAAGTTCGCAAAGATTTTCTTTAAATTGTTTGTGCTTATGTTTGCCAAGGCGTTTCACTCAGCTGGGATATTATTAAAAAAGGCGAAAAGCCTTAACTTTTCACCTTAATATGTTTATTGTAACTTTAAAAAGTTACTGGAAAAATCACAATTCACTGCAAAGCAAATTGACAATTTCCCATTCTAAATGTTCGCCATCTCAGCTTTAATTTTTGCATGAAGCCCTTCTGAAGCAGGAACCAGGGGAAGTCTCAAATAGTTTTTAATAATTCCTTTTTCCGCTAAAACAACCTTGATTCCGCAAGGATTTCCTTCAGCAAAAATCAATCTTGTGATTTCAACCAATTTATTGTGGATTTCATACGCTTCTTTCACTTTTCCGTCAAATGCCAACTGAACCATGGTAGAAAATTCTTTCGGATACCCTTGCCCGATCACAGAAATTACTCCGTTTCCGCCCGCCAAAGTTACAGGAAGTGTAAATTCATCGTCTCCCGAAACCAAATTAAATCCTTCCGGTTTTTTTCTTAAAATATCAAAATACTGTAAAATATTTGGTGAAGCTTCTTTAATTAAGAATAAATTAGGGAATTCTTTTGCTAAACGTAAAGTGGTTTCTGCCTCAACATTTTGTCCCGTTCTTGAAGGAACATTATAAATAATAATATTTTTTCCTGTAGAAGCCAGCATTTTATAATGCTGATAAAGCCCTTCCTGATTAGGTTTATTGTAATATGGAGATACGGAAAGTACCGCTTCAAAAGCTGATAAATCCGTTTCTTCAATCTGTTTCTTAACTTCAAGCGTATTATTTCCACCAATTCCCAGCACCAAAGGCAAGCGTTTATTATTTACCTTAATGATATGATCTACCACCTGTTTCTTCTCCTCGTCAGAAAGCGTTGCAGCCTCTGCCGTAGTTCCCAAAACAACTAAATAATTGGTTCCGTTTTCAATATTGTACTCAACAAGTTTCGTCAAACTATCGAAATCAACGGATAAATCTTCATTAAAGGGTGTAATCAATGCCACACCTACTCCTTTTAAAATGCTCATCTGTTAAAATTATTTTTGTCAAATTTAATAATTTAGACCAAGAATTTGTAATAAATAATAATGTTTTATTATACATATAATTATATTTGCATATACTAAAAGATATTATGAAATCGCTATGACTAAAATTATCTTAAAAAACTTTTAAGTACTGGCGATTGCATATGATCTTTAAAAAAATTAATTTGCTGAATATGAAGAATAAATTCTTGTTACTAGGAATTGTTTTGGCTACACTTTCCGCTTGTAAGACGGCTTCTCCGTTACAAGTGGCAAATGTGCAGACCCAGAAGAATATTTCTATTAATAATGAGCTTAAAAATGATGAGGAGTTTGTAAAAATTATTGAACCTTATAAGCAAAAATTGGATAAAGAGATGAATCAGAAGATCTCCCACACCAATGTAGACCTTACAAAACAAGGCGACAATAGTAATTTGGGCAACCTTTTAGCAGATTACACGTTCGATGGAGCTGATGAATGGGCGAAAAAAAATCTTCAAAAAAATATCGATGCTGCGTTGATCAATATCGGAGGAATCCGAACAACGATCGGGAAAGGCGATATTTTACTAAAAAGTGTATTTGAAGTAATGCCTTTTGAAAATGAAGTGATTATCGTAAAAATGAAAGGATCAGATTTACAAGGGCTTTTTGATTATTATGCAAAAACTCAGGTGAATAATCCTGTTTCTCATTTATACATTGAAACCAATAACGGGCAATTAACAAAGTCTTTAATCAACGGAAAAGAAGTAAATCCGACCCAGGATTACTACATTGCAACCTCAGATTATCTGGCTTTGGGCGGTGACAATATGAAATTTTTCGCAAAAGGAGAAGCAATTTCAACAGGAATTAAATTAAGAAATCTTTTCATCGATTATTTTAAGAAAAATCCTGAAGTTGTGGCCAATACGGATGTTCGTTTAAACTTTATCGGTAAGAAGTAATGGATAGAAAAAAGTTTTTAAAAGCAATAGGTAGCGGAACTTTAGCAATGGCTTTAGCTCCGAATATGATAATGGCGGAAGAGCTGAAAATTCTTGATTTAAAATCCGAAAATAAGCTTACAATTCTTCATACCAACGACCAGCACAGCAGAATAGAACCTTTTGATGCAAGTTATACCAAAAATCCCAATCAGGGTGGTTTTGCGAGAAGGGCAACCTTAATTCAACAAATCAGAAATCAGGAATCAAATGTTTTGCTTCTTGATTCAGGTGATATTTTCCAGGGAACTCCTTATTTTAATTTTTTTGGAGGTGAACTGGAGTTTAAATTAATGTCCATGATGAAGTACGACGCTTCTACCATGGGAAATCATGATTTTGATAACGGATTAGATGGATTTTTAAATGTTTTACCGAATGCAAAATTCCCTTTTATCTGTTCGAATTATGATTTTAAAAATACAATTCTCGACGGAAAAACTTCCCAATACAAGATTTTTAATAAAAACGGGATTAAAGTCGGGATTTTCGGAGTGGGAATTCAATTGGAGGGATTGGTTGGTAAAAAGCAATACGGCGAAACCGTTTATTCTGACCCAATTGATGTTGCCCAACATTATTCAAACTACCTGAAAAACGAACAAAAATGTGATCTTGTGATCTGCCTTTCACACATCGGCTATGATTACAAGGATGAGCCCAATAAAGTAAGCGATAAAATTTTAGCCTCAAAAACGGAAAATATTGATCTTATTTTAGGAGGTCACACCCATACTTTCTTACCAGAACCTCAGACTTATCAAAATAGACAAGGCAAAAATGTTCTGGTAAACCAGGTTGGATGGGCCGGACTTCTTTTGGGCAGAATAGATTTCTTCTTTGATTCAAATAAAAACGTAAAACGTATTTCCTGGAACAATCAGGCAATAGACAGCAGCATAATAGCATAAGCATGAAAAAACTCTCTTTAATTTCTCTTGGTGTTTTAGCATCCCTACAATTTGTAAATGCACAGAATATTTCTTCAAAAAAATGGGCAGATTTGTTTTCCTACAACAATGTTTTGGCCATGAAAGAAGATAATGGAAAAATAGTGGCAGCCGCAGAAAACGGGATATTTTATTATACAATTTCATCAGGTGAAATTACCAAGCTGTCTAAAGCAAACGGCTTGCATGAGGTGAAAATTTCTGCTTTCGACTATAATCCTCAGACAAAAATAGGGTTGATCGGTTATCAGAACGGCTCTATGGATGTTGTTACTCCGGACGGAGTTACCTATATTGTGGACATTCCAATTGCTACCGGCTACAATGCAAGCAAAAAAATCAATCATATTTCCATTACGGGAGATCTGGCTGTCATTTCCGTAGGATATGGAGTTTCTATTTTTGATTTAAAGAAAAAGGAATTTAAGGATTCTGCATTTTTCCTTACAGGAGGTGTGTATGAGGCTAGTAACGAAGCAACAATTTTCGGGAATAAAGTATATTCCGTAACTAATACAGGGCTAAAAAGCCATGAAATGAATACAACTTTCCCGGTTTTCTCAACGTGGTCTACCGAAATGGCAGGTTCTTTCAAACATATAGATTCTGAATCTGTACTTACTTTTTCATCACCCACTACAGCTTACCTTTACAATGGGGGTACTCCTACTCCGCTATCACAAACGTTCAGCAATGCTCGCGATTTGGTTGTAAACAGCAACAGTATTGTTGTCACTGATGTGAACAGGATTTATACATTTAATACCAGCGGAAATTTTAATAATAGTGTAACTTTCGGGGAAGAATGTAATACCGCAATCGCCATAGGAAGCAATGTCTATGGTGGGACTGTCTTATCCGGAATAAAAAACGAAAGCAACAATTCTTTCAGACCGGATGGGCCTTACTTTAATTTTGCCTATAAAATCAACTTATACGGCGACAATCAGATTTTAGTATCAACCGGCGGTAGAGGAAACAGATTCAATACGCCTATCTCAAATCCTAAAAATCCAGGATTTTATTATTTTGACGGAATGCAGTGGGTTTATTCATCGTATTTCACATCAGGGACTAAAGTATTCAATGTATTGGATGCTATTGCGAACCCTACCGACAGTAATGAAGTTTTCTTCACAAATTATGTTTTCTCACCGGATCAGGGAGTTTACAAAATGAAGTATAATTCTGCGAATAAAGATTTTGAGTTTGTGAAGCAATACAATCTGGGAGCTACAAGCATTTATTATACACGACCGGTTGGTTTTACTTATGATGATCAGAATAATTTATTTGTTACCGTAGCTTTTACTCAAGATGCGTCAAGTGGATTAGGTTTCTATGATAAAATAACAGACCAATTTACAGTAAAAAGCTTTGGATACAGTAATGGATCCCAAAAGCCGCTGTTCTATGAAAAATTATTGTGGATTCCTTTACCAAGAACGAACCAGTTTTTGGCCTATGATTTAAAAAGTACCCCTTCCAATCTTACTGACGATACAGACTATATTTTAAACCAATCCAACGGCTTTGCAGCCAATTCCGGGGGATCAGTTTCTGTGGCCATTGACAAATCAGGGGATGCATGGATAGGAGGTGATATTGGTTTAAGAATTTTGCCTAATGCTGTTTCGGCAATTAAAGATCCTAACAGTGCGACGGTAGAACCTATTATTATTGAGCAAAATGGCCTTGGTGAAGAACTTTTCAGAGATGCCCAGATTTTGCAGGTTGAAGTGGATGCAGGAGATCACAAATGGGTTTCTGTAGACGGCGGCGGTGTTTATTACCTTTCCGCAGATGGGCAGCAGACAATTAAGCATTTTACAAAAGAAAATTCGCCATTACCTACCAACAGTATTACAGATATCAAAGTAGACAGAAAAACAGGAAAAGTTTATTTCGTTTCTTATGACGGAATTGTGACTTATCAGGGTGATGTTTCAGATGTAACATCAGATTTCGGAAACGTTCTGGTTTATCCGAATCCTGTTGTTTATTCTAATTTTAAAGGAAAAGTTACCATCAAAGGCCTAGCGGAAGTTACCAATATCAGAATCGCTGATGCAACAGGAAATGTGGTACATTCTGCAGTGGCAAGAGGTGGATATTATGAATGGGATCTTAATAATCAAAGAGGAAAAAGAGTGGCTTCAGGGATTTATTTTGTTTTAATGACCAATGAAGACGGCTCAGATAAAGCTACTGCAAAAATAGCTGTGGTCAATTAATGAATTCACAAAACGGATTTTTATTATCATACATAAAATACGGTGAAAACGATGCTGTCCTGCACTGTTTCACGGAAGAAGATGGCTTTCAGTCTTATTTTTTAAAAGGAATTTATGCCAAAAGAAATAAGAAGAAGGCTTTGCTTCTGCCTTTGAGCAAGCTTAATTTTTCTTTAAATCCATTAAAAGGAAGCGGCATACAGACCATTTCCAAATTTGAGATGGTAAAAAGCAATGATATTTATTCGGATATCAAATGTAATTCGGTTGTGTTTTTTATTTCAGATTTTTTAAATCAAAACCTGAGGCACGAAAATAAAAACCAGCATATTTTCTTTTGTCTTGAAGAGTTTATTGATGAATTGGAAAACCAAAATTACCAGTCGCACTTTATATTTTTAATTAAAATCTTAAAAATTAATGGAGTCGTTCCCTTGCTCAATGATGGAAAATATCTTGATCCGGAAACCGGAGTTTTTACTCAAAGTATGACCCATCAATTGTTTGGTGAAGAAATATCAGCGCTCTGGAAATCTATTCTCTATTCTGAAAATCCTTATCAGATAAAAATTCGTTCGGCTTTTAGAAAAGATTTTTTAGACAGCCTTTTGGTCTACTACCACTATCATATCACCGATTTCAAAACTCCGACCTCTCTTGAAGTAATCCAACAGATATTTGAGTAAATCACAAGATATTGTTTAGTGACCCTGCACTTTGTCAAAGTTTAAAATCTTTGACAAAGTTAATTTCTCACAATTAAAACCACTGCCTATTTCACACCTCCCGGCATTCCCGTTTCAGACTCTGCGATTGATTTTTTTGAAAATCTTGGCATAAGAATTTTTGCAATTAAGCCCGTCCAACCCGTTTGATGGGAAGCTCCCACTCCACGGCCGTTGTCCCCATGAAAATATTCGTAAAATAAAATATAATCTTTAAAATCCGGATCAGACTGAAATCTTGGATACTGTCCGTTGAAAGGACGGTTTCCGTGTTCGTCCTTTAAAAATATTTTAGATAATCTTTCACTTAAAGCATCAGCAATTTGATCCAAATTAAGGTAATTCCCACTTCCCGTAGGATATTCTACTAAAAAATCAGGGCTGTAATAAAAGAAAAACCGTTGTAAGCTTTCAATAATTAAAAAATTAATCGGAAACCAGATCGGGCCTCGCCAATTACTGTTGCCCCCAAAAAGTCCACTGTCACTTTCTGCCGGAGTGTATTTTACGGTGTAATCATTTTCATTTAATTTAATATTAAAAGGCTCTTTCTCATATTCTTTCGACAAAGCACGAACCCCGAACTCACTTAAAAATTCATCGGGATTCAGCATTCTGCTCAGTAATCTTTTCAAACGATGGCCTCGGAGAAGTGAAAGCAAATGCTTAGAATCCTGCCCCTTTACTTCCCAATGGGAAACCAGCGCTGCCAGTTCCGGTTTATTTTCCAGAACCCATTCCATTCTTTGTTTGAAGTTTGGAAGATTCTCAATCATTTCATCATCAATAACTTCCACCGCAAACATCGGAATTAATCCAACTACAGTCCTTAATCTCAAATACATATGGCTCCCGTCACTCAAAGAGAGCGCATCATAAAAAAACTCATCTTCCTCATCCCAAAGGCTAAAATCTTCATCTCCCATATTGTCCAGCGAATTGGCTATGGAAAGGAAATGCTCAAAAAACTTCATTGCCATTTCTTCATACACATTGTTGTAAAGAGCCAACTCCAAGGCAATTCTCATCATATTCAGCGCAAACATGGCCATCCAGCTGGTCCCGTCAGACTGCTCCAGATGTTCACCATCCGGAAGTGGTATGCTGCGGTCAAAAATACCGATGTTATCAAGTCCTAAAAATCCTCCTTCAAAAATATTGTTTCCATTGCTGTCTTTTTTGTTGACCCACCATGTAAAGTTCATCAATAGTTTCTGGAAAGCACTTTCAAGGAATTCCAGATCAGGCTTTCCTTTTAAATATTCATCAATTTTAAAAACCCGAAAAACCGCCCATGCATGCACCGGAGGATTCACATCATTGAAATTCCATTCATAGGCTGGAAGCTGGCCATTGGGGTGCATGTACCATTCAAAAAGGAAAAGTTTTAACTGATGTTTTGCAAAATCAGGGTCAATCAAAGAAAAACTTATCGTATGAAAAGCCAGATCCCAGGTTGCATACCACGGATATTCCCATTTGTCGGGCATGGAAATAATATGCTCATTGTTGAGATGTTTCCATTGAAAATTACGGAGCTTTTCACGGGATTTTGGCGGAGTTACTTCTGCCGGATCGCCTTTCAGCCATTTTTCAACATTGTAATGATAAAACATCTTGCTCCAAAGCATTCCTGCAAAAGCCTGCCGTTGAACCAGCTTTTCATCTTCCGTTTTTATTTCTTTTTGAATTTCTGCGTAAAATTCGTCGGCTTCCTGTTTTCTTAAGTTAAAAATTTCATCAAAATCTTTAAATGGTTGTTTTAAGTCTTTATCTGAAATCCTGAACTCAAATATTTTTGTTTCTTTTGGTTTAAAGTTTTCATCAATAAAAAATGCGGCTTTTGTACCGAAATCTTTCGGATTTACGGATTGAGAGTTTCCGTTGACTACAAAATCATTGATTCCGTCTTTACTGTATTTTGATTTATTGGGGCATTGGTAAATCTTTTCATTATTGGTTTCATTATCACAAAACAAGACTTTTGCCGATTGTTTTGCGTAAATATTTTTTATTTCTAAATCTTTATGATGAACGGTAATGGAATCAGATTCTTCACTGGTCATTTGCGGTTTATATTCATCGTAGCCCCAATTCCATGTGTTCCTGAACCAAGCTGTCGGCAAAATAATCAACGGAGCTTTGTTTTCAGATTTGTTGACGATCGTGAGTTTCACCAAAATATCATTCTGGCTTTCTTTTGCATATTCAATAAAAATGTCAAAATATTCGTTTTGGTCAAAAATTCCGGTGTCGATCAATTCGTATTCAGGATCCTCTTTCCCTCTTCCGGCATTTGTCATTAATAAATCTTCGTACGGAAAGGCATTCTGTGGATATTTGTACAGCATTTTCATGTAAGAATGTGTGGGCGTAGAATCCAGATAATAGAAGTATTCTTTTACATCTTCGCCATGATTTCCTTGTCTGTTCGTTAAGCCAAAGAAACGTTCTTTCACTATTTTATCCTTTTTATTCCAGAATCCGATGGAAAAAATTAACTTCTGTATATCATCACAAATTCCGCAGATGCCCTCTTCTCCCCAACGGTAGGTTTTTGCTTCGGCCGTGTCGTGAGTGGTATAGTTCCAGGCGTCACCGTTTGCACTGTAATCTTCACGTACCAATCCCCATTCACGGTTGCTGACGTATGGACCCCATTTTTTCCAGGAAATATCTGATAGTCTTTCTTTTTCTTTCATATTGGTGATGATTTTTTAATATTTCTACAAAAAAGTTTGCCGTTATTTTGTCATTTCGAACGCAACGAAATGGAGTGAAGAATCTCTAAAATAAAGCCTAGACTCTTCCTGCGTCAGAATGACAAGCCGGATGGTGATTTTCAGTATTGACAAGTGAAACAGATTCACTATTCACTATTGACAGTGATAACCGACAATTAAAACGGCTGACATTCCTGTTACGACTGAGATGCGCCCCGGATTGAACGGCCTGTCTGAGCTCTTTTTGTAAGCCCGGAAGATGCAATGGCACAAAAAAGCGAGTAGTGAAAGCCGGAAATGTGCGCCTAAAAACCTATCCACCCGTTGAAAAACTCTCAAAAGTGGTCATACCACCATCCACAAAAATGCTGGCTCCGGTAATGTAATCCGATAAGTCGCTCGCTAGAAAAGCAGCCAGATTTCCGATGTCCTGCGGTTGCCCGATTCTGTTGTAAGGAATAAGTGTTAAAAGTGAATTAAGTGCTTCCGGACTGTTCCACGCGTTCGTATTGATAGGCGTTTGAATGGCGCCGGGACAGATAGAATTCACTCGGATTTTGTCTGCTCCGTATTCTTGAGCCAACGTTTGCATCAGCATCCTGATTGCGCCCTTGCTTGCCGCATAATTGGCGTGGCCTGCCCACGGAATAACCTCATGAACAGAACTTATGTGAATGATTTTTCCGCAGGCAACTGAGCGTGAGGTGTCTATTCCGCGGCGAAGAAATTCTTTAATGGCTTCTCTTGCGCAAAGAAATTGCCCGGTAAGATTCACTCCAATCACAGCATTCCATTGATCCAGCGTCATTTCCGTGAATTTTGAATCTTTTTGAATGCCGGCATTATTGATCAAAATATCAACGGTCCCGAATTCTGAAATGGTATCCTGAAACATTTTCACGACCTGATCTTCTTTAGAAACATCGCATTGATAGGTCATTCCTTTTCCGCCAGCGTCGGTAATTTCTTTTAAAACTGCCTTTGCTTCATCCGTAGACCTTTCCGAAGAGTGATTGACAACGACCGTCGCGCCCGCCGAAGCCAAAGATTTTGCAATTCCCGAACCAATTCCGCTGGAGGCTCCCGTAACTACAGCAACCTGATTTTGAAGTGAGATTTCCATATTTTATTATTTGATGTTACTCAAATTTATGGAAGAATTACGCCAAATGAAGAATTTGCAATTAAAATTTTCTTAAAGTTTTTTGTACATTAAATATTGCAGACCGCTACGTCCCATCCTAGTTTTTCCATCGTAATGATAGCCAACTTTTAAGTATAGATCATAAGCCGAAATATTATTCTGATTGACAGCAAGTACAATTTCGTCGCAGTTGGTGAAATTTTTACGCACAAAATGATCTGTTTCCAGCATTGCCGCCTTCCCTATTCCTTTGCCCTGCATTTCTGGTTTGATAGATAGAGAGCGCAATAGTGTGGAGTTTGGGTTATCCGTTAAGTCCAGCTTATCATCACCGAAATCCAAGGTGAAAAATCCTGCAATTTTCTCATCATTGACAATGATTACCGGAAATTCCAGCCCCGTGTTTCTTTCTGCAATTCTATTTAATGCATATTCTGCTGTTGAAGTATACTGAGATTGAATTTCGTCCAAAGTATAATCTACCTCCGGAAGATCTTCTTCTGTGAAAAATTTTAAGCTAACCATAGAATTAATGATAAATATCTTCATACATAACTCCTGCACGAATTTCAACAGGAAGTTTGTTTTCTTCAGGAACAATCGGGCAATTGTAGTCGTAAGCGTTGTAAGCGCAGTAAGGTTGGTATGATTTGTTGAAATCCAGAACGATTGTATTTCCTTTTGGGATAGTTAAATCCATATATTTTCCTCCTCCGTAGGTTTCTTTTTCATTGGTTGCATCACGGAAAGGCAGAAATAAATAATCCTTATATTTTTCTTGTTTGATTAAATCTAAACTTTGATACAGCGTTAAAGTGTAAGATTCACCGTCCAGTTCAAAAGTTGCTTTGCCATATTCTTTATAAGATTTTGTTTTTCCGGAAGAGGTCGGAAGATCAAATGGCTTCGAGTTTTCTGTTTTGCTAAACTTAGCTTTAATTCTGTATTTTAAATCAAAAGGAAAAAAACGATGTCCTTTGAAATTTGTAAAATTTTCTCCCCGTAAAGGTGTTTCTTTTGGATTTGAATATTCCGCATTTAGTTCTTTTTGAAACTTTTTCACTTCTAGCTCTTCTTTGGAAACCTTTTTCTGTGAAAAAATGAATAACGGACAAAATATTAATAGTAAAATATATTTCTTCATGAATGAATTAAAATAAAAGTTAAAGCTATGAAATTTTAATTTTATCCTTATTAAAAAATGGTTACAAAATAAGTTAATACGGTCAAAAACATAAATAATTCTTAATAAAATTCAAAACACAGTTTCTAGCATATTTTTTGAATAGAATGCAAAAATACTATGATGAACAGAAAAGAGTTTATAAAATCCGGTTTCCTTGCGATAGGAGGTTTTTATTTTTTAAATTCCGGTGTATTGAAAGCCGGCCAACTGCAAAAGTCCAATATTAAAGGAGTTGATGCACCCATAATCATTGTCGGTTCGGGATATGGAGGTGCAGTTGCGGCATTACGCCTTTGCCAAGCCGGAAAGAAAGTAGTGATGTTGGAAATGGGCATGAATTGGGGGAAATCTGGACTTCCTTATTCCAGCTTATTAAAACCTGAAAAAAGTGCGGCCTGGCTGAAAACAAAAACCATTGCTCCTTTTTTCAATATTTTTAGCATAAAACCTTTTACCGGTGTGCTGGACAGATTAGATTTTGAACATATCAATATCTGGGTCGGAAGAGGTGTAGGAGGCGGTTCCCTAGTAAACGGAGGAATGGCTGTAACTCCCAAAAAAGATTATTTTAAGGAGGTTTTTCCTAATCTTGATACAGAAAAATTTTATAGCGTCTATTTCCCGAAGGCGCGGCAGGAACTGAAAGTGAATATCGTTCGGGAGGAGTTTTTAAATGAGTGTCCGTATTACAAATTCAATAAAGTGGGCGAAGAAGAAGCTCATAAAGCCGGTTTTAAAACCATGCGCGTCCCTAATGTCTACGATTTCAGCTATATGGAAAAGGAATATAAAAATGAAGTTCCTCGCTCTGCACTTAACAACGAAGTCATTTACGGAAATAATTACGGAAAAAACAGCCTGGATAAAACCTATTTACAAAAAGCTTTAGAAACGGGAAATCTGGAAATCCTCGATCTTCATGCTGTTGAAGATATTAAATTGAATGAAGATGTATCCTATACTTTAAATGTCCGACAAATCAATACTTTAGGAAAAACCGTTTCCGAGAAAACTTTTCGTTGCCGGAAGCTGATCCTCGCTGCCGGAACTATGGGAACTTTACAGCTTTTGTTGAAATCAAATGCGGTTAATAATTTTCCTGTTAATGAAAATATCGGTAAAAATTGGGGAAATAACGGAAATTTTATGACCGGAAGAAATTGGGTGAGACCACTAACGGGCGGAACCGGCGTGAAGCAATCCACAATTCCGGTAGGCGGAGTTGACAACTGGGATGATCCTGAACATCCTTTCTTTGCAGAAATTGCACCGCTTCCGATGGGCATGGATGTTGCGACTGCTTTGTATCTGCAAATTAATAAAGTGGATAAAAAAGGTTCCGTATCTTACAGCAATGGTAAGCTAAATCTCGATTGGAACGAATCTCATACTTTAAAAATGAAGGAAAACGTCGATTTTTTCATCAAAAAAATGAATAAGGCGAATGGTGGCACAAGAGCTCATTTCCTTTTTAAAGACGGTTTTGGAGCCAATATTTGTTATCATCCTTTGGGTGGATGTGTTTTGGGAGAAGCAACCAATGAATTCGGTAAGGTTAAAAATCATCATAATCTTTTTGTATTGGATGGCTCATTAATTCCGGGAACGATTGGGGTGAACCCTTTTGTAACTATTGTTGCCATTACGGAATATTGCATTGAAAATTTAATTAAACAGAATGAATTTGCTTGATTATTATTTCCCACAGATCACACAGATGTTTGCGCATATAAATCAACCATAATTATCTGTAGAAATCTGTGTAATCTGTGGTTTAAACTCAATTATTAATAGGATTCTGAAATCTTCACCCTGTAAATATCTGATGAATTCCGTTTTATTGAACCAACAAAAAATCCACCTTCTTCGGGAATCACTTCTTTTAGATCAAAGCTTTTACAATCTCTAGGAAGGCCTGAAAACACCAAAGTAAACCAAAAATCCTGCATAAAAGGAACTGCCGTCCAATTAGGAAAAATAGTAATATTTTCTGCGTGAATCAACCTGCTTTTGTGATCGGAATGATTATCAAAAAGATACGTGGAATGCCAGATCCTGATCAGGTTACCCAAAAACGGTGAAGCCGGAAAACAACAATGCACAATGACCTGCTTTTCCTCTTCTATTTTGGTTTGAAGAGACTCCAGGAGTTTTTTTACGATGACAGGTTTTACAATTGTATCAGACATTTTTTATGGGAATAAGTAATTGATAATGAGTAATAGGCACGTTGAAATACTCATTGCCCATTATTCATTCTTTATATTTCAATATTCAAGTTCTAATTTTTCTTTTGAGTAATTTCTTACTTTTTCTGTGAGTTCTGGGTTGCCGGCAAGTTTTTGTCCGTAAGAAGGAACCATTTCCAGTAATTTATCTTTCCATTCTCCGTGAAGCTTTTCGGGGAAGCATTTTTCTAAAACATTGAGCATGGCATAAACGGCTGTTGAAGCGCCTGGTGAAGCACCTAACAGTGAAGCGATCGTTCCTTTTTTATTAACCACAACTTCGGTCCCGAATTCTAGTTTCCCACCTTCACTTTCATCTTTTTTAATGATCTGTACTCTTTGTCCGGCCACTTTCAGTTCCCAATCCTCTTCTTTGGCATCTTTAATAAACTCTCTCAAATGCTGAATTCTCTGGGCTTTTGTCATGGCAACTTGCTGAACGAGATATTTCGTTAAAGGAATATTATGCCACCAAGCCCCGAATAATGATCTTAAATTTTTTGTATTCACACTTTCAGGTAAATCAAGATAGCTTCCTTCCTTTAAAAATTTTGTTGAAAATCCCGCAAACGGGCCGAAAAGCAGTGCTTTTTCGCCATCAAT
The DNA here is from genome assembly GCF_001456155.1 of Chryseobacterium sp. IHB B 17019. Lineage (NCBI taxonomy): Bacteria > Pseudomonadati > Bacteroidota > Flavobacteriia > Flavobacteriales > Weeksellaceae > Chryseobacterium > Chryseobacterium sp. IHB B 17019. Next base: position 159,066 of record NZ_CP013293.1, on the reverse strand, counting down.
AATCCTTAAATCCAAATGTGGAACGGACATCGGCGGCGCATCCACAGTTGCTTGTGTATAAACTTTTGCGTGATGTTTTTCCACTAACTCCTGATTGTGAGTTACCAACCATTGCCCGGAAACCGGGAAGCCTCCGTAGCCTTCACTTTCTTTGATATCAGAGCTATCCAAAAGAGGTAACGCATATCCTCCAGCGCCGATGAATACGAAGTCTGCCACGACTTCCTGCTTATGATTATGAATCCTGTCTTTTACTTTCATTTCCCATGTTCCGTCTTCTCTCGGGTCGATATCTTTTACTTCATGATACAGGAAAACCTCAACATTGGAATCTTCCAAGAGATGTCTTCCCATTTTTCTTGTCAGCGTTCCAAAATTCACGTCTGTTCCCAAATCCATTTTGGTTGCAGCCATTATTTCAGAAGGGTTTCTTTTGCTCATAACCAAAGGAATCCATTCTTTTAATTTTTCGTGATCTGTTGTGAATTCCATTTCTTTAAACAAAACAGATTCGGACATCTTTTCGTATCGTTTTTTAAGATATTCGGCGTCTTTTTCTCCGAATACCAAGCTCATGTGCGGACAGGAATTGATGAAATTTTTAGGATTTTTAATGTATCCTTTTGTTATTAAATAAGACCAGAACTGTTTAGAGATTTCAAACTGCTCGGCAATGCTTTCCGCTTTTGAAATATCGATGGTTCCGTCGGATTTTTCGGGAGTATAATTAAGTTCACAAAACGCTGAGTGACCGGTTCCTGCATTATTCCAGGCTGCTGTACTTTCTTTTGCAAACCTACCTAGTCTTTCAAAAATTGCGATCTCCAGATTGGGATCAAACTCATGCAATATGGTAGCTAATGTGGCACTCATAATTCCGCCACCTATTAGAACAACGTCGTATTTGGGTTTCGGCGTTCTGCTTGTAAGCGATTGTGACATAACTTAAATTTTATTATCTCAAAGTTCGGGAAAAGTTCTTAAAATAAGGGGGTGTTTGGAGATTTTAACAATGTTAATTATTGTAAATTATTGTTTAAAATCTTAAAAATTATTAAGAAGCTAAGATTTCTTATTTGATAAATATATTGGAGATGCTTCGATTCCGCTCAGTATGACATCACTAATACTAACTGTCTTATTAATGGTTAATTTGTAGCGATGTCATACTGAGCGGAATCGAAGCATCTCCTAATTTTAAATTAAATTTTAAAATTAATTCAACTTTGTAGTCAGTTTTTTGAATTGTTTTTCTGCGTTTTTTCCTTCGTAGAGAATTCCGTAGATGGTGTCAATAATTGGTAATTTAAGGCCTTTTTCCTTAGCTGTTTTATAAATTGAATCGGCTGCATAATATCCTTCTGCTACCATGTTCATCGACTGGATTGCAGATTTTACGGTATACCCTTTTCCGATAAGGTTTCCTAAATTTCTGTTTCTTGAAAACAATGAATAAGCCGTTACCAATAAATCCCCTAAATAGGCACTTTCGTTAACATCTCTCGGTGCTTCGTAGATGGATTCCAGAAAAGCTTCCATTTCACGGATCGCGTTTGAAACAAAAACAGCCGTAAAGTTGTCTCCATAGCCTAAACCACTTGCGATACCCGCTCCAATGGCGAAAATATTTTTTAGAATCGCACTGTACTCATTCCCTAAAATATCTTTGCTGGAATGGACTTTAATAAAATCAGAATTAAAGATATCAACTAATTTCTGTGAAGTTTCATCTTCCACAGTGGCAATGGTAAGGTAAGAAAGTCTTTCCATCGCAACCTCTTCTGCGTGACAAGGCCCTGCAATAACCGCCTGATTCCTGAAACCAATTTTAAATTCATCTCTTAAATAATGAGCCACTACATCATTCACTTTAGGAATAATTCCTTTAATGGCAGAAACGAAGATTTTATCTTTATAATCACAAGTCATTTTATCCAAAGTATCTGAAAGATAGATAGATGGTGTTGCTAAAACAACAATATCGCAAGCAGAAACCAATTCATTGATATCTGTAGTCAGCTTTAAATTTTTAAGGTTGAAAGTAGCGGCCGTAAGGTAAGTCGGGTTGTGACCGCGAAGCTCTATGGCTCCCTTTACAAACTCACTTCTTACACACCAATGCACCACTTTACAGTTTTCGACAAGCATTTTTACGATAGCAGTCGCGAAACTTCCGCTTCCTACAACACCTACGGAAACATCAGTCCTGTTTTTTTTCGGATTCGATTCTGTATTCGTTTTCTTTTTAGCCATAATAGAAATGTGAACTGCAAATATATTAAAACAAAGATTGAAGCAAAGTTTTCAGGGCATGATAAAATCCATTTTTAGATAAAATTAACACTTAAACACAATTAAATATTTAATTAGCCGTTAATTACAGAAATAACTAAAGTTTTGTTAAAAATAACTCTGAAAATTTATTTCTAATTAAATTTGCAACTTTAAAACCGTTTTGTAATTATACTAAGAGAAGAAATATGAAGAAATTTCTAAGCAGCAAAAGGAACGTAAATCTCCTTCTAGGAGGGCTTTTACTAGTAGTTTTTGCACAAGCCATTTTCATAGCAAAGCTGTACTCTTCAAAAGATGACAAGAGCTATGAGGTAAATCTTGTAAAAATAAACACTGAAAGAGACAGTGTGGATTACTTAAAAATGAAAACAGATCTTACTTTAGTGGATCAGACTGTAGCTCAGCTGAACTCTTTCCTAAAATCTAAAGATGTTTCCAGCGAGAAAATAATGGCTTTGAGCCAGGACAGTATTTCAAATTCCGTTTATCTGGCAAAACAAGCAAACCGATACAGCCAGTATCTGATGGATCTTCAAAATAAGCTGATGCAGGTTCCTTTGGGAATGCCGACTGACGGATATATATCATCCAATTTCGGAGTGAGAAAGAACCCGATTCCGTTTAAAACCGTTTTTGCATCTGTAAAATCAAATACTACTGCGGAATCCAAGCCGGTCGCTGTTGCCGCTGCTCCGAAACCGGAAGTAAAAGCTGAACCGGTAGAAAAATTCATAGAAATAACCGACAGCTATGGAGAAAAGAGACAGGTAAAGGTAATGGTAACACCAAAAGCAAATCCGACACCGGCTGCTCCTGCTCCAACTGCAAATTCAACAACAAAAGCTGTTGCTACTAATACTTCCAATAAACCTGCGGAAAAAAACAATCCACCTGCGGAAGCTGATCAGATGCAATTCCATAAAGGATTGGATATTGCTGTTCCTTTCGGATCTGACGTAAGGGCCGCCGCCGCCGGAACCGTAATTTTCTCAGGACAAAAAGGCGGTTACGGAAATTGTGTGATTGTTTCTCACGGAAATGGATTGGCAACGCTTTACGGGCATTTATCTCAGCTTGTTGTAAAGGCGAATGATAAAGTGAAAGTTGGGCAAACTATTGCAAAATCAGGGAATTCCGGACGTTCTACTGGTCCGCATCTTCATTATGAAGTACACAAAAACAATACTCCAGTGAACCCGAAGCTGTTTATGAATCTTTAAAAGAATTAAATTGATATAGAAGTTTCGGCGGCACCTTTGGTGCCGCCGAAACTTTTTAAATATCTTTAGAAATTAATAGACCGCGGTAAAACGTAGAAAGCCTGTTAGAAATGCTGATAAATGATAGTAAGAAAAATAGTTTACGTCTTTACTTATTGTTTTTCAATCGGATTATCAATTCTATTATAGATTTCCTTAACAAAGTTTTCCTGTTTTTTAAGATATTCCCCTATTGTACTGTTAGATCCCGGCATCTTCATCGTATTTAATAATTCAGAAGGTACTTGTTGAATTTCTGCCATCTGTTCTTTGAGAGGATTAGCTTTAAATTCATTTTGTGCTTTATCAAAACGCTCTTTTGTCACTATTTTAACTGGACTTTGTTTTCTCCATTCATCTTCAACTTTTTTATTCCCCATTAATGTCCATGCATAGTTTTTTTCTGAATCTTCTATCTTCACTATCAAACCAGGAAGTCCGCAAAACTTATAAGGTCCATCTTGAAAAGGTATATCTTTACTAAACCAAGCTACCCATTTTCTACCTCCGAATTCTGTAGTTGCCTTTTGGACTTTGTATTCGCCTATTACCTCATTTTCAGGTAAAATATCCCACTTAAATTTCAAATTACTTTCATAACCATATTGTCCCTCCATGCTTATATCATCTATAAACTGTTGTTTCATCTGAGGATAAATTTTTACAATTTCATAGGTGAATTTAGGCTTCTTTATAATTTTTGCAAAATCTGGAAATTCTTTTGTTCTCTCTATTTTTTTCAGCTCTGATTGCAGAATTGTATCTTCTTTTACTAAGGAAAAGGTATAATCTTTATAAATCGACTTTTTCTCATTAATATCCAGAATAGCAATTGCCGAATCTAAAGTTGCTGAATCTTTCTTAGGCTTAAATGTATGTTTATAAAAGAAACGGTTTACATTTTTATCAACTGTCTGCGCATTGGCAAAAATCATCAAACACATCAATAGTATGGAAAACTTTATTTTCATTTTTTGTATTTTGATAATGAGTAGCCCTTAAGCTTAATTTGTTACAAATCATATTTTTCGTGAATTTTAGCTGTCATAATCTATTTTATATCAAAAAATGTTATCCGTATCACCAGAAAGCCCCTGAAAAAGTCGTCATTACATAAAACTTATTCAGGGACTTTCGTTTGATTTCAGTTTCGGCGGCACCTTTGGTGCCGCCGAAACTTTTTAAATATCTTGAAATTAGTAAGCCGCGGTAAAACGCTGGCGAATATGATTATTTTGCTCCAATTCATCTACCAGAGCCACTGCAACATCTTCTACAGAAAGTACACTTCTTCCATTATCATCAAACACGGGACTTTCCAGAGCTGTTCTGTATTTTCCGGTTCTTTCGCCGGGATTTCCGGCATTCATTTCGATGGCGGGACTGAAAAAAGTCCAGTCTAAGGTTTTATTCTCTTTAATTTTATTCAGATAATCCCTTGCTGCTGTTGCTCCGGGCTTGTATTCTGCAGGGAATTCCGGGGAATCTACCAATTGATTTCCGTCGATGTAAAGACTTCCCGCTCCTCCAACGGTAATCAATCTTTTAACACCCGATTTCTCAACTGCTTTCTCAATATTAATAGAACCATTTAAGAAATCTTCATACAAATTCGGATTTGTCCAGCCTGCATTGAATGCACTGATTACGGCATCAGTTCCCTGTAAAGCACCAGCCAATTCATCAATATTGTTTACATCAACACTTTTTGCCGTTACTTTGTCTTTCTGTTGAACTTTTGAGGCATCCCTTACGATCGCTTCCACTTCATAGCCCCTGTTTAATAATTCATTTACTACCTCTGTTCCCACAAATCCTGTCGCACCGATTACTGCTACTTTTTTCATATTTTTTTATTTAAATTAATTGTAATAATATTTGTTACATTTATGATTAAAAAAATTTTATTTGAACTGATCACTGAATTCTTTCAATGATTTATTACTTAAAAACTTTAAAACCAACTTATCTGTTTCAGAAAATAATGTATTTAGATGATTGTTGATCTCTTTCCCAACGCTACAAGCTGGATTTGGGTTATTATTTTTTTTTCCTAAAACTTCTGTGTTTTTTATTGCTAAATAAATATCCGAAATACTTATTACATCAGCATTTTTCGCCAATTGGCATCCTCCTTCCTTTCCTTGTCTGCTTATAATAAGACCCGCTTGTTTTAGAACACTCATTTCTTTACGGACAATCACGGGATTTACGTTAATACTACCTGCAATCCATTCGGAAGTCAGCCATTCATGGGGACTTTGTGCCAATAGGGTCATGATATGTATTGCCGTAGCAAATCTTGTGTTGTTCATCTTATTATGTTGCAAAGATAACAAATTTTTAAATGTAACAAAAATAATTACAATTAAATTTAAAAAATTTACCCGATGCCGAGTAAATTTTAAACTGTTTTAAGTTATTCTTATTTTATTTCCAACAATTCCACTTCGAAAACAAGCGTACTGTTTGGTCCGATTTCTTTGCTGATTTGTTGATCGCCGTAAGCCAGATGCGGAGGGATAATTAATCTCCATTTGCTGCCTACAGGCATTAGCTGAAGAGCTTCTGTCCATCCTGCAATTACCCTGTTCAGAGGGAAAGATGCAGGTGTTCCTCTTTTTACGGAGCTGTCAAAAACTTTTCCCGAAATTGTAGTTCCGTGATAATGGCATTTTACGGTAGATTTTGGTCCCGGCTTTTCACCGTTGCCTTCCGTGATGATTTCGTATTGCAAACCGCTCGGCAAAGTAACCACACTTTCTCTTTTGCCATATTCTTCCATATATTCTTTACCGTCATTCAGGTTTTTTTCTGCCAATTCTTTTTTACGTTTAAATAACATATCTGCTACTCCCATAATTATATTTTTTACAAAGATAGGATTTTTGGGCGGGAAGATGGAGGCTGGGAGATAAAAGAGAACCGGTTAAATTATTTAAATATTTTATTTTTAACACATTAAACTTGCAAACTTCTGACTTCCAACTTCCATCTTTTAAAAAGTTCAAATATCATTAATATTAAATTAATAGCAATTCGGAAACTTGGCGTTATAATTGAATTTAAAAATTAAATGCCAAGTCCACTAAAATATAATAAGAAATTTGATGCGCTGACCGATGAGGAAAAAGAACTCCTTGAAATCAACAAAAAAAGTATTGCCGATTTTGTTGAACAGTCGCCTTCCGTGAGTGATGTGAATTATGCAACCCGAAATGCTCACGCAAAAACATATGCCGTTTCAAAGGGTGAATTTTTAATCGATAAGAAAGTTCCGGAAGAGCTGCAGCCGTTTTTTGATAAAGAAAAATATGATTTGATTATCCGGTTTTCTAATGCACATCTTAAAATCAACAGAGGCAAAAAAGATATTCCCGCTTATGGTTTTGCAGTGAAAATAAAAGATGAAAACGGAGATCTGATCGCCAACTTTCCATTGGTTAATTTTCCATTATTCCCGATAAATTCTGTGAGTACTTTCCTGAAGTTATTTACTTCCGTTAATAGGTTTTTTGTAAAAAAATGGAGCTCATTTTCGTTGATGCTTCAGATTATAAAAGTTATTCCTTCCACTTTTACAGGATCTTTTTTAAAGAATATTTTTAAGCTTTGGAGAAAAAGAAACGATTTTATTTTATCATTTAATTATCATTCAGTTGGAGTTTACCGTCTTGGGGATTTTATGATAAAAATTAAACTTAAGCCAAACTCTGTTGACAGAAATTTTGGAAAGAAATTAAAGGTAAAGGATGCTCTTGAAAATTATTTACAAAATAATGATTTTACTGCAGATGTTTTAATACAAATTTGTTATGATGAAAAAAATCAGCCAATCAATCAGCTGAATGTTGAATGGAAAAATTCTCCATATCTTAAAATTGGTGAAATAAAGATTGAAAAAAATTCCCTTTTGAACCCAAATGCCTGTGAAAACGAACTGCTTTCATTTAATCCTTTCGACAGTAAACCTTTCTTTCAGCCTGTAGGAAAAATCCAGAAACTGCGTGATGAAGCGTATAAGGTTTCGATGCAGACAAGGCTTAAAATCAATAAGCTTTTGAAATACAGGTAAAGTTGAGTTATGAGTTATTAATTATGAGTTATGAGTCATGTGAACTTTTAATTTTAAATAAAAAAGGCTCTACAATTGTAAAGCCTTTCTGTTTATTTTTGATTTAATCTTCTATTTTATCTTTTTCATTATCGCCGGTTACTTTTTCCGGGAACATCACAGATAAAAGAACCGAAATTACCAATACTCCTCCCACAATTCCTAATGAAATAGGCGATGGAATATGGATCCACGGTGCAATTAACATTTTAACTCCAATAAAAGCAAGGATAATTGCCAAACCATAAGGAAGCTTGCTGAACATGTGAATGAAATTTGCAAGTAAGAAGTACAATGATCTAAGCCCTAAAATCGCGAAAATATTCGATGTATAAAGGATAAACGGGTCATTTGAAATCGCAAAGATCGCAGGAATGGAGTCTACCGCGAAAAGTACGTCTGTAAACTCAATTACAGCAACCACAACCAATAGTGGTGTTGCCATTTTGATTCCGTTCTGGATAGTGAAAAACTTATCACCATCATAATTATCCGAAACTTTCCAGAATCTTTTTACAAGCTTTGCTCCGGGTGTATCACCAAAGTCTTCATTATCATCTTCTTCACCTTCACCCCAGGATTTAATTCCGGCATAGACAAGGAATAATCCAAAGAGAGTCATTACGATATTGATTTTAACCGGGTGTCCGAAAACGTTCATTTCAGGAAGATAAGTAAGGTTGATAAGCCCAACTCCCGCAAAAATAAAGATCGCCCTGAAAACCAACGCTCCAATAATTCCCCAGAAAAGAACCTTGTGATGCAGATGCTTAGGAACTTTAAAGAAGCCAAAAACGAGGATAAATACAAATAAATTATCCACCGAGAGCGCCTTCTCAATCCAGTAAGCTGCCTGGTACTGCGTGAATTTTTCCACCGCAATCGCATGACTGTCCGGGCCTAAGTCTGAATTGTAAACCCAATACACGACGCCCGAAAAAACCATTGACAGCGAGATCCAGACAATTGACCAGATAGTAGCTTCTTTGGAAGAAACTTCATGACTTTTTTTGTTAAAAACCCCTAAATCCAGGAGCAACATGATAACGACCGTTATCGCAAATCCCCAAACCAACCCTGGATGAAGATCTAAAATACTAGTATTTTGTCCCACTTTTGTATGTGTTATTATATGATAAAGCAATAGCTGCACGATGTACAATTATTGCCGGTTTAATTTATATTTTTAAAATCCAATACGGTAATAAGTTTTGGCTAAAGCCTGCACTTATTGATATTCGATTTATAAATAATTATTTTTTACAGTTTCAATTGTTTCCTGTAATTTTTTGTCTTTTGTAGGGTCACCAATTGCGTTGAATTTCCACTCGTTGTTTCTCTTGTAGAAAACTCCCATTACCATCGCAACATGGCCTTTGAAAGATGCGTCGTTTGCAATGTCGTACTTTGCAAAAACTTCTCTTACATTCGTTGGAGTTCCTTCATAGATTCTGATCGATGCAAAAGGAATTGTCCCAAAATCCTGGCCTTTATAGCTATTCAAAACCAAAGCAACGTGTTCTACACTGGGTTCAAGATTGCTGAAATCCACTGTGATTACTTCGTTATCAAGACCGTCGTCACCATTCACATCACCTGTTAAATCATCGCCGCTGTGTCTTACAGAACCGTTTTTAGATTTAAGGTTTCCAAAATAAATGATTTCAGTCGCATTCTTGTTGGAATCATATAAAATACAGCTTCCATCCAAATCCACCGCTTCCCTCGTAACTCCACCGAAAAAACCTTTTTTCTCGATTGCTCCCCAGTTGATTCCCACACAAGCCTGTGTAAGAGCTGTCCCGTTTTCCTTCGTAAGGTTAATTCTTTGACCTTTCTGTAAATTAATAGCCATCTTTTTATGTTTATTGTTATATATTTCGTTAATTATTTAAATTTAAATTCAACATCGCGCGGAGGATATTTGTTTCCTCATTGACATCGAATATTTTACTCATTATATCAATACTTTCCAGGTTTCGAAGATAGTCTTTTAAAACAGCTTCTACATCATCGGGCAGCTTCCGTTTTCTCTCGTGAATGGTTTCTTCCAGCTCTTCATTCTTTCTTTTCAATTGATTGATGATCGAAATCTGATTGGATTCATTTTCGGAAGTATTTAAATAAGATAATTCATCATCAATTAAATACATTCGTTTTTCCTCAACATTAAATATAAAATGTTCATTAGACTGAAAAATCTTAAACAATTCATATTCATTCCTGTCAATTCTATATCCACACACAAAACGAACTTTAAACTGCTGTATATTCAGCTTACCCAACAATTTTCTTTCAATCGAATAATCCTGATACTGATAAGATGGAACCGGATGCGCTTTTAATTTGCTTTCATCTGCTTCCGTCCTGTAGAATTCTGCGGCGTATCTTTTTTGAAAATACAAAACATCATTCCAGTTCAGGGTAAATTTATCCTCCGTAAGATCTTTATACAGATTCCTCAAATGCTGGGAAAATATACCGCTGTAGATTTTCCTGTCCGTTTCAAAACTATCGACTTTCCTTTCCTCGAAAGCCTCAATGTATTGATTATTAATATTAATCTCGTTAATAACAGCTAATAGATCGTTTTCCTTTTTCTTTTTTATCTTGGTAAGCAATTCTATTAAACTGTCGGTGTACTGAAGGTGAAAAAGCTCTAATTTATTGTAATCTAAAGTCTTATTTTCTTCAAAAAGCTTGTGTATGATATCCGTTTTGATGTAAATCGAAATGATATCAACATTTTCAAAAAAATTCGAAAGAAGCTTAAGTTTTGTTAACCTTCTTTTACTTTGAGATAGTATGCTTACAGCTTCATCATCCACCTTTGTACTGTATTAACTTCTGATATTTGCTTTTAATTCATGTTCCAATGTCTGAAGATCCTGATCCAGCTTTCTTCTGTTTTCCGCGCCTTGTTTTTGAATCTGTTTTACTTCATTCAACGTATTGATCAACATAGTTGTTGTTTCTCTCAATGTTTCGGCAGACACAATGGTTTGTTCGTTCGCTTTGGCAACATTTCTTGAATTCTGACCCAAACGTTCTGCATTTTTTCTCAAAATTTCTTCTGTTGTAGAAGATACTTTCTGCTGAATTTCAATATTCTGCTGCTGTCTGTGCATCGCAACCGCCAGAGAAAGCTGGTTTTTCCAAACCGGTAATGTTGTTGTTAAAATCGTCTGCGCTTTTTCAGCAATCGAAACGTTGTTATTCTGCACCAATCTGATCTGCGGAAGAGACTGCATCATGATCAGACGAACGACTTTAAGATCTGCCAACCTCCTGTCCAGCCTTGCAATGAAATCTCTCTTGTCTGCAATCTGATAATCAGCATAGCTTTGAGGATTTGTTTCCATTTCCGCCAATTCCTGAGCTGCTTTTTCCATTCTTAAATTTCCTGCAATCACAAGATCTTCAATTTGCTTGATGGAATTTATATTGCTGTCAAAAATCGTCTGTAGAACAGCATTATCTTTAGAAGAAGTGATAATTCCTGCGTTTACTTTATGCGAAATCTGGTCAATATTATTAACGATTTTATCATATTTAGCGAAAAGATTTTCTACCTGCGTCATCATTTTCTTCATAAAAGGCAATCTGCTTAAAAAACCTTTTACAGGATTTTTGTTGTTGATTTCATCAACGTCCACATAGTTTAATTCGACTAATAAATTATTAATCAATTCTCCTACTTCACCGGAATTTGATCTTCTTACATTTCCTAAGAAACTGTCACTCTGGTTGGCCAAAGTTTTCTGAAGGTCTGCCCCGAAATTCACGATAGATCCAGGGTTTGTTTCGTCGATAGCATTCGCCATCGCTTCATATTTCTGACGCTCTTCTACCTGTAATTGGTTTAGATTTACATTTCCGTCTCTATCCACAAGAACCGGAGCTGTTCCCTGAGCCGGCTGGCTCGGTTGGGCTGGTTCAAAGGTTTTAAGAGGCTCAATAGGCTGAAGCGGGTCAATGGGTTGATTAGATTGGTTATCCATAATAATTATTGATAAATTGATACAAATTTCTCAAGACCTTCTCTCTGTCCTGATCCTACTGCTTCGAATTTCCATTCTCCGTTTCTGTTGTAGATTCTTCCGAATTCTACTGCTGTTTCGATGGAGAAATCTTCGTCTAATTCATACTTTAAAAGCTCTTCATTCGTATCTGTATTGAAGATTCTGATGAAAGAATTTCTTACCTGCCCGAAGTTCTGCTTTCTTGCGTCTGCATCGTGGATTGTTACTACCACTGTAATTTCCGCTACTGCAGGGTCTATTTTAGTTAAATCAATTTTAATCTGTTCATCATCTCCTGCACCGTCACCCGTCAAATTATCACCCGAGTGGATCACTGCTTTGTCCGGAGATTCAAGATTGTTGTAAAATATAAAGTGATTATCAGAAACTAACTTTTTATTTTCACCCAACAAAAATAAAGATGCATCCAGATCAAAAGCGGTTCCCGTTGATGTATTGTTGATATCCCAACCTAAACCCACTGTGAATTTTGGTGCATTTATATTTTCTCTCTGTCCTTTCTGTAAGTTAATAGCCATAATATAATTCAGTTTGCGTTAATGTATTAATGTTATTTTCGTATTCTTTTATTAAATGATAATTGTTACTGATCGCCAGTTCCAGAAGATGTTCCATCTGTTCCTTTTTTACTTTAGACGAAAGATATTCAAAATTACTTGATTCCAGGCCTAAAATATATTTTACAATCCTTGTATTAAACTGAAAACTTGGCCTTACCATTACTTCTGCAATGTGTTCTATATTTTTCACTGCATAATAATTAAAATAGTTTTCAATCTTCGGGTCAATATCAAAATTCATCAATTCTGCATAATACATGAATAAAAATTCGCCTTCAACGTTATATTGCTTTAAAATTTTATTCACAGTGTACTCATGACTTCCCGTGATTTTGATATCGTCTATAAAAATACAAAGTTTTCCCTTTAAAAAGTCTTTATCAAGATAATAAGTATCATTGGCTATCAAATTTTTACGGTCTTCAAAACTCAGATTTCCATAATCTGTTGTATAAGTATGATTTCTGTTAATCTTTGATAAAATGCTGGATTTTTTTCCTTTTTGAAATAAATAATAATCCAGCTGCTTTTTAAAGTAAAAACATAAAAAATTAGAAGCCGTAGGAATTGCCATGTACGGGCTTGGCAAAACCACAATTTCTTTATCCGTATTTAAAATTTCTTCGTGCCCGGAAATAAATCCTTCAAACAATTCTTTCGCAAATTTCTCTGCATACGACTTATCGCCATACTTAAAATAGCTGTATTCTGCGGGTGAAAAAGTGAACTTATCCGCCGAATGAATGTGGTGTAAGCTGTATCTTTTATTCATATTATATTTGGTGTTTAAGTAAGTGAGCATTAAAACCAAAGTCTTTTGCGCCTTTGTAATCGGCAATCGGGTTGTCACCGATGTGTAAAATCTGATCCATTGCTAAATCTCGATTTTTAATCAGATTTTTGACCTCCTGAAAGATCTGCGGATTAGGTTTTGAACAATTAATCTCATCTGAATAGATATGGAAATCAATGTACTGATCAAGATTTTCTCCAACCAAAAATTTTCTCATTGTTGTTCCCTTGATAAAACCGGTATTGCTCAGGATATTTATCGTTTTGCCCTGGTTTTTAATTTCATCAAAAAAATCATGTAAATTTTCGAAAATCACAACCGGCCTATATTCCAAAAATAGTTCTTCACTTTTTAAATAGAATTCGTTTAATTTCTCTCTGTTTAATTGCTTTAAATCCACATCTAAAGCACCTAAAATCAGTAAATAAATCTCAAAAGTGTCCACATTTCCACCAATAACTTCATTAATGGAGTTGCAGAGATCATCGTAATATTTTACGACTTTCGCCACTTCATCAATAGGTTTTTCCACATCAAAAAATGATGAGAAAAGCTCAACTCTTTTTGCTTTGAATTCGGGGTGAGATTTGATTAAGGTAAGCCATAAGTCAAAGGAAAAATGACTGTGATTCTGAATGTCGATATCTGTTTTCAAAACGTTTTAAAAGTTAAAAGTTTTATTTAGCTTTCTTGAAAAAGATTTAATTTTTGTATCATCAATTGTGTTTGAATTTTCTGTATTCTTCCCAAAGATATAATTTTTAATATTACCGTCTTGTTTTTTATGATTTTTTAAGATTTTAAGTCTTATAAGTTTTGATTATCTAAGATAGATTTCAACAACATTATCGTCTTCAGAGTGCTAAAAATAACTGGATTTAACACAATATATCCCTTAAGAATGAAAAAATTACACGATATCCTTATTATTAACTAATTAAATATTAAAGCAATACAAATAATGCAAATATATTTAATCAAATACATAAAACACATTACAAAACTATCAAATAATCAATACTTTAACAAAATTTAACTATTATGAATTAAAAATATAATTACATTTATAAAACTTAAAAAAATTATCTATGAAAAAAATTATTCTACTTTCTTCTGTACTATTATCGTTACTTTTCAATGCGCAGACCCCTGCTTATGTACCAACTTCAGGACTTGTGGCCTGGTGGGGATTCAATGGAGCTGCAAACGATTCGAGCGGAAACGGAAATAATCTTACCGTAACCGGAGCTACACTCACAAACGACAGAAACGGAATGCCTAATGCAGCTTATGCTTTTGATGGGTCAGGTTATCTTTCAAAAAGCTCTTTATCCTACACTTTCTCACAGACGGGATCATTCTCAGTATCTTTCTGGATGATGAAAGCGAACAATAATGAGGGTGTTGCCATGATGAGTGGTTCCGGCACCTCAGATAATTTTATCTGGCTTGTACAATGTGACGCCTTCAAAACCATTTATGGTACTACCAAACAAGGTCAAGCATGGGTATGGGTGAATGCCCCTGCATATTCTACATCAAACTGGGAGCATTATGTAGCAGTTTTCAATAACCAGAGCATGGAATTGTACAAAAACGGAGCATCTGTTGGGACTGGAACTAATTCTTACACAAACACGTTGCAGGCTGCATTGCCATTCTACATCGGAAGAGCCATAAGCGGTGGTAATATCGTGGCTAGTATTGATGACGTAGGGATTTGGAACAGAGTGCTTACACCTACTGAAATTACTCAATTATACAGCAGCACTTTATCTACCAATGAAATCGGGACTTCATCAGCTGGAAGCATCGCACCTAATCCTGCAGGAGATTTTATACAAATTAATTTACCTGTAAAATCTTCACAGAAATACAAGATAACAGACATTAATGGCCGTCTTGTTTCCCAGGGAAATATTTCTAATGAAAAGAAAATCAATGTTTCTCAACTTTCCAAGGGAATATATTTCATAGAAATTGAAGGGGTGAAAAGCCTGAAATTCCTAAAAAAATAAATTGATTAAACAAATGACCCATCCGCTTTTAAGAATTTAGAAGCGGATTTTTTATTGGTAATTTTAATGATAAATTGTATAAAATTTTGCCATTTAAATATTTTTTCTAATTTTGCAAGCGATTTACAATCAAACAATGACAAAAAAAATGGTAAATATTATTACAAACAATCCTATCAGAGCTGTGTACTTTGGTAGCACTAAATATTTATCTGAATAACGATCGACCTTTAAAAACAAAACATATTGAGGCCTATCTATTCAGATAGGTCTTTTTTGCTACCCTACTTTCAGCTTTTAGTCGAAAAGGCTGTCTCATTTTTTAACGAAAAAGAAATTTCTTACTAAAATAAAAGTCAGATAAGAAATCTTTACGCTTAAAACATCAATACAACCTTAAAATCAACAATTTAAATTTAAAAAAATGAAGTACAATACACGAAATATAGGGATAATAGCACACGTCGATGCAGGAAAAACAACTTTAACGGAAAGATTGCTGTATTACACAGGAATGATTCATAAAATCGGGAACGTAGACGATGGAAATACTGCGATGGATAGAGACATTCAGGAGAAAAACCGGGGAATTACCATTTCATCTGCAGCAATTTCCACACAATGGAAAAAGGATCAGAATGTTTTCAATATCAACATTATTGATACACCAGGACATATTGATTTTGCAGTGGAAGTTGAACGTTCGTTGAGGGTTTTAGACAGCGTTGTTGCAGTTTTCTGCGCTTCTTCAGGAGTTCAGCCTCAAACGGAAAATGTCTGGTTTCAAGCTGAAAAATATGGAATTTCGAAGATTTGCTTCATCAATAAAATGGACAGAATGGGAGCTGATTTCTTTGCTGTTTTAAATGAAATTAAAACTAAACTTCATGCAGTTCCTTTGGCTTTACAAATCCCGATGGGTTCTGAAGACAATTTTGAAGGAGTTATTGATCTGATCAAGCAAAAAGCTTTGTATTGGATCGATGAAAATGGTGAAACAATTATTGAACAGGAAATTCCCGAAAATTATAAAGCTGACGCCAAAGAATGGAGAATGAAATTAATAGAAACTTTAGCCGAACAGGACGAAATATTTTTTGAAACTTTCTTGAGTTCTGAAGCTCAAATTTCTGAAGAAATGATGATTGAAGCCATAAAAAGAACCTGTCTATTAAGAGCAGTTGTTCCCGTCTTATGTGGTTCTGCTTTTAAAAACAAAGGAGTTCAGCCGTTACTTGATGCGATTGCAAGTTATTTTCCCGCCCCGAATCAACTACCTTCAATTAAAGGAAAAGATGCGAAAACGGAAAAAATAATTGAGCTTGAAAGAAATGATGAAGAAAATTTTTCCGGACTTGTTTTCAAAGTCGTTATTGACAAACACATGGGTAAATTGGCAATGCTTAGGATTTATTCAGGAAAGATAAAATCAGGACACACGGTTCAGAATGTAAGAACTGGTGAAAATTTTAGAATATCGAGGATTTTACAAATGCAGTCTGATAAAACATTAACCATTGAAGAAGGAAAAGCCGGTGATATTGTAGCCTTAACAGGAATAAAAGATGCTAAAACCGGTGATTCTTTATCTTCAACTGAAAAAGCCGTATTGCTAGAATCCATTACGATTCCAGCTCCGGTTATCCGGGTTTCGATTGAGCCGAAAACAAATGCTGATGAAAAATCTTTCGGATTGGTTTTGGCTAAAATACAAGAAGAAGATCCATCGTTGGTCGTTGAAAGAGACCGACAAACCGGTGAAACTTTGTTGAGTGGTTTGGGAGAATTGCATCTTGAGGTTACTTTAGAAAAGATTAGGTTGAATCATGGAATTGAAATCAATCAGGGAAAGCCTAAAGTTTCTTACAGGGAAATTTTAACAAAAACCCGAAAATACAGGGAAAAACTTGTCAAGCAAAATGGTGGAAGCGGACAATTCGCAGACATTACTTTTGAAATAGGGCCTCGTGAGAATAATGAAACCGGCTTGGAATTCATTAATCAAATTAAAGGCGGTGTGATTCCTGGTGAATTTATTCCTTCGGTAGAAAAAGGGTTCAGAGAAGCAATGGAAAATGGAACATTGAAGGGCTATCCTTTAGAAAATATGAAAGTTACTCTATTGGACGGTTCAGCTCATAGTACAGATTCTGCTGCATTTGATTTTGAAATTGCTGCAAGAGACGGTTTCAAGGCGGCTGCAAAAAGTTGTAAACCGAAATTACTGGAACCCATCATGCAGGTTGAAATTCAAAGTATTGAAGAATACACCGGAATTGTAACGGCAGATATCAATAAACGAAGAGGGATTATTACTTCGATTGATGAAAAATCAGGAAGAAAAACCTTCACTGCAGAAATCCCGTTGGCTTCAACTTTCGGATATATTTCCGATTTGAGAACACTGACGAGCGGTAGAGCTTCGATCAGCATGAAGTTGTCACACTATGCTTTAGTGCCGGATTTCATTGCCAATACATTAATAACCTAAAAAGCGAGGGCTGTAAATTTATTTTGCAGTCCTTGTTTGGGTTTTAAGGTGAATTGTCAATTGTCAATTGTCAATAGTGAATTTTATCTCGTGCATGTTACTGGTTTGCAAATTTTTTAGCAATTTTTTTTAAATCACTCACTCTCTCAAACTCTCAACCCTAAAACACCGCAACCTTCCTACTTTCCAGGCATCACTTTATAAGTCGGGTCCTCCTGAATATTAACTTCAATAACTGCTTCTGCATTTTTTAAAAGTTGAATACAATCTTCACTTAAATGTCTTAAATGCAGCTTTTTATTCAGTTGACTGTATTTTTTTGATAATTTATCTAAGGCGTCAATGGCACTCATGTCAACAATCCGGCTTTCCTTAAAATCAATTATGACTTCATCAGGATCATCGGCGGGATCAAATTTGTCTGTGAAAGTCGTTACAGACCCGAAGAACAACGGTCCGTAAATTTCATAATATTTAATTCCATTTTCATCAATATACTTTTTTGCACGAATCCTTTTTGCATTATCCCAGGCAAAAACCAAAGCAGAAATAATAACTCCCACCAAAACAGCCAAAGCAAGGTTGTGAAGAATAACGGTAATTAACGCGACCGTAATTCCGACAAAAATATCAGATTTTGGCATTTTGTTGACAATTCTGATGGAAACCCACTGAAAAGTACTGATTGCAACCATCATCATCACCCCAACCAGAGCTGCCATCGGGATTTTCTCAATAAAAGGTGCCCCTACCAGAATAATAATTAAAATTGTTACTGATGCTATAATTCCTGAAAGCCTGGCTCTGGAACCGGCATTAAGATTCACCAGCGTTTGTGCAACCATCGCACAACCACCCATTCCTCCGAAAAAACCATTTGTAATATTGGCTAAGCCCTGAGCTACGGATTCTTTATTAGCGCTCCCTTTAGAATTAGTGATTTCGTCGACCATTGATAGCGTGAGAAGTGATTCTATCAAACCAACTCCCGCCATTACTATGGCATACGGAAAAATAATCTGTAAAGTTTCTAGGGAAAAAGGAATCCCCGGAATATGAAAATTCGGAAGGCTTCCGCTTACACTGGCGATGTCTGCAACAGTTTTAGTATTAATTCCAAAACCCAGGACGACTCCGAAAACAATTACAATTGCGACCAAAGAAGCCGGGACAACTTTCGTTATTTTTGGAAAGAAATAAACAATTGCAATAGTCAAAGCCGTTAACCCCATCATTATATATAAAGATGAACCATGCAGCCAACTCACAGCTCCGTTTGCGTCCGTAATTTTAAATTGCTCGACCTGCGCCATGAAAATAATAATAGCAAGACCATTCAGGAAACCATACATTACGGGTTGCGGAATGAGTCTTACAAATTTTCCAAGCTTAAAAATCCCAACCAACATTTGAAAAACACCTGCAAGAACTACGGTTGCGAAAAGATATTCCACACCATGGGTTTTTATTAAAGCTATTAAAACAACGATTGTAGCTCCCGCCCCACCAGAAACCATACCGGGACGGCCACCAAAAATTGCAGTAACCAAGCCCATTATAAAGGCCGCATACAAACCAATTAGAGGAGAAAGCCCAGCTAAAATCGCAAAGGAAAGTGACTCCGGAATCATGGTCATAGCTACTGTAAGACCAGCAAGGAGTTCGTTTTTGTAATTTATTTTCTTCGAAAAATCGAATAATGCAACAGTATTTTTCATTCAGCGGCAAAGGTAAGCACTTAGATTTTTTTCTACAATGTTAATAATACATATTTAAGAATTCACAAAATGTTGATCGTGATAATGCGTCTTTATCAAAGCAGAGCATTACATAATATTTCACACTCTATTCCATTTATCTGATTATTTTTAACCAAAACTATATTTTAACAAAAAATTTTAATTTGTTTTTTGGGTTTAATTTCTATTTTTTTATATATTTGAATCTAGGGTAATTGATTATTTTTTAAAATTATTAACCAATTTTCAAAAATCAGTTAAAATATTTTACAAAATAAGATTGCCGTCTATCATAATTAATTACATAAAGAGAAATTGCATGAAAGAGTTTTAAATAGGTAATATATTATTCGATACTTATAAAAAGGTCAGGATATAAAGTTTACTAAGCGAAAAGGATGAGACAAAGGATATCGCACAAAGCATTGAGGGATGTATTATGACGCAAAATTCTTCACATTTACACTTTAATTAATAAACATTTTAATTCTTAATCAGGAACTTACCTTGATCAGAGAGTGCATTTGGTTTTATCTTCAGATATTAGTTTAAAATTTTAATTAACCTTTACTTATACTTACTCAATAATATTCCTATTCCATGCAAGTTGTTTTTAAATAAGTTTTTAACAAAAATGCTATACAAAGAAATAAATATAGGACAATTCATTAAGGAGAGGGTTGATGAATTGGAGATTACAATGGAAAGGATGTGCAATTTCCTGAAAAAAGATGAAGAATTCATTGAAAAAGTATTCACTAGCAAATCCATTGATACAGATCTTCTTTTAAGATGGTCTAAACTGCTGGAATATGACTTTTTCAGGCTTTACAGTTCGCATCTTATTTTATATTCACCGCCGTCAGCTATTAATAAGAATAATAATCCAAAATCTGAGAAAATTCCTTATTTCAGGAAAAATATTTATACTCAGGAAATAAAAGAGTTTATTATTAAAAGAATTCAGTCCGGTGAGATGACACAAAGTGAAGTTATTAAAGAATATTCTATTCCTAAAAGTACTCTGCATCGCTGGCTTCAAAAAAACGACACCAACTAAAAGTAAACACATGCGTCCCAATTATAAAAAAATCTATCAGGATATGCTGAAGCAGGATCAGCCTGAAAAGTTACAAGATCCTAAAATCCAAACACTTCTGAAAAATTTAAAAACTACGGAAGATGTTCTTAATTTCAATGAGCTGGTCTTTAAACAATCTAAGGAAAGTCTAAGGAACAACCAGAAATTGAAAACCTATGACAAGAAAACAATGCTGAAATTGTTACAATATCAAAAAAAGCATGGCTTCTCAACAAGCTATATGTCTACAAAATATAAAATAAGCAGAACTACTCTCGCAAAATGGAAAAAAACATTTGAAGAAGAGATTCAATAAAAGTCGGTAAATGCCGACTTTTTATTTTATATTTATATAGCTTTATTTTGTTACATTATAATCCATGAGATGAAAATTAATATAAGTAAAAAACACAACATATTCAAAAACAGCATTTTATTACTGTTTATACTATTTTCTAATATTGCTATTTCTCAGACTCATCAAGAGGAAGAGATTGATGTGCTTCTTCAGAAGGCAGAGAACAGCAGGCGCCGTTTCAACCATTTAGAGCAGCTACAATATGCTAAAAAAGCAAGTATCGTAGCTGAAGAGATCAAAAATTCTCAGAAAATTGCAGAATCTTATTATAGCATGGCATTGGCATTAGCGCTCATGGAACTTCCAAAAGAAAGCTTTGTATTTGTAAAAAAAGTTTCTCAAGAGCCTTATTATCAGAAAAGTAAACTACTTCAGGCCAAGTTGAAGGAAGTAAAAGCCTTCGATTATTATGCACTGGGCTTGACCTCTCAGTTTGACAAGGAGATGCCAGGAATTGTAAAGCTCCTAAAAGGCGAAACCAGTAAAGATGCCATTAT
This sequence comes from Chryseobacterium sp. IHB B 17019, assembly GCF_001456155.1. Taxonomy (NCBI): domain Bacteria; kingdom Pseudomonadati; phylum Bacteroidota; class Flavobacteriia; order Flavobacteriales; family Weeksellaceae; genus Chryseobacterium; species Chryseobacterium sp. IHB B 17019. The sequence continues at coordinate 137,818 of NZ_CP013293.1, read as the reverse complement.
TTTATTACAAAGAACATATTTGAATATCGGGGTCGGAAAACCGGATTCTGCAAAATATTATTCAAAATTGTGCTTTAATGAATTAAAAAAAATTCCAGAAAAAGATATTCACCTTGAATTATCTGACTTCTATCGTTATAAAGGAACAGAATTTTTAAATAAAAAACCTGATTCTGCTTTATATTATTATCAGAAAAGTCTTGCAATAGACCAAAAATATAAAGATCCTATTCTTTTTCTTGATTATACGGCTTTGGGAGATTATTATTCCGTACAAAAAGAATATCAATCTGCAATAGATTTTTACCAGAAGGCCATTCAGAATATTAAAGAACAAAAAATTTCGCCCTATCATTTTGTAAACAATGATTTATATAAAAAAATCGCCGAACAATATGAAAAGCTGGGAAATACCGAAAAAAGTAACGAATACAAAAAAATCTATCTTGATCTTCAAAACAATCTACAGTCTAAAAGAAGTGCTAACGTAGATCATGCACTTAAAATTATTTTAAAAGATAAAGAAGAAGAGCATAAAAAAACTGAGAACAATAAATACATTTGGATTATTGGCGGAATTCTGCTTTTAATAATAATTTTTATTGTTGTTTTTAATATTTTAAGGAAAAATTTAAAACATAAGGAAACCCTTATCACTGAAGTTCATTCTACATTGCAGGAGAAAGAAGAAATTATTTCTCAAAAAACGGTGGAAACAGAAGAACTTCAACTTAAAGTAAATGATGCTTATAATGAAGTGATAGAGCTTGCCAAAAAGAATGATCCCTCTTTTTACTTTCGTTTTCAGGAAGTGTATCCTGATTTTCAGAAAGAACTTTTGGAATATAGCCCGGGACTCAGAACTTCAGAATTGATTCTTTGTGCGTACACATTTTTAGGTTTCAATGTAAAGGAAATTGCAGATTATACATTCAAATCTGTGAACACGGTACGGAACAGAAAACAAAGTCTCAGAAAAAAGTTTGGTTTATCTGGTGAACAAGATATGGGTATTTGGTTAAGAAATTTAATCGATGATAAAACCTAAAACAAATCAATCTCTCTTAAAATCAAATAGTTAAATAAAAATAGTATATGAATAGTATACTATTTTTTTTGTCTTTTCATGAAATTTGTTTCCCTTTGTACCAGAAATCAACAAGCAATCTGAAAATTATTTTTTTCTAAAAAGATTTAAAACGATTTAAAAAATTGCCGAAAGGTTTGACACAAAAACACAAATGAGAAAATGAAATTCTATGTCGGGAACGTCCCAAAGAATTCCCGACGTAAATTTCAATTAAAAAACACAAATGCTGAAAAAAAGTAAACACAAATGAAAGGAATGGAATTCAATGTCGGGAAAGCCCCAAAAGTCCCGACTTGATTCCTGACTTAAGCATTAAATGAAAAACACAAATGAAAATACAATGAAATTTATGCTGGAAACATTTAAATCCTGTCTTAAACTTTATTGAAAAACACAAATGCTGAAGAAAAAGTAAAACACAAATGAAAGGAATGGAATTCAATGTCGGGAAAGCCCCAAAAATCCCGACTTGATTCCTGACTTAAGCATTAAAAAATGAAAAAACACAAATGAAAATACAATGAAATTTATGCTGGAAACATTTAAATCCTGTCTTAAACTTTATTGAAAAACACAAATGCTGAAGAAAAAGTAAAAACACAAATGAAAGAATGGAATTCAAAGTCGGGAAAGCCCCAAAAGTCCCGACTTGATTCCTGACTTAAACTACAAATGATTAGAAATAACAATTAAAAGACAAACATAATAAGGGAAGAAATGGATAATATAACACATATATTATCCATTTTTGTTTTTAATTGTGACAAAACACAGCTATAACAATTTTCCGCACAATTATTTTATTAATTTATAAAGAAAAACTTACAATACATTATTATTTATTAACAAATATTATTCATTACAATGAACAAATAAATTAAAATGGGTATATTTTTATTTATTTTCCAATTAACAACCTTATTTTTGTAGTTAATTAATCTATTCATAATTTTAACTTTAGGGGCGAAAGTTAGTATGGAAAAACTACCTACTTTTTTTAAAAGCAGCATTTTATTGCTTATCATTTTGTTATCAAATCTGGCAATTTGTCAGGACAAGCATTTGCAGGAAATTGATAATTTACTTCTCAAGGCTGATAATTTCAATAAAAAATTTCAGGATATTGATGAATTGAAGACCGCAAAATCAGCCCACATTTTAGCAGAAAAAATTGGGGATGATAAAAGAAAAGTAACGAGCAGCTATTATATCGCCCGGTCCTTATTCAATCTTGGGCTTCAAAAAGAGAGTCTTTCTTATGTAGAAAGAATGGATTCTGAGAAATATCTCTCAAAAAATCCTGTTCAGAAAGCTTTGTTTGAAGAGTTGAAAGCTTATCTGTATAGGTCATTAAATTTAAATTCACAGAGTAAAAAAGAATTCAAGACGGCTTTTTCTTTATTGGAAAATAATAACAGTGAAGAAGCGGTAGAAATCAGATCAAGAATTTACGCAAATCTTGCACAAAATACTCCCAATACTGATTCCACATTAATTTATTTAAACCTACAAAAGCAAGAACTAAAAAAATTACCTGAAAACAAGCATTATTTGGCTTTTTGTGAACACTATAATTATCTTGGAAATATGTATTTGCAAGAAAAAAAATCAGATTCTGCGCTTTATTATTATAAAAAAAGCTATCAATTTAAACAAAAGTACAAGGATCCTGTATTATACGAGCAGTATTATATGTTCGGGTTCTATTATCAGGAAGGAAAACAATACAATAAAGCGTTGGAATACTATCTCAAAGCTTATGAGAATATGCGGAAATATACATCTGATCTTAGATATTTTAGTAATATTTACGCTCAAATCTCATTTTTATATAAACAATTAGGAGACTATAAAAAGCAAAAAGAGTATGAAAATCTAAAAAAACAAACAGATGATAAAATTCTTGAAGAGCAAAACCGTAATATAGAGTATGCTTTAAATATGATTTTGAAAGACAAAGAAAAAGAGCTTGAAAAATCAGAGAATAAAAAGTATGCATGGATTACAGGAGGAATTCTGCTTTTAATAATAATTTTTATTGTTGTTTTTAATATTTTAAGGAAAAATTTAAAGCATAAGGAAACCCTTATCACCGAAGTTCACTCTACATTGCAGGAAAAAGAAGAAATTATTTCTCAAAAAACGGTAGAAACAGAAGAACTTCAGCTTAAAGTAAATGACGCTTACCATGAAGTAACTGAACTGGCTAAGAAAAACGACCCTTCCTTCTATTTCCGTTTCCAGGAAGTTTATCCGGATTTTCACAAAAAACTTATGGAATTCAGTCCGGGGCTTAGAACATCAGAGTTGATTCTTTGTGCCTATACATTTTTAGGGTTTAATATTAAGGATATTGCAGACTATACTTTCAAATCTGTCAACACCGTACGGAACAGAAAACAAAATCTCAGAAAGAAGTTTGGTTTATCTGGTGAACAAGATATGGGTATTTGGTTAAGAAATTTAATCGACAATAAAAGTTGAAACAAATCAATCTTCCTTAAAATCAAACAGTTAAACAAAAATAGTATATAAATAGTATACTATTTTTTTTGTCTTTTCATGAAATTTGTTTCCCTTTGTACCAGAAATCAATAAGCAATCAAAAATTATTTTTATCTAAAAGATTTAAACGATTTAAAATTACAGAAGGTTTGACACAAAAAACACAAATGAGAAAAAATGAAATTCTATGTCGGGAACGCCCCAAAGAATTCCCGACGTAAATTTCAATTACAAAGCACAAATGTTGAAAAAAAGTAAACACAAATGAAAAGGAATGGAATTCAATGTCGGGAGAGCCCCAAAAGTCCCGACTTGATTCCTGACTTAAGCATTAAAAAATGGAAAAACACAAATGAAAATACAATGAAATTTATGCTGGAAAACCTTAAAGTTCCTTTATAAATTCATTACAAAACACACAAATGCTGAAGAAAAAGTAAAAACACAAATGAAAGAATGGAATTCAATGTCGGGAAAGCCCCAAAAGTCCCGACTTGATTCCTGACTTAAGCATTAAAAAATGGAAAAACACAAATGAAATACAATGAAATTTATGCTGGAAAACTTTAAAGTTCCTTTATAAATTCATTACAAAACACACAAATGCTGAAGAAAAAGTAAAAACACAAATGAAAGAATGGAATTCAATGTCGGGAAAGCCCCAAAAGTCCCGACTTGATTCCTGACTTAAGCTACTGAAGAGGGATAACAATTAAAAGCAAAACTCACAATAAGGGAACTCACAGAATGGGTAATATCATGCATATTACTTATTCTGTTTTTTTGTTTTGACAATAAACTATTAATTCCTGCTACAAAATTTATCAATATGCTAATAAAAAATTATATTAAGTTATTATTTCCAATAAAAATTATTCATTATAATAAGAAAATAAGTTAAAATGAAAGTATTTTTATTTTTTTCCAATTAACAATCCTATTTTTGTAGTTTTATTAATCTATTCATTATTTTAACTTTAGGGGCGAAAGTTAGTATGGAAAAACTACCTACTTTTTATAAAAGCAGCATTATATTGCTTATATTTTTGTTTTCAAATCTGGTATTTTGCCAGAATAAACAACTGAAAGAAATTGACAAACTTCTCAACATATCTGAAAAAAGACATGCAGAATATAAAGATTTCGAAGAATTACAGATTGCAAAAAGAGCTAATCTTCTAGCTCAAAAAACAGGTGATTCCAAGAGAATCGCAGAAAGCAGCTACCTTATCTCCAGAGCATTATCATGTCTGGAACTACAGAAACAAAGCTTATCTTTTATACAAAAAACCTTTGATCAAAAATATACTCAAGATGATATTCTTCTCCAGGCGAAATTAAAAGAAATAAAATCATACAATTTCTATGTTTTATCCTTAAAATCTCAAAGCTCACGGGAACAACTTAGCATTATAAAACTTTTAAAGGATAAAAAAGATACTGCTTCCATACGTGTTGTTGCAAGAACTTATGGCAATATTGGAAATCGCTATTTTGATAGAAATAAATTAGATTCTGCTTTTATCTATTATAAATTATCCGGTAATCTGCTTAAAAAATTAGATGAAAATAAAGCCTATAATTCTTTCTCGGAGCATTATATTGCTTTAGGAAATGCTTTTTCTCAAAAAAAAGATTTTGATTCCGCTTTCTATTATTACCAGAAAAGCTATGAATTAAAACTAAAATATGAAGATCCTATTCTGTTTGTGCAATACATGATTTTTGGCAACTATTATAAAAATCAAAAAAAATATGATCTTGCCCTGGACTACTATGTAAAGGCCATCCAAAATATAGAAAAACATTCTATTAATATGGCTCCTTTCAATTCTCTGTACAAGAATATTTCAGAAATATATGGCATTCTTGGTGATAAAAATAAACAAAGTGAATACGAAACTATTTACATCAATGAAGAAAACAAAATAGCATCAGACAGAAGTAAAAGCATGGATTATGCACTTAATATTATAATTGATGATCAGGAAAATAACTATCAACATTCTAAAAGAAAAAAATATATCTGGATTTCTGCCGGAATCTTGCTTTTGATAATAATTTTTATTGTTGTTTTTAATATTTTAAGAAAAAATCTAAAGCATAAGGAAACTCTTTTCACCGAAGTTCACTCTACATTGCAGGAAAAAGAGGAAATTATTTCTCAAAAAACAGTGGAAACAGAAGAGCTTCAGCTGAAAGTAAATGATGCTTATAATGAAGTGATTGATCTTGCCAAGAAAAATGATCCGTCATTTTATTTCCGTTTCCAGGAAGTTTATCCCGATTTTCAGAAAAAACTTATGGAATATAGCCCGGGACTCAGAACTTCAGAGCTGATTCTTTGTGCTTATACATTTTTAGGTTTTACTATCAAAGATATTGCAGATTATACATATAAGTCTATAAACACGGTACGGAACAGAAAACAAAATCTCAGGAAAAAATTCCTTATTCCTACTGAACAGGATATGGGTATTTGGCTTCGGAACTTAACCAACAAGAAGACAAGTTGAGATTAAAACATATTTTTAACAAAAACAATTAATCAGATCTAAGAGTCAGCTTAGATCTTTTGTTTGTCTATATAGAAAGAAAAATTAAAAAAATTAAACAGTAATTAAAAGAAATATTAATTGAATTAAAGAAATTACTACAAGAAGATTATTTTTCGAGTCTATAAAAACGTAAGAAAATAGACCATTTAATGAAATTTATATTATTGAAAATCAAATCATTAAATAAAGATAGTATTCAAATGGTATATCGTTTTTTTTGTTCTTGTACGAATTTTGCTTCTATTTGTATCAGTAAAATTGATCACAAAAAATTATCAAACAATTACTAAACACAAATGATGAAAAATTTTTATATCAATTAATTTCGCCCCAACTTTGATATAAAAGTAATTACACAAATGAAAAAAAAACTAATCAATTGAATTTGGTTTTGACAAAAAACTAAAAACACAGATGAAAAAAAATTTTTAATGAAAAGGGCAATATTAAAATTTAATATTGCCTTTTTTTATCATTTGTTTCTGAACCGTATAATATTTCTTTATATACTTTCTTTAAAGCCGAGGATTTACAATTCGTCGGCTTTATGTTTACAATAAACTTCCAGTTAAGTATTATATTGCTTCAGGCACCAATGTAAAATCTTCGCGATATTTTTTGCATCGTCCACACCTCTGTGATGGGTGCCTTCTAAGGTAAGATTTAATTCATTTAAAGCTCTCGCCATTCCAACACTTTTTCTTACGGTTGGATGTAATTGTCCAAATAATGTTTTTACATTAATATGATCGCCACTTAATGGATAATCTACATTGAATTTCCTTGACTGGTTTTGAAGCATATTCAAATCATAATTTCCATAGCTTGCCCATGTCAAATTTTCTGAATCGTACTCTACTCTCAAAATATCTAATGCATCTTCTAGTAAAACACCGTCATTATCAAGCATTTCCTGGGTAATGGATGTCAGTTCCGTACAAAATGGACTTACTTTTGAATATTGAGGTTTTACTAAAATCCCTTCATTTTTAGAAACCATACCCGTTTTTGCATCCATAATACAAACCCCTATTTCTATGATTTCATTTTCCTGACCTTTTGGCGGCCGGTCATCCCAGCATGTAGCTTCGAGGTCTATGATTAATATATTATCTGTTGTTTTCATTTTATTTAGTTTATCACACCATCATATCAGCACAATTAGAACTCGCGAAAGCATAAGGTTTTGCTTTAAACACATATCCCATTCCCAGAATATATCCCATTGCATCTTTCAAAGCGACGTTGGATTTGAAATCCGGATCGGTATTAATGTCTGCGTGCACCTCCATTTCCACATCATAAGTTTCCAAAATAGAGCAAATTGCATAGGCAATTTCTACGGATTTGTTCACTTCATTCAGCATTCGCTCTTTGATACTGATACTCTGTATTTCTCTTTCTTTTCTGATAAAAGTAAACGCTCCTTTTCCCTCACGAATAATGACTACTGCCGTGGCATAATTAATGGTGTCACCATAAACGTGTGAATCTGAACCCACGCAAACTTTCAGTCGGTGACCGTTGGCCTGTTCGCGGATGATGGCTTCTTCTACCAATTGTGTGATAGCATTATGGAAAATTTTTCCAGTCATGTTTTGCCATGTTTGTTGTTGCGTTTCCATTTTTTCTACATGTTTTAAATTTGTTTTGTTTAAATTTCAATTTGTTAGTTGTGAATCGTCAATTTTTAATTATTGACCATCCATTTTTCTGCATTCCGAACTGGATTTGAACCAATTACCATCAGTTTTGGAGACTGAGATGCTGCCATTACACTATCGAAGCAATTTTTGTTGATTCATCAGGACTCGAACCTAAACAACAAGAGTCAAAGTCTTATGTGCTGACCAATTACACTATGAATCAGTTTTTTGAGTTATGAGTTATAAATTATGAGTTTTGAGTATTACCCATTGCACATCACTAATTACTTATATTCTGTACTCTATAAGGGAATCGAACCCTTATTTTCTGCTCGAAAGGCAGGCGTCCTGAACCGTTAGACGAATAGAGCAATTAAAACAAACTGACTAGGAATCGAACCTAAACAACAAGAGTACATTTCCTGCATGCTGCCATTACATTATCAGCGGTTTTTGTGGAAGTAATAGGTTCGAACCTATTCAGCAATAAAGCAACAGATTTACAGTCTGCCCCGACTCTCCAACTTCGGCGTACTTCCCTTTTCATGAGTAACAAGTAATGGTAATGAGTAATTTTTCCAATTAACTTTTAACTCTAAATTTTGTGAAGAAAAACAAAGCTTGTCATTATTTTTTTAGTTTGATATAAGAACTTCTACGCTCGACAAACTTTTATTTTTCTTCGGAACTAATCTCATTTTAGTTATTTGAGATGGTTATGGGATTCAAACCCACTCAGTTTTCACAACGGTTTTGCAGACCGCCCCGACTCTTCCACTTCGGCGAACCATCGTTTTTATAAGTAATCAGCAATTAGTAATGAGTAATTTTTTAAACTATTTCTAACCTCTAATTTCTAATCTTAAAAAATAAAGCCTGTCTTAATTTTTGTTTGATATAAGAACTTCTGCGCTTTTGACAAGCTTTATTTACCTAAAAATTTATATTATGTTAACCCTCCATCTTTCACCCCTATAGTTTTTGAGTCAAGAAAAAGCCTGTCTATATTATATCGTGTTTTTGGCTTAAAGATCTTCTGCTCTCGACAAACTTTTTCTTTTCTCTTTGAAACAATTAACATTAGTTATTGCGATTCCAGAAAGATTCGAACTTTCAACTATTGGCTTAACAGGCCAACGCTCTACCATTGAGCTACGAAATCGTTTTTAATTTATGAATTGTCAATATTATTCGCCTCACTGTCAATTTTTTTTAAAAATTCACTTGTGAAACAAAATTCACTATTAACCATTCACTTTTTCGTCTGGAAAGCAAGATTCGAACTTGCGACCTCCCGCGTCCAAGACGGGTAAACAACCACCGTTATCTTTCCAGTTTTCAGATCCACTTCAATTCTTCTCCGAGAGACAGTCGGGTCAGAAATCTCCGTGAATCATTGCGGTCTATGCGAGAATCGAACTCGCAGTGCCCAAGAGACAGTCGGACAGGTTAGCCATTACCTCAATAGACCATTTTTGCGGAGAGCAAAGGAATTGAACCTTCACTACTGTCTTAGAACTCATTAGCAGTAAGCCACAACAAACCAATATTTGCCTACCCTCCTTTTGTGACCTCGACAGGACTCGAACCTGTAACCCTGGGTTTAGAAAACCCATGCTCTATCCATTGTGCTACGAAATCATTGAAATGTGAATGATCAGCTGTCAATCGTTTTGCCTGTCAATTTTTGTTAGTTCACTTGTGAAACAAATTCACTATTGACCATTCACATCACGTGTAATCCCAGAAAGAATCGAACTTTCAACCCCCGGTTTAAAAGACCGGTGCTCTAACCAATTGAGCTATGAGATTGTTTTTAATATTGTGAATGGTTAATTCACTTGTGAAATAAAATTCACTACTGACCATTCACTTTAATAACTTTGGGTCTCTCCGGGGATCGAACCCTATTCTCCGGTGCCACAAACCGGCGCTTTACCAAATAAGCTAAAGAAACCATAAAAAAAGCACCTCTTTTCGGGAGGTGCTTTATATTTTTTGACGTGTCACTACATTAGCAGACCCGTTTATATAAACACCTTTCATCCATAAATTCACTATCAAAAATACATACGCATCCTTTCGGCTCTTGTCCGTGTAGTCTTGAATACTGATTAGATATGTTATGTAATTGTTTCATTTTATTCTTGTTTATAAAAATTGTTTTTTTTTGAAAAGATTGAATCGTGTTGCTTTCAATTTTCGGTTGCAAAGTAAATAGGATTTTTTTGAACTCACAAATTTATTTTTCAATTAAGTATTTGAAAATCAAATAATTATATTTAAATTTTAAAATAGGAAATTCCTGTCCGTAATATTTTACAGATGTCTTAATTACCTAAATGACTGTCTCTCATCGGGTTACTTATCACGCTTTATTTTCTTATTAATTGTTCATTGTTGATTAAATAATTTTCACTTTTATGGTTATTTTTTTTCATTCTAAATAATTTCTGCCTTAAAAACACAAAAAACGCCCCGGCTATCGAGGCGTTTCTGCAGTATTTTGATTAATTTTTTACGAGTTTACAGTAAATAATTTCCAAAGCAAGCACATTTCGCCTCATTCCATATCATACATTCATAGCCAAACGATCCCTTTAGTAGAGGTCGATCGCATGGATTTAAACTGATATGTGCTCTTTGTGTTGTCATTATTTTTTCTGAGGCAAAGATAAATGTTTTTATTAAAAGTTTGTTATTTGTCATTGCGAACAGACGGAGGTCTGCGAGCATAGTTCAGAAGCATCGAAGCAATCTTAATGAAAAAGTGAGCTTTAATTTAATACAGATTGCTTCACCTTCGGTTCGCAATGACGGAAAATCAATTCCTAAACATCCGGTTTCTGCCCGTTTTATACCTCGAAATATCTTTCAAAATCACCTCATCATTAGGATTGAAATGCTTTAATTCATTCACAATCTCAGAATGGGTGGCTACTTTCTCGGCAATAATTTCGTAGGCAATATTTCTGATCGTTGACTGTAATTTTTCATCTTTTTTAAATTCATACTTCATTGCTTCCAGATAAGTAAGCTTTTTTTCCTCGGGAGTTTTCTGATACAATTCCAGAATTTCCTGATCAAGTTTTTTAACCTCAAAAATATTAGCAAAATAATTATTCAGACAATTAAAAGCATCCTTATCTTCTTCCCAGCCTTTCAATAAAATCTTCTGAGCCTCCTCGGGTAATTCCATCTTTTTACGATAAATTAGAGAGCCTTTCACCATTTGATTATTGCTTACATAATCGTCCACAACCATCTGATAGTAAGTATTTGCATTTTTTGCATCGTTGATTTCTCTATACAAATCCCCTACTTTTTCTTTTTGCTCAAGTTCTTTATAAAGGTCAATTGCTTTTCTGTACTGTTTTGCTTTTTCATAACAATTGGCCGCTTCTGACTTATTTTTTAATTTTTTAAGATAAATCACAGCTGCTTCATTATAAAAGCTTCCTTCTTCCAATGTTTTTGCACCACGATAATTGTCCCGAAGAAGATTCATGTAGACTCTTGCTGCTTTTTTATAATCTTTCTCGTCGATATATTTTTGGGCAAGCTCTTCATATTTACTCCTGATTCTGTCGAAAAGTGAATTTTCCACATAAAAACTTCCGCCTCCTGCTCCATGTCTTCCACCAGAATTCCGTTCTTTTTCTTTGTCTTCCAAGCGGGTAAGGACAATAAAAATGATAAAAGCAATAATGATAAAAATCACCAAAGTCCCTACCACACTCCAAAAACTCTGATGAAACAGCTGCGCCAAAATCCCGATCACCTTAATGATCACTAGGATAAAAAATGCCGCCATGAATTTATCTATAAACTTCTGCCTATTCATCTTTGTCTGATTTTAAAATGGTTTTGTCTTCGCTGAAAAGGCGGTAAAGCAGCAGTACAACACAGACAATGAGAATCCATACAAACCAGTTGTAGCCGAACATTTCGATTAACGGATAGAAAATATACGCCAACATCGCAACCAATATAATAATAAGAAAAATTTTAATTCCGTTGGGAACATTGTTGCCTCCGATGTTTAAAGATTTTCTTTTTACTATAAAAGAATACAGCCCTACAACTCCAGTCATGAAAATTATCAACCAAATAATTTCCGAGAAAGAAATAGTATGCTTTGAGTACGGTTCTTCCTTTTCAAATGTTTCGGCCTTTTTTGATGTATTAGGATCAATCGGCGTTTCCGGATATTCTTTTGTTCCGTAAAGACGACCCAGAGAATCTTCAATCAAAACCTGTTTCTTTTTCCAGATCTTTTTTACAATTCCCTGGTCGGCAGGTTTCCCTGAACTAATTTTTTTAAGGGAATCTGTAATTTTTTTCTTGTACTTTTCTTCGCTTTGCGCTAAATATTTTACAATTTTTTTGCTGTAAACAGTTTTCAAAGAATCTGTCGCGGTCACTACTTTATTTTCTATTGAATCAGCTTCTTTGGAAATTTTTTCAATAGGTCTTCCTCCATTTTTCAGGTATTCTTGATAAGAATTTTCTTTCTTATAATCATGCTGCATTAGATTTGCAATCATATGCTCGTTCATCAATTCACGTCTTTTTACACCGTACATCGAATCAATCTTCATATCAATATTAGTAACCCCAGATTGGTAAGCCACAACAGGATTCATCATATTTTTATCTGCTTCAGAAACTTTTCCTGATGAAACAATCGGAGCCGCCTGTCCGGGCTCATCCTTACTCACGTGCATAAAAAATCTGAACAAGGCAATGGCAATCAAAAACACCCAAAATACCCAACGGTATTTTTCAGAATAGGTGGAACTGCCCCCATCTGAATTACTGCCGAACAATTTTCCAAGCCATGTTTTTTCCAAAAATTTAAACTTCCTAAAACCATCGCCTCTGGAAGTTCCCATAATATCAAGAGGAACACCTAATTCTACTGCCCGGTCGGGATATTTTTCAATATAATTTAAATATTTTTCAATTTCTTTTTTGTTTCCTTTCATCACTTTTTGCAGGTCGAAAGGGAGGTTTTTCATCCACTCTTCTTCCGTTTTCGGCGTTTGAAGAGCTTCTAGAATCTTCTCATCATCCATTTCTACAGTGTAGCTTTTAATTTCCTGAGGAATTTTTACACCATTTAATGGTTTTTGAAGTTTGTCTTCCGCCTGTTTTGGATTTTGAATTAATGAGATCCAGTCGATTTCCTCATTTAATTTAACTAAACCAAAATCAGGATGCATGATCAAGAATTCAGCATCAATATTTTGCCAGTCTTCCGGATTGATTTTAGGATAAAAAGTTGTGTTTTCAGGAATGAAAAATTTACTATCAACACATTGAAAATAAGAATTTTTTCCAATCTCGTTAGGAGCAATGTCTTGGAAAATTAAAAAACAGCCATACAGAATATTCGATTTATTTGATGGAATCGGAAAAGACTGAACTTCATTTAAATTTATGCCTAAAATTTCCATCTCATAAAGCCATGTCAAAGGAGAGGAACCCTTTATTAAAAGTCCTTTTTTAGGATAATTGTTTTTCGGAAAAGGTTTTATTCTAAGCTCCATATTCCCAGATTTGATCTATAAATCTTTCCAGACATTCATTATACATATCCTCCAATTTTCTCACCTTTAATAGTGTATTTTGAGGTAAATAATATTCTGAACCTCCAAATTCCGTGTTCGTTGCCAATGCCAAAAATCCGTAATCCGTCGATGGAATATAAAATTCCGGAATGTTTTTATTACTGCTTTTAAAAGTCAGCATTCCCCGAGAATCTGTTATAATTTCGCTTCCGTCTGAAAAAGTAAACCGGTTTTTATTCTGTTCAGCATAAATTCTTAATTGATGCCTGTTTCTGTATAACGTTATTGAATTATCGTATAATTTATTTAATTCATTATTCGAAATCACCAGATTTTTTTCTGTATTGATTCCAATATTGCTGAAATTATTTAAAATCTTAATTCCGCTGTTAGATAATTTTTTAATTTCAGCTTCGACTTTCAAAGTGTTTTTATCCAACTCTTTTTCGTTTACAAATATTTCTTCCAAATAAATATTTCCATCAATATTTATCTTACAGCTATAAGGAATGTCATTTTGATGAAGATAAAAGCTTTTATCAAAATATACCAATTTATGGTTGATTGGAATATTTTTCCCGGTCAAATTCAACTCAGAATATTCTTTTGTATTTAAATTTAATTTAGAAATTAATTTTTTATCCGGCTGATACTGACATAAAATAAATTCCTGCTGTTTATTTCTTGCCAAAGCAAATTGCCCTTTCGGTTTTACGGAAATATCTTCAATCAAAACTTCACAGCCGTGATGAATTTTATAATAATCGTAATAGTTTTTATTGTAATAATTATCTGACAAATAAGTCCTTAACAACTGTTTTTTATTGCTTAAAATAAAAAATTCGCCTTCATATAAAAAAGTTGCTATTTTATTAGCAGGTACAGGAAACAAAATTGGATAATTCAAAGGAACATCCGCTTTTTTTCCGCCTGTAGAAGCATTACCTTCTCTTCTCTGTCGTCGCTCCGGCGGATTCGCCCACAATTCCTGTAACGGAAGCACGATTTTCTGGATATGTTTTCTCGTTCCTTTATGATGCTTGTAAAAGTTCAGTTCGCCATCTGCGGAAGTTGTCACCAGAAATTTCAGCCTGTCTCTGTTTTCATGAACGACTTTCTGAACCTTTTGATTAATCAGATTTTCATGATGGGTAATGAAAAAAACTTCAAGGTCTTTTTCTGTATGTTCTTCATTAAAAAACTTTTCCAACGCCTGAGAAACTTCCAAAACAGGACTCACCTGATTCAGGTTTTCTATAACTTCTTCTACTTTATTTAGGGAAATCGGGATGTTGGTTTGCCCCAACGCAAAAACTTTGCATTCTGAATGTGCTTTCGGATGTTTGATCACCGCAATCGCCGAGGCAAACGCCAAAACCTTCGGAGTTCCCCAGTTTTTCAGGGAAGTATCAATTAAAATAACTCTCTCAAAAATGTTTTCCTCCGGCGGAATTTCCCGCTGAATATACAAAGCTTCATTGTTCGCAATACGGCTCATGAAAACCTCATCTTCATTGGCAAATTCCGATAAAAGCATTCGCGGCAATTCTCCTTTATTGGTCATATCGGAAATCCCTCCAATCGGCTGTTCACCGGGAGAAAGATGTCGCATCGGGATTTTCAGACCGCTCCAGATTCTTTTGATTAAGCTTCCGATCTGGAAAGTTTTTGGCTCTTCAATTAATTCCTGAATGAAGTCTTTGTCGGTTTCTACGGTAGTTTCTTCCTGTACAACTTCATCTTCAAGCTCAGGAATTTCCGCAACGCCCTTCATGGCTTCGATGATGGATTCTGTGGTAGGAAATTTTTTCTGAAGAAGTGCTAAAGATTTAATATCATTATTGACAACCGAGAATATTAATTCCTTTTTTTCAGCAGATCCTGAAATTCTATAGGGTCTTTTCTCAAATACTCTTATAATTAATTCTGAATTACCTGCAGAAAGAATGTTATGGGTATTTTTAAAAATTGTTTTTAAAAGGATAATTTTATTCTGTCCTTTTTTGAACGAATTACCCAGCCGATTTAAATTTTCTAAAAAATTGATAGCAAGATCAATCTCCTTACTTTTATCTACTTTAAAGGATTTGCTTTGTTTTTTTAAATAATAAAAAATGCCATCCATATTCAAATATCCATCCTGAACAGCGTACAAAACAAGAAGTAGCGAACCAAAAGACGGAAATCCCTGATCTTTCAACTCCTTCAAAACCTCGATTACATAAGGCCTGTAAGCAATTGCTCCTACATTCGGGATTGAAATAAGGTTGTTTTCATTATAACCGGTAGCATCAGGAACATCCTCATCAGTTGTCCACTCCCAGAAATAATTTTCGTATGATTGGAAATATTCGGTTAATTCCATTCTTTTGTTTTTTCAGTGAGACGAAACGAACTTAGGGACAGTTTTCGGAAATCATTTTTATTAATAGGCAAAACACTTCCATCTTCATTCCATAAAAGCCATTGATCCTGATCTGCATTATATTTTCTCTGTAATAAAGAACTTAAATTTTTAAACTCAAAATCGAAACCTGTCGGCAAAAGATGTCCGTTTTTCGTCCAAAAAGTTTTTCCAGGAAGGCTCAACAATGGATTTCCTAAAAATAATGCTTTATCATTAATAACAATCCAATCCAATTTTTCAAGTTTGAATTTTGGTAAAGCAATAATTATCTCTTTAATTTCAGCTATTGGACTTAATAAGGCGATTGCGGGCTGCTCTTCCTCGCTTGGTCTTAATTTTACTTCAATTTTTTCATCAATTCCAAAAAAATTCTGGTTTGATGGAGGAAAAGTTAATCGCAATGCTTTATCAATCGAAGTCCAAAGCAAAGCTGTTCTCACTTTTTTACTTGGAACCAAGGCATCTTTCCGAAACAAAAGCTCTTCCCTTAGTTCGTATATTAAAAAATTGGGCAGCTGCTGAATTTCCGGTGAAACAGCCTGTTCATCGGTAAGACCTTTCAGCCAGATGACATCATTTTCCAATGCGACCTGTACATTTTTCCAGTCGCGGATTGATCCTAAAAAATCTTCATCCGCACGGGGAAGTTCCGCCCAAAATTCTTTTATACGCTCTGAAGAATCTTTTGCCATAGACTTTCAATTTCTTGTTGGATGTATTGTTTTTGTTCAGGATTTTTGATCCAGTCGCAACGCGTTTGAAGGTATCTTAATTTATCTTTAATTACATTTTGTTCTTCAAAACTCAAGGTTTCGTTGTTCCATTTTTCCACAAGAATTTTCACGTCTTTCATGACTTCTTCCGGATTTGGGGTTTTGTTTTGTAAGGCTTGTGGATGAGATTTCGGGTTCTCATCTTTTTCAATGGTTCTGTTGATGATTCCTTCAAGAATTTCGATCTGTTCTTCGGTATCCCAAATATGTTTCAGCACCCATAAATCAGATAAAATCGCTTCATTTCTTCCGCAAATCAAAGCACTTGCCGCAATCAGATTCTGGAGTTTTACGGCTCTACGGTCGGAAATTGCAATTCCTGTGTTTCTGAGATTGATAATTGTATTTAAATATACTTCGTAAATCGGTTTTAAATCTATTGTTTTACATAAATTCTGCAGTTCCCTGATCTCATCTGAAAGAATTTCGGGAATTTCGGTTTCCGTGTTATTTTCCAGTTTTCTTCCTGCTAAAAGTACCTGTTGCAACAACTCAGGGTTTACATAATCTACATTGATTCTGATCAGAAAACGGTCGAACAGAGCATTCAATGCTTCATCTTCGGGAAGAATGTTGCTCGCTCCCACGAACATCAATGCGGGAAGGTGTTTTGTTTCCTTTCCTCTTTTAAAAATCTTTTCGTTTAAAGCCATTAAAAGGGAGTTCAGAATCGCGGAATTGGCATTGAAAATCTCATCGAGAAACACCATTGACGCTTCCGGCATCATGCCTTCCGTATTGGTTAAAAGCTCTCCTTCTTTCAGCTTTCTGATATCAAAAGGCCCGAAAATCTCATTTGGTTCCGTGAAACGCGTTAAAAGATATTCGAAATTTTTGCCGTCTTTTACGGTTTTTGCCAACGTTCTTACAATAGCAGATTTTGCCGTTCCCGGAGGACCGTACAAAAATGCGTTTTCCCTGGCCAGTAAACAGATTCCTAATAAATCAACGACATCACTTTTTCCTACGAAAGTATCTTTGACGTAAGTAAGTGCTATATTTAATTTTTCTATATTTTGGTTCATTAATTAAGTTTTAAAATTTCCACCATTTCTTCTTTTTTGGTTTTTCGCCTTCATTATTTTCATCTTCTTCATTTCTTTTTTTAAATGAGAAGGCAATTCTCTGATAAGGATCTGTAATATCAAAATACAGCTCTGATCCATCATTGAGCGTAAGAACATCCATCACTTTATCTCCATTATTGATGAGTCTTTGTCTTATATCCTGTTTATTCAAATGATACCTTATCAAATCTCTTTCATCCGAAACTCTTGTAACGACATAAGGTGAACCTTTTGTTCCGTCACCTGTTTTTTCAATGCATTCAAAAATAATCTGGGCGATCATCATCTCAATATTCATCCCTTTTTCATCGCCTAATTCTTTATATGCAAAAAATTTATAGATATGAACACCGGGACTTAATAAGATATTGACGTTCACATATTTTATAACTTCCTCAAACTTACCTTCATCCAACAGATCCTGTACATTTCCAGTATCTTTTGAATAAGGATCATAATCAGGATCATTTATCACAAGTTCTCTGCATTTGAGGAAATTTTCTTTTGTAGGGTCAGTTAAAAAATCAAATACTTTCTCGTATGTTTCCATTATCTTTGGTTATTATTTTCAATTCTTTCCAGAAAATATCTTTGTGTAGCCCGAATTCTGCGATCAATAAGTGATTGATATATGGGATTTCAGCCAATGAATAGGCCTTCTTTTCTACAATTCTTTCAAGATATAATTTTCGGTATGTTTTATTTTTTAATTCTTCTTCCCAATTAATTTTTGGCAGATCCATATCAAACCCAACCGCCGAATAATGAAATTGTTGCAGTATATTTTCCAACATTTTGACCAATGTATCTTCCGGATCGGCATTCTGTAAAGCGGAGATTATTTGTGGTAAAAACCTTAATGACAAATCCGCCGATAAAATGGAAGAAATATCTCTTTTACCTTTAAATTCGGGAATTAATTTTTGTAAATCTTTCGCCGTATTTTCTCTTATTAAATATAACTGCGCACTGTGATACAGAATTTTCGCCGCCCAAACTGCTGTTTCTTTGTCACAGTTGATTTGGTCTGATAAAAATTCCAGTCGTTCTTTTTCGAATTCGGATTCAAAATAATCAGCAGCGTCCTGTTCTTCTTTTTTGGAGATTTCCTGGAGATCCGTGAAAATTGTAATGCATTCATCTTTCCGAAGCAGAAACAAAGTATCTAAAAATGGGGATTTGGTTTCCATCATCTAACAAAAATAAAAATATTATTTGTGAATTATGAATTTTGCCAGCAAGTCAATTGATAATTAACAAACAATGTATCAATTCAAACTTTCAGGGGTATTGAAATCTATCGGTTTTGATAGCCCTGATTGAAGCGGCATCCTTTTTTGTTGCGGCCCGAGCAACGAGAAGGCCATAACAAAAAAGATATAGCGGAAAGCAGGAAACAGCTCCTAAAAATAAATGATAAATAATGAGTAAATAAGTAATTGACATAGCTTTAGAATCCGCGCTCAGCGTTAATTTATCAATGAAAAAGTTATTATCTTTGCTTTTTGAAATAAAAATTATGAGTATTCACATTAGTGCAAATAAGGGAGAAATTGCTAAAGTTTTGTTGATGCCGGGAGATCCGCTTCGTGCACAGTTTATTGCTGAAAAATTTCTTGAAAATGCAGAATTGGTAAGTAAAACGAGAGGAATTTTCTATTATACAGGCCTGTACAAGGGCAAAGAAATCACTGTGGGAGCCAGTGGAATGGGGTTTCCGAGTATCGGGATCTATTCTTTCGAATTGTTCACGGAATATGAGGTTGAAACGATTATAAGAATCGGGACTTGTGGCGCTTACAGTACTGATCTTCAGCTTTTTGATATTTTAAATGTTGAAAATGCAGCCAGTGAAAGCAGTTACGCAAAATATGCCTGGGAAATTGAGGACGAAATTCTTTCTCATCAGGGGAATATTTTTAACACAATCAACCAAACAGCTGAAGAACTTTCATTAAAAACAAAGGCAATCAATGTACACAGCAGTGACATTTTCTACAGAAAAGATCCGGCTGTTCCTGCTATTGCAACGAAATATAATTGTCCGGCTGTTGAAATGGAGGCTTTTGGATTATTCGCCAATGCTCAACATTTAGGAAAAAACGCAGCAACGGTTCTTACAGTAACCGATATTATTCCGACTCACGAAAAAATTTCCGCGGATCAAAGGGAAAGAGCCCTGAAACCCATGATGGAACTGGCTTTGGAAGCTGCTTGGAAGAGTTTGTAATTGCAAAGTGAATAATTAAAAATACAAAAAAGAGCTTTACATTTATTTGTGAAGCTCTTATTCGTTTATAAAGGTTTCGAGAAAACCTATCAATTGTTGCCCGTTCTGACTCCAACGGATTCCGTGGCCGTTCTTTTCCCTGGCTTCAAATACTAATCCGTGTTTGTAATGATAGAATACGTTCCACCAGGTTTTATTGTCCAGGATGTAATGAATTTTTTCCATTACTTTCCCCTGTTTTTGTTGATTATTTCCTTTTACCTCGCCCCAAAACCGGTCATCCATTCTTCCGACATGTTTTTCCCAAGCTCTTTGTGCTGTGGTCACCTCATCGTTAAAAGGTTTTTGACAAGCTTCAATCAACAAAGATTTCAAAGGCGGAATTGCATTTTCATCGCGAATGCTTGCGGAGGTTAATCTTTGTCCTAAAATATTCAGCCAATGTTCAAAAGGGATTTCTTCCAATTGTTTTGCTTTAACCTCATCAGAATCAGTATTTTCAAAAACAGAAATAAATTTTTTGAAGCTTTCATTGCGATCAATTTTTATTTCTTCATTAAAAAATGGTAAGTCTAAATTTAGGGTCTGATTTTTATATTCCTGAATATTTTTATTTAAACTTTTCAGGTGTTCTTCTGCTAAAATTGCGTGGTATTTTTCTTTCCAATCGTTTGAAAATAGGGATATGTGCTGTTCAAATGGAGACATGCTTTAACAGAGGTTTATCGTAAAATTTGATTCAAATATAAATTTTTAAGAGATAATTTTCGGCAACATTAAAAAATTTTTACCAATGTTTTTGATGGGGGCTGTGACAATGATCAACAATAATTTGAAGTTTGAGGCACTTGCAGGTGTTTTTTTCCGGAAATAATCTCCAAGACTTATTTGAAATCCTGATAATTTTAGGTTAAAGATGGTTAATATACTTCTCATCAGTTTTTCTCCTGAAAATTTTTTAAAGAGAAAAATAACATACAAAATGTTATAAAAACAAAAATTAATACAAGTAAAATTACATTTTTATAGAATAAAATATTCAACAATACAATTTAAATCATAATTTTGTGAAAATTAATACCGTACCGGATTCATGAAATCAATTTACCTGTCACAATTGATATTTCTCTGCAACAGTGCAAAAAACGGCATCATAGAAAAGAGCAATACTGATATACATTATGGAAAAAATAAACTGGGATTGAAACCCGGAATCACTTTTCAGAAAAATATCTTGTTAAAAATCCATTATCAAAAATATTGATTATATGAAAAAAAATATACTTATTGCTGATGATCATCATATTATAAGAATTGGCGCTTCCACCATACTGGAAAGAAAATTCCCTAATACCTTCATAGATCACGCCGAAACTTACAGTGAAATCAAACAAAAAATCCTGACAGAAAAGTTTGATCTGCTGATTCTTAATGTTGAGCTTCCGGGAAGTATTTTTAAACCGATGATTAAGGAGTTGAAAACTCTTTCCGAAGGACTCCTGATCCTTGTTTTCTCTTCACATAAGGACAGTACTGCGATACAATATTTTGATGAGGGAGCGAATGGTTTTCTCCATAGATCCAGCACTGCTGAGACTTTGGTAGCCGCCGTACAGTCTGTACTAGCGACCGGAATTTATTATTCCCAGGGGATACTCAATCAATTAATTGAGAAAAATAATAAAAAAAGTCCCGAGGATCTCCTATCTGAAAGAGAATTACAAGTTTTTATGCTTTTGGCTAAAGGGAACGGAAACTTGGAAATAGCAAATATCCTTAATATTCAGGAATCTACAGTCGGGACTTATAAAAGAAGAATCTACAGCAAACTAAATATCAACAACCTCGTCGATCTTCTTGAAATTTATCATACTTTACATTAATTCTATTAAATCAAAATTTTATTGTCCTAAATACACAAAGTAATTCGCATTCAGGGCAGTTGGTGTAATATTTACGGGAGTATTACTTCCTCCTGACGGCACACTGTATGTATGAAGATGGGCTGTGAAACTTGTTGATTTGGAATAATTGGAACCTCCAACAAAACTTCCAGACAACCAATAATCGTGAACGTTATTTCCACCACCATTTTGAGCGTTAGTTCTGATCCTGTCAAAGGTCATTGTATGAGTATGGGCTCCTGTGGAATTGGTGGTATATGTAAAATTGAACAAAGGAAGATTGGCTCTGACAAGGGTAACTGTATTGTTTCCCGTAAAACTTCCCGGAGTAGAAGCTGTACCCATAGAATAACGTCCGGCCGCATCCGGCAACGTGGTGGTAATCCCTAGCACGCTTGTAGCATTGTTCTGCGCGGCAGCAGGTAATGTAGTGATATCCCGCCCGTTAAGAAGATACCATCCGTCGTGATCCGTTGTCATAAAAGAAGGTTTCACGTCTCCTACATCAAAATATTCAGTATCAAGTACAAGAACTCCCTGTGCATCAGAAAGTACGTTTCCTGCATTATTTAAAGCTTGAACTCTTACTTCTCCGTTTACATCTAATGCTTGTGTAGGAGCAGCTGTAAGTATCCCGATCATAGAAGAAGTACCTGAAATATAGAACAGATTAGGTCCGATGTTCAGAGATTTACCATCCATAGTCATCTGTCTTTCCGAGGTAAGAACTCCATCAACGGTATAGACGATATTATTACTATTGATGATATTCTCAAGAAGTGGTTTCCAGCTTCCGGATTGGTAATACCAGAATCCTTTTCTGTTGATGGTAACACCGTCATTGGTTAAAGAATATACCAATTCAGAGTCATCCGGATTTTGAATATTTTGAATCTGAGTGGCTGTTCCTCTGGGAATCAATACTCCGTTTTTTCCTGAAACTACATCCAGTACGGCATTGGGAGAATTTGTCCCGATTCCTATTAATCCTTTTTGTGCGCTTAAAGAAGAGTATATTAATAAAAATAGTGAAGTAACAATTATTTTTTTCATGCTTTCCTGTTTATTGTCCCAAGTAAATAAAGTAAGTATATGTGATGCTTTCCGGAATGATGCTGAATGGTGTTCCGGTTCCTCCTGAAGTAATATTTCCTGAATGTATATGAGCTCCCGCAGAAGCCACTGTAATAGTTGCTGTTGCTGAGGCCGTACCTCTTCCCGCTCTTACTATAAATGCATTTCCTGCTGCGTTAGGAGTCAAATTGAATCCCGTGGCTATCATTGTATGGGTTTGGTCTGCTGATGTAGAAGTAGTTCCTGTCATATTATAGTTCGGAAGGTTTGCCCTGATAAGCGTAACATTCGAAGCACCTCCCGAAGCTAAAGTAGCTCCCTGCCTCATAAGAAGATTACTGGCATTGATAAGATTTCCGGTAATTCCTAATGTAGCGGCTCTGGCCTGTGCTGTTGCAGACAATGTATTTACTGCTCTTCCATCCAATTTGTACCAGCCATTATGATCCGTAGAACGCAGAGATTCTTTTACCGTTCCATAAGGTACTTTCGGACCTAATGCTAAGGTTCCGTCTGCTAAAGAAACTACATTTCCCGCAGATAAGTTTCTGACACGTGTATTTCCGTTAACATCCAAAGTGTGCTGTGGTGTATTGTTTCCAAGACCAACTCTTTGAGCAGTTGAAAGTATCGTTAATTTATCTGAATCAAAAGACAGATTATTTCCACTCATTGTTACGGTACGGTTGGAGGTCAGTGTTCCGTTTCCATTATATAGGTCAATATTAGGTTGTACAGTTGCCCCGAAAGGTTTCCATGTAGTTCCGTCATAATACCAAAATCCCTGACTTTTGATCGTAGCTCCATCATTTGTTGTGGAGTAAATAAGCTCTCCTAATTCCGGATTACTGATTGCTTCAGCCTGAAGCGCAGCCAATCTCGGGATTAAAACCCCCTGTGTGGTTGAAGTAATATCTAATGCAGCCTTTGGTGCAGATGTACCAACTCCTATTTGCGCTTTCAGATTCATTACTGAAAAAAGACACAATAGCAAAGTGATTTTTATTGTAGTTCTGGTTTGCATAAGATTTTTATTAAGTTCCTAAATAAATAAAATAATTAACCTGTATATAATTCGGTGCTAAAGGAATAGCTGTTGCTGTTCCTCCCGTAGGTATAGTAACCGTATGAGCATGAGCCCCATCCGCATTTGAAGTATACGTCTGGCTTGCAGATATTGACCCTACCGCTGCTCCACCCGCTAGCTGATCAGAGTTTGCTGTTCCTGCCGGATCCTGAACAATATCGGTAGCTCGTAAAACAGTAAATCCCGGACTTACTAATGCGTGGTTGTGGTTTACAGATGATGTATTACCTGATAAAGTGAAAGCAGGCATATTTGCTTGTGTCAGCACTACGCTTCCAGCTCCGGTTGTTGCTCCCGGTGTACCTTGCTTCATGTATTTATTAGCAGCATTGGGAAGAGTTCCCGTAATTCCTAAACTTGCAGCTCTTGACTGAACATTTGCGGGTAAAGTAGTTAATGTTCTTCCGTTAAGCAGATACCATCCGCCATGGTCGGTTGTAAGAGAAGAATAACGCATATCTCCATAACGGTACACTGAGGAAGCGTCCGTGGTTAATGTTCCGTCAGTTGTTGTAAAAACATTTCCCTGTGATAAACTTCTTACTCTCATTCCACCGTTTACATCGAGTTTCTGAGTAGGTGTGGAAGTCATAACTCCAATATTTCCCGTCGGATCTCCGGAAATTAAGACCTTATCCGGACCTATATTTAGGTTGTGGTTGTCAAGGCCTACAATTCTGTTTCCAGCAAGAGTACCATCGGAATTATAAATATTGACTCCGCCAGAGCTGGTTGCCACCACCGGTCTCCATGTCGTCCCGTCATAGAACCAAAATCCTATCAAATTAACCGTAGTTCCCGTATTGGTAGTACTGAAAACGAGCTCTCCTTCGGTTGCAGAAGTAATCTGCTCTATTTGCGAGGCTGTCATCCTGGGAATGAGAATTCCGCTTTTGTCTGATACGATATCCAGTGCGGCTTGAGGGTTGGGAGTATTAATCCCCGTTTGGCTGAAAGTTTTAATGCCTATAAGTAGTAAGCACGAAAACAAAACTTTTTTTTTCATATAATCAATTGATTTAACAATAGATATAATTACTATGTTTTACATGGTAAAAATATTACTTTAATCATCCGATTATGTCTACAGAACTGTCATAATATTTGTACATTCTTGTAAATAAAAGCGTACAATATCAATTCTTATTTTTGTTAAAAATTTACTATTTTATAAGGGTTTAAATTAAAATATTTAACAAATAATTAATTAAAAGATAAAATTAATACATCAATTGTTTCTTATCATCTTTAGACCATCCGGCCTGGCTTTCATACTTCACGAAAAATATTTTCAGATCTGCCTGACTTTCATACTCTACAAAGAATATTTTTTTCTTGGCCTGACTTTCGTATTGCGTAAAAAACCACTTCCCGTTGTTGTCTCCGGACTGGCTTTCATATTCAACTTTATATACTTTAAGGTCTGCCTGGCTTTCATATTGCGTTACAAAAACTTTTACATCTGCCTGACTTGCATATTGTACCGAAAAAACTTTTTGGGCATTCATCTGTACCCCGAAAAATACTAAGAAAAGAATCAATAGCTGTTTCATTGTGCTTTACATTAATTAAAATAAAAGATACGAAATTCACGGTTACATATAAATAAAAAGCGCCCACATTTCTGCAAGCGCCAAACTCAATCTTCATTATAAACCACACTTAATTAACATTCACATTCAAAAATTATATACATGAAAAGCTTCATTAAAATTCAAATTCACCTATCAGAATCCCGTCACTTTTTTCTCCGTTTTCTTTCTGATTCTGAAACACAACGGTTTTTCTTTCCTGTTTGCCTGTCGCATAATTGATATAAACTTCCGCCATAATTGCTGTAGGACCCGCAATTCCTACTTGTCTTTCCCCAAAGAAATTAGTCTGGATCTGATATTTTCCTTTGATCGCCTTTTTCAATAGAAACTGTTCCGGGCCAAAACCTCTTGTGAAATCATCACTGAGCCTGCCTCCAATTTCCGTTTCTTTGTGAGAATACATGCAGCGTTCCTTGTTCGGGTCCGTTACCCAAAGGTCAATATCGGTATCATCCTTGTTCCAGTTGATCACCACTCTGATGTTCACCGGAAGGTCTGCAATGATTTTCGGATTGATATTTTTTAAATTTAACCTGTTCCCGTAATTGCTCACCAACTGATTGATTTCCATGATGATAATTTCTTCAATTCCGTTATCACGATCTGCCAGTTCTTTAGTATAAGACTGTGTCAAAACTTTATATAAATTGTCTAAAGCCTCCTGATACTGCTGATTATCTTCCAGAGCCAGCGCATAATCACGGTAGCTTTGAGGATCAAAAGGTCTCCATTCCAGAACTTTTTGAGAGGCAAAAAGCTCTTTGTCGTACACCTCAGCCTGTTTCAATTTGTAGGCTAATAATTTATACAATTCTTCATCTTCAATATCAAGGTCGGCAATAGAGCTCAAGACTTTCAATCCTAATTTCTTATCATTATTTTTAAGCAACAATTGAGAAACATCAAAATAATATTGAGGAAGATTTTCATAGTTTTTTCTTGTTTTAAGATAAACCTGATACATCATTTCCGGGTTTTTGGCTTCATTAAAGAACTTCATATACTCCGCTTTGGATGCGATATCGATCATATTGATTCGGCCCGGATTGATAATATCCTCTATTTTTTCACTCTCAGATCTTCCTTTGATTTCAACCCCGGCAACACGACCTGAAAGTGCTTGAACCGCAAATGTAGATGATCTTTTACTCACTGACGCTATTCCTCTTACCCTGACTTCCTGAATGTCAGATTCTCTACTCGAATCTGCAACATTTCTTCTTTCCTGCGAAGCGTATCCCACTACAACAACCTCTTCAAGTCTTTGCACAACTGCTGAATCGGCCACTTTTTTTGGTTTTGGATAACTTTTTTGTTTTTCGTAATCTTTATTCCACCAATCTTTAAGGTTTTTTGTCATTCTTTCGGCATCATCCATTAAATCTTTTACCCTTTCGTCTTTTTGAGCCTGTTTGTTTTTAACAATTTCATTAAACTGTCCCATCAATTCCGCAGGCGGGGTAATGTCGTATCGCACATAATCCTGTACATTTTCCAATACCATCAGGCTCATATTATTGCTCACTAAGCCAAACTGTCTGCTCAAGTTTTTGATTTCAACCTTATTTTGTTTTTCGAAAATTTCCAGCTCGTTCAGTTTTTTTTGAGCCCAGAATTGCGATATTTCCCAATCTTTTACGGCCTGCTCATTAATGTTTAAAGTAATCGTTTTCGTTTCCGTCACTTCATTTCCATATCCGAATTTTACTTTGATTTGAGTTTGATTCCCATCTAAAATCCCTGCTAAAGTAAAGTCCTGAGAAATTGTCTGCGGCAAAGACGGATACACTTCCGAAAGTGAAGAATTTCCTTCAATTCCCAGATATTTTAAAGGCTGGAATAACAGTTTTTTTACTTCTTTTTTAGGATCATTTTCATTTAAGTTTAAAAATTCCCCTCCTGTTTTGCTGCTGATAAATTTTAACTGGTTAAAATTCACATTATTTGATGAAGAAATCGTGTAAGTCGGCTGATCCCATTCCAATTTCAGGTTCCCGAAAGAAGACAAACCGTCTGTGAAAAATAAAACTTCATCTTCCTTTAAACGTTTTAGTTGCCCGAAATCTGTTCCTCCATCGTAAGTTGTCTGTAATAAATAGGCTTTTAGTTCAGTCCAGTTTCCGTCATTGATTTTAAAAGTTTTTCCTTCATCAAAGGTATTGCTGATAAAATACGTTCTGATGGTCAGATTTTTATTGGTTTTAAAATATTCTTCAAGCAAAATCAATTCTTTTATATGATCACGCTTTGAACCGCTCAAAGAATTGTCCCAGACAATTGCTAATCTGTTCGGAAGTTTTTTTGCCCTCTCATTCGGATTAATATTTACACCAGCCAAAAAGTAAGATGAGTTACCTGCAGCTTTCTGTATGAGAACATTTTGACTCTCATTATTTTGAGGGAAATTTATTTTTAAATTGTTTCCGGGCTTATATTTCGTTTTATGCGTTTCCGCGACCCAAATATTTCCTTTTTTTATAAAATCGAAGCTTCCGTCCGGCTTTTCTTCCAGCTGGGGCGAATCTGCATTCTGGAAAACCATTGTTTTTATAGTAAATTCCGGAATTTCAGATGAATAATTTAACGGTAAAAAATATTGATAATTATTCCCTGATTTTTTTAATTCGTAATGATAAGTAATCTGCACGGTTCTCTCGCCACCATTGGCATTGATAGGATAAACCGTCGTCCGGAAATTGTTTCCTTCTACTTTTTCTAAAACTCCGGGATCTACATTTCGTTTTTTTATGGTCTCATAAACTTCTTTGGCCTTTTCTTTTTCCACGGGAACAGCATTTCTAAGTTTTCCGTTGATATCCAAAGCATAGCCACTTGCATTAACGCCTTCCGGAAGAGGAAAAGTGACCCTTCCCTGCCTCAACCGGTTTGAATTGTTTTTAAAAACCATGGTTACAACATTGGTAGAAATCCTGCCTGTAATTTTGGTTTCGATGGCCAGTTTTTGAAGAACAACGTCATTATTTTTCTTAAATCCTCCCTTTCCGTCCGGAATCTCAATCGTCGGAATCTGTGCAAGACACAAAACGGGAAAAAATAGCAGTAATTTTATATATAAGTTTCTCATAAATACTTTTTTTTGCTTTAGCAGCTGTTTGTATTTATAAAGATGCAGGAATCGGTAACCGAGTTGGAAAGTTTTTGAAAATATTTAATATATAATTAATTATCAGCAACTTAAATTAAAAATAAAAAAAAACACCCGCATTTCTGCAAGTGTCTATAATAATCAATTATAATATGTTTAAAAAAAATTAACTTACGGGTATAAAGTGCTTTTGTAAGTAAAAACAGTTCATCCTTATACTCTTCTGAATGTCTTCGACAAGCTCCTGCAAAACATTTTTGGATAAATCTGTGACATCGCATATCATGATATCCCCTGATCTGCTTTCTTTTATCAACAGTTCTTTTCCTTCCTGAGTATGTTTTATTTTCATATCCTATCACCGTACATTTTGGCAGTTTTACCTGCTTTTCTGCCGTAGATCTGGGAAAATCTTTACTTATAAAAATTAATTTTCCATTCTTGTTTTGATAATCAAATATTTTCATAATGGGAACAATTAAATATTATCAATCAAACTGTTGTTTGTGTTCTATTTTATAAAGTTACTAAAATTTTTCAATAAAAAGTATTTCTGGGAACTTTTTGTGCTAAGTAAAATTAATTTAAGATGTTATTCATTTGTGTTAAAACAATTGGTTTTCCATCAGTTACCACAATTGTATGCTCATGTTGAGCCATGTAACCGCCTTTATTTCCAACCATTGTCCAGCCATCATTAAGTTCAACCGCAAGACTTGAAGACGTCGAAATAAAAGTTTCAATCGCCACAACAGAATTTTTCTTGAACCGCCTGGAATCATAACGGTTTTTATAATTAAATAATTCGTCAGGCTGTTCATGAAGGCTTCGCCCGACACCGTGGCCTGCAAGGTTTTTAATTACTTTAAATCCTCTTTTCTTAGCCTCCGTTTCCATAAGGAATCCTATATCCGCTATTTTTACGCCTCCTTTTATATTATTGATTGCTTTTTGTAAAATATCTTTGGAAGCCTCAACCAATTTCCTGTGCTGATGAATATCTTCCCCGATAACAAATGAACCTCCATTATCCGCCCAATATCCATTGAGCTCAGCAGAAACGTCAATATTAATAAGGTCTCCTTCCTTCAAAACCCTTTTATCCGTAGGTATCCCGTGACAGAATTCATTATCGACGCTTATGCACGTCCAGCCCGGAAAGCCATAAGTGAGGTAAGGAGCAGATTTTGCCCCAAAATCAGAAAGTATTTTAGCCCCAAATTCATCAATATCTTTTGTGGTCATACCGGGTTGAGCATAATTAATCATCTCCTTTAAAGTATATGCTACAGCCTCACTTACCTTCTGCATTCCGATTAATTCTTGTTCATTAGTTATTGACATAGTATTTGTTTTTCAGGCATAAAGTTACGGAAATAAACTTTTTTGGTATAAAACAAAAGACACTCACGTTGTGTGAGTGTCTTTTTGTGGTCCCACCTGGGCTCGAACCAGGGACCACCTGATTATGAGTAAGGAGTCAGGGTATTTACTTCTGTATACTTTTATTCACAATAATACTGTTTTACAAATATTTACAATAATATTTCATTTTAAATTTTGACTTATTTTTACTATTTTTGACCTTCAACCTTGACCTTTAACTTGACCTATGGCAACAACACAACTAATGCTCCGAAATAAATCTAAAGCAGACGGAAGCCTTCCAATTGTTTTTAAAGTATACTTAGGCAACAAATCTAAAATTATCACTACTCCGTTTTCTGTACAAGAGAACCAATGGGATACCAAAAACAAGAAAGTGAAATCTAATCATGGCAAAGCTCGTGAAATTAATGAATCTTTGAAAAGACTAGACACCCGTCTTAATGAAGCTATCGTAGAACTGGAATCCGAAGAGCTTGATTATAATTTAGACGACATTGATGCAAAGTTTAGAGCGCAATCCGCAGGCAACAAAATAAAATCTATTTCTGTGAAAGATTTTTTTCAACAGAGAATTGATGCATTAAACGAGCTTAGTAAATTCGGATATGCCAAAACAATTAAAGAATCCATGCAATCGTTATTCAAATTTGAAAAAAATATGGACTTAAGATTTAAGGATATTGATTTTGAATTTTTAGTGAAATATGAAAATTTTTTAGCAAAATCTTGTAGCAATACAACTATTAGAATCAGAATGACCGATTTAAGAACATTATTTAATCTTGCTATAAGGTCGGGTTATGCAAGAAAAGAAGATTATCCGTTCGGAAGCTACAGTATTCAGAAAAGATTGAAAATGCAGTCTCGCAAAATAGCATTGAGCGAAGGACAGTTTTCAATGTTAAAAATGTTTGATTGTGGAAGTTTTCCCAAATACACTAATACTTACAAAATGTTTTTATTTTCTTACTACGTTGGCGGTATGAATTTTAAAGACATGGCATTCTTAGAATGGGATGATATAAAAGGTAACCGTCTGTACTATACCAGAAGTAAAACAGGTCGGGATTTCAATGTTCCTTTGAGGTCAGAAGCATTGGAAATATTGGAATATTACAGAAATTACTTAAAACCAGAAGAAGTAAAATATATCTTTCCTGTTATCTTAAAAAACAAACTTTCTGATAAGCAATTGTACGGAAGGTATAGAAGGTGTTTAAAAATCTTTAACTCTGATTTGAAATTCATAGCAGAACAAACGGAAATTGATGAAGATATAACCAGTTATGTAGGGAGACATACTTTTGCCACTCACTTAAAATTTAATAATGTTTCTGCGGATGTAATTAGTCAAGTAATGGGACACTCTTCTGTTTCCGTTACTAATTCGTACCTGAAAGATTTTGAGGATGGCATTATTGATGATGCTTTTAGTAAATTAATATAAAATTTTTCTCCACTTGAAAAACATAAGTACATACGACATAAAATCTTACAATAGAATAATGTGTGAGATTGGAATAGGGGGATTGGATGGCATTAAAAATCTGATTGAGCAAAATTTATATTTAGAATACGGATATATTAAGGATTTTATCCCTCAGCAATATAATTTAAGATACCAAAATCTAAATGATAAGGGAAAGATCATTGTCATTAACGATATCATCAAGGAGCTTAATTATGAAAGTAAAATAATTGGAAAACGTGATGATTTTGAAGATTTTAATTGGAAAGGATCTTTATCTGAGGAATTTCCACATATTTTTAATAATTCTGCCGATGATATAGAGAAAAAAGTGAATGACTGGCATTTTGATATATCATTATATGATATAGCTCCTTTTTCTTATAGCCTTTCCGATAATGATTTAATGGTAAATTGTTACGGATTACTCAAAAGTCTTGTTGACGATTTAGAAATTGACCCCATTGGTAAAAATAAAATTTTCAAAGATATTATTAACCAATTGCAAGAATCTATTGAATATAATAGCCTGTTTTTAGATGCAAATACTACAAAAGATGATATTTATTTACTTACTGAAAAAATCACTTTGCTATATCAGCAAGTATTGACAATGATAAAAAATACATTTTCTCAATATCTCAATCTCTCAATTTTTGTAAATCTAGTACATTCTAATTCTACTCCACCCAATAATACAATCAAACAAACTGTTTTTGGAAAGAACTTTGATTTTATTGGGCAACTGCATGAAAACCTATGGACAAAAGGGTTTATTAACGAATCTTGTACTAAAGAAGTATTTTTACAGCATTTTTATATAGATATAATTCCATCAGAACCAATTATACTGATTGGTAAAACCCAATCTGATTTAGCACATTTGATTGATTCTCTAAGAGAGTTTTTCAAAGAAGATTATCAAGATAGTACATTTTTTAATAAGTTTTGGGCAGAAAGATTTCTGTTTTTAACTAATAGTAATAATCAGATTCCAAAAATTAAAGATAAAAATAGTATTAGCAGAATTATTAGTGAAGTAAAAACAGGCAATAGACAACCAACAAAAATTAACACAATTGCTGAAATTGTCGAAAATTTAAAAACTCATTCCGCAGTAATTCCACACAATCTTAACAAAAAGTTTTAAAACTCCTTTATACAGGGAGTTTTTATTTTTTGTGGAATAACCTATTCCTCAACTCTTCCTCAAAAATATACAGAAATTGCGATTGAATTTATATAACATAAAAAAGAAAATTATATGATAAAAATTGTAAATGAATTAAGAGAAATTCTAACGAACATTGCAAGAGAATTAAAAGAGCTGAAAGAAACAGTTAAAATGTCAACTATTCTTAATAAAGAAGTATTAGATGTATATGAAGCTGCGGTACTCACAGGATATAAGGTAAGTTATATACATAAACTTAGTAGTGCAGGAACAGATTTACCTATCTACTCATCTTCTGGCAATGGAAAGCTTTTCTTTAAAAGATTAGAATTGTTGGAATGGATGACAAAACACAAAAGAAACAATTTTACTGATTTCCAAAATAATGTAAATAAATATTTAGCAAGAAAAACAGCTTAATTATTGAAAACACAAAAATACAATAGACTTTGTTTTTAGTCTATTGTATTTTGACAGTTTGGCTAGATTGCGCATAATAATCTTGTTAATTATTCAGACAGTCGGATTTAGATCTCAAATAACAGTCTAAAAATCAACTAAAATTTTAAAACAACACAAACCCCTCAAAAAGTATAGCAAACAAGCTGTATGAGCTATCGCTATGCCCTTATTTTAAATCAATCATTATGAAATACAAACAAAACAAAAAATCAAAATACAAAACCTGTGTAACATCATTTTATCACGAAGGTTTTAATTGGAAAGTCGTAGTTCCAACAATTATTTATAATTATCTGAAGGAAAAATTAGAAGAATGCCCTCCATTCAAAGGATTCAAAATGGATAATGCTTTGTATTTCCTGAGTTTAGTTATCAGTATTCCTGCTTACAAAAAAGATAAAGTTTATCAAAATGGATTCATTCCTATGAATTCCACACGTTTAAAAAAGAAAGATTCAAATTACAATAAGTATTTTGATTATTTTGAACAAATCGAAATTCTGGAATCTAAAAATCATTCAAAAGGTCGTTTTTGCACAAGCTACAGATACAATTGGGAAATTATCAATTTTGAAGGTGTTGAATGCCTGGATTTTTCAATATTTGAAATGACAGATAAATTTCTAGTTAAAAATCTATTGAAAGAAAATGTAAGTAATGAAGACTGTCCGCATCTTTCAAAATGGTTTAATGATGGTTTGTTTCTCGATTTTGACCGTCTGAATTGTGATTTGCAATCAGAATTTTGTTATAATAAATGCAGTTTGAGTTACACTAGACTAAATACAGTAATTGCTAAAGCATACAAATACTGGCACTCTGCATTAATGCTCAAAGAGCAATGTTTTCGTATTTCCCGCAAACCAGATTCGGATAACAGATTGCATACAAACTTAACGAATATGCCATCTAAGTTCCGCCCCTACCTGACGTATTACGGGGAAAACATAAAAAGTCTCGATATTAAGAACTCACAACCCTATTTTATGGTTTTAGTATTAGAAAGTTTGAGTAATAGAAGGATTTTAGAAATTATAAATAGAGTGTATATAAATAGTGATATAGGTACTATGTTGCAGAAATTAAAAGAAACTACTTCTAGTAAGGCTTTTCAAGAGGAATTTGAGTCATTGAAAAAAGCTGTTTTGGTGGGCAAATTTTATGAATTTTTAATGCCACTTTTCACAGATATCTATCCCGATTATGACGGTGTGTTTAGAAAGAAATTTTATGATTCAAATACAGGTGTAGCAGAAATATTTGAGTTTTCTTGTAAACGAGATTTGATGAAAAAACTCACATTACAGATTTTGTATACTCCACTCAAAAGACCGTCAAAAGAATATCTAATATTTAAAAAACATTTCCCTTTATTGTGTGAATGTATAGAAGTTTTTAAAACAACTTCTAATGAAAAAGATTCATTCAAACTGTTTCCTAAACTTCTACAGCAGATTGAATCTGATTGTGTAATTGATACTATTACAAAACAGATTGCCAAGATAAATCCTGATATGCCACTTTGGACGATACATGATTCATTTTGTACTGCACAAAGTTGGTTTTCTGTATTAGAATCTATGGTACAGGAGATTTTTTTAAGTTATTCTCAGGGCATTTTACCGAGTTTTAAAACGGAATTATGGTGTAATAATGATGAGTGTCTTAAAGTGGCTTAAAATAGACAAATTAGCCTTGAACGAATTTGGTCAAGGCTTAATACTTGTTTATCCAATATTTATCATTGCATCATAATGAGATTGGGATAATTCTTTAAAAATAAGTTCAAATGATTCAAATAGGTTTTGAGGTGTTGTGTTAATTATTCTTTGAAAATACATTTCATCCAAAGGAGACGTTTTGTGGCTGCCATCATTGATTTCGGAAATTAATGCACTGCATATTATATATTTCGGATCCTCAACAGAAACGTTTGCTAATGCTCCCCAACTGTCTTTTCCTATTTTTGTAAAGTTGACATAGCTTTCCAAAATTCTTCTCATAATATTACTTGTAGCTATATTTAAAGAAGCATCATTACTATTTTTTAATTTTACTAAGGAACTCCACAATAATGAATAATCATTTAAAATTTTATTAATTTTTCCTTGATGCTCTATAATACTATTTCCATTTTCTTTTGTAATATAATAAAAAGCTTTCTCATGACATATTGGTCTATTATCTAATGAAACTTCTTTATGAAAATAGATGTTATGTGTTAATATAAAGACTTGAGCTATATTGGGATTCTTTAAATCTTTATGATCTGGTCTAAGACCTTTTTTTTCAATTAATTGATGTATTAATGTTGTAACTATAAACAAAACTTGGCTGTCTAAACTTGAAACTGGATCATCAATTATAATAATTTTCTTTTTTGAAGAAGTGTTTTGATTATCTGTCCCTAAGCATAACTGATAAAAGTAAAGAAAAGCTATGAAATTTTTTTCTCCTTCGCTTAATGTTAAGAAAATGTTACCTAAATCATTATCAGTTCTTTGTAAGATATACTGTGATATATTATTTTCTTGGTGTATTTCTTTCAAAAAAAAGTTATCAAATCCACTATAACTCAATATTTTATTAATATTATTTATTGCATCGGTTGTAGTTACTGTTTTTCCTTTCCATTCCGCTATTTGCAAATTTGATTGCTTAATAAGATCTTTGATATAATTTTCAATATCTATATTGAAAAAGAAATCTTCAATATACCTTTTTTCTTGCTCAAAATAATGATTTATTCTGTTACCACATTTCTGAGCTAAATGCTTCCATATATTTTCTTGAAAGTCATTTCTATTAGCATCAATATCTTTAAATTCTTGATTATTAGTATGTATTATCTTATTAATAGCTGTGATACTACTTTTAAAACTAAGTAGAGATTTTAATTCTTTTCTCTCATTTGAAGCTTTGATTTTACTTTCAATAATATTTATATTATCGTCAAAAAGACTCTTTAAATTCTCATATAAAGTGCTGATAGTATTACTTGGATTCAAATACTGTGAGGTATTTTTAATTTCTACGAGAATATCATTTGTTTTACTTTTATAAACATTTTT
The DNA here is from genome assembly GCF_001456155.1 of Chryseobacterium sp. IHB B 17019. Taxonomy (NCBI): domain Bacteria; kingdom Pseudomonadati; phylum Bacteroidota; class Flavobacteriia; order Flavobacteriales; family Weeksellaceae; genus Chryseobacterium; species Chryseobacterium sp. IHB B 17019. The sequence goes on along the minus strand of NZ_CP013293.1, from coordinate 101,639 downwards.
TAAATATTCTATTTTTTCTAATTTTGTTTTATAAGTTTCATCAAAATAGTTTTCAAATTTTAAAATAAGATTTTTATCTACAGTTTGCTTTTGGCAGAAAGGGCAAACTTGCAAATCTGCATTTTTTTTCAAAAATGTGATTCCTTCTTCAACCCAGCTACTAATTTCTAGGTCATCAATCAGTTTAGCAATATCTATATCTTTATTTCCTACAATTACTTCGTTCAATAAATTGTATAATTCATTTTCTAAAACTCTGATTTTCTTATATGTTTTGGAAGAAATATTTACTGGTATATTTTGTAAATTAGAATCATATAGTTTTTTGTAATTAGTAGAAAGATATTCTAATGTGATTTCCTCATTATTTTCTACAGTAATTAGCATAGATTTAATCTTATTGAAATTATTTTGAGTCTGTTTGTTCGGGAAACTTTCTTTTATCTTAAAAAATGAACTAATCGTTGACTTTCTCTCATTAAAGCAATAGTTTTTCAGGGAGTTATAGTCATTCTCTCTATTTTTGATTATCCTATTTTTTTCAAAAATAATTTTCGATGTAATATATTCCTCGTTTAGATTTACTTTCCTTTGCTCTTCATTAATCAGATCATCAATTTTTTGATTGGTTTCATTTAAAGAAAATATTCCTTTTTGAACATTTTTTTGTATAAAATTTCTTTCTACAAATTGATTATTAAAAACTAATATTTCGTGAATATTTAGATCATATCCAGTTTGACTACATAAGTTGAAACTAGAATTTATATCTTTTTCATTAAGACTAAGTTCATATAAGTATTTTCCTATACTCGATTTTCCTGTGCCATTATTTCCAAAGAAAAAATTAACTTTATTTAAATCAGGAATAATTGTTTCCTTTTTATAAGTTGCAACATTATTTAATTTAATTTCGGTTATCATGGTTTTAGTATATTGTAAAAATAAATATATAAAATTTTTGGTTGGAATCTTGTGAGTTATAAAATCAAAATTCCAAATTTGGATTTTTGTACAGACATTAGTGCATCTATTTTGGCTTGATTTGATATGACATAATCCCCCATCGGCTCATTAGTCTTTTACCTTCGTCAAAAGATTGTAAAATATACATTTTCAGGGTTTGTTTTTCGAGTTTTATCTTAATCGGATTCCATTTGATTATGTTTTCATAACTGCAAGATAAAAAGTACCAGTTACAAATAATATAAAACCATTTAATGTAAAATTAAAGGATCTACTTTTTTATTTAATAACTCAATTTTCTTGTTTTGCTAATTATTTTTAAGGTATCACGCTTGTGAAAAAGAAAGACAAAGAAAATTAGAAATAATGTCAATAATATTTTTTTGAATATGGTGTTTTAATAATTTTTCCAAATATGCCACAACTTTGATGTTGATAAGAAATAATTTTAACAGTTTAATTTATCTTTGTATAAATACAAAATATGAATAGACTTATACTAATTGGCAATGGTTTCGATATTGCACATAAAATCAAAACCTCTTATAAAGATTTTATACTTGATTATTTAAAAAATGCTTTCAGTTCAGCAAGAGATAATGCTGTATATGAAGATCAATTTTTAAAAATAAGAAAGAATAACTATTTTAATAGACAATTGAACACTAACCCATATATAAGTAGTTGGGAATTGAAAAATTTTTATGATTATATTGAGCAAGAAAGTGGCATGAGTGTTTTTATTGGAAATATTCCGACCAATGATTACAGAGAACAAACTCCACAATATGAATATACTCTAAAGATAAAAAGTCGTATAATGTCCATACTTTTATCTTCATGTAAAGAATACAATTGGGTTGATATTGAAAATGAATATTATAAAATTCTTTGTGAATTTTCATCAGAGAATAAAGAGAAAGAAATTGTAGAACTAAATGATAGCTTTCAACTTCTTCAAAACTTATTGTATAATTATCTAGTAAGGATCGAGGAAGAATATTTATCTAATAAATATGATGTTTCAAAAAGTAAATTGATAAACCAATTGCTAGAGCCAATAGAGCATAATGCTGCTCCAAAAGTACAAAAGGGCTTTAGTATTACTGTTACTGGTGATACACCTAAGAACAACACAACTAAAACTGTAAAAAAACCTAAACCCAATAGTATTTTGTTTTTAAATTTTAATTATACATCTACTATTGAAAGCTATATAAAAGAAATTCAAAAAACCGTTCCAAATACTGATGTTATATACATTCATGGGAAATTAAATAATATTAATAATCCTATGATCTTCGGATATGGTGATGAAGAAGAAACTAATTTTGAAGTATTAGAAAAATATGATGAATGTCTGAAATATGTAAAAACTTATTGGTATTTAAGAACAAACAATTATGAAAATTTTTTAAAGTTTATTGATTCTGATGAATTTGAGGTTTACATTATGGGGCACTCATGCGGAATGTCTGATAAAACAATGTTAAGTTCAATCTTTAATAATCCTAATTGTAAGAAAATCAAAGCTCTTACTTATGATAAATCATTTGGAAGTAAAGATTTAACCATTGATACAACTGATTATATTGAAAAAACATATCAGATTGGAAGGTTATTCAAAAACAAAGCTGATTTAAGAAAAAAGCTGATTCCCTTTGAAACAAAAGATTTATTAAAAATTGATATTGAAAACTTAAAGGCATTTAATATGCTAGAAAGTATATAAATAAACTAAATATATTATTAAATTAATTCTTAATTAAAATGGAAATTAATAATAACAATAAGAAGATTATTGAAGAAATAATAGAGGGAATTGCAGAATTTAAAGTAATTCCTTTCTTTGGTTCTGGGATGAGTGCTAACTTCGGAATTAAAACTTGGGGTGAATTAATTAATGAACTAAAACAAGAATTAAAAACAGATACACAAGACTATTTAGATGTTGCTCAGGAATATGAAGATAAATTTGGAAGGGAAAAATTAATACAAAAACTTTTTACTGAAACTGGAAAAACTGAATTTCTAGATAAAGATTTAAGGCTTCATTATCAAATATTAGCAATGAATCCTCCCATTATTTATACAACGAATTGGGATAATGCTATAGAAGTTGCATCAAAAAACATTTCTAGGAAATACAAAAAAATATCTTCATTAATTGATATTACTGAAACACCTCATTATTCTAATGTCATAGTAAAATTTCATGGAGATTTTTCTAATCCTGAAAATATAGTTTTTACTCGTAATGATTATCAAAAAAGGTTAGAAATACAACATCCTTTTGATATTCTTTTTAGGGCTCATTTATTAGGAAAGAAAGTATTATTTATGGGATATAGCTTTTCTGATGAAAATATAGATTTCATCTTTAACAAACATAAGGAATTGTATGGTACAGAATTATTACCTCAATCTTACATAATTTCTTTTAAGGAAAGATTTAATTTAAATAGATCAAAAGAATTAGCTAAAAAAAATATTGAAACAATTGTTTTAGATTCAAAGGATCAGCTTGAAAATTTTATTACTCAGCTTAATGAATCTGTATTTTCTAAAGATATTGATAAGCAATCAAAATCATTTTTTAAATCAAGACCTTTACAAATGGTTTTGAAAACCGACTTACAACATTTAAAAAATTATCTTCTCGATCCTAACAATACCGAAAAAAAGAAATCAGATAAATTTCGATCAACGCTTGAACTGAAAGAAATGAGTTCTGAAGTAGAAAAAGAAGTTTCAGAAATATTGGTTGATTTAATTAGATCTGAGATCACTTTGGAGTTACGTCAAGCAATACTTTTTAGTTTTCGGCACATACAATTTAAAGAGCTAAAAAATATCATAAATGTATGTGTTGAATTAATGAGTTGGACTAAATATGAAGAATTTAATTATAACCTAGAAAGTTTTTCTATGACTGATGTAATGTCGATTATAGAGTCAAGATTAGAGGAAAAACTAACTTGTTTAGTAATATTTTTATACTTGGTTAAATGTAACGAAGAAAACAAAAACTTGAGTGAAAAAGAATTAAGAAGAATATTTGAAAAACTTAGAGATTGTGAATATGAAAATATAGATGATTTTTCTGAAATATTAACAATCGAAGATATAGCACAATTATTAAATATTTATATTATCAAGTTTCCTAATTTAAAACGTGTTTTAGAACAAAAATCAATGTTTGGGAAAAGAACAACTGTTAGTCAAATTAGAAAACAAATGGAGAATATGTTAGGTGTGAATTTTATAAATTTTATGGATGAAGATGTATAAAAAATTTCCTTTATATTAAACCAATATTTTAGGAACAATTTTTGCTTATTAAGCACAGATTACAAAAATTTATATCTTTGTAATTCAAGTTTTATCGAAAAAATATAAAGCATTAGCTATTATTCTGTCAGTTGGAATCTGGTAAATTCATTTGAAGTACAGAATAAGCAAGTTGAATGCTCATGTCCTATATGGGCATGAGATTCGCTTACTTATACTTCAAAGTTTACCAGAACTTCAACTGATAGGTAAGAACTACGAACTCATGCCTTTTTCTTTTTTAAATTAATATTTCTACTTAGAGTTCAGGTGGGTTAATAAATTCATCTTATGAAAAAACTATTATTCACAGTTTTTACAGCATTATCATTCATTAGTTGTTCAAATCACGATGATGACAACACACAAACAACAAACAATCCAGTAACAACACAGTATTTTCACCCTCCAACATGGATTCAGGGAAAATGGCAAAAAGACGGAACGGCATTGTATAAGTTCACTAATGATGATTTTTATACTATTGCAGGAAGTATCGAAACAAGCTACAAATCAATATTACAACAAAGTGCAAATTTAGGAGCTTCTTCCAATGTTTCCGAAATTATTTCCGAAACTGTTTATGAATTTACAATTAAATCAGGTTCTGCAAACGCAGAATACAAATTCAAAAAGATCAATTCTACCACAATTGAGTGGGTGAATTATCCTTATGTTTCGACAGTGGGTGCATTTTATTTAACTAAACAATAATATTATCATGAAAAAGTTTTTAACAGCAGTAGTAATAGTCGTTTCAACAATGACTCTTGCACAACAAACAGACAAGTGTGATTTGCCTAAAGACTATCAAGAGCCCAAACCTGAAAAAAGGCTACAATCCAGTTTAAAAAGAGTTAATGCAACAATTAATGATCTAAGAAAACACATTGCAGTTGAAAATGATTGTGACGAGAAAGATGTGGTTTTTCTTAGAATCTCAGAACAGTTGGGTAATGGAATGTATTCCGTTTGCGTAGCAGGAAAGCCAATGAAATATAAACGAATGGGCAGTGTTTTTATGGGTGCAAATGAAAATCCTTTTGATACAGTTTCTAAGTAAAATAGTATAATTATGGCAATTCATCAAGTTAAACAGTATAGGTACTATTTTACAAAACCCTACAAACCAGTTTCTGAAAATGAATATCTACAATTAAAAAGATCATTACCACCAATTCCCGAAAATCCTTCAAATGCAGTTTTGAAAAAGTATTGGTGGTGTATCTTATTGATTCCTGTCTTTCCCATATTATTTATATTAGCTCTTACGGGGTTAGTTGATGAAATAATTAGTTACAGTGATTATATAAAGGATAAAAACAGATTTATTCAAAAAAATTATCACATAATACGTTAAATCTAAAATATTTATTAAATACAAAGAATACAATTTTTCACCTTTTAAAAAGTGGTAAATTGCATAAAACAGAAAACTATATCGATCAAGGTTGTCTAAATAATATTTTGGCACAATTAATAACTGTAAATATTTAAATAACAGAAATGAGAATTTATCTAGATAAACAAATTTTTAGTCATTTATTCAAAGGAGAAAAAGTACCATATATTAATTTGTTACAAAAAATAATAAGCTCAAAAAGCAATCATATTTATTGTTATTCTCATGCTCATTTACAGGATTTAAAAAATGACAAAACTGACATAAAATATAAAGAACTTGAGTTCATGGAAAAAATTGTTGATGATAACTATCTACAGTATGATTCTTCTAGTAAAGATGCATTCTGTTATCTTGCTAAACCAATAGCTGCATTTAAGGACATTGAAAATACTAAAGAGGAAATTATAGATTTTACAACTATTTTTGATGATATTGATTACAGTCTTTTAAGTAATGAACAAATTGAGCAGTTTGAAACAGCAAAGAATTTTTTGCAAAATTTTAAATTTGATTTCAATTTTATGAAACTTGATGATGTATCTGAAGAAATATCAGATCCCTTAAAAAAAATAATCCCCTTTAATTCAGAGCCGATGAATGTTTTTGAAATGGCTCAAAAATTTGTAGAAACACATAAATTAATGGAAGAAGATAAAAGTGTATATAAGGGATTAAGAAATATAACGGATAAATATATCAATAATGGAAAATTCACATTAGATTATAATAGCTTAGATTTTAATGATGATATGAAAAATTCCGTTTTGAAGAAAAGTTTTGTTGAATTTGTAAATAACAATTTAAATCCTAATGGAGATAAAGAAGTTTCCAGATATGATTTTTTTAATAATGCATATTTTTCTCTAGATATACTTGGTATTAGCAAAGAGCCTTCAAAATCAGTAAAATACAGAAATGTTCTCAACGATGGCTTACATAGTTTTTATGGCGCATACTGTGATTATGTTGTTTCAGACGACAATGGCTTTTTAAAGAAAACAAAAGCACTTTATAAATTATTAGGAATTGATACTGTTGTATTGCATATTGATGAATTTATTAGTTCATTCTCATTTGTAATTTACAGCTCAGAAAAAAGTTATTCTAATTTTATTTCTCTATTGACTAATGATTTAGAAAACGCAATTATAACAAATACAAAAAAATCACTTAAATATAATCGTGTTACCATAGAAATAAAACCAAATCATATTTATTTAGGGCATTTTAATAAAATAGATCAAATGCTTGAAAATGATATTATGCTTGAAAATGATATTACTTATATTTATTTATACAAACAAAGGTTAAATTATTCTTTTTTTAATTTTTACAGGGAAACCGAAATAATTGTAAATAATTGCTATAAAATTTTCGGTGTGGATGATAATGGAAATGGAGAATTTAATTGGGACGTTGAAAGAAAAGAACTAAAAAGATCGGATTGGAATGGCAGATTTTGGAAAAAAGGTCAATTTACATTACTTTTAGATATTAACGAAGGAACTGAAAAAATAGGTTTATTACTCACAAAAATATAATTCATTTTTTCATGTAATAAAATATTTTGAATAATTTATCATAGTTGTTATTAATGAAATTTAATAGTTGTATTATATAGTTATGTGGACATTAGATAAGCTTAATACTTTTATAAAAGAAGGAGTTGAAGAAAATTTACACCTTGACTATAAAGCTTCTGGCTCAATTTCTAGAAAGAATGATAAAAAGAATGAAATTTCTAAAGATGTAAGTGCTTTTGCAAATTCTGATGGAGGGGTAATAATTTATGGTATAAAAGAATTTGATGATCCCAATAAAAAACATCTTCCTGAAAAAATTGATCCAATTGATGGAAACGAATATACAAAAGAATGGTTAGAGCAAATAATAAATAGTACTATTTCACCTAAAGTGCATAATATTGTTATTACTCCTATTCAAGTAGAAGAAAAAGACAAAAATAAACTTGTTTATGTAGTTGAAATTCCAAAAGGTAACACAGCGCATCAAATGAGTGATAAAAGATATTATAGAAGATATAATTTTCAATCAATTGCAATGGATGATTGGGAGATAAAAGATATTATTAACCGAACATCAAAAACACAAGTTAATTTAGTGTTTAAGGCTAATACTCCAAAAAAATTTCTGTTAAAAATGTTAACACCCAAAATTGTAATAGGAATTTATATTGAAAATACGGGTAACAAAATAATTCAATATCTTGATTGTTTTGTAAATGGTAAAAAGGATTCATCGAAATTTATTATAAAACCAAAAGTTTCAAACGATAAGGATTTTCAAATACCTTTTTCAAATACTATAGAAAGAGAAATATCACTTGGAGCGGAAACATTTACAATTAATACTGAGAGAATTCCCATACTGCCAAAAACGTATACAAGAATTGGGGAGATTGAGCTAAAAGAGGAATTTATTAATGAAAATCTAACATTGACATTTCAAATTTCTACCGAAGATAATGTAGAATTTTTCGAGTATACGGGAATGGAAATAATTAATAATCTGGTCTAATAAAGTTTTATTCTGAATCAATTAATTTCAAATAATGAAGCCTCAATTAAGAGGCTTTTCTAATTTGCTTAAAACATTATCAAAACGATCATCAAAATATGAAATTACTATCCCGTTTTTAATCATTTTGATTTCATCATGTGAAACATGAATTTCTGCATCTTGTATCTCAAATATGAAATATCTACCTGCATTTCTATGTGACCATTTAATGTTTCTTTCCTCAATCATGGATGCAACTAAATCCAACTTAGATTTTCTAGCTTTGTTTCTTTTTATTGACATATTATTTTTTTTTATTGGAAACAAATATATGATACAACTTAATCTTCTTTTGGTTTGCTAAAATATTGCTTAAATAATTATTGTAAATGGATTTTTTAAGGTGAATTAATCAGTTAAAATTATATTCTATTTTTATTTGGGTGAAAAAGCACAATGGTGATTCCCCTTCCACAAAAACACCCCACCAAATCTTTCTCAAAAATTAAACAAGCCTTTATAGTAGAATTTACAACAATTTAACACCAAAAAATATTTTGAGTGTACGGAGGCTATCTACTACCTCTATTCAGCACCCCTTCCAAAGTTCTTTTTTGGGTAGCCCCTACTAACTGTCACACCTTTTCTCAAAAGTAAGTTTTACTTTATTTGATTTTTGTAGATCTGTTTTTATTTTCCACTTACATTTTCTACTGGCTATACTATTCAAACTATATGTCTTATTGATCTTTTTTTGACAGTTTTCGTTTGTTGCGGTTTGTACTTAAAAATATTTTAAAAACTTTAATTTTTAGATTAAAACCTCTGTCAGTTGGCATGAATATTGACTTTATTAATATGGCAAAGAACTATTCCAGGTTCTTTTTTCTACATAGATTTTCACAATATATATAAAAAATGCCTAGAAGTATTGGCGTACTGCTAGGCAAGTCAATAAATTTTAAAACCAACTTAAAACTTATCAACATGACAAATTTAACAAATTGTCTTGATTCTTGCAGTATCTATGTAGGAACCTATCAGAAGTACAACAGCAGAAACCTTTACGGAAAATGGCTCAATCTTTCGGATTATTTAGACTATGACGAGCTATTAGAAGCAATGAAAGAACTTCACCAGGACGAACACAATCCAGAATTTATGTTTCAAGATTATGAAAACTTTTCTTTTTTTGAAAAGCTAGGATTAATTGCAGAAAGTTATTTATCCAATGAAATATTTGAAATAGCAGAGCAAATAAATGATTCTAACTATGAACTTGAAATTTTTGAGGCTTATGTAGATTGTATTGGAAAAATGGATTTTCAAAGTGTTTATGATGGTGTAATAAATTATTATATTGGTGAATATTCAGACGATGAAACATTTGCACAGTATATTTTAGAAGAAAGTATTCCTGAAAGTTTGCCCAACTATATTTTTATTGATTGGGAAAGTACAGCAAGAAATATAATGTGTGATTATTTTGAAAGTAACGGACATTATTTCCGAAGTTAAATAAAGATTATTCAGCTTACTTGCGTTTACTTTTAAACTTGACCTATACCTTGACCCATTACAAAACAAAAGCACCTACTTTCCCGTAAGTGCTTGATTTAAAAAGTGGTCCCACCTGGGCTCGAACCAGGGACCACCTGATTATGAGTCAGGTGCTCTAACCAACTGAGCTATAGGACCTCAAAACTTGGTTAAATTTTGTGATTGCAAAAATAGCAAAATTTATTTCACGACAAAACTTTTTATTGCTTTTCTTGACAAAGCTCTACCAATACTCCGTTCGTGGATTTCGGATGCAGGAAGACAACTAATTTGTTATCAGCACCTTCTTTCGGCTCATCGGAAATAAATTGGAATCCTTCATTTTTTAATCTTTCAATCTCTTCAAAGATATTTTCGACTCCAAAAGCCAAATGATGAATACCTTCACCCTTTTTATCAATAAATTTTGAAATCGGACTTTCTTCTTTACTTGCTTCAAGAAGTTCGATTTTACTTTCTCCTGCTGCATAAAATGAAGTTATTACACCTTCTCTTTCCACAGATTCTTTTTTATAAGATTCTTTGCCTAAAAGCTTGGTAAAAAGTTCGTCAGAGACTCCTAAAGATTTTACGGCAATACCGATATGTTCTAATTTCATAAATAATTAAAATAATTTAAGTCTTAAATTTGATACAACAACAAATTTCAAAGTATCAATTCAAACAAAAGTAGTAAATTTGCATAAATTATGGAAAGTAACAGACAAAGAAAAGTAGCACAGATTATACAGGAAGACTTCGCAGAACTTTTCCGCAAACAGGCTGCAGAAAGCAAGCAAAGCATTTTAGTATCAGTTTCTGATGTGAAGGTAACTGCCGATCTTAGTATTGCCAAAATTTATTTAAGTATATTTCCACAGGAACACCGTCAAGCTGTGATGAAAGAAATAGAAGAAAACAAAGCTCAATATAGAAATTTCATCGGTCAGAAAATGGCAAAACAGGTCCGTGTAATTCCTAACCTTAATTTTTACTTGGATACTGCTCTTGATGATGTGGAAAAACTGGAACGAGAATTAAGAGGTGAAGGTGACAATCCTATTTTATAAAACTTGAAAAACATTGCATTTTATATAGCTTCAAGGTACCTTTTAGCCAAAAAAGGTAGTACTGCCGTTACGTTTATTACGTGGCTGGCTGTTGGAGCCATGACGGTTGCCGTTACTGCAATGTTCGTGATTATTTCTGTTTTTTCGGGGCTTGAAGATCTTAATAAAGACCTGATATCCAATCTGCATGCTGATCTTACCATAAAAAGCACTGCCGGAAAAGCTTTAAAAGATTTTAATAAAATCAATGCTGTTTTAAAAAGCAATAAAGAAATCAGTCATTTTTCAAGGGTAATTGAAGAAAAAGTTTACATCAATTACAACGGGAAGGGTGATATTGCTTATTTAAGAGGTGTTGATTCTGCTTATACAAAGGTAAATCCTATTGATGCGGATGTTTTTTATGGAGCTTATCCCAGCTTCAAATATTCCAATGAAGTGCTGATGGAGAACTCTTTGGATAACAGATTATCCATTCCTGTACCTTCCAGTACAGATTATTCAACGATTTTTATGCCCAAACCTGGAACTGGAATCATTAATAAGGAAGAAGATATTTATAATAAAAAAGATATTCTGGTAACCGGAGTTTTTCCCGGAAAAGATCAGCTGGACAATTATATTATTTCCCCGATTGAGCTGACGGAAGAATTACTGGATTTACCAAAACACTCTGCCTATCAGATCGTTGTCAAATTAAAAAAACCAGAGCATACAGATGATGTAAAAAAACAGCTGCTTTCTTCATTGGGAAAAAATATTGAAATTAAAACCAAAGAAGAAGAAAACGCTGCGTTTTGGAAAATGATTAATACAGAAAAATTATTCATTTATTTAATTTTTGCTTTGGTAATTTTCATTACTACCTTTAATCTGGCGGGTGCGATTATTATTTTGCAATTGGATAAGAAAGAACAGGCAAGATCTTTAATTTCGCTTGGATTTCCTTTGAGTCATTTAAGACAGATTTATTTATATACCGGGATTCTTATTGTAGTTTCAGGAATTATTACCGGCTTAATTCTCGGGACAGCACTTTGCTATTTCCAGCAATATTCAGAGTTTTTCAAAGCAAACGAAACATTACCTTTTCCTGTAAAAATTGTAGGCAAAAACTATTTTATTGTTGCATTGACAGCTCTTCTATTTGGCTCTGTTATTTCTTGGGTATTTTCAAAAATAAGTAAGGAGTATATTACTAAAAATTAACGTATTAAGCTTCTAATTTTTTGTACCTTTACCGCCCAATTTTTAAAGATGAAACGAACTTTACTCTCTTTCTTACTGACATTTGCCTTTATCAGTGCATTTGCTCAAATTCCTACGGGATATTACGATGGTACGGCAGGCCTTTCCGGAGCTGCTTTAAAAACTAAACTTAAACAAATTATTACCAATGGTCACGTTGATCATGGATATGGCGGTCTATGGATTGCCTACCAAACTACCGATCTTGATAATTTTTACGAAAATGACAATACCATTTTAGATATTTATTCTGAAAATCCAACTGGAGCCGACCCTTACAATTACAATGTAGGAACAGGTCAATGTGGCTCTTATAACAGTGAATCAGATTGTTATAATAGAGAACACATTGTTCCGCAGAGTTTATTTAATGAAGCTAGCCCAATGGTATCAGATATCCATTTCATTCGTCCGACAGACGGATGGGTCAATAACAAAAGGTCCAATTACCCTTTTGGGAAAGTAGGAACCGCTTCTTATACTTCTTCAAATGGTTCAAAATTAGGAACTTCCGCATCTTCCGGATATTCAGGAACTGTTTTCGAGCCAATTGATGCTTTTAAAGGTGATGTTGCCAGAATGATCTTTTATTTTGTAACAAGATACGAAACCCAACTTGGAGGTTTCACTTCCGGAGATATGCTTGGAGGTTCAGCTTTTCCTGGTTTACAAACCTGGGAACTCAACCAGTTATTAGCCTGGAGCGCTGCAGATCCGGTTTCACCTGTTGAAATCGCAAGAAATAATGCTTCATATACTTTTCAGGGGAATAGAAACCCATTTATCGATCATCCGGAATATGTAAACCAAATCTGGGGAACACCGGTTGCAGATACTCAGGCTCCGACTGCCGCTACCAATTTAGCAACAAACACGCCTACCTCCAATTCAATTTCATTAAGCTGGACGGCAGCAACAGATAATATTGGAGTTATAGGTTATGAAATTTACGTAAACGGAGCTTTATACGCCACAGTATCCGGAACTACTGCAACTGTTTCAGGATTAAATCCATCTACAACTTACAATTTTTATATTATTGCTAAAGATGCAGCCGGAAATTCTTCTGTCGTAAGCAATACTGCATCAGGAACAACTCTTGCAGGAGGCCAAACTGGCGGAACTTGTGGAACAGAAGATTTTGAAGCAATCCCTGACGGTGGAAACGGCTATGCATTAAGAACCTGGACTAATGCAGGAATTACATGGAATGCAACTGATGCAAGAACAGATCAGACTATTAATAATAAAGCCATCACTCTAAGAGTTGGAAGCTTGACAAGTTCTTCAGTTTCAGGAGGTATCCAGAGTCTTACTGTAACAACTTCCTTAAAATTCGGGAGCGGTGCGGGTGTTTTAAATGTTGAAGTAAATGGCGTACAGGTAGGTACAATTCCTTACAGCTCTACGTTGCAAGCTACAACTACAACAACTATTAATAATATTAATATAGCTGGAAATGTAATAATTAAAATCACAAATCCGGCAAGTGGACCAAGAGTAGCGATCGATGATCTAAGCTGGACATGCTATAACAATACATTGGGAACTGTTGAAACTGCAAAAGAGAAATCTTACGGTGTTTATCCGAATCCTGTGAAGAACAACGAGTTATTTGTAAAAGGTGAAAACTTAAACAAAATTTCCCAAGCTCAGATTTACGATCTATCGGGAAAATTAATTGAAACTCTTGAAAATCCTTTCAAAAATTCAAATAAAATCAATCTTAAAGGCTTGGTAAAAGGAAATTATATTCTGAAAACGGATGCCTTCTCTACAAAATTCATCGTAGAATAATAAGTAAAAAATATTTTAAATTGAAGACCGGTTTGTCCGGTCTTTTTTTTATTTTTGATTATATGGATTCCAACAAAAAATTAGGCTTAATAGGAAGAAATATTTCTTATTCCTTTTCAAAAAAATTCTTTGAAGACAAATTTCACAAGCTAATGTTGAAGGGCTATTCCTACAATATTTTTGATCTCAGTGAAATTAATGAAGTTGAAAACCTGTTTTCCACAGCTGATCTTTTAGGCTTTAATGTGACAATTCCCTACAAGGAAAAAATCATTGATTACCTTGATGAATTAAGTGATGAAGCTGAAAAAATCGGAGCTGTGAACTGTGTTTTAATTGAGGACGGAAGAAAAAAAGGTTATAACACCGATGCTTATGGATTTGAAAAGACACTTCTTCTTCATAAAAAAAACCATCAAAATTCTGCTCTAATCTTAGGAAACGGCGGTGCTGCAAAAGCTGTAAAATACGTCTTGGATAAATATGGAATTCCTTCAGTTGTGGTTTCAAGAAACACTGAAATTAATTTCGAAAATTTAAATAAAGAAACGGTTGAAAAACATAAAATCATCGTCCAATGTACTCCCGTAGGCACTTTCCCGAATGTGGACGATTGCCTGAACTTTCCTTTTGACGGAGTTTCACAAGATCACCTTATTATTGACTTAATTTACAATCCAAATTATACCCGTTTTATCATCAACGCAGCCGAAAAAGGAGCAAAAACAGTGAATGGATATTACATGCTGGAACAACAAGCAGAAAAAGCCTGGGAAATTTGGAATTTTCAAAAAAAATAACATAAATTAGTACTTTAATTGGCATTTTTGCTATATTTAAACGATATTAAACGCCACTCATAAAAGATTTGCTATGACTACAGAAAACAACCTTTCTGAAAACGAAGAAAAGAAAAATTCTCACGAAGTATCTCATGAAGAAGCATCGGAAAACACTGTACCTCACGATGAAACACCTCATGAAAATGAAGCTGAGCACGAAGAAGAGCATGAAGATGAAGAAATTTCCCTGGCTGATGCCCTGAAGGAAATGGAAAAAATCATCAATGCACCGGATGCAGGTGAAAATTCTAAAAAATTTAATCAGCTTAAAGAAAAAGCAAGTCATTACATTCATGATGAGGTAGAAGACAAAAAGCACGAATATGCAGAAGCCGGGAATGCCCCTGAGAACTTCAGCTACGAGCATCCGTCACAAGCAAAACTTTCGGCACTGGTGAATATTTTCAGGGAAAAATATGATACCTTCCAAAAAGGTCAGGAAGAAGAGCAAAAGAAAAACCTTGAACACCGAAAAAGCATTATAGAAAGGCTTAAAAATCTTTATACAAATTCTGAGCCCGGAACCAATCTTTTCAAATCCATCCGTGAGATCAAAGAAGAATGGTCACATGCGGGGCAGGTTCCTAAATCTGAATTCAGGATTCTTAACAATAATTATTTTCACCATCTAAATCAGTTTTATCAGATGTTGGATTTAAATAAAGAATTTCTTGAACAAGAATACAGCCATAATCTTGAAAAAAGACAGCATATCATTGAAAGAGCAAAAGAGCTTGAAAATGAACCCGTTATTCAAAAAGCATTAAACGAATTACAATATCTGCATAAGCTTTGGAAAGAAGAAGCAGAACCTGTAGCAGAAGAGTTTCGTGAAAAAACATGGGAAGAATTCAAAGAAATTTCCAATAAAATTCATGAAAGAAAATCTGAACTTTCTGCTGCCATTGAAACTGAGCAAAACGCCAATCTGGAAAAGAAAAATCAGATTATTGCTGAAATAAAAAAACTTTCTGAACCTTCTGAAACGCCAAACCATAATTATTGGCAAAACGCCATCAGAAGAGTGGAAGACCTCCGTTCTGAATTCCTGAAAACAGGAAGTGTTCCAAGAAAACTTTCCAACCAGAACTGGAATGAATTCAAGACAACCCTGAGAGGTTTTAATACTACTAAAAATACGTATTACAAATCTTTAAAAGGTTCTCAACAAACGAATTTGGAAGAAAAATTAAAATTAATCCAAACCGCAAAAGATAACCAAAGCAATGAGGAGTGGGATATTTCCGTTCCGTTGTTCAAAAAGCTTCAGGAAGACTGGAAAAAAATCGGGCATGTTCCAAAAAGCATGACGAATAAAATCTGGGACGAGTTCCGTGACGCCTGCAACGCTTTCTTCAATAATTACAGAGAAAAAAGCAATACTTCTACAGATAACTGGAAAGAAAACTTCAAGCAGAAAAGAGCTCTTCTTGATGACCTGAAAACCGTTACCGATGAAGAAGGCAGCATCGAAAGAATCGAAGCTATCAAAACGGCATGGAATAATATAGGAAAAGTTCCGAGAGATAAAATTGCAATCAATACGGAATTCAACAAAACGTTGAGAGAAAAATTGAAATTAAACAAAATCAACGAGTTAGAATTAAAAGAGGAAGGTCTTTCTGAAAATCAATTAACAGATAAGGCAAGAAAAATCAAGAGCCAGATTTCTGACCTTGAAGCTGAAATCGTAAAACTGGAAAACAACCTGGCGTTCTTCAACAAACCGTCGAGAGAAAATCCGATGTTAAGGGATACCTTTATTATGATTGATGAAAAGAAGGCTCATCTGGAAACTTTAAAACAAAATCTTCACAGCATCATCGCTGGAGAATAAGATAATTTAAAATCTAAAAAGGCGGAGCAAAGTAATTTGTCTTCGCTTTTTTCATACCTATGCAAGACGAATTTTACATAAAAAGATGCATCGAGCTGGCTCAGAAAGCCATCGGTAAAACTTACCCGAATCCTTTGGTGGGAAGTGTGATCGTTCATCAGGGAAAAATCATTGGTGAAGGCTATCATCACAAAGCCGGGGAAAATCATGCTGAAATAAACGCGATCAATTCCGTTAAAGACAAAAGCCTTATTCCGGAATCTACGATTTATGTATCGTTGGAGCCGTGCGCTCATTACGGAAAAACACCGCCGTGCGCTTTAAAAATCAAAGAACTAGGATTCAAAAAAGTGGTTATTGGTGCGATGGATTCTCATGACAAAGTGAACGGAAAGGGAAAAAAAATCATTCAGGATGCGGGAATTGAGGCTGTTTCGGGAATTTTGGAAAAAGAATGTATTGAATTAAATAAAAGATTTTTCACCTATCACGAAAAGAAAAGACCATATATTATTTTGAAATGGGCGGAATCTGGTGATGGTTTTTTAGATAAAGATTTTAAGCCAACTTCCATTTCAAATTCTCTTGTAAATCAATTTGTACATCAGTTGAGAGCCGATGAACACGCAATTTTAGTCGGAACACAAACTGCACTGAATGACAATCCGGGCCTAACGGTAAGAAATGTTGAAGGCACAAATCCAGTAAGAATTTTAATTGATTTTGACTTGAAAGTTCCTCAGGATTTCAGAATTTATAATCAGGAAGCTAAAACTTTGGTTTTTAATTCCGTTAAAGAAGAAGATTTTGGTCATATTCAGTTTATTAAAATAGAAAAGGAAAATTTCTTGCCTGATCTGATGAATGCTTTATATAAAGAACAGATTCAGTCGGTGATTATTGAAGGCGGGCGTTTTACTTTGCAGGAATTTATCAATGCTAATCTTTGGGATGAAGCGATTGTTATAAAAAATGAAAACCTGAAACTGGAAAATGGTACAAAAGCTCCGGAATTTGATTTTACACCAAATACTATTGAAAATTTTAGAGATAATTTAATTCAATTTTATAAGAAAGAGGGATAATGCAGTTCGAGTACAAAACCATAGAAAAACCCGTTGAAAACACTTTATTAAAAGAAAAAGGAAGCAAGTTTATAGGATTTGCCTTTCCGGTGAATAATGAAGAAGAACTAAAAAAAGCGTTAGAAAAAGTAAGGTCCGAACATCCAAAAGCGACCCATCATTGCTATGCTTTTAGGATGGGATTAAACGGAGAAAACTACCGCGCCAACGATGACGGAGAACCTTCCGGAAGTGCCGGTTTACCAATTTACAATCAGTTATTGGCGCATGAGATTACCAATGTCCTGGTTATTTCAGTCCGGTATTATGGCGGTACAAAATTAGGAGTTTCGGGTTTGGTAAAAGCTTACAAGGAATCCGCAAAAATCACGTTGGAGGAAGCCAATATTATCACCAAAGAACTAGAAACAGAGATTGAAATCCTGTTTAATTTTAATCAACAAAATATTATCTTCACTTTACTTTCAAAATACGATGCGAAAATCATCAACTTCGATTCGCAGGAAAAAGCTTCAATTTTAGCCAAAATAAAAATAAA
Organism: Chryseobacterium sp. IHB B 17019; assembly: GCF_001456155.1. Lineage (NCBI taxonomy): Bacteria > Pseudomonadati > Bacteroidota > Flavobacteriia > Flavobacteriales > Weeksellaceae > Chryseobacterium > Chryseobacterium sp. IHB B 17019. The sequence goes on along the minus strand of NZ_CP013293.1, from coordinate 83,462 downwards.
ACATAAGGACGAAATTGTGGAATCCCTCACGAACCTGCAATTTGTAGAATTTAGTTTTAATTAAAAGATCACAATTCCACACTTTTTTGAGTATGGGCATTGTAAAGGATTATTTTTAATTGATTATTGGGATACTTGTGCTTCAGATAAGCACCGATCTTTTTATAAATTTCGATTTCAGGAATTGGTGAAGATTTTATCTCTTTCATTGCCCAGTTTTGTAAATTGATACAGTCGGTTCCTTTGCAGTGAAAATTGCCTTTGGTCTCAAAATAAGGACTCAGTTCTTTTTGATGTCCGGAAATACAGATATACATCTGATCTCCTTTCCCAGAATATAAATTGAAGGAAAAATATTGATACCAACTTCCGAAAAGACTGAAAACCGGCATTACAAACCAAAGCAAAAACCAATAGAGTTGGGAAACAAGCATATTTCTGTTAACCACTTCAATCGGTTGAACATAAATAATCATTAAAATAAAAATCATAGCCAAATTCCAGAACCAGACCACAGAATTGTAGCCTAATCCAAACGGCCCGATGAGAACAAGAATACCAAGGTGAATCAACATTAAAAGGTAACTGATTTTTCTTTTTGATTTTGAGGAGAAAAGCAATATTGCCAGAAGAATTTCAACAAAAGGAATTATTAAACCAACAAAAAAGAGCTTATACTTTAAAATAGAAACCATTGGAAGACCAAGAAAATTGGTTAAAACCATATTCAGCCATGTTGCAACAAGAAAGTCTCTGTTTAATTTATGTAAGCCACTAAAAAGATATATTGAAACTAAAAATAAGTGACTTAGAAATACTATATTTTTCGGCTTGTGAAAATTAACTATCACAATTAAAATAAAGCACATATATGTATATTCCCAGGGCTGCCATCTTGCGGTATCCAATAAGCAGCTCAACAATTCAGAAAAAAACAGAAATACAAGAAGCAATCGGCTTTCTTTGAATAATATCATTAACAAAGCCAAAAGAGAGCATCCAAATAAAAATACATGCAAAAAATCGGGAACATTTTTTAAAATATCCAAAGGCGGAATTACCGGATATATCCTTTCCGTAATCCAGGTTTTGTAACTCCAAACTTTAGTTATCAACCAGAAAAAAGCAATTATCTTTATTAAATAATCAACTTGTTTTTTTCCTGATATTTCTCTTTCGTGCATCGAAACTTTAGTAATGTTTCATCAAAAATATCAAATTTGACAGAGTTATTATCATTAAAATAAAAAAGCATCTCAGAAAACTTCCAAGATGCATATGTTTCTTTTTGAATTAATATTAATCCCTCCTACTACCAAGTAATAAAGATCCCCAGTAGAGAAGTTGTGCCAGTGAACCAATAGCTGCCACCACATACGTTCTGGCGGCCCATTTTAAGCTGTCCTGAACTCCGATATATTCTTCGGAAGTCACTGTTCCTGTGTCTTTTAGCCATTTCATCGCTCTATTACTCGCATCATACTCCACCGGAAGTGTGACAAAGGCAAAAAGAGTTGTAAATGCAAACATCAATACCCCGATTGCTAATACCGTTGTATTTCCGTTAGGATCTTCTATTGATCTCGTTGCTGCCATAATGGCAATACCTGCAATAAGAACGAACTGCATTAAATTAGAACTTATATTAACAACAGGCACTAATTTTGAACGCAACTGTAGCATTGAATAACCCACCGCATGCTGTACAGCATGACCACATTCGTGAGCTGCAACAGCCGCTGCTGCTGCATTTCTCTGCATATATACTCCTTCTGAAAGATTTACTGTTTTATTTTCCGGATTATAGTGATCTGTTAATCGTCCCGGAACGGAAATCACCTGGACATCATTGATCCCGTTATCTCTCAACATTTTCTCTGCCACTTCTTTTCCTGAAAGCCCGTTTTTAAGGTGCACTTTGGAATAATACTCAAATTTCGACTTCAATCTTGATGAAACCCACCAGCTGACCAACATTGAAATTCCGATAATTATGTAATAACCCATCATTTCTATCTATATTTATACAATAACGATGTAAAAACTATGCCAAAGTATTACATTTAAATTATTTATATTTGCTCATTAATTCTCCCCAAAACACTATGTCAAAAGTCTCAGTTATTGAAGTAAAAACTGCCGGTCAGTTGAAAGAATTCGTAAAATTTCCGATGAATCTTTATAAGAATAATCCATATTTTGTTCCTTCCTTTATTAAAGACGAATTTAAAATTTGGGATGCAAAGGAAAATCCGGCTTTACAGTATTCAAAATCCAAGCAGTTTCTTGCCTTAAAAGACAATAAAGTGGTGGGAAGAATTGCTGTGATCATCAATCACAAAGAAGAAAAAGAACTGGGCATTAAAAAAGTTCGTTTCGGGTGGATTGATTTTATTGATGACAAGGAGGTCTCCTCAGCTTTAATTCAGAAAGCAATTGATTATGCCAAAGAGAACGACATTAATAAAATCGAGGGACCAATGGGCTTTACCAATCTCGACAAAGCCGGAATGCTGACCATGGGCTTTGATAAACTGGCAACTATGATTGGGATTTACAATTATGAATATTACCCAAAACATCTTGAAGATCTCGGTATGGTCAAGGAAAAAGAATGGGTAGAATTTGAAATGAATTTTCCAAAAGTTTTACCTGAAAAAGTGGAGAAATTCAGTGGATTAATTGCTCAGAAATACAAACTAAAGGTTCTTCCTTTCAAATCAAAAGAAGAGATTTTGCCTTTTGTGGAACCTATGTTTAAACTATTGGATGAAACTTACAAGCATCTTTCTACATACACCCCTATTTCTGACGAACAAATAAAGACTTACAAGGAAAAATATTTCCCTTTTATTAACAAAAACTATGTGATTTGTGTGGTTGATGAAAATAATGAATTGGTTTCCTTCGCCATCACAATGCCTTCATATTCAAAGGCTTTACAGAAATCGAAAGGAAAACTATTCCCATTCGGATGGTGGCATTTTTTACAGGCTAGCAAGAAAAACGACCGCGCTAATTTTTATTTAATAGGAATTCACCCCGAGTATCAAAGACGTGGCGTGACAGCGATTATTTTCAAAGAAATTTTCGTGAGATTTACAAGTATGGGAATTGATTTTGCCGAAACAAACCCGGAACTGGAAGAAAATAAAAGCGTACAGGTTCTTTGGCAGGATTACAATCCCGTGAACCATAAAAGAAGAAGAACATATTCATTAAATATTGATAATTAACTGGTTATGAGTTATAAATTATGAGTTATGAATTAAATTCAGACTACTTAATTATTAAGTACTTTAAGAATAACTCTAAAAATTCATAATTAAACTAAACTCATAATTTATAACTCAAAACTCATAACTCTTTTCATGAAGCCACAACTTATTATTTTTGGGATTTTAGTAGCCGGATATATCACTTATAATCTGTTCTTTCAGATTGCAGATGACAGAACCAATACCGCTGTCAACATTATCTATGCAAGTGTGATTTTTGGATATATTTCGTTTCTGGCCTATTCCCTGTTAAAAAAAATGAAGAAATAAGTCTTATTTTTATTGATTCTAAATTATCGTTTTTCCCTAATTTCATCCCACTTTTAAGCTTATTAATTTCATGCTTTCTTGTTTATTCTGTAAATTTGCAAATTGAGATAATAATGCAAAAATGAATTTACCTGAAAGTTATATTCCAATCCTTTTACAGGCAGGTGTTGCGATAGCATTCGTAGCGGTTTCTTTGCTTGGAGCGCATTTTTTAGGTCCGCAACAGAAAAAAGGAAATTCTGTGAAAAACCAAAGCTGGGAATGTGGAGTCCCGGTAGAAGGAAATGCAAGAACACCGTTTTCCATTAAATACTTTTTGACTGCGGTATTATTCGTATTATTCGATATAGAAATCGTATTCTTTTATCCTTATGCTGTAAATTTTAGAGAATTCGGAATGGAAGGATTCCTGGCAGTACTTACCTTCGTGGCGATTTTCTTCATGGCATTTTTCTATGTATGGAAACGTGGCGCTTTGGACTGGGATAAATAAAAAGGAATAGAAATTTTAAATGACCATTTTAGATCAGAAAAATTAGAGTTAAGTTAACATTAACACCGATTTTGAATCTAAATTAAAATCATTAAATCAAACAAAATGTCAGATAACAAACCAGTAATAAGAACAGATGCACCTGCTCCCGAAGGATTTGAAGGAGAAGGATTTTTCGCAACGAAACTGAGCAGTGTGATCGGGATGGCAAGAAAATTTTCTCTTTGGCCGTTGCCTTTTGCAACCTCTTGTTGTGGTATCGAGTTTATGGCTACCCTGAACCCTACTTATGATGCTTCAAGATTTGGTATGGAAAGAAACTCTTTCTCACCAAGACAGGCAGATATGCTGATGGTTTGCGGAACTATATCTAAGAAATTAGGCCCTGTCCTAAAAGAAGTTTACACTCAGATGGCAGAGCCGAAATGGGTGGTTGCAGTTGGAGCTTGTGCTTCCAGCGGTGGTATTTTTGATACATACTCTGTTTTACAGGGAATCGATAAAATTATTCCGGTTGACGTTTACGTTCCGGGATGTCCTCCAAGACCGGAGCAGATTATTGAAGGTGTAATGCAGGTTCAGGCTTTAGCAGAAAGCGAAAGCATCAGAAGAAGAGATATGCCGGAATACCAGAAATTGTTAGATTCTTACAACATTAGCAACTAAAACGGAAATGACGAACGAATTTGTATTAGAAGCAATCACAAGAGAATTTCCGGAATCTGTAATCGAAAGTTCAGAGCCTTATGGAATGTTAACCATTGAGGTGAAGAAAGATGATATCAAGAAAATCATTCATTATCTGAAAGATTCATCATTGGAATTTAACTTCCTTACAGATATTTGTGGAATCCATTACCCAGAATTTCCAGACAAAGAAATAGGCGTTGTTTATCACTTACATAATATGATGGCTAATTTCAGATTACGCCTGAAGATCTTTATGACAAGAGAAAATATCGAAGTTGATTCTTTGGTAGATTTATACGCAGGAGCCAACTGGATGGAAAGAGAAACTTATGATTTCTACGGAATTAAATTTAAAGGACATCCGGATCTTAGAGCTATTTTAAATATGGAAGATCTTGGATACCACCCCATGTTGAAGGAATATCGTCTTGAAGATGGCACAAGAACAGATAAGGACGATGCAATGTTCGGAAGATAAAAATAATGCAATAAGCAATAAGCAGTAAGCAATAAGCTTAACGCCTAGAGCCTAGAGCCTAAAGCATTTAAATTATTATGAAAGATAACTCATTATCTAATATACTTAACCAATACGACAGCAAGGAGCAGATTGACGGTCAGTTATATACCCTCAATTTAGGACCCACTCACCCTGCAACGCACGGGATTTTCCAGAATATCTTAACGATGGACGGAGAAAGAATCCTTCACGCTGAGCAGACTGTAGGTTATATCCACAGAGCATTTGAAAAGATTTCTGAAAGAAGAAATTATTCTCAGATCACTACCCTTACCGACCGTATGAATTACTGTTCTGCACCTATCAATAATTTAGGTTGGCACATGACAGTTGAAAAGCTGATTGGCGTTGAAGTTCCTAAACGTGTAGATTATATGCGTGTCATTTTGATGGAATTGGCAAGAATTGGTGACCACTTGATCTGTAACGGGGTAACCGGAATGGACTCCGGAGCAATTACCGGTCTTACCTATATGTTCATCGAAAGAGAACGTATTTATGATATGTACGAGCAGATTTGTGGAGCAAGAATGACAACAAATATGGGAAGAATCGGAGGTTTTGAAAGAGATTTCACTCCAAAATTCCATGAGTTGTTAAAGGATTTCCTTAAAACTTTCCCACCAAGATTCAAAGAATTCTGTACTTTATTGGAAAGAAACAGAATCTTTATGGACAGAACCATCGGTGCAGGAGCAATTTCTGCAGAAAGAGCATTAAGCTATGGTTTCACCGGCCCGAATTTACGTGCAGCAGGAGTAGATTATGATGTGAGAGTGGCACAACCTTATTCTTCATACGAGGATTTCGATTTTATCATTCCGGTGGGAACATCCGGAGATACTTACGACCGTTTCATGGTTCGTCAGCAGGAAATCTGGGAATCTATTAAAATCATCAAACAAGCATACGAAAATCTTCCTGAAGGACCATTCCATGCGGATGTTCCTGATTTCTATCTTCCTGAAAAGGCTGATGTTTATCAAAAAATGGAAGCATTGATTTACCATTTCAAAATTGTAATGGGAGAAACCGACGTGCCGAAAGGTGAAGTTTACCACGCTGTAGAAGGGGGAAACGGAGAATTAGGTTTCTATTTGGTGAGTGACGGCGGAAGAAGTCCTTACAGGCTGCATTTCAGAAGACCATGCTTCATCTATTATCAGGCTTATCCTGAGATGATTACAGGTTCTGTAATTTCAGATGCAATCGTTACGATGTGTAGTATGAATATTATTGCGGGAGAATTAGACGCATAATATATAGACAAAAAAGATAAAAGAAGAAAGAATAAAGACTTTCTTCAAATTAAATAAAATTGAATTTAGATCACGGATCAAAAGTCTTTTTCTCTTGGTTCTTTGTTCTTTAATCTATAAATAAAATGAGCGAAACAATAGCTTTTAAACCGGAAAGTTTAGAACAGGTACATAAAATTATCGCGAGATATCCTGAAGGAAGACAAAAATCTGCTCTTCTTCCTGTCCTGCATTTGGCACAGAAAGAATTCGGGGGATGGTTGGACGTTCCTGTGATGGATTATGTTGCGGAATTGTTGAGTATTAAGCCAATTGAAGTATACGAAGTGGCAACTTTCTATACCATGTTCAATATGAAGCCGGTTGGTAAATACGTTTTGGAAGTTTGCAGAACCGGACCTTGCATGGTTTGCGGAAGCGAAAAAATCCTAGACCATATCAGAACAAAACTGAACATTAAAGACGGTGAAACTACAGAAGACGGAATGTTCACATTAAAACCTGCTGAATGTCTTGGTGCCTGCGGATATGCACCGATGTTGCAGTTAGGAAAATTTTATCACGAAAATTTAACGATAGAAAAAGTAGATGAAATCCTTGATCTTTGCAGACAGGGACAAATTGCTTTGGATTAATAGAAATTTTAAATTCTAAATTTTAGATTTTAAATTATCACTTAACGTTTAATCATAATTAATGCAAGAAGCCAAAAGCCAATTGCAATAAGCAAATAACAATGAGTAAAAAACTTTTACTTAAAGACGCACATATAGAAGGTATTCGCTACTTTGAAACTTACCGTAAACAGGGAGGTTACACAGCAGCTGAAAAAGCCTTGAAAATGACACCCGACGAAATTTTGGAAGAAGTAAAAACTTCCGGACTTCGTGGTCGTGGTGGAGCCGGATTCCCAACCGGGATGAAATGGAGCTTTCTGGCAAAACCGGAAGGCGTACCAAGACACCTGGTAGTAAATGCCGATGAATCTGAACCAGGAACTTTCAAAGACAGATATTTAATGGAGTTTCTTCCTCATTTATTGATCGAAGGAATGTTGATATCATCTTTCTGTTTAGGTTCAAATGTCTCTTATATCTACATCCGTGGAGAATATTCATGGATTCCGGATATTTTAGAAGAAGCGATTGAAGAAGCTAAAGCTGCAGGATTTTTAGGTAAAAATATCTTAGGAACAGGTTTCGATTGCGAAATCTACGTTCAAAGAGGTGGTGGAGCTTATATCTGTGGTGAAGAAACGGCATTGCTGGAATCTCTTGAAGGTAAAAGAGGAAATCCGAGATTAAAACCGCCATTCCCTGCTGTAAAAGGACTTTGGGAAAGACCAACGGTGGTAAATAATGTTGAATCTATCGCAGCAATCGTTCCAATCATTGATATTACAGGAGCTGAATACGCTAAAATCGGAGTTGGAAGATCTACAGGGACAAAATTAATTTCTGCCTGCGGAAACATCAATAAACCGGGAGTTTATGAAATCGATATGACCATTACGGTTGAAGAATTCATTTATTCCGATGAATATTGCGGCGGTATCCCGAACGGAAAAAGATTAAAAGCTTGTATTCCGGGCGGAAGCTCTGTACCGATTGTTCCGGCAAATTTATTATTGAAAACAGTAAACGGAGAACCGAGATACATGAACTATGAATCATTGGCAGACGGTGGTTTCGCTACCGGAACAATGATGGGTTCTGGAGGTTTCATCGTATTGGATGAAGACCAGTGTATCGTAGAACATACCATGACTTTAGCGAGATTTTATCATCACGAAAGTTGCGGACAATGTACTCCATGTCGTGAAGGTACGGGATGGATGCACAAAATTTTAAAGAAAATTGAGAAGGGAGAAGGAAAAATGGAAGACATCGATCTTCTTTGGGATATCCAGAGAAAAATCGAAGGAAATACCATCTGTCCTTTGGGTGATGCAGCAGCTTGGCCTGTCGCGGCAGCGATACGTCATTTTAGGGATGAATTTGAGTGGCACGTAAAAAATCCGGAATTGTGTTTGACACAAAACTATGGTTTAGCGAATTATGCAGATCCTATTCCGGCACCGTCCATTTAAATTCTAAACTAACAAAACTAAGGTGATAAAAAAGTGTTTATTACTGTTATTATTAACAGTAACTTTGGGCTTGAATGCTCAAAAAAGTCACGTGGATCCATTTAAAAAAGGGTCAGTGATGGTTTTCTGGGGGTGGAACAATTCAGTATATTCGAATTCAGATATTCATTTTAAAGGGGATGGATATGATTTCCAACTGAATAACGTGGTAGCGCACGACAGACAGACGAAATTTGATTGGGGAGTGTATTTCAATCCCGGTTCAATCACAATTCCGCAGGTGAATTATAGGATTACCTATTTTCCTAAAGATAATTTAGGCATTACTTTAGGAATGGATCACATGAAATATGTAATGGATCAGAACCAGACAGTAGATTTTAAAGGATATATCAATAATCCCGAATATGCTTCCCTGGTACAGGATGGAAAGGTAGATTTAAGTGATGCAAAATTATTGACATTTGAACATACAGACGGTCTTAACTATATCAACGTTGGTGCTCAGAAATATCATAATATTTTAAACAAAAACAATATTGATATTTTTGTAAGCTACGGAGCCGGAATTGGAGCTTTATTACCAAAATCCAATGTAAGGCTGATGGGAAATGAAAGAAGCGACAGATTCCATCTTGCAGGTTTCGGGGCAGATATCAGAGCGGCATTGAGTATTGTTGCGATAAGACATATTGTGGTTCAGGTAGAAGGAAAATTCGGGTACATCAATATGCCGGATATCAAAACTACTCTCAACAACAAGCCGGATAAGGCTTCACAGGATTTTGTGTACGGGGAGGTAGATTTTGGAATCGGATATACATTTAATACAAAGAAGTATAATTAAAATATAGCTGAACTGCTTAAAACAGCATAAGCGAAAAGCATAGAAATATGAGCGAAGAGGTTAAAAAATTCAAAATAACAATAGACGGACAGACTACTGAAGTTTTGCCTGGAACTTCTATTTTGGAAGCAGCAAGACAAATCGGTGGAAAATCTGTACCTCCTGCAATGTGCTACTACAGCAAATTGGAAACCAGCGGAGGTAGATGCAGAACTTGCCTGGTAGAAGTTTCTAAAGGGTCTGAAGCAGATCCTCGCCCTATGCCAAAATTGGTTGCAAGCTGCAGAACGAACGTAATGGATGGTATGGAAGTGAAAAACCTTTCTTCCGAAAAAGCTCAGGAAGGCAGAAAAGCTGTCACCGAGTTTTTATTGGTAAATCACCCGTTAGACTGCCCTGTCTGTGATCAGGCCGGTGAATGTCATCTTCAGGATTTAGGTTACGAATACGGAAACCCGGAAACAAGAACTGAATTTGAAAGAAATACCTACGATGCCGATGATCTTGGTCCGAATATCAAATTGAACATGAATCGTTGTATTCTGTGTGCAAGATGTGTATTGACCGCTAATCAATTAACTGAATCAAGAGATCACGGAATTCTTTTCAGAGGAGATCACGCTGAAATTTCTACTTATTTAAATAAAGCTTTAGATAATGACTTTATCGGAAACATTATCGATGTTTGCCCGGTAGGTGCATTAACAGACAGAACGGCTCGTTTTGCAAGCAGAGTTTGGTTCACAAAACCAATGAACGCTTCTTGCAAATGTGATAAATGTTCAGGAAAAGCTACGGTTTGGATGAAAGGTGACGAAATCATAAGAGTGACAGCCAGAAAAGACCAGTGGGGAGAAGTTGAAGAGTTCATCTGTGACACATGTCGTTTCGAAAGAAAAGAACTTTCAGACTGGAATCTTGAAGGTCCTAGGCATATCGACAGACACTCAGTTATTTCATTGAATCATTATGAAAAACCTAAGGATGAGCTAAGAGTTTTAGACAATCCGATGGCGAAAGAAATAAGTGAAAAAGACGAAAAATAATTTTAATCTTTAAGACATGAGATTTCAGACAGCAGACAACAGATTTTAAAATCTGACATCTAACATCTGATATCTAGTATCTAAATAAATAAAAAATGGATTTACTTACATTTAAACTTATACTTGTACTAGCGCTTTTCCTGCTTTCGTTGACGATTGCGGCCTACTCTACATGGGCAGAAAGAAAAGTTGCCTCAATCATGCAGGATAGAATTGGTCCCAACAGAGCCGGACCTTTCGGGTTGCTGCAGCCTCTTGCAGACGGTGGAAAGTTTTTCTTTAAAGAAGATTTTACGCCTGCTAATGCAGAGAAATTCCTTTTTGTACTGGGACCTGCTTTGGTGATGTTTATTTCATTAATTACAGGAGCGGTTATTCCTTGGGGTAAAAGTTTAAATATCGGAGGTACTTCTTTTGATTTACAGGTTGCCAACATTGATGTTGGGGTACTTTTCATCATCGGAATGGCTTCCATCGGTGTATACGGAATCATGATCGGAGGTTGGGCTTCGAACAATAAATATTCATTATTAGGTGCCATCCGTGCTTCTTCTCAAATGATTTCTTACGAATTGGCAATGGGATTGGCTTTACTTTCTATCATTATGATGACTGGAAGTTTAGATTTAAAAGTAATTACCGAAAATCAGACAACGGGAAAACTATGGGGAGTTATTCCTTGGGTTTCCGGTCTGAACTGGAATATTTTCTACCAGCCAATTGCATTCTTAGTATTCTTTACAGCCGCTTTGGCAGAAACCAACAGACACCCTTTCGATTTGCCTGAGTGTGAATCTGAATTGGTAACAGGATATTCTACGGAATATTCATCAATGAAGTTAGGGTTGTATATGTTTGGTGAATATGTGAATATGTTTATCTCCAATGCGTTCATGGTGGTTCTCTTCTTCGGAGGTTACAACTACCCGGGCATTGAATGGGTAACTCAGAACTGGGGAGAAAACGTTGCCGGAATTATTAGTATTGGAGCATTTTTAACAAAAACGGTAATCGGAATTTTGATCTTTATGTGGATCAGATGGACGCTTCCAAGATTCAGATATGACCAATTAATGCACTTAGGTTGGAAAACTTTAATTCCAATGGCATTGGTAAACCTGCTGATTACAGGAGCTGTAATTTTAGCATTTGGAAATTAAATTAATTTGAAATTTGATAATGTGATGATGAGTTGATGTGATGATGCGATAAACTTCCATCTCCCAGCTTCCATCTTCTAACATTTAATAATATAAAAAATGAAACTTACGAACAGATCAAAAGTTGTTTCAAACAAAGAAATGACCCTTGCTGAAAAAATCTACCTTCCTGCCATTTTTACAGGAATGGGGATTACATTCAAGCATGCTGTAAGAACCGTATTGAAAGGTGCTCCCGCAGTATATTCATATCCGGAAGTACAGAAACCGAGAGCGGATATCTGGAGAGGCCAGCACGTTTTGAAAAGAGACGAAGAAGGCAGAGAAAGATGTACGGCTTGCGGGCTTTGTGCAGTGGCTTGCCCTGCAGAAGCAATTACGATGACTTCCGCCGAAAGAACTAAAGAAGAAAAACACCTTTACAGAGAAGAAAAATATGCTTCAGTATACGAAATCAATATGCTGAGATGTATTTTCTGCGGTATGTGTGAGGAGGCCTGTCCAAAGTCTGCGATCTATCTTACAGACAGATTGGTGGATGTGGAAACCAACAGAGGTTCTTTCATCTATGGAAAAGATAAATTAGTTGAAAAAATAAACGAAAGGATTGATATCACTGAAAGACAATCCGAGAAACAAAAAAATGCGGTAAAATAATGGATCAGTTTTTATTTTTCTTGGTGGCGTTTTTAGCAGTGGCAAGTGCGGTTTACTTCGTATTCGCCAGAAATCCTTTATATGCTATTTTGTCATTAATTGTTACAATGTTTTCTATTGCGGGCATGTACATTCTTCTGAATGCACAATTCCTTGCGATTATCCAGATTATAGTGTACGCCGGTGCCATCATGGTACTATTCCTTTATATTTTGATGATGCTTAACCTTAATAAGCAAGACGAAAGTAAGAAGAACAATACTTTAAAATTTGTTGGAGTTTTTACAGCCGGTCTCTTATTAATTGGAGTTTTAGGCGTATTCAGAGGGGTTCAGCAGGATCATATCGTTGTTGAAAACGTAGATAAAGGAGTTGGTCTTACGAAAAATCTGGGAAGACTTTTGTTTAATGAATATGTTTTGCCGTTTGAGCTTGCATCCATCCTTATTTTGGCAGGTATTGTAGGTGCGGTATTAATCGGTAAAAAAGATTTATAAAATTATGGGAGAAGTAAATACATTTATACAAAGCATCCCTCTGAATTATTTCATCATTCTTTCGTCAGTATTATTCTGCCTGGGAGTGTTGGGAGTATTGTTGAGAAAAAATGCTATTGTTATTTTGGGTTGTGTAGAGCTTATGCTGAATTCTGTAAACCTTTTATTGGCTGCATTTTCAGCGTACAAAGGTAACGGCGACGGACAACTTTTAGTTTTCTTCATTATGGTGGTGGCTGCTGCGGAAGTAGCGGTAGGCTTGGCAATTATTGCTATGCTGTATAGAAATACCCGTTCTGTTGATGTAAGTATATTTAATAAATTAAGAGGATAAGAATGGAAAATCTAGTATATGCAATAATACTTTTACCACTTTTAGGGTTTCTTATAAACGGTTTATTCGGGAAAAATCTTCCAAAAATATTGGTGGGCTCCTTAGCTACGGCAATGGTTTTTATTCCGTTCTGTATCGCTGTGAGTATTTTCATGAATTTCGATTCAGAAAGCCCTGCTGTCATTGTAAGAGCTTTTGAATGGTTTAGAGTAAATGGAGTTCAGATCAATTTCGGATTCCAGATCGATCAGTTGTCATTAATGATGATTATGATCATTACAGGTATCGGCTCTTTGATTCACCTGTACTCTATCGGATATATGAGCCATGATAAAGGTTTCTATAAGTTTTTTACTTATTTAAATCTATTTATCTTCTCCATGTTATTATTGGTAATGGGAAGCAACTACCTGATCCTGTTCATCGGATGGGAAGGTGTAGGATTGTGTTCTTATTTACTAATCGGATTCTGGTATACCAACGAAGAATATGGTAAAGCAGCAAGAAAGGCTTTCATCATGAACAGAATCGGTGACCTTGCGTTATTGATCGGTATCTTCATGATTGCCGGACAAACCAACGCTGTTGATTATCTAACAGTAGCGGAAAACGCAGGCAAATTTGAATTAGACGGAAGCGTAATTATCTTCATTACGGCGAGTTTATTTATCGGTGCAACAGGTAAATCTGCTCAGGTTCCATTATATACATGGCTACCGGATGCGATGGCCGGTCCGACTCCGGTTTCTGCGTTGATTCACGCGGCAACGATGGTAACGGCGGGTATCTATTTAGTAGTAAGATCAAACTTCTTATTTACTTTGGCGCCAACAGTTCAGGGAGGAATTTTATTCATCGGATTTCTAACCGCTGCCTTAGCAGGATTCTACGCACTTCGTCAAAACGATATCAAAAAAGTCTTGGCATATTCCACAGTTTCACAACTTGGATTTATGTTCATCGCTTTAGGATTAGGAGCTTATACAACGGCTATGTTCCACGTAATGACACACGCTTTCTTCAAAGCACTATTGTTCTTGGGAGCAGGTTCTGTAATCCACGCCATGAGCAACGAACAGGATATGCGTTTCATGGGAGGTCTTAAAAAATATATTCCTCTTACTCATGCTACTTTCCTTATCGGAACACTGGCAATTTCAGGATTCCCTTTACTTTCGGGGATGATTTCTAAAGACGAAATTCTAGTCGCAGCATTTGCTAAAAATCCGGTTTACTGGGTGATTTTATTCATTTTAGCAGCTGTTACGGCAACTTATATGTTTAGATTGTATTATTTGACTTTCCACGGAGAGTTCAGAGGTACGGACGAACAGAAGCATCACTTACACGAAAGCCCGTCTAATATGACAATTCCATTGATCGTATTGGCTATTCTTTCTGTTTTGGGTGGTTTAATTAACCTTCCTCACTTCATCGGCCACGGTCATTACGCCAAATTAATGGAATGGCTGAAACCGGTTCTTACTGCGGAAAGCTTTAAACAAATGGAAACTACATTGTCTGCAGTTCCGTTTGGTACTGAAATGATGTTATTGGGAGCGACAGTTCTGATGTTCTTCTGTGTTTGGTTTATTGTTAAAAATACTTATGTTAACAAGAAAAAACAGGCACAACCGGAAGAAATGTACACAGGATGGGAAAAACTGTCTGCCAGAAAATTATATATTGACGAACTTTACAATGCATTGATTGTAAAAACTGTTGAAGGGTTAGGACGCGGAGGAAAGATGTTTGATAAAGGTATTCTTGATCGTTTTGTGGACTTTGTGGGCGACGGTGCTGAAGATAGCGGAAAAGCTATGAAACGTATCCAGAACGGAAATGTTGAGAATTACATTCTTGTCATGTCTTTAGCTGTGGGAATTATACTGATTGTTAACTTTATATTACAATAATGTCTTATTTACTATTAACATTATTACTATTACCTCTAGTAGGTTCGGGATTAGTTTTTGCCTGGAAAAACAATTCCAGCAAATATTTGGCACTGGGAATTGCATTGATTCAAATGCTTGTAACTTTCTACATTGCGGCGGATTTTAATTTTAATCCAACGGTAGACAGCGTTTTACAGCACGAGATCAATTATCCATGGTCACAATTCATTAAAAGCTCTCTTCACTTCGGGATCGATGGGATGAGTTTGCTTCTTTTGTTGTTGACTAATATTTTAGCGCCAATTATTATTTTATCTTCTTTTAACGAAAATGTAAGCTACAGAAATACATTCTACGGTTTGATTTTGCTAATGCAGTTCGGGCTTGTAGGAGTTTTCACTTCGCTTGACGGATTATTATTCTACATTTTCTGGGAAGTAACTTTGATTCCGATCTGGTTCATTGCCGGACTTTGGGGACAGGAAAATAAAAGATTTGAATTCACTACAAAATTCTTCGTCTATACATTCGTTGGATCATTATTCATGTTAGCCGGATTGATTTATGTTTACAATCACTCCGCTTCATTTGCATTAACTGATTTATACAATGCTCAATTAAACGAAGTACAGCAAACAGTGGTTTTCTGGTTTATTTTCTTTGCTTTTGCAGTGAAATTACCGGTATTCCCTTTCCACACATGGCAGCCGGATACCTACACCTACTCTCCTACTCAGGGATCAATGTTATTATCAGGGATCATGCTGAAAATGGCGATTTATGGAGTTATGCGTTATTTATTACCAATTACTCCCCTTCCAATTGCAGGAATTTCCGGACAGATTGTAATCATCCTTGCTATTATCGGAATTGTTCACGGTGCATTAATCGCGATTATTCAAACAGATATGAAGAGAATCATTGCGTATTCTTCTTTCTCTCACGTTGGACTGATGGTAGCGGGTATTTTCGCTTCTGCGGTGATTACTTTAAGAGGAACTTTCAATATTGAAGGTGCCGAAGGTGCATTGGTACAGACTTTTGCTCACGGTATCAACGTGGTAGGTCTATTCTACTGCTGTGATATTTTATATAAGAGATTTAAATCAAGAGATATCAGACAAATGGGAGGTCTTGCAAAAGTAGCTCCTAAGTTTGCCGTATTATTCTTGATCATTATACTAGGTTCAATGGGAGTTCCATTGACCAACGGATTCATCGGAGAATTTATTTTGTTGAAATCGATTTATGATTTTAATGGAACTGCAGCGGTAATTGCAGGTCTTACGATCATTCTTGCTGCTGTATATTTATTGAGATTTTACGGAAAAGCAATGTTCGGGCAAGGTGATGAAGCGGTTTTAAGTACAGCAAAAGATTTATCCGCAGTAGAATTTTCCGTATTGGCAAGTTTAGCGGTTTTTGTGATTATACTTGGTATTTTCCCACAGCCGGTAATCGAAATGGTGAGTAGTTCAGTGAGGTTTATCTACCAATCAATGGTAAGTTAATTTGATATTTTAAAAAATGAGTGTTTTAATTATTGTTTTCCTAACGGCAGTTGTTGCGTTATTTTCAGGAGTTTTTGAACAAGGGAAATTCGCAAGATACATTGGGATTTTGGGATTAATCATCGCATTATGTGTAAGTTTCATGCCGGAATGTGCGTTCTTCGAACAGTACAGACACATGTACGACTATACTGCAAATACTGCGTTATTCACTAAAATATCAATCGTAACGACATTATTGTTGTTCTTTTTGGGAGGTTTTGCATTCAGCAACCACAGAAGCCACCAGTCAGAATTATATGCATTGATGCTTTTTGCACTTTGCGGTGGAATTACCCTTTTCGGATTCCAGAATTTAGTAACGCTTTTCCTGGGAGTTGAAATCCTTTCTATTCCTTTATACGTAATGGCCGGAGCTAATAAAACTGATTTAAGATCAAACGAGGCTTCTATCAAATATTTCCTGATGGGTGCATTTGCAACAGGTTTCTTACTGTTCGGTATTGCATTTATCTACGGAAGTACCGGAAGTTTTGATTTATATAAAATCCAGGATTTCGGAGTTTCAAATCCTAAAGATGCCATGTTTATTTTAGGAGTTTTATTAATCCTTTGTGCATTGGCATTTAAGGTAGCATTGGCCCCTTTCCACATGTGGAGTCCTGATGTGTATTACGGAGCACCTTCACTGATCACGGCGTTTATGGCGAGTGTTGTGAAAATCTCAGGATTTTTTGCCTTGTTCAGATTAATGACCATCGGATTCGGTGGTGTTACAGAAGAATGGATTAATGTTTTCGGAGTATTTTTAATCATTACTTTGCTTTTGGCGAACGTTATGGGTCTTGCTCAAACGAATGCAAAAAGAATGTTGGCATACTCTTCAGTTTCACACGCAGGATACATCGGGTTGGTTTTCTTCGGAATGACGAGCCTTTCCACTTATAATTTAGCATTTTACTTATTTGCTTACTCTTTATCGACAGTAGGAGTTTTCATGTGTCTTATTTATGTAGAAAAACTGAAAAGAGAAACTTCTTTCGGAGCTTTCAAAGGATTGGCAAAATCTGAGCCTCTATTAGCAACCGTAGCTGCAATTTCAATGCTTTCTATGGCTGGAGTTCCGTTAACGGCTGGTTTCATGGGGAAATTTGCATTATTCTCCCAGGCAATGAATTCTAAACATGGGGTTTTCTTAGTATTGATCGCGGTTTTAGGATCTGCAGTTTCAATTGCTTATTATTTAAGATTAATTATATCAATGTTCTTCTTTAAAGAAAGCACATTCAAATCTTCGGAGAAAGTAACGATTACTTATAATATTGTTGCCGTTTTTGTTATCGCTTCAATTATTATTTTAGGAGTATTTCCGGATTTATTTGCAAGACAATTCGGACTGTAAAAAGTCAATAAAAAATATCAACCACAACCCTGAAGTTGTGGTTTTTTTTTAACTTTACTTAAATTTCAGCTTTTGTCAAATCTTTACAAAAAAGAAGCTCCATTTCAGGTATTCATTTCGTTCAAAAAGTATTTGGATGTGTTGGAACATATCCGGTACAATGACCGTTTGGAATACCGTGTCAACTATGCCCAATCGCTGATTGACAAAACAAAGAATTTTCAGGAATTCAAAGATGGGTTTCAGGATATTGCTCTGCTTGAAAAACACGAAGAGCTTATCAAACTTTTGTTAGCTGATCTTTTCCCAACCGGTCTCACCAATAATGAAATAAAAGCGGCAAGTATTCCACTGTCAAATATTACTTTTAATTATACGGAAAGATTTAAAAACATTCTGAAAGATGCCGGAAAAGACTTTGAAATAGAGCTCAGAAACATAGATGACGATGAATTTTATGTCTTCTGCTGTTGCCTTATATTGCAAAGCTACTTTAAAAAGAATATAAAAATCACACAACCTTTTTACTATGATATTCCCAACAAACAGGGAATCATGAAACATTATAAAATTACGGTAAACTCAGATTTTACAGAAATTTTTCCTACCGATAATGCTAAAATTCCTTCTGATGAAGTATTGGATACTCTTTTAGAGAACATAGATGATTTTAAGCTTTGGAAAAAATATTTTCCACCAAGTTCATGGATATTGAAGGGTTTCACTATTATTTCCCTTGTTGATTGCACTTCCGAGGTTGCCCTATCAGATTTAAAGTCAAGCATGATAAGCATTGATCCTGAAAATCTTTCGCCGGATGAAAACCTGATCGAGATTTTTAAGTCATATTTTGATGTACCTGAACTTAATTTCGGGTTAATGCTTTTCAACAAAAAAGATCAAAGGCTTGAAAAACTTCCTATTTATGAAAATCTGTTTACAAATCATATTTTAGATTTCTGGATTAATGCTTTTGATGAAGAAACCAGAAAAAATACATTTAACAATCTGAATCACAATTCCAAACCGATCGTTATTTCAAATGTAGAAAAACTGGATCATGAGATAAAATCATTACCATCATTTAAAATTTTAAAGAACAATAAAATCAACAGTTTCATGGTCATTCCAATCATGAAAGACAATGAATTACTGGCGATTATGGAATTCACCTCTCCTGTCCCAAACAGCTTCAACGGATTAAAGCTAAAGAAGATGGAATTCTTTACGGATATGATTTTGTTTTCTCTGAACCGTTTCAGCTTTGAAAAAAATTATCAGATCGAAGCAATTATTCAAAGGGAGTATACGACCATTCACGACAGTGTGGTCTGGAAATTCAGAAATGAAGCGGAAAAATATTTCAATGCTTCCCTTTCAAAAAAAATATACACTTTAAAACAGATTTCGTTTAAAAACCTTACGCCGTTATTTGGTTTTTCAGATATTCGTTCGTCTTCGGAGAAACGTTTTAATTTAATGCTGGAAGATCTTAATCAGCAGATTGAATGTCTCCATGGAATTTTTTCGCTCGTAAATTCGGATTCAGAAAAATATTTATTAGCATTGGACATTTTTGAGAATGAGCTGAATAATGAAATTAAAGCTGACAGCGAACAGCGTTTTCAAAGGCTGTTGAGGGAAGAAATCCATCCTTATTTACAGGCCAAACTGGAAATAAAATCTTCAAGTGAAGTAAAAGCAAAAATTAAAGATTATTTCGCACAGGTTTTTACTCAAAATGATCTTTTTTACGGCAACAGGAAAAGCCTGGACGATTCTATTACTTTAGTTAACAGAAAGTTAGCCGACATGTTAGATGAAAGTCAGGTAAAAGCGCAACAGATTTTTCCTCATTATTATGAAAGGTTCAAATCCGATGGTGTTGAACATAACTTATATACCGGCCAGAATATTGCTCCGGAATTGCATTACCATTCAAAAATTGTCCATAAACTAAGATACTGGCAGTTGAAAACGATGTGTAATATGGAACTTGAATTTCAGAATTTTAAGAAAGATCTTCCCATTTCACTCGATATTGCTTCATTAATTTTTGTCTATAATGAAAAAATCGACATCCGTTTCCGAATGGATGAAAAACGATTTGATGTAGATGGGGCCTACAATTCTTACTACGAAATCATTAAAAAAAGACTCGACAAAGCCCACATTAAAGATTCAACAGAAAGAATTACATGTCCCGGAAAAATCACAATTGTCTATTTCGGCATGGAAAATCAAAAAGAATATCTGGAATATATTAATAAATTACAGAAAAAAGAGATTCTTCAAAATGATATTGAATTCTTAAAAGTCGAAGATTTACAAGGAATTACAGGTCTGCTTGCATTAAGAGTTTCTTTAGCATAAAACTAATTATCTGAAATGAGTTTAATATAGCTTATTTTTCATCTTTTAAAGTGATAGAAACGCATAACCAAAAGATAATACTGAAATAATAATTCCTGCCATAAAAATTTTATACGTAACGGACAAAAGCCTGTATTTTCTATCTAAAACCTTTCCCAAATAGTATAAATCTTTCACCATAGAATCGTAAATATACTCACGATCTTTGATTAAATCTTTCATTGCATAGCTGTAATCATCGAAAATCATTCTATTAAAATTCCCAAAGAATAAAAGATTTACTTTTCTGTCCGCTACATCCTGGTTGGTAAATTTTGTCTTTGTAACGTTTGGTTTCGTAGACAATATGGCAAAAATAATCGTCAAAACACTTGAAAACAACAGCAAAAAAGTTGGAATAATCAAGTGAGAATTTTTAGGAGTATCCAGTTTCGGAACCAAAACAGAAAGGCAAACCGAAATGATAATCGCATTTACGGAAAGCAAAATATTGGCTTTGCTATCGGCAATATCACTCAATCTTGTATGGTTATTCAACGTAACTCTAAACAAAGTATCGACACTTCTGTCTGATTTTGATTCTTTTTCTTTTTTGTTTTCAGAGCTTTCTTTTTTATCTTCTTCTTTTTCTAGTTTTTTCTCAATTTTCTTAATATTTTTCTCTTTCAAAGGTTGCCAGTATTCTTTTGCAAAATCAGTATAAAATTTATGCTTATTTTTCAGCATATCGAGATTTCCTGCGTTCCATTCATCATTAGAAAAACATCTTACATTCGTAAGTTCCCATTCTTTCCTTAAAGCATCTGAAATATCATTGTAATCATGGCTTGCAAAGTGGCTGCAATCTGCATCTTTTACAATTTTTTCCAAAAGGTTTTGAGGTTCATAAGTGATCTTTGTTGCCAAAATTAGTTTTGTAACATCATCAATATAGCTTTCGGGATAATTTTCTTTTTGAAGAAAATTCTTCATAATTCCAACTCCTTTTTCTTCATGATTTTCAGCTGATTCTGTATATCCCGCATCGTGAAACCAAAGTGCCAATAATACTTTCTCCTGGTCTTCTTTGGAAACAGATGTATTTTTCATAATTTCCTCAGCCTTGTTGACTGTATACGTAGTATGTATAAAATTATGATAAAAATATACCGAAGATAGCTTATCTTTGAATAAGATTTCAACATAATCTTTGGCTTTTTGTAAAATGTTCATCATCGAAATTTTGTTAATGTAAATTTATGAATTTATCCTTGAAAACTCATCTAAAAAACACTTCCGTTGTCCTTAGAGTAGTATTATCTGCCGGAGTTCTCTATTCCTGCGCAACATATAACGTAAAAAAGGGTAAAAACTTATCTGAAATAGAAAGTTCTGATATAAAATCTGAAAATGACTTTAAAATTTTCTTAATTGGTGATGCCGGAAATGCAGATGAAGCTCAAGCTCAAAATACATTGAATTTACTTAAAGGCCAACTAGAAACAGCGGATAAAAATTCAATGCTAATTTTTTTGGGTGATAATATTTATCCCATCGGAATGCCTAAAGAATCTGATAAAAATTATTCTTTAGCAAAACAAAAACTCGAAAATCAATTAACCATTACAAAGAATTTCAAGGGAAAAACATTGATAATTCCCGGGAATCACGACTGGTACAACGGCTTGGACGGCCTGAAAGCTCAGGAAGAATTTGTAAAAAACTATTTTAACGATAAAAAAGCTTTTCTCCCGAAAAACTCCTGCCCAATTGACGATATAAGCTTAACAAAAGATATAAAATTAATTGTCATTGATACGGAATGGGCTTTACTAAACTGGGATAAATATCCGGGTATCAATAAAAATTGTGATATCAAAACGAGGGAAGATCTTTTCATTGAATTTAAAGATTTGATTAATAAAAATCAGGACAAAAAAATTATTGTCGCCCTCCATCATCCCATTATCAGCAGTGGGACCCATGCAGGCTATAATTCTGCAAAATCACATCTTTTTCCTTTAAAAAGTAAAATTCCGGTTCCGGGAGTGGCCAGCGTAATCAATGTATTGAGAAGTTCTTCGGGAGCAAATCCGGAAGATATTAATAATCAACATTATGCTAATTTAGCTGACCGAATAAAAAGTATAGTTCAGGAAAAAGAAAATGTTATTTTCGTTTCGGGACATGACCATAATCTGCAATATCATCAGGATAGGAATATCAGACAAATCATCAGTGGGGCCGGTTCAAAAGTTGATCCCGCAACCATTGGCGAGAAAACTGATTTTTCTTATGGAGGAAGTGGTTTTGCTATTTTAAATATTAGAAAAGATCAAAGTTCAGACGTTGAATATTATTCTACGAAAGATAATAATTTAGGGAAAATTTCACACATTCAGGTGATGGATAAACCTAAAGGATTTGTCAATAATTACCCGAACTCATTTCCTTCAACTCTTTCAACTACAATTTATCCTAAAAAATTAACAGAAAAAGGAAAATTTTACAGATGGCTTTGGGGAGAGCATTACAGAAAATATTACGGAATGCCAATTGAAGCCTCTACAGCCAATCTTTTCGAGCTTGACGGAGGATATACACCTTTCAGAGAAGGTGGTGGAAATCAATCAAATAGCTTAAGACTAAAATCTAAGGACGGACAGGAATTTGTAATGAGAGGCGTTAAAAAAAGTGCAGTTCGTTTTCTTAACAATATGGCTTTTAAGAAAAGTACTTTCGGAAATGAATTAAACAATACTTTCCCGGAAAAATTCTTACTCGATTTCTATACAACCAATCATCCGTTCACCCCTTTTGCAGTGGGAAATATGGCAGACAAACTGAATCTTATCCACAGCAACCCGAGATTATATTATATCCCTAAGCAACAAGCTTTAGGTGAATACAATGTCAATTATGGCGATGAAATGTATATGGTTGAAGAACGGTTTTCTGCAGATCCGAAAACTTTAGAGGCTTTAAATAATGCAAAAGACATTGTTTCAACAGATGATGTTCTTAAAAATTTTAACAAAAATTACAAATATTCTGTAGATCAGGAAACTTACATCAGAGCAAGAATTTTTGACATGCTGATCGGTGATTGGGACCGACATGCGGACCAATGGAAATGGGCAGAATATCAGGATGGTGACAAAATAATTTACAAGCCGATACCGAGAGACAGGGATCAGGCCTTCAGTAAATATGATGGTGCTGCTTTCAAAATCATCATGAATATTCCGGCAATCCGACACATGAAAACCTTTAAAGATGATATTAAAAGTGTAAAATGGCTGGCGATGGAACCCTACCCTCTTGACCTTATTTTCTTAAAAGGCTCAACTGAAAATGAATGGATCGAACAGGCAAAATATATCCAGGAGCATTTGACAGATAAAGATATTGACGAAGCTTTCAACAATTTACCGAAAGAAGTAAAAGATGAAACGATTGCAGATATTCAACGAAAATTAAAATTAAGAAAGACCAAATTACAGTCTTACGCTTCACAATATTATGATGTTTTACAGAAAAAAGTTCCGTTGGCAGGAACGGTAAATCCGGACAAATTCGTGATTACAAAAACCGGAAATTCAGTTAATGTAAAACAGTATAAATTAGACAAGAATAAAGAAAATCCCGAATTGGTTTTTGAAAAAACTTACGAAGATTCCAAAACGAAAGAGCTGTGGATTTATGGTCTTGAAGATGACGATATTTATGAAGTATCAGGTGATGGAAAGCCTAAAACCAACATCAGATTAATCGGAGGATACAACCACGACACTTATAACGTTGCGAATGGAAGCAAGGTGAGAATTTATGACTTTAAGTCGCAAAAAAATACATATAATACGCATGGTACGACGAAAAATATTTCGGACGACTATGATATTAATACTTACAACTACAAGCACCCCAAATATAATTTCTTCGCAGGCTATCCCAACGCAGATTACAATCCGGATGACGGGGTGATACTGGGCGTTTTGGCAAATTATACCGTGAATAATTTTATCCGTGCACCTTATACTCAAAAACATAGTTTAAAAGTTAATTTTTACACTGCTACGGGTGGATTTAATGCTGTTTACAGAGGAATTTTCAAGAAAGCAATTGCAGGTTGGGATTTTAACCTTGATGCCGGTTTTACCACTCCGCGTTTTACTGAGAACTTCTTCGGGCTGTCCAATGAAAGTGAATACGATAAAGACGTTACAGAAAGGGAATACAACAGGGCAAGAATTTCTAAATTTAATTTCGCTCCTTCTATTTCCACAAAAAGCTGGGCGAATTTATTTCATCAATTTCAATTAACTTTTGAAAATAATAAAGTTCAAAGGAATGGTGACCGTTTCGTAGATATCTCTCCAGATGTAAGACCAGATGTTTTTAATAATCAACAGTTTGCAGGAGCAAATTACACTTTCAGTTATAAAAATCTGGACAATACGGCCTTCCCTACTCTAGGCTTGGAATTCACCGTAAATGCTGATTGGAAAACCAATCTTTCAAATTTTGATAAAAACTTTTTAATCCTGACAGGAACCTTATCTTTTGATCATAGAATCGATAACAGAGGCAATTTTGTTTTTGCCAACTCCAGCAATGCTATGTGGATCAACAATAACAATTTTGAATTCTATCAGGCTGCAGCAATCGGCGGGAATAACGGGATGAGGGCATTCCGAAACGACAGATTTTCAGGAAGATCCTACTTTACAAATAATTCGGAAATCCGTTGGGATTTTGGAAGAGTAAAAAATAATATTGTCCCTGCAAATATGGGAATTCTAATAGGTTATGACATCGGAAGAGTATGGAATGACCATGAAGATTCTAATAAATGGCACCAGTCAATTGGTGGTGGATTCTGGCTGAGCATTGTAGAGATGTTCTCGGCAAGACTGAATTATTTCACGGGTTCTGATGGCGGAAGAATTTCTGCCGGTGTTGGAATGACTTTTTAAACCAAAATAACGAAAAGCAAGAATTTTATTCGTTTGTTGAATAATAAAAATCCGCAGAGAAATTTCTGCGGACTTTGTTTTTAGTTTAAATTAAATCTATAGGCATTTCCTCCTTCTTTTTTATCCTTTTCATCAGCAATCAGAAGGGTTTTGTCGTCAAGAAAAACGATGGCTTCTTTTTGAGAATTATGATTTAATGATATTCTTTGGATTTTTGTTTTGCTAAAATCATTTGTATCAAATCCAGAAAGAACATGAATATTTTTATGTGTTAACAAAACAATCTTATCTTTTGTACTGTTAACCGTAGCGGAAGTAATGGCGGCATCACTGTAACCTCCCTGAAGCTTTAATTTCCCTATTAATTTTGCCCCAAAATCACCCTCTTTATTTGGAACTTGGAAAACCAGAAATGTACCGTCAAAACCTTTGCTTCTGTTTTTTGTGAAAAGATAAAAATTTCCGTCCATTTCTATAAAAGCTTCACAATCATATAACCAATTTGATTTTTTTGGAGGAAATTCTACCTGACCTTCATAATGGAATTTTGTAGTTTGAACTACCTTTGTGGTCGTCTGAGAAGTATCTTTTAAATCAACTTTTAAAATAGCTAAATCCTGCCTGTCATTGTCATTATTCCCAAAATCTCCGATGTAAATGTTTCCTTCCGGATCGTTGGTAATATCTTCCCAGTCATGGTTTTCAGTATTTTCTACCAAGACATCGTTTGTAAGATTTCCTTTTTGATCCAGTCCGTAGATAACATTTTTATTTCCCTGATCCTCAATAGCCCAAATTGTATTTTTATCCTTTGATAAGGTAATTCCTGAAACTTCCTTCAACTTTTTGGGTAAAGAAAATTCAACGGCCAAAGTATCTGATTTTGACTGATCTGCTTTAGGGTTACAGCTTAAAAATAAAAGTGTTGTGGCTGTAAAAAAAATATTCATTTTCATTAGGTTTTATTTAAAATTTTCGCTTCTTCCCAAAGCATATCCATTTCTTCCAGAGACATATTTTCCAGTTTCAAATTCTTATCCAAAGCCAAATTTTCCATTTGTTGGAATCTCGAAATAAACTTCAAATTCGTTCTTTCTAATGCTGAATCCGGATTGATCCCGGAAATTCTCGCATAGTTAATTAATGAGAAAAATACATCTCCCAATTCCTGTTCTTTTTTATCCAAATCTGTTTCCGTATGAAATTCCTGAATTTCTTCATCTACTTTTTTCCACGCATCTTCCGCATCATGAAATTCAAATCCTATTCCTTTTACTTTTTCCTGAATTCTATATGCTTTTACCAAACTTGGCAGGCTTTTCGGAACTCCGCCCAAAATGGATTTGTTTCCTTCTTTTAATTTTAACTTTTCCCAATTCTGCTTTACTTCTTCCTCGTCTTTCACCTTTGTATCACCGTAAATATGGGGATGACGGAATATCAGTTTTTCATTTAAAGAATTAATTACATCAGCAATATCAAAACTTTCTTTTTCTGAACCTATTTTCGCATAAAAAACTAAATGCAGCAGAACATCACCCAATTCTTTCTTAATTTCCTGTAAATCTTCCTGCAAAATAGCATCCGAAAGTTCATACGTTTCTTCCAAAGTAAGGTGACGAAGCGATTGCAAGGTCTGTTTCTGATCCCATGGACATTTTTCACGCAGATCATCCATAATGTCTAATAATCTTCCGAAAGCTTCCAGTTTTTCCTGTTTGGTGTTCATAATTGAGAATTCAAAGTCTTACAAATTTAAGTAAATTATTAAGTTTTTATGTCTAGAAACAAAAAACCTCGCCATTTCTGGCAAGGTTTATATTTTTAATTCAAAGTAATGAATTATCCTTGTTTTCTGTGCGTACTTTTTGGAGCTGATTTTGCCGTAGAAGTAGCTTTTACTTTTGGAGTTGCAGGTTTTTCAGCTTTCGCAGCCTTTTTAGGAGCTTCTTTTTCAATGCTCACTTCTTCTGCAGGTTCACCCTCCAAAGTTTCGGGCTCAGCTTTTACGAAGCTGTCCGGAGTGATATATCCTGCTTTGTGAAGAATGTTGTACCATTGAGCCAATTTCTTGATATCAGAAGCATAAACTCTTTCTGTATCGTAGTTTGGAAGAGAAGCTGTCATGAATTCTTTCAGTTCTGCATCGTTTGATTTGTGAGAAATCGTTTCTTTGTAATCGTTGTTTTTAGCAATATTTTCAAAAACTTCGAACAAAGGAACCTCTTTATCAATCGTAAACATAGCGATATTATCCAACAAGCTTACCTGGCTGGAGTTTCTGATGCTTACTTTTTTCTTAGTTGTAACATCTTCAATGATAAATCCGTTTCTTAGTTGAGAAACTAATTTGTAAAGTCCTGGTTTTCCTGAAATTGAAATTATTTTTTCTAACAGCATAATTTTATTTTTTGTAAATCCTGCAATCAGCTTCAGCTTTTTGCTCTTTATTATTTATTTTTTTAATCCTTAATTATTATTTTGGAAATCTCATTTTATAATTGATGCTTACTTCACCCTGGGTGATTTTTGTCAATTTACCTTTTACCAGCTTCTTTTTCAAAGCACTCAAATGGTCAGTAAACAAGATTCCTTCAATATGATCATATTCATGTTGAATTACGCGGGCTCTAATATCGGAAAAAGTTTCTGTATGTTTCACAAAATTTTCGTCATAATATTCAATTATGATCGTATCCTTTCTTTTCACATCTTCTCTTACGTCCGGAATAGAAAGACATCCCTCATTAAATTTCCATTCTTCGCCGGATTCTTCAAGAATTTTAGCATTAATGAAAACTTTTTTAAATTCTGTCAGCTCATCCTTAATATCTTCATAATCCTCATCTTCTGCCAAAGGACTAACGTCAATCACAAACAGGCGAATATCCAACCCGATCTGTGGTGCAGCCAATCCTATGCCATTTGCACTATACATCGTTTCGAACATATTGTCTATCAATTCTTGTAAATCCGGATAATTTTTGTCTATATCCTTACTTACTTTCCTTAAAACTGGATCCCCAAAGGCTCTTATCGGTAAAATCATCTTGTTCTTTGTTCTAAAAAATTCTGCAATATGATGGTTGCGCTTACTTTATCTATTAATCCTTTTTCCTGTCTCTGCTTTTTGCTTTTTCCACTTTGGGAAATAAAAAACGAAGCCATTTTGGATGTAAATCTCTCATCAAAGCGGTTGACTTTAATAGTTGGAAATTCTTTTTGAAAAATTTCTATAAACTTTAAAATATCTGTTTCCACTTCAGAAATATTCCCTTTCAAATCTACAGGAAGCCCGATTACTACTTCATCCACTTTATTTTCATTGAAATATTTTTTTAAAAATTCCACTAAAAGCGAAGTTTTTACCATATCCAGACCGCTCGCAATGATCTGCATATCATCCGTTGCAGCAATGCCACAACGCGCCTTTCCATAGTCTATTGCAAGGATTTGTCCCATAGGATTGCAAATTTAGTAAATTTTAATGATTTTATTCCATACACAGTTTTTTTTATAAATCATGTTTTATTCCATTATTTTTTTTATAATTTTAATCTTCCAAAAAGCAATAATATGAAGAAACTCATCCTTGTAAGACATGCAAAAAGCGACTGGCCTGAAGATACAGAGGACTTTGACAGACCACTGGCAGATAAGGGACTGAAGGAAGCTTTGCACATGTCTCGATTCATGAAAGATAATAATGTATCGATCGATTATTTCGTATCGAGCCCGGCCGTACGTGCCTTAAATACTTGTGAAATTTTCAACCAGGCGTATAAAATCAATATTTTAACGGATGAAAAACTTTACAATCCTTCAGAAAGAAATTTTGAATCGGTAATTTACGACTTGGATGATAATCACAGTTCAGTAGCCTTTTTCTCTCATAACAACGGAATTTCCAATTTCGCCAATTCTATTTCCGAAGACATTTTCCACTTTCCGACTTGCGGTGTCGCCGGTTTTGAAATCGACTGCAATTCATGGTCAGAATTCGATGGCGCAAAAAAGAAATTATTATTTTTTTATGATCCGGGGAAAATTTAGTTATATCAAAAGAAACTTAGTCTACACGCAAAAATTCCCCTCCTCTGGAGGGGTGGCGAAAATTCATAAGAATTTTTGACGGGGTGGTTTATTATATGAATTTTAAAAGTGAATGGTCAAAGTCAATTTTGGCTAAAGCCAATCTCAACCTAAAAAGAAAAACGGGCTAAAGCCCACTCCTATTAATAAAATTAGTTATTTTCTTCTCAAATCCAGATCATCAAAATCAAAGCTAAAATCCGTAATATCCGAAATTGCCTTTAATCTTGCTGACTCAGCTTTTCCTGTCTCATCATAATCAAAAATAATGTAGGCATCGGCATCATAGCTTCTGTCGTCCCATTTAATAATGAAAGTATTATTTGAGAAAGGCAGCAATTCACCTTTTAGTCTTGGAGAATTTTTACATAAAATCCTATATCCGTTTCCTTGTTGAGAAATTTCTACACCTCCGAACCATTTGTCATTATAGATTCCAATAAATTGTTCTGCTTTTGGCTGAAGATTTTTCTCTTTTTTGAAAGCCTCGGATTTTGCAAAAGCTTCTTTCTTTTCTTTATTAAATCCTTCTTCCATTTTAGACATTCTTTCACTGTATGTTTTCAGCCAATTTCTGTCTGCAACGCCAAGATAAGAATCTTTAACTGTATTGGTTATGGTATTGAAAGCCGCACCGGATTGCTGATTCGTCAACACTACAATTCCTAATTTCATGTCCGGAATTAAGGTAAATTGAGTCACTGTTCCGATTAATCCGCCGGTATGCTGAACTTGTTTATGACCTTTAACATCACTTAAGAACCAACCCAGCCCATATCCGTAAAAACTTGTATCATAAGGATTTTTTGCTGCAACTCCCGCAGGAATCTGCAAACTCCAGAGCTGCTGTACATTTTTATCCGAAACTAATTTCTTGCCGTCTTTTGTCGTAAAATTATTCAATAAATATTCTGCCCAAAGCGTCATATCCTTAATATTACTCATAATTCCGCCGGCTGCATTAGCCGTTTCGTTCCAATCATGAGGAACCGCAATTGCTTTTCCATCAACCGGAGCGTGTGCATCAATTTTATTTGAAACAACTTTAGCCCTGTTATAGCTTCCAAAACTTGAAGCCATTCCGACAGGCTTCATAATTCTCTGTTCGACAAATTCTGCCCAACTTAACCCCGAAACTCTGTGAATCACTTCTCCGGCAACAATAAACATGATATTATTATAATCTAAAGTCGTTCTGAAAGGGTTCTCAGGCTTTAAATATCTTACATTATGAACAATATCGTTCACCGTTAAGCTTCCGCCTTCAGGGAAAAACATTAAATCTCCCTGCCCAAGGCCTAATCCTGCCCTGTGAGTCACTAAATCTTTAATCGTAACATTTTGAGAAACATACGGATCATACATTTGAAATTCCGGGATATATTTTGAAACTTTATCGTCCCAATTCAGTTTTCCTTCATCCGCTAATATCGCCAATGCTGTACAGGTAAAACCTTTTGAATTTGATGCAATTCCGACCAACGTATTGTCATCCATCGGCTGTTTTGAGGTTAAAGAACGTACTCCAAATCCTTTTGAATAAATAACTTTTCCGTCTTTGATAATTCCGACAGACATTCCCGGGACATCGAAGGTTTTTAAGGTATTTTGGATTAATTCGTCCAGTTTTTTCTCCTCAACCTGCGCATTGAAAATCCCAACAAAAAAAAGGAGAAGGAAAAAAGAAAGTTTCTGCTTCATTTTTTTAATTTTCCCCAAATTTAATCAATTCAAGTTTTATAATTAAATTTGAACTAAATAACCAAATAAATATTATTTCAAATCTTACAGAAGATCAATTGACATTAAAGATGTTTGTAAATCTTAACAAAAAATAATTTCAAACGTTATCTTTGCAAAGAATTTCTCAACAATGACCAAAATCCTTCTCCTTTCCGATTCTCATTCTTATATTGACGACCGTATTTTAGAATACGCCAAACAAGCCGACGAAATTTGGCATGGCGGGGATTTCGGAAGTCTGGAAGTGATTGAGCAACTTGAAAAAATTAAACCATTAAAAGGAATTTACGGAAATATTGATAATGCAAAAATCCGTTCTGAGTTTCCTGAAGTGAATCGTTTTTTTTGTGAAAAAGTGGAAGTTTTGATGATCCACATCGGTGGTTATCCTGGAAAATATACACCTTTAGCAAACAAAGAAATTAATGAAAAAGCTCCGAAGTTGTTTATTTCCGGACACTCTCATATTTTAAAGGTTATGTTTGATCAAAAAAATAATCTGCTGCACCTCAATCCCGGTGCTTGTGGAAAGCAGGGTTGGCATAAAATGAGGACGATGATGCGTTTTGTGATTGACGGTGAAGAGATTAAGGATTTGGAAATTATTGAATTAGGTCCAAAAGTTTGATTTTTCAAACACGAATATCACTAATTTTTTCACAAATATTACGATTTAAATTCGTGGAAAATTAGTGAAATATTTATGTCTTTTGTGTTTACATTTAAAAATTATGAAAATAGGTGATAAAGTTTCTGTGGTAGATGAAGATTTAAGCGGGGTTGTAACTTCCGTGAAGGGAAATATTGTTGTTTTTAAAGATGAATACGGATTCACTTACCAATATCCACAAGAGAAACTTGTTCCGAAAAATGCATCTTTATATGAAAATATTAAAGTTGTAAAAAAGCCTGAGCCCAGAAAATCCGTTTCTAAAAAACATCAGAAAAATCATTTGGTTTTAGATTTACATTTTCATAATTTGGTTAAAAATCCGAATGATTACGACAGTTTTGAGAGACTCTTCATCCAAAAGGAAAAATTATTGGAAGTGATTTCTTTTTGCAGGAAAAATAATTTAAAAAAACTGGAAATTGTTCACGGAATCGGTGATGGTGTGCTTCAGAAAATGGTTTGGGATGTTTTGGAAAGCCAATCTAATCTGGATTTTTACAATAAGGAAATACTTCATCATCAATCGGGTGCGGTAATGGTAGAATTTAACTAAATTTGCAGGAATTGAAATATGAACGTACTTAAATTACTTTTTACCAAAGACGGATTAACCTACCAAATTGCTAAAAATAAAAGCATTATGGAAGAAAAATCCTATTTCGTAAACGAAGAATCTCCGGAAAATTTCATCGGTGACAAACTGGATGAAGTGCTGATCAAGCAAAGGTTTGAAGAAATTCATGTAATTTCTGCGCTGAATCATTTTACCCTGATGCCTGAAGGATTTTCTGAACATGAGAGAGGATTTGAACTCATTTCCTACAATGCGCCAGTAGATAAGGAAAAGGAAGAACTGATGCTTTCTATTAATGAAAAATTCAAAATTCAGTTTTATTATACTTTTCCGAAAAATTTTTATAAAAAAATTAAAGAACTGGCATTGCCTGTTAGCTTCAACTTCTCCGGTGAAAAGTTTTTAAATTCAATCAATAATAAAAATAACAAGGAAATTCACATTAATCTTTATCATAATCAGTGTGAGTTTTTCGCTATAGACAATAAAAAAATTATTTTATACAATAATCTGGATGTGAACTCTGAGGTGGATTTTCTTTATTTCATCATGTTTACATTAAGCAAAATAGGTTTTGGGATCAATGAAACCAGTTTCTTTGCTTACGGGGAAACCACTGAAAATGAAACCTTTATTTCAGAATTACAGAAGTTTGTGAAGAATCTGAAAATTGTATTTGATAATATCCCGAACAAGAATTTTATCCTCAATTAGGTTGCAGGTTGCAGAATTAGGCTTATTCTTGCCTGCGACCCATTACCTACAATCTAAAACCTAAAAATATGTACAGAATAATCTCAGGCAAATGGAAAGCCAAGAAAATAGCCGCTCCGAGAAACTTTGATGTAAGACCAACAACGGATTTTGCGAAGGAAGCGCTTTTTAGTATTTTGGATAACAAATACGATATGCAGTCGATTTCTGTGCTTGATCTTTTTGCGGGCATTGGTTCTATTACCTTCGAATTTGCTTCAAGAGGATGTCAGGACGTGACTTCTGTGGAAATGAATCCAAAACACACCAGTTTTCTGAATTCTACAGCTTCTGAGTTAGGATTTAGCTTACAGGTAAATGTTCAGAGAGGTGATGTTTTTGACTGGTTAAAAAAATTCAGGAATAAAAAATCTTTTGAAATAGTATTTTCTGATGCTCCTTTTGAAATGGAAGAAAAAAAATACTACGAATTGCTGTCTTTAGTTTTAAATAATAAATATTTAAAGCCAAACGGAATTCTCATTGTAGAGCATCAGAGCCGCTTAAAATTTGATCATCCAAATTTAATTGACTCCCGAAAATACGGAAATGTAAGCTTCAGCTTTTTTGAGCCAAATAAAGAAGAAAATACAGAAATAACAGATAATCAGGAATAATTTTCCTGATTTTTTATTTTATTATAAAGCAACCACTTCCACTTTCTCGGAAGTATTAACTGCACTTTCGCCCCATTTTGCAATTTCTTTTAAAACCGGCAGTAAAGTTTTTCCAAAGTCTGTTAATGTATATTCTACCATTAAAGGTGGTTTTTCTGTGTAAACTTTTCTATCAATGATATTATCTTCTTCTAATTGTTTTAATTGAAGGCTTAACGTTCTTTCTGTTATTGTAGGAATTAATTTCCTTAATTCATTATACCTTTTGCCGCCATCTGCAAGGTGATACAAAATGACCGCCTTCCATTTTCCTCCGATGAATCTCATGGTAACTGTCGTGCAGCAGGGATATTTTTTATTGTCGATTGAATACATTTTCATACTATCATTTTAGACCGTTATTGCAAAGTTAATAAACTTACATTAATTTTGCAACTATAAAAAATATAGTATAAATATTATGAGCTTTTTAGAAAAAATGAAATCGAGATATACTGTAAAAAAGTATAATCCTCAAGGCATAATCAGTGAAGAACAACTACAGCAGTTGAAAGAAATTTTACAGTTAAGTCCGTCTTCCATCAACAGCCAGCCATGGAATTTTGTTTTTGTAAATAATTCTGAAATTAAACAGCAACTTGCCGAAGCGTCTTATTTTAATAAAGAAAAAGTATTGGAAAGCAGTCAGCTGATTGTTTTTCAGGTAATAAAAAATCCAGAAGATTTTGAGAGACAAATTGAAGAAAACATCCCTGAAAGCTCCGTAAATTATTACAGAACTTTTGTAAAATCTCATGGAAATGATTATATAGAATCATGGTTAAGAAGCCAGGTCTACTTATCATTGGGAGTTTTACTTTCCGCCTGCGCCGATATGGAGATTGATTCTACGCCAATGGAAGGAATTGAAACCGAAAAATATGATGCTATTTTAAATAACGAAAAATATGAAACTCTGTTTGCAGTTGCAGTCGGACGAAAATCTGAAGATGATAAAAACCAGCCAATTCATACTCCAAAAAAGAGATTGGAAAAGAGAAAGGTGATTTTGGAGTTATAATTGAATTAACAAAATATTCTCAGTAATTAAAAAAAGCTGTTTCAAATTGAAGCAGCTTTTTATTTTTATAATACTTTTAATTCTAAATCTATACTTTTCCCGAAGAATTTTTTTGAAATTTTTTCGAAATTTTTGGTTAAATCAGATAAATAAAAATGATAATTCGGTTTTGGATTGCTGTCATTCAACAGATTATATTTATCCAGGATGATCTTTAAATGATTCGCCACAATATTTGGTGAGTCGATCACACGAACACGATTTCCGTAGTACTGCTTGATTTCATCAATTAACAAAGGATAATGTGTACAACCCAGAATGAGTGTTTCAATATTTTTTAACTTACTATTGCTTAAATAATTATAAATTATCGCATGGGTAATCGGATGGTTTTTAAAACCTTCTTCAATGGCAGGAACCAATAATGGTGTTGCCAGCTCATCTACCTTAATCCATTTATTATGTTTACGAATACTTTTTTTATAAAGCCCCGAATTCACGGTTGCTTTTGTTGCAATCACCCCAACATTATTATGAATTTCATACGAAACCTTTTCCGCGACAGGATTTATTACATCGATCACAGGAACTGTTCCCGCAACAGATTCCATTACTTCATTCAAAGCGTTTGCAGTCGCTGTATTACATGCAATTACGATTGCTTTACAATTTTGTTC
The DNA here is from genome assembly GCF_001456155.1 of Chryseobacterium sp. IHB B 17019. NCBI lineage: Bacteria > Pseudomonadati > Bacteroidota > Flavobacteriia > Flavobacteriales > Weeksellaceae > Chryseobacterium > Chryseobacterium sp. IHB B 17019. The sequence goes on along the minus strand of NZ_CP013293.1, from coordinate 47,994 downwards.
AAGCAAAAAATTAGTGATTTTCGTCGAATATTCGATGATGGCTTCTTTAGATTTTTCACCGTATGGAAGATGTTTCGTATCCCCGAAATAAATCAGATCCTCGTTTGGGAGAAGCCTTTTGATTTCTTTAGCTACCGTTAAACCTCCAACTCCACTATCAAAAATACCGATAGGCTGCTTTGGTGAAAGATGCGAATAAGCTTGCTTTTTAGTTTTCAAATTGAGTTGAAATTTTATACAAAAATAGTGAAATTGTTGATGCTGGAAGCCCAATGTTGGAAGTTTTTCGCAAACAACTCTTCCAGCCTCTGACTTCTGGCTTCCAATCTAAACCATAAACAGATCCGAAGCAATACCATCCGCCATAAACCAGTGCTTTTCCGGGATTTTTAAATGATTGTTTTCTATAATCAAAATCTCTTCTTCAAGTTTTAATTTGGTTTCATATTGAAAATGTTCAATAATCTGATCACTAAATTTACTTTTAAGGTTCTCAATATCAACACCCCAAATCGTCCTTAAACCAATCATGATCATTTCATTAAACTGATCATTCTGAGAAAGAATTTCTTCTTCTTTAGCCAGAAGATTTGAATTTAATTTCTTAATGTATTGTTGATTATTAGCCACATTCCAGCTTCTAACATCAAAACCGTTGTAAGAATGTGCAGACGGGCCAATTCCCAAATACTCCCTGTATTTCCAATATGAAGAATTGTGCCTTGAATAAAAGCCCGGTTTTGCAAAATTGGAGACTTCGTAATGCTCAAAACCGTTGTCTTTCAAGAAATCTGATAGGTAATAAAACTCTTTATTTTGCTCCTCTTCTTTCGGGCCTATTACTTTTCCTTTTGCAATCCAGTTTTCTAAAGCTGTTTTTGGCTCAACCGTTAAGGCATAAGATGAAATATGTGGAACTTCAAGCGCTATCGTTTTATTTAAATTTTCTTTCCAGATTTCAAGATTGGAAGTTGGCGAACCGTAAATTAAGTCAATACTCAGGTTTTCAAAGCCAAAATCCTGCGATCTTTTGATTGAATCTTCAGCTTCTGATGCGGAATGTGCCCGATTCATAAGCCTTAAATCCGCTTCAAAGAAACTTTGTGTCCCAATTGACAGGCGATTAACCGGAGAATTGGACAAACCTTTTAAAAAATCTTTATCTAAATCATCCGGATTGGCTTCCAAAGTGACTTCAATATCATTCTCAAAACTGAAATATTTCAAAACCTCATCAATTAAAGACTTGACTTCATCAGCAGAAAGGATCGACGGAGTGCCACCCCCGAAGTAAAGTGACTGTAAATTTTTGTTTTGTAATTCGTCTTTTCGCAGGAAAATTTCCTTTTTGATGGCAGAAAGCATTTCATCTTTAAAGCTTAAAGACGTTGAAAAATGGAAATTGCAATAGCTGCATTTTTGTTTACAAAAGGGAATGTGAATATAAATCATAAAAAAAGCCCTGAAAAAATTCAGAGCTCAAATTTATTTAAATTAAATTGATTAATATCTATAACCTCTGTGATTAATGAAGTTATCAAAGTTATATCCTAACCCGATCATGAAGCTGTTTCCTCCATACTCCTGAATATCAGACAATCCCAGGTTATAAGTAGCTCCAATCATGAATTTGTTGAATCTTACTTTCACCACCGGCGCAATCTGTAATTGCTGGCTGTCGAATCTGTTCTGAACAGATCTGTAGCTTACCCCGAAAGAGAATGAATTGATATCATTAAAGAACGTACCCATTAGGTTGTAATCAATCGTTCTTGTAGAGTTTGTGTTAAGGTTGATCAAAGCAGATGGAGTGAAATAAATATTATCTCCTACATGCCAGTCATATCCTAAGTTTAAGAAGAATTTAATTGGAGAAGGTTCACGTCCGTTTATAATCGCTTCGTCGTTTGTAAGGGCAATATCATTTACAGAAACCCCTGCAAAGATGTTTTTATACGTAGCCTGCGCTCCAAAGTTGGCATAAGCCATAAAGATATTACTTTCATTTCCCTGCAATAATGGGTCTGAAGCATCCTGTGTGTTGATTTTTGAGTAATCAAAATTCATATTATAGAAGCTCACACTTGTACCGAAAGAGAACTGGTCTTTTCTGTCTCCTTCGCTGCTAAGAGGAATAAAATATGAAGCCCCAGCCGTAATACCACCAGCGGAAATAGGGCCATTACTGTCCCTGAATACAGAGATACCTGCTCCTACTCTATCAAAGATGTTCGCGTTGATCCCAATCGACTGTACGTTTGGCGATTCGCTGAACTTCGAAAATTGCTGCTGATAGTTAAGATTAAGTTGCACATAGTCTGTTTTTCCGTATTGTGCTGGGTTGAACAGAAACTCACCATCTAAAAGATATTGTTGATAGTACGGTAATGTTTCTTGTGCTTTGTATGCATTTGACAAAAGAGCTAAACATACGATAGCATATAGTTTTCTCATAACAAATCTTGATTTCAATTCAACAAATATAAAAAAATTCTCAATATATTTTTAGTTTTCTAAATAATTTCTCCATTTTTTTACGGCATCCGCCATATCTTTCGGCATTGGGCTCTCAAAATATAATTCTTTCTTCGTAGTGGGATGTATAAATCCTAAAGTATGGGCATGGAGCGCGTGTCTTGGCAAAATTTCGAAAACATTTTTTATAAACTGCTTATACTTAGGCAGGTTAACACCTCTGAGAGGAGTATGTCCTTCATATCTTTCATCATTAAACAGCGTATGGCCAATATGTTTGAAGTGCGCTCTAATCTGGTGAGTTCTCCCCGTTTCCAGCTTACATTCCACCCAGGTCATATATTTAAATCTTTCTAAAACTTTATAATGGGTCACCGCATGCTTTCCCTGGCTTCCGTCTTCATAGGTGTGCATCTGCATCCTGTTTTTGGGATGGCGGCCGATATGGCCCTGTATTGTACCTTCATCATCCTGTACATTTCCCCAGACAAAAGCCCAATACAATCTTTTTGTTTTTCTTTCGAAGAACTGCTTTGCCAAAAAGCTTAAAGCATATTCATTTTTGGCAATTACCAAAAGACCCGAGGTATCTTTATCAATTCTGTGGACCAATCCTACTCTGTCCAAGTCTGATTTTTCGTGGTTTTGCTCAAAATGATAAGCCAAAGCGTTTACCAATGTCCCGTCCCAGTTCCCGAATCCCGGATGTACGACCATTCCCGGATCTTTATCAACAACGACTAAATCATCATCTTCGTATATGATATTAATAGGAATATTCTGTGGGATAATAACATTTTCCCTTGGAGGGTGCGCCAGTAATACAGAAATCTGATCTCCGGGCTTTACACGATAATTTTGCTTAACAGCTGTTCCATTTACAATAACGTTTCCCGCTCTGCAGGTCTGCGAAATTTTATTTCTTGAGGAATTCTGACGATAAATCATTAAAAACTTATCTATTCTCAATGGCTCCTGACTTTTTTCAACAGTGATATTGAGATGTTCGTACAATCCCTTATTTTCCTCATCAATATCGATATTATCAATACTGTTTTGGTCTAATAATTCTTCATCAATAAAATCTTCGTTATCTTCTGTCATTGTTTTATCTTTTATACAAAAAGCTTCAACATAATGAAAGTTGAAGCCTGTATTTTTTATAATATTTACTTTATTATTCTACGACTACTTTTTTAGCTTTTGGCTTTTCTGCCGGCTTTTGTGCTGTAGTGGCAGTTTTATTATTTGAAGTAGTGGTATTATTGGTTGATTTCGGTTTAGTATCCGTTGTAGAAGTTCCCGGTTTTGCAGTGGTGGTTTTTGGCACCTCTGTTTTTGTTTCGGCAGGCTTCGGAGTTTCCTTTTTCGGAGCCGGAGCTGGAATATTCGCCGGAGCTTCATAAACAGGTTCCTGATGGGCAGGAATTTCATGATACTCAATTGGTGGCAATCCCGTATCTACTTTCATTCTGTAGACAGAATTCAACTGCTCGATTTTTGCACTCAGCTCAGCAGGTGTTTTCTTACTTGCCCAAAGGTCAATCTGCATACCCTGATCTCTCACATCCCCAGAAGCAGGATCCTGATAATAAATAATATCAGATTCATCTTTACTTCCGTCTTCATGCTCTACAAGGCCCACTTCAAACATGCTTCTTGCAATGACTGCTCTTGCTTCTTTCACCGTTAACCCTACTACATTAGGGATTGCGATATTTCTCATCGGCCCGGAGCCAATTACAACATCTACTACAGAAAATCTCGGAAGTTTTGTTTTAGGCTTTACAGGTGCCCCTTTAAATAAAATCCTTAAAACTGCATCTTTTTGGATACTTGGTTCAAAAAGGGTGTCTCCCACTTTCAATCCTACCTGTTCCAATCTTTGGAATGCAAGACCTGAATATTTATTGATCACGTCCGGAACCTCAACTCTTGCCCAAGTTCTCGGATTTACTTTTAACTGAATAGCTCTTCCATCCTTTACACGGGAACCCGGAGCCGGATATACCTGTAATACTTGAAAAGGCCTGTATTTAGGATCATACTTAAAACTATCAACCTCGTATTCCAATCCTGAGTCATCTAATATTTTGATGGCTTCCTGCACAGATTTATTTACAATATTAGGAACTGGAATTTCCTGACCGTGATTGGTATGGTATTCCAACCAACGAAACGTAAGCCAGACCAACCCCACAAAAACGCCGATGGCTACGACTAAGTTCAGTAAAACTTTCCAATTGAAAAGCGATTTAAGCATACTTAAAATTACTATAATTAGACAGCAAATATAATTAATAATTTTAGAATGTCCTTTTTATTTAACACATTTCACTTTTGATTTTAAAATTTGTGAATTTGCAGTTGACCATTATATAAAATCATTAAATTTGCCTCAATTGATACTATTTGATTATGAGCAAAAAAAGTGTTGCCGTAGTAATGGGAGGCTATTCTGACGAATATGTTGTATCATTAAAAAGCGGACAATTAATTTATGATTCCCTGGACAGAAACCTTTACGATGTATATAAAGTGGTCATCCTTAAAAATGAATGGTATTTTTTAGGCGAAAATGATAAAAAATACGACATTAACAAAGGTGATTTTTCGGTGACATTGGATGATAATAAAACATTAAAATTCGATGTTTGCTTCAATATTATCCATGGAACACCGGGTGAAAACGGAATTCTTCAGGCCTATTGGGACGCGATCGGGCAGAAATATACCGGTTGTGATTTTTACCAAAGCGCTTTGACATTCAATAAAAAAGATACGCTGGCCGTACTTTCAAAATACGGAATTCCTTCCGCAAAAAGTGTTTATTTAAGAAAAGGAGAAGAAATTAACGTTGATGAAATTGTAGAAAATCTTGGCTTACCTGTTTTCGTTAAGCCTAATCAGTCCGGTTCATCGCTGGGAATTTCAAAAGTAAAAGATAAATCAGAATTAATTGCTGCCACAGAAGTTGCTTTTAAAGAAGATGATGAAATTTTAATTGAAAGTTTCCTGGACGGAATGGAAGTTTCTGTAGGAGTAATCGATTATAAAGGTGAAACCATTGTTTTAGGAATTACAGAGATTGTTCCCCAAAATGAGTTCTTCGATTATGAAGCTAAATATGAAGGAGCTTCGGAAGAAATTACACCCGCAAGAATTGACAACGAAACAAGAATCCGCGTAGAAGAAATCTCAAAAAGAGCCTACAATTCCCTTGGGATGAGCGGTTTTTCAAGAAGTGAATTTATTTTAATGGACGGCATTCCCTACATGTTGGAAATGAATACAAACCCGGGCTTCTCTCCTGCGAGCATTCTACCTCAACAGGCGAAAATCTACGGAATTTCTATTACAGACCTTTGTGGAAATGAGGTTGAAAAAGCTTTAAATAAATAAAATTAGAGGCTGGAAGATGGAGGTTGGAAGATGGAAGCTAATTACTCATACAATTTCACCTCATCATTCATAACTCATAACTTATAACTTTATAAGAAATGAAAATTGCTGTTTTTCCGGGATCTTTTGATCCTATTACTTTGGGACATTATGATATTATAGAAAGAGCGGCTCCGCTTTTTGATAAATTAATTATTGCGATCGGGCAGAATTCACAAAAAAAATACATGTTTCCGCTCGAAAAAAGAATGGAATTCATCCAAAATTCCGTTGCCGAATTTCCGAATGTGGAAGTAGATTATTTTGAAGGCTTAACCGTTGATTTCTGTTTTGAAAAAAATGCACAGTTCATTTTACGAGGCCTTAGAAATCCTGCCGATTTCGAATTTGAGAAAGCTATCGCTCACACCAACAGAACATTAGCTCATAAAAAGCTGGAAACCGTATTTTTATTAACCTCATCCGGAAAATCTTTCATCAGCAGCAGCATTGTAAGGGAAATTATAAACCACGGCGGGGAATACGGATTGCTTGTTCCGGATTCGGTGAGAGTGGAAAAATGAGTAATCAATCATAAGTAATAAGTGATAATTGATATATAATGGTAGAATATTTGCTTAACAAGAAATCATTCATCAATTATCATTTATTTTTTATAAGCCATGCACGAACAGTTCAATTTTGCCATAGAAGTCCTTGGAACGATCTCCTTTTCGATGTCGGGGAGCTTTGCTGCGATGCAGAAACGCCTTGATCCGTTTGGAGTATTGATTATTGCTTTCGTGACTTCTGTGGGAGGGGGAACTGTGAGAGATTTGTTATTAGACATTCCGGTTTTCTGGATGCATGACCTATTGACTTGTGCCCTGATTATTCTGACCAGCATTTTCACGATGGTTTTCAAGTCTTTTGAAAAAAATTTCAGGGTAACTTTATTTATTTTTGACAGTTTCGGATTGGGATTATTTACGATAATTGGAGTTCAAAAAGGTTTGAATGTTGGTATTCACCCTTTGATTTGCGTGGGATTGGGTACCATTACCGGGTGTTTCGGAGGGATTATCCGGGATATTTTACTGAACCGGATCCCTTTGATTTTCAGGAAAGAAATCTATGCTACGGCCTGTATCGTAGGAGGTTCTATATTTTTACTTTTAACAAAATTCACTCCTCTTTCTTATACAATTATTCAGATTTTTACAATTTTATTAATTGTGGGCATCAGAACATTAGCCGTGAAGTATCATTGGCAGATTCCAAAATTCTATGGGCATGATCATAATTCTGAGATGTAATAAAATCAAAGAATAAAAATCATAAAAAAAGGCAGAAAGTATAATTTTCTGCCTTTTATATTTTTAAAAAATCTATCTTATTTTTCCTCCTCTCTGTCTCATATTAGGATTGTGCATGTGCTTTTGCATGGTTGGCATTTTCAGCTGATCTTTCATCATTTTGATCTGATCCGTCATCATTCCTGCACTGTCAAGCCTTTTTGCTTCTTCCAGTAATTTTTGGCCTTCCTGTTTTCTTCCTTTAGAAATAGCCGCTGCTGCAAGGTTCAAGGTTGCCATTGCTCTATCGTGTTTCATATTTAAACCGTACTCCAAGGCTTTTTTCATCAAAGGCTCCACTTTTGTCGGGTGATCCTGAGCCTGCGTAAGTCCCAATAAATAATGGTAATAACCGTATTGAGATTTATGGAGTTGTGATTCATAATTTTTAATTTTCGTAAGCCATTCTGCAGCTCCGCCCATATTTTGCTTTCTCAATTGCCAGAAAGCCAATAAGATATATTCATTTTTAAAGAAAAGTAAGATAGGCGATGAGGCCAGAAGAAAAATCACAATTCCCCAACCAAGATTTCTTGTGAAGATCATCATCCAAAGTCCTAAAAGTATAAGAACCGCCGCAATTACAATTTTTATGTACTTATTCATTATTCAATTTTAGAAATGCAAAGATAAAGAAATTAGAGGTTAGAAGCTAGAAGTTGGAAGCTAGATTTTATCAACTATTCGCTTTTGATTTTCTCAAATCGCTGAAAACAAAAATCATATTGATTTTTTTCGTCTTTTTCATAGCAAACCTCATCTGTTTTTTTCCATACTTTAGAATCAATTTTAGGAAAATAAGTATCCGCTTCAAGATCCGCTTTCACGAGCGTGACTTCAAGTACATCAACAATATCCATAGTCTGCTCATAAATATTACCACCACCGATAATGAAAACTTCTTCGTCGATTTTTTTAGCAAATTTTATAGCTTCCTTAATGCTTCCTACAATCAGGATTCCTTCTTCAAACCAGTCTTTTTGCCTGGACACAACAATATTCGTGCGGTTTGGAAGCGGTTTCCCGATGCTTTCGTATGTTTTCCTACCCATGATTATCGGATGACCCGACGTAATATCTTTAAAGTGTTTTAAATCTTTCGGAAGATGCCAAAGCAACTGATTTTTAAAACCAATTTCGTTCTTCTCCCCCATTGCCACGACTATTGTTGTCATTAAAATATTTTTTACAAAATTAGTACATAATTTGTATATTTGATAAGCACAAAAAATTTTAAAAAAAATAAACTATGAAAAACAAGGGCTGTTTGAGCGCCGGAACCATCGGCATTGCTCTCCTTATCATTGTTGTGGTACTATTCTTCTGGGGAAAAAGCGGCTACAATAGTTTTGTGACAAAAGAACAAACTGTAAATACAAAATGGTCAAACGTAGAAACCGTTTACCAAAAAAGAGCAAACCTTATCCCGAATCTGGAAAGAACCGTAAAATCTTATTCCAAATTTGAGCAGGAAACACTTACTAAAGTAATTGAAGCCCGTTCTAAAGCTACTTCTATCAATGTAGACCCTACGAATATGACAGAACAGGATATCGCAAGATTCCAGGCTGCACAGGGTGAATTAACGGGTGCATTGAGCAGATTAATGGCTGTTGTTGAGCAATATCCGAACTTAAAAGCGGATCAGCAATACATCAATTTTCAAAGAGAATACACCGCCATCGAAAACAGCATCAGAACAGAAACTGTTTACTACAACGAAGCAGCTCAGGATTACAATACATCGATCAAAACTTTCCCGAATAATATTTTGGCGAATTTTACAAACTTTAAAGAAAAACCTTATTTCAAGGCGGATGCAGGAGCTCAGAAAGCACCTGAAGTTTTCTCAGAATAATGGGCAATTTCCTTACAAATCAGCAGATAGCTTCCCTTGTGGAAGCTATTCAGTCAGCAGAAGAACACTCTACCGGCGAGATCAGAGTGCATATTGACTCGAATACCGAAGGTGATAACGCAAAAATTGCCTTTAAAGTTTTCGAAGAATTGTGCCTGAACAAAACCAAAGAAAAAAATGCCGTGCTTTTTCACGTGAATTTCGAACAAAAATATCTTACCATTATCGGTGATACCGGAATTCATGAAAAGGTGCATCAATCTTACTGGGATCATCTGCATGACTATATTACCTCTGAATTTGCTAAAGGAAATTATTATAAAGCCTTAAAAAGTGCCATTCTCGAAACCGGCTTAGAATTAAAAAAATATTTTCCTGTAACAGGAAAAAACCACAACGAACTTCCTAATGAAATTACATTCTCTTAAAATAGTATTTTCATTTTTACTGATCTGCTTTTACACTTTTGTATCAGCACAATACACCGTTCCTGCAAAACCCAAAATTCTTTATCCTGTCTACGATGAAGCCAATATATTAAGCCAGCAGGAAAAAGATGATCTTAATAAAAAGCTGATCGCATTCGCAGATTCTACCTCAACGGAAATTGAAGTAGTGATTATTCCCTCTACAAAAGGTGAAGATGTGAATTTTCTGGCAACCATGTTCGGACAAAAATGGGGAATCGGGAAAAAAGGCGTTGACAATGGCGTTGTTTTCTTAATTGCAACCGAAGATCACACCATGTCTATCCAACAAGGAAGGGCTGTGGAACAATATCTCACGGCATCCGTTGCGGGACAGATTTTGGACTATATCGTTACACCACATTTCAAGCAGGGTGAATGGTATGAAGGAATCAACCGTGGGACTTCAGCAATCATGGAAGCCGTTCAGGGAAAATTCAAACCCTTGAATGATCCGGGTGAAGGTGGCAACGTAAGCATTTCTAAAATTCTTATCATAGCTTTTGTTATTCTCATCATTCTTTCCATTCTTTTTGGAAACAGAGGCGGCGGAAAAGGTGGCGGAAACTATGATGACGACGACGTGATCCTTTCCAGAAGAGGTCGCAGAAACTATCCGGGAGGGTTTTTCCCTTTTCCAGGCAGCTTCGGAGGAGGTGGCTTTGGCGGTGGAAGTTCCGGCGGTGGAGGCGGATTTGGAGGCTTCGGCGGTGGCGGAAGTTTCGGAGGCGGGGGTGCTTCCGGGGGATGGTAGAAATTATCGCCTTTAAATTCTTTAAGTTTAAAGTAACTCAATAAAGTTTTCATCTTTGCTGAGTGCCTTTGCGAACGAAAATATTCTTAATTAAAAATCAATAAACCTATCCAAAACCTACCTTTAATTTAAACTTTTTTCATTAAATTTACTGAAAACAGCTTTATGAAGAAGACGTTGGTAGTTTTTGCGCATCCTTATCTAGAGCACTCAAACTCGAATGTAGAGCTCATTAATTTCTATGTCCGGCACCAACATTTTACGCTTCGGGATCTTTATGAGGAGTATCCGGATTTTCATATTGCCGCTTTCCGGGAGAGAAAAAGATTAAAAAATTATGATCGCTTTATTTTCCAGTTTCCGCTAATCTGGTTTGGAATGCCACCTTTGTTAAGGCTTTGGATTGATGAGGTTTTTGATCGTGACTGGCTAAAAGAAGGTGAAGAAAATCCATTGGAAGGCAAAGAAGTGCATATTCTTGTCACAACAGGAGGGAAGGAAAGATCTTTCAGTAAGGATGGAACTTATAAATACACCATAGAAGAGCTTATCAGCGGTCTTATTGTTTCCCTGAATGTTTTTAAAGCCAATATTAAAAACATCAAAATCGTTTACGAAGCCAATAAATTATCGAAAAAAGACATCATTCTACATAAACAGGAATTCTCAGAACTTCTCAATCAATAGTATGGAAACCAGCTTGGCCATGAATACTCTTCTTTTCTTAGGCGTTGCCATTATTATGGTTCCGCTGGCGAGGAAATTCGGGTTAAGCTCTGTGATTGGGTATATCGCAGGCGGAATTATCATTGGCCCCTACGTTTTACGACTGACGGGAAAGGATGTCGACGACATTATGCATGCCAGTGAGTTTGGTGTGATTATGCTGTTGTTTCTGGTTGGCCTTGAGCTGGAACCGAGGAAATTCTGGGAAATGCGGAAGAAAATCATCGGGTTGGGACTGACCCAGATGCTGTTTACGATTTTATTGCTTTTCCTTGTTTTTATATCTGCCGGCTGGCGTATCGACAAGGCCATTGCGATTGCGATGTGTTTTGCATTGTCTTCTACGGCAATAGTCTTGCAGACTTTACAGGAAAAAAATAATTTAAAAACATTAGCCGGAGAAGCTTCTTTTTCAACGCTTTTGTTTCAGGATATGGCGGTAATTCCCATTTTGGCAATTCTTCCTCTCATTGCCAACTATAAAGCAAAGCATAATGACAGTGATATCCAGGTTCTGATCCAAACGTTACCGGAATGGCTGCAGTTTGCAACGGTGATTTTAGGCGTTGTTATTTTAATTTTACTCGGACGGTATGTTTTTGTACCTTTTTTAAGATATATTTCAAAAACAGGAATGACAGAGCTTCTGACGGCTTCTTCCCTGTTTTTAGTCATTGGAGTTTCAGAATTGATGGTCACGATAGGGTTGTCCCCTGCTTTAGGCGCTTTCCTGGCAGGAGTAATGTTGGCCAATAGTGAGTTTCGGCATGAGCTGGAGGCCCAGATTGACCCATTTAAGGGTTTACTTCTCGCCGTTTTCTTCGTGAGTGTGGGCTCCACTATGAATTTTAATGTAATCCAACAGGATCCCGTTTTTATTTTCAGTACTGTTTTTGCAGTTTTAATGATAAAATTCGTTGTTCTTTATTCCATCGGAAAGTTTTTCAAAATTGATACTCCACAAAGTTTATTCTATGCTTTTGCCCTTTCGCAGGTGGGTGAATTTGCCTTTGTATTGATTAATTATGCTTCAAGCCTTTATCTTTTAAGCCCAGAATTGAATGCGCAAATGATGGTCGTCACCGCAATCACAATGTGCATTACTCCTTTTCTTTTAATTATTAATGATAAGCTGATTATATCAAAATTCATCAAAGAAGTCCCGGAAGGCGATCACGATTATAATATTCTGGACAGCAATGTTTCCCAAAAGAGAATCATCATTGTTGGCTTCGGGCATTTTGGGAGTACAGTCGGGCGGCTTTTGAAAGCGAATAAAATCTCCGCAACCGTTCTGGACAGAGATTCTGACCGCGTGAAGCTTTTAAGAAGCTATGGTTTTAAAGTATATTACGGTGATGCTACGAAAATCCCGACTTTAAGAGCCGCCGGAATCGAAGAGGCGGAAATCCTGGTTTTATGTCTGGATGATACTGATGATAATAAATTCATTGCTGATCTTGTCCGTGAGCATTATCCCTCCGTGAAAATCTTTGTAAGAGCCAAAAACAGGATTGATGCTTATGATTATTTAAATAACGGAATTACTAATATTTATCGTGAAACCTTAGGGACAGCCGTGGATATGGCAGTAGATGTTCTTCATGAAACCGGAATGCGGAAATATGCCGCACGACGTCTCGCACAAAGGTTTATGGCCATTGATAAAGCTTCCGTAAAAAAGCTGGCAAGGATGAAAGACGAGGAAGATGAGCTTATTCTCTTTGCAACAAAAGAAATCCTCCAACGAGAGGAGGAATTATTGGCTTATGATAATCTTAATTTTGATAATCGTGAGTGGGAAGGTTCCTCATCAGGGGAAGATGATGAGGAAACCGAACAATAATTTTACTGGATGCTTACACTTCCACCACTACTTTCTTCTTTCGTTACCGTTGTAACGTTTCCTTTTTTATAAGCATTCACACTTCCACCTGATGATGCTTCTGCTTTTATAGATGATGTTGCACTGATCTGCACGCTTGCACCGCTTGATGCTTCTGCGTTTACATTATCCGCAACCACATCTTCTGCAGAAATACTACCTGCTGAAGAAGCGGTAATCTCAGCATTTTTTGCCTTTCCGGAAATATTAATACTTGCAGCAGATGAAGCATCTACATCAAGATCAACAGCCCAGATTTTCCCAGTGAAATTACTGCTGCTGTCTGCGGAAATATCAAAATCATTGGCTTCAAGATCTCCGGAAACTGTTCCCGCACTTGAAACTTCGATATTCATTTTTTCCTGAACGAATTTATCTTTTACCGTAATTTTTGCAGAAGAATTTGCATTTAATTTTGAGAAATCTTTAGTGTAAATTTTAGCTGAAACATTGTTCGAATTCATCACCCTGATTCCGGGTCTGTAATGAATGTGAAGGTTTCCGCCGCTGTTATCCACCAAAATCTCGTCAATAATATTTTCAGGAGCAGAAATCACTACTTTTTCTACATCTGCTTTTATAACCTCAGCATCAATTGCCTGAGAAACTTCAATCTCATCAAAATCGCCTGTTACCTCCTTTTGTTTCATGGGACCGTGATCTTTGTCTACAACCTTTTCTACCCAATTGTTTTTTTCATTATCATGGTTTCTGCGCTCATTTTTTTCACACGAGGTTAATAGCACAAAGGCTGAAAAAATAAAAATAGTTTGTGATTTCATGTTTATTGCTTTATAATTTTAGTTAATGTCTTTTATTAATAACAACTAATTTATAAAAAATATTACATCTGTTTAAATTATAATATTACTTCAATCATAATTAAGCTTTTTCTTATATAATTTTTCTATAGAAATTAAAATAAAACATTCTAAAAATCAATAACTTATACCACATCTTTTCTTTTGATGGTACAAAAGTTGAACTAAAACAGACCACACCACAAAAAATATTATTATGATTTCATCAAAAACTCATGCCGTACTGGATTACCTTGTGGGCATACTGTTAATTGCCGCCCCATGGCTTTTAGGATTTGCTGATAACGGCGCTGCAACCACGATTCCTGTTGTACTCGGGATATCAACAATAGTGTACAGCCTTTTTACAAATTATGAGTATTCAATTGCTCGTATGCTGTCTTTCAAAACCCATTTGACCATTGATTTTGTCGCCGGTTTACTTTTACTGGTATCTCCATGGCTGTTTGGTTTTCATGAAGAGGTTTATCTGCCACATGTCATTGTGGGAGCATTTGAAATATTGGCTGTACTGATGACAAGAAAAGTAACATCAACTGCACATAAGCCGAAACAGATCTAGTCATTTTTCGAATATAGTAAGAAGGTTTTTCTGATTCTTCAGGAAAGCCTTTTCTATTTATTTAAGCATCGTTTTAGCTTAAGTTTTAATATCTTTATGCTTTAATAAATAATTTATGAAGAAGATTTCATCAGTATTATTAATTTCTGCATTAGCATTTAATCAATCCTGTACTACAATGAAAAATACGGATACAAAATTGGAGGCTCCCACACCGGACGCTTCCCTCTCATCCAATCCCTTTATGAAGAAAAGCAGTCTTCAGTACGAAGCTCCTGAGTTTGATAAAATTAAAGATGAACACTTTAAGCCGGCTTTTGATTTCGGACTTAAGCAACACGATGCCGAAATTCTGAAAATTGCCAATAATTCTGAGGCCCCGACTTTCGAAAACACCATCGTGGCTCTGGAAAAAAGTGGTGAAATCTATAAAAGGACACGCATTGTATTTTCAAATCTTACAAGTGCCAATACAAATCCTACTTTACAGGCTTTGGATGAACAGTACGCTCCTATTTTTGCAGCGCACTCCGATAAAATGTATCTTAATGAAAATCTTTATAAAAGAATAAAAGCCATTTCTGAAAACGGTCTGGATTCTGAAAGCAAAAGATTACTACAATATTATAAGCAAAATTTTGAAATTGCAGGTGCAAATCTTTCTGCAGCCGACAAAGAAAAATTAAAACAAATCAATCAGGAGCTGGCTTCATTGTCCACCCAATATTCAAACAAGCTATTGGAAGCGAGAAAACAGGGCGGAGTTTTCTTTACAGATGAAAAAGAATTAGACGGGCTTTCTGCAGATGAAATCGCAGCTGCCGCGACCGATGCCAAAAATGCAGAGAAACCCGGGCAATATCTTCTGGCGTTACAAAACACAACACAACAGCCTCTTTTACAAAACCTTAAAAACAGAGCATCAAGGGAAAAGCTGTTCAAGGCATCTTGGCTGAGAGCAGAAAAAGGTGGTGCGAGCGACACAAGAGAAACGGTTGAGAAACTTGCAAAATTAAGGCTTAAAAAGGCCCAGGTTTTAGGCAAAAAAAGCTTTGCAGAATGGAAATTGCAGGATCAGATGGCGAAAAACCCGACGGCTGCAGTGAAATTAATGAATCAAATTGCAACACCTGCCGTAGAAACGGCAAAACGTGAAGCACAGGATATTCAGGACCTCATCGATCAGCAAAAAGGCGGCTTCCAAGTTGAACCTTGGGACTGGAATTTTTATGCTGAACAGGTAAGAAAAGCAAAATTCGATTTGGATGAAAACCAGATTAAGCCTTATTTTGAAATTACGACAGTTTTGGAAAAAGGAGTTTTCTTCGCTGCAGAAAAGTTTTATGGATTGACATTCAAAAAGAGAACAGACCTTCCAGTATATCATCCCGATGTGGTTACCTACGAAGTTTTCGATCATGACGGGAAATCCCTTGCCATTTATTACCTGGATTTTTACACCAGAGATTCTAAAAACGGTGGCGCCTGGATGAGCAATTTTGTTGAGCAATCTTATCTTTTGGCAACAAAACCGGTTATTGTCAACTGCTACAATTATCAGAAACCGGCACCGGGAAAACCTTCATTAATTAGTTATGATGATGTTTCAACAATTTTCCATGAATTTGGACACTCTATCCACGGGATGTTTGCGAGCCAGAAATATCCATCACTTTCAGGAACCAATGTACCGAGAGATTTTGTAGAATTTCCTTCTCAAATCAATGAACATTGGGCTTTGGATCCTATGGTCTTAAAAAATTATGCTCTTCATTACGAAACAAAACAGCCGATTCCACAGGCTTTAGTTGATAAAATCAAAAAAGCGGCAACCTTCAATCAGGGATATATGACAACGGAATTAGTTTCTGCTGCTGCGCTGGATATGGACTGGCATACTGTAACCAATGAAAATCAGTTGATTCCTGTTTTAGATTTCGAAAAACAATCTCTGGCAAATCATGGATTTACGTTAGCATCGGTTCCTCCACGTTATCATACTCCTTATTTTGCTCATATCTGGGGAGGTGATTATTCTGCGGGATATTATGCTTATTTATGGTCTGAAACTCTTGATAATGATGCATGGGAATGGATTGAAAATAACGGTGGGCTTACCAGAGAAAATGGTGACCGTTTCAGGAAATATATTCTTTCCGTTGGAAATTCTGTGGATCTGAACCAGGCCTTCAGGGATTTCACAGGACATGATCCGGATATTAAGCCTTTATTGAGAAGCAGGGGGTTTATTAAATAAAATCTTAAAAGCATTCATTTACTTGGATGCTTTTTTTTATTTAACACAAATTTACACGAATATTTTTTCACAAATAACACGAATCGCATATAAGTAGGAACGGGCTTTGGACCAAACCTAAATATATTGCGTCATTTGTGAAAAAATATTCGTGTAAATTTGTGTTTAAAATTAAATCAAATCAAAAAAATGAATTGTCCCTGCTGTTCCGGAAAATCATACGAAGAATGTTGTAAACCTTACCACACCGGAGAAAAACATGCCCCGACCGCTGAAGCATTGATGCGCTCAAGGTTTTCCGCATTTGCAATTCCGAATGGTGAATATCTGATGGAAGCAACCCTTCCCGGAAAAAGGAAATATCATAATAAAAAAGATCTTCAGGAATGGGGAGAAATCAACCAATGGACAAAACTGGAAATTATCCGGACACCGGCCTTGAACCAGGTTGAATTTAAAGCATATTATACTGATCAGGACGGAAATCCACAGGTTCATCATGAGTTTTCAATATTTCAGAAAATGCATGAGCGTTGGTATTATGTTTCAGGTGAGTTTATGGATTAAAATAATCAAACTTCAAATTAAATTTAACCAAAAGATTATATGTTAATTATATAAGTTCATATAAACTGTAATAAGAACATATAGCTTTAAAATTTTTGAAAATGTCTTTTGTGTTAAAGATCAAAAAAAATGCCCGATAAAATCGGACATTTATAATATATATAATATTTTTTAGTGAGCGTCGGTTCCGTCAATTCCATGAGCGTGACCATGTGACAACTCTTCTTGTGTCGCAGGACGTGTGTTCAAAATTTCCACCTGGAAATCTAAAACTTTCCCAGCCATTGGGTGATTAAGATCTACCACTACAGCTTCAGGTGTTACTTCTACTACAAATGCCTGGAAGTTATTCCCCTGATTATCAGATAGAGGTAAAATTGCTCCCACAGGCGGAGTCCCAGAATCTTTGAACATTTCAAGCGGCAATTGCGCAATGGCATCCGGTTGTTTGTCACCGTAAGCTTCTTCCGGCTGAATTGTAAAAGCAGCTTTATCACCAGCTTTTAAACCAAGAATATTTTGTTCAAACTTTGGGATCATCATTCCTACACCGTATAAAAATGTAAGTGGATTTTCTGCTGTTGTTTCTTCTACAAGAATCTTACTCCCATCCTCTTCGATAGTATGAAGTATGTAACTTACAGCTACAACATGATTGTTTTCGATTGTCATATTTTCTTTTTTTGACGTGATATTATTCACGATTAATCGCACAAATATACTGTTTTTGAAATAATTAAACGGGAGAAAAACTTATGCACCATTCGGTTTTCAGTTTTCGTTTTTTGTTTCATTCCGTTTTTTCTGCCTTAAAACATATAGATACAAACTCTCCACTTTAGCTCTTGCCCAGTCTGTTTTACGTAAAAACTTCAGGGAAGAATTAATGCTCGGATTGTCTGTAAAACATTTGATATTAATCTGTTCGCCCAACTTTTCAAAACCATTATAATATTCTACCAATTCCTCAAGAATGGCATCAAGTCGTTTTCCGTGAAGAGGATCTTTGGATGGCTGCTGCATGTTTTTTTTGTAAAATTAAGATATTAATTATAAAACAATAAAAACCCTCCGTTGAAATTCAGCGAAGGGTTCATTTTTATAAATCTTTAATAACCGGTTTTACTTCTTTCCCGAACAATTCAATTGATTTCATCATAATATTGTGAGAAGGATCTCCTACATCCATGTGACCAATAAACCTTGTAATCCCGAAGATTTCTTTTAAATAAACAATTTTATCTGCCACTTCTTTAGAGTTTCCGATGAATAAAGCTCCATCTTCCCCTCTTCCGCTTTCATATTGCATTTTGGTGAAAGGAGCCCAGCCTCTTGAAGCGCCGATTCTGTCCACCTGTGACTTATAATTAAGGAAATATCCGTCAATTACTTTAGGATCGTCACTTACAAAAGTATGAGAATGTACTGCAATCTGCATTTTTGATTCATCATGTCCTGCTTTTTTATACTCCTGTTTGTAGAA
The DNA here is from genome assembly GCF_001456155.1 of Chryseobacterium sp. IHB B 17019. NCBI lineage: Bacteria > Pseudomonadati > Bacteroidota > Flavobacteriia > Flavobacteriales > Weeksellaceae > Chryseobacterium > Chryseobacterium sp. IHB B 17019. The sequence goes on along the minus strand of NZ_CP013293.1, from coordinate 29,403 downwards.
TTCAATTAAATTTTTAAACTGAATCGGCATTCCTCCGATAATGGCAACTACCAAAGGCATTCCTAGTTGTGCAGCACTCAAAACCGATTGCGGAGTTCCGCCAACTGCTCGCCAGATCGACAATTTTCCATCATTTTTTGCTCTTGGATAAACGGTTTGGTTATTCATCGGGGCACGTAATTTTCCGGACCACGTTACGTTTTCTTCTGAATTTATTTTTAATAATAATTCTAATTTTTCATCGAAAAGCTCCTCATAATCTTTCAAAGAATAGCCGTAAAGAGGAAAAGATTCTATAAAACTTCCACGTCCCACAAATATCTCTGCACGCCCGTCAGAAATCAAATCTAATGTTGAAAAATCCTCATATACTTTTACCGGTTCGGATGAACTTAAAACCGTTACCCCACTCGCTAATTTTATATTTTTTGTAATACTTGCAGCCGCAGCGAGAACAATTTCCGGAGACGAAACCGCATAATCCGGACGGTGATGCTCTCCCATTGCAAAGACATCAATTCCTATTTCGTCCATTAATTTTACCTGCTCAAGAATTTCACGGATTTTTACGCCCGCATCTCTATATTTTCCGGTTGTCTGGTCAATTGACAAATCTCCAAACATTCCTATTCCTAATTCCATATTGTTGATTTTAGTTGAACAAAATTAGTGTAATAGAAAACCAAAAACATTGATCTTTGATAAGAAGTAAGGTAAGGCTGAGGCTAAGATTGAGATTGAATTAATTTTTAAGTTTTAAAAATTGTTTTTCAAAAAGATGATAGGATAATACTGAAAATATTACAGTTAAAGTAAATGATAAGGCGGTTATTGCAACCCAATTTAATTCAAAATTAGTTCCTATTTTTAAGAATAAACTAATGCATATTGTGTGGAACAAATACAAACCATAGGTATATTTTCCCAATTTGGCTAAGATACTTTTATCAGAAATTTTAAATACATTTTTCTCTCCAAGCGTAAATAAAATCAACCCAGAAAATAGAATAGCAAAAAGAAATGAGCTTATTTTAAGATCAGGAATTGCATTTGTATTGGCAACAATTAAAATAATTCCAATGATCGAAACGGCATAAAAATATTTATAAATAGCCGGAATTTGACCTAATTTTTCAATAATATCTTTCTTAAAAACAAAAATATAAGCCGGAATCGCCCCAAAAGCAAAAAAGTGAATATTCGTAAAAAGATCTAACATATTAAGATCATATTTTTCATAAACAGTCTGCATGATGAAAGAAAAAATAATACACCCAAAAAGCAGTTTCGGAATATTTTTTAAAGAAATAAAATAAAAAGCCAGGCCCCAGACAATATAAAAATGCTCTTCCACACAAAGCGACCAAATCACAGACAACGGCGCTACATTCGGAAGCTGATGGGTGAACATGGACACATAATTTTCCAAAAAGGTGAGTGTAAAAAACCAATTCGGCTGATACCCTTCATCAGAATAAGAAATATTAAAAGAATCAAGAATAAAAGGCGTGCACATCGCAAATAAAACCATGGCGTAATACAATGGCCAGATTCTTAATATTCTTCTTTTAAAAAACTTTTCCAATGAAATTTTTCCCTGATTATTAACTTTTTCAAGAATAAGAATATAAGTGATTAAAAAACCACTTAAAACAAAGAAAAAAGAAACACCAATCCCTCCTTCATGAGAGAAATAGTACAAAATACTATCTTCAGGAACGGGGGAATGGCGCAAGAAAACTAATAAAAAAGACAGGAATCTCAGAGAATCAAACGTATGAAAGTGGATTCTGTCTATTTTTACTAAGTTCATTCTGTATTTTTAGAGATTATTTCTTCAAATATAAGTCAAAATAATCTGTCACTTTCTGCATCAGATGCACTCTGTCTTTTCCGATCACATTGTGCGGATGTCCCGGATACATAAAGTAGTCCAACTGAACTCCGTTATCAACTGCAGATTTGATGAATTTCACCGAATGCTGCCAAACCACCACGTCATCCTGAGCTCCGTGAATCATTAATAATTTACCTTTTAAATTCTGAACTTTATCCAAAAGATTCGACGTTGCATACCCTTGCGGATTTTCCTGTGGCGTATCCATATATCTTTCGCCGTACATGATTTCGTACATGCTCCAATCGATCACGGGACCGCCTGCAACACCTACTTTGAACACTTCAGGATGACGAAGCATGAAACTCGTCGTCATAAATCCGCCAAAACTCCAGCCGTGAATTCCCATTCTTTCTGAATCTACGTATGGAAGTGATTTTAAATATTCCACCCCTTTCATCTGGTCATTCATTTCGGTTGTTCCTAAGTTTCTGAAAACAGCCTGCTCAAACTTCAAACCACGATTCGCAGAACCTCTTCCGTCCATCGTGAAAATGATGTAGCCATTTTGAGCCATATATTCATACCAAAGATTTCCGGAAGCCGGGAAAGTGTTCGTAATCAACTGTAAATGTGGACCGTTGTATAAATAAACAATGACCGGATATTTTTTATTCGGGTCAAAATTCGTCGGAAGAATGATTTTTCCGTATAAAGGAGTTCCGTCGTCTGCTTTTAATTCTACATTCTTAATTTCCGGACGCTGATAATTTTTTAAAGTGTTTTCAGAAGTTAAAATATTATTGAATTTTAAGGTATTTGTATTAATAATATTCGCAACTCTTGGGGTATTTGCATTGCTGTAGATATCGTAAAGATAATTTCCGTCACTGCTCAAAATTCCCGTGTGAACACCTTCCGCACTGTCTAAACGCTGCATTTTGAAGTTGGTCCAGTTGATTTTATAGATATGTTTTTCTAAAGGCGTTTCCTTCGTAGAAGTGAAATAAATTTCCTTTTTCTTTTCATTAAAGCCTAAAATATCAGTAACCAGCCAATCTCCTTTTGTAATCTGTGCAATCAGTCCTTTTTCTAAACTATAATGAAATAAATGATTGTAACCCGTTCTCTGACTTTGCCAGATAAAATCTGTATTGGAATTCGGGAAGAACGTCAATGGATGTTGTGGTTCAACATATTTGTCGCTTGTTTCTTCGAATAAAGTCTTTACCAAATCTCCTGTCGCAACGTCGTATTGATTCATTTTCATGTGATTCTGACCTCTGTTCAGCACTCCCACGAAAATATATTTTGAATCCGGGCTCCACGTTACAGCCGTTAAATACTGATCTTTTTCACCTTCAATTTTTAAGAAAGTTGTTGCCTGAGTTTTAATATTGAAAACTCCCAAAGTAACCTGATGAGAAGTTTGCCCGGCCATCGGGTATTTGATATTGTGATTAACTGCGGGAGTTACAGACCAATCGATAATCGGATAATCTGCAACCATTGTCTGATCCATTCTGTAGAAAGCCAGACTTTCAGAGTTCGGAGCGGGAAAAATTCCTGTATCAATCCCGAATTCGTTTCTGTGGACATTTGAAGCGCCGTTTAGAATATTTTCATCCGAATCATTCGTTACAGCAATTGTTTTTCCGTTTTTATTGACAAATAAATTATTTTTTACTGTAAAGGCAAAAGTTTCATTATCTCCGAAAACTTTTACATTAGAAGCATCTTTATCTATGGCAACAGAGGTTTTCGTTTTCCAGTCGCTTCCGGATTTTTCTACCCAGACCATTTTGTCACCAGAATTGAAATAACCGTGAGAATTGCTGATAAATTTAATCTGCGGAACTGCATTGAATTTATTGTCTGCAAGGTTTTTATTCAATTGCATCAGAGACAGTAATGTATCTTGTTTGCTTGTTTTCAAATCAGTGATTAAATATCCTCCTTTTACCGCCTGAATGTATGATTTCCCATCATTTGACCATGAAAATTGAGAGATATTTTTAACCGCCAGATTCGTTCTCAAGCCGTTAACAGCTTCCGCCATCGTAAATTTTTGGGTCTGAGCAAATGCCGAGCCGCCCAAAACCATCATCAATAAAGAAAACTTATATAATTTCATTGTATAAAATTGAATCCATCAAAAATAAGAAATAAAAACCATACGTTAAGAAGTGTTAAAATAAAAGATTCATAAAATGATATTAATGGATTGATAGGATTTATTTCTTAAATTAATAGTGGTTTTGGTTGACAGTTGTTATTGATATTGGTGACTTCGAGAACCTCAGTCACCAGTTTTGGGTTGAATATTGTAATAAAGACTGCAATCCTAGCCCCGATAGAAACGGCATCCTTTTTTGTTGCGGCTGGAGCAAAGCGGAAGCCGTAACAAAAAAGATATAGTGGATAGCGGGAAAAGCTTCTAAAGGATGGAAGTTAGGAGATGGAAGTTGGGAGATGGAGGATGGAGGTTTACACGTTATGGATATTTGTTTAAAATATAGCGGAAATCATTTCTTATCCTAAATCAATGATTTGTACCCGTAACCTGTACTACATTTGCATCATACAATAACAATAAAAAATATAATACAATGGCTACAAAATGGAACCTAGACCCAGCGCATAGTGAAATTACTTTCAAAGTAAAACACATGATGATTTCTAATATTAAAGGAAATTTTACCAATTTCAATGCAGAAATCGAAGCTGAAGATGATACTTTTGCGAACGCTAAAACTACGGCAACAATCCAGACAGATTCTATTTCTACACACAATGCAGACAGAGATAATCACCTGAAATCTGCAGAGTTTTTCAACGCTGAAGCAAATCCTACCATCACATTCGATGCTCAGGCTCTGAACGGTACTGTTACAGGAAATCTTACCATCAACGGAATTACAAAACCTGTAACTCTTGATGTAGATTTCAACGGAATCAACGTTGACCCGTGGGGAAATACTAAAGCAGGTTTTTCTTTTGAAGGTAAAATCAACAGAAAAGATTTCGGATTAAACTGGAATGCAGCTCTTGAAGCAGGAGGTGTAATGGTAAGCGAAGATGTAAAGCTTGCCGGAGAATTACAGTTTGTGAAACAAGCTTAAAAGTATAAGAACAATGATAAAAGAGTAAGGAATAAAGATCAAAGTCTTTGTTCTTTGCTCTTTTTTCTATTATCTAAATAAAAATGAACCTCAACGATCTACAAAATATAAGCGAAAATTTTGGGAATACTCAAAGAATGCCTGTTTTATTTCTCGGGCATGGTTCGCCTATGAATGCAATTGAAGAAAACCAATTTGTACAGGGTTTCCGAAAAGCGGCGACAGAGATCCCGAAACCGAATGCTATTCTGTGTATTTCCGCACATTGGTTTACGAACGGAACAAAGGTAACCGCCATGGATCTGCCGAAAACCATTCATGATTTTGGAGGCTTTCCCCAGGCTTTGTTTGATGTTCAATATCCCGCTCCCGGAAATCCGGAATTGGCGAGAGAAACAGCTGAACTTTTGGCTCCTGTTTTAGTTGAAGAGGATCACAATTGGGGTTTGGATCACGGCGCGTGGTCGGTTATCAGGCATATGTATCCTGATGCGGATATTCCTGTGATTCAGATGAGTATTGATTATACAAAATCTCCGCAATATCATTTTGATTTGGCAAAACGGTTGAATAAACTTCGTGACAAGGGAATTTTAATTATCGGAAGTGGAAATATTGTTCATAATTTAAGATTGATTGACTGGCGAAATATCAACACGGTCGGATCCGGCTGGGATTGGGCAATTGAAGCCCGTGAGAAAACCAACAACTGGCTGTTGGACGGGAATTTTCAGAACATTATTGATTATCAAAAACAAGGAACTTCTTTGCAGTATGCAATTCCTACGCCTGATCATTACTTACCGCTGATTTATAGTTTAGGTTTAAAAGATAAATCTGAAAATCTGACCTTATTTAATGATGCGTTAATCGCCGGTTCGCTGAGCATGACGAGCGTGAGAATTGGATAAATAAAAAATCGGAAGATAGCTCCTCCGATTTATGACAATTAAAATGCTGCAATTAGATTCTATGAATAGAAACAACATGTGGCTCTCCATTAATTGGAGCATAAATTTCCACAATTGCTTCCCAAACCACTTGCGAAGGTGGCATTGAAGCAATACATCTATAACGGTAGTTGGTACCGTTTACCAATTGTGTAGATACTTCCTGAGGCGTGTATTTTACCCCAACGAATCCGCGCATTGCTTCATCAAATACTTTTTGATCTTCTGGTGTAAGAGCATGATATTTTGTCCACCCTCCTACTACTAATTCTTCTGTTGCCATGATTAATATTTTGTTTTCCTACTCTTGTGGCTTTTCGGATTTCGCCCCGTTTGGATGGTTTCTGGTCTCCATGGTTATAAGTTTTTAGATTGTGATCACATGACAAATTTATTACACTTATAATGAATTTGTTAGCGTACAATTACTAATTTTTCACCATAAGTAGAAATACTTAATTATTAAAATTAAAAAAAGTAATGCTGCAAACAACATTACTTTTTTATTAATTTATTTTAAAACTGATTTATTGAACAGCCTGTAAAACATTGATATTTCCGTAACCGTAATCTGAATTCGGGGTTGGATAATACGTTGCCGACTGTCTCATTTTGTTTAACACCTGATCTCTTGTCCATGAAGGGTTTTTAGACCACACCAATGCTGCAATTCCTGCTGTAGAAGCCGTCGCTACGGAAGAACCACCTACATAATCTGTTTGTCCGTTGTAATAGCTCAACACCGGAATACTGTTTCCGGAAGCTCTTTCCATCTGATAGGTAAAGTCGATTTCCGATCCGGAATGACACACATCGCATTTTTGGTTGGATGTATTTTCTTTCACTCCTGTAATGGCTTGTGCTTCAGACATCCATGCCGGGAAAATTACCCCAACGAAATTCGTAAAGCTTGTAGAAGTTCCTCCGGCACAGAAAATTAATTTCCCTTTGGAATAAGCGTATTTTACACCATCCTCAATTTTCCCGACAGAGAAAATGTGCCCCATTGACATGGAAATGATTTTAACATTGTTGTTATTTCCCAATTCTGTAAAAGCGATTTTCACACCATTTTGCTCATGATAACCATCCAAAACCACGTTGGAAGCAGCTCTATAAGTCACCAGATTCGCATTGTAGGCAACACCAACCGGCTGTCCCAGATTATTTCTCGGAGCCACCATCGCTGAGGCCATGCTTGTTCCGTGCCCGCATTGATCATTTGGACCGTCGAATCCGCTACTCCAAGGCCAGACAGAATCAACATAGACTCCATTTTTACTGATCGTCCTTCCAGACGAAAGCCCGTTGTTGAAACTGCTTCCCAATAAACTTTGCTCCGGTGAAGTCCCACTGTCAATGACTCCAATGGTGACTCCGGCTCCGGTGCTGTAGCTCCACGCATTGATGATATTATGTTTTGTGAAAGACCAAGGTGCTTTTGCATTTGGGGTTATGGTGGTATAATCTGAAGAGCTTAATGCTGTTGATTCAAATCCGCATCCTGATGACGAACTGCTCGATTTTGCTGCACCGTTGAACTTTCTTTCATTTTCAAAATAATGATAATCGGCAGGCTCCAGATAACGGATATTTTCCATTTTTCTTAAAGCAATTACCGTTTCCTGTCTTTCTATGGCAACGTCAATTTGATTTAAATATTGATCTGAAGACAATAAAACTCTCTCTTTTCCTTCGTACTGCTCAATAATACTTAAAATCTCCTCCTCGATAGCTTTGTTATCAGGTGTCAGGCTTCTGTCGAACGAAGAACCGAACCCAATAGACGCTATTTTATTTCCCTGATAAATTGCACTCCATACAAAATGATCGGAGGATTCTTTCCATGAAAATCTTCCTTTGGTTTTGATGGTTTCATTAATTTTTTCATTAATCTGTTTTGCTGTCAGTGGATCTTTTTGGACAACTTCCATGTTTTCTGGATTGTTTTGAAGATCATCTCTGTTACATGCTGTAAAAACAAAAAACAGCATCAATAGGTAAAATACGTTTCTTTTCATATAAAATAATATTTGGTTGGTAACACCAAGATATCACTTTACATTGAAATACAGACAGTTGAAATTTAAATTAATCTTACTTTTATTATGTTGAAAATAACAATTGAAGAAAATGTTTATAGTGATTTTTCATAGCAGACACTTTTATCAATTCCAATATATTGTCCGTAATTTGGAATTCTTTGGTAGCCACTTTTTTCATAGACAGAAAGGGCTTCGTTTTGTTCTAATGAACTTTCCAGAACTGCTTTTTTGTAACCTAATTCTTTTGCCCAAGCTTCCAATTCATTTACAATTGTGGTAGCCAAGCCTCTTTTCCTGAAATTTGGGTTGGTGTACATTCTTTTGATTTCAACTGTATTCTCTTCAAATTTTTTGAAAGCCCCGCAAGCCGCCGGAATTTCATCAATATAAATAACAATACAGTTTTTAATTGCATCAATTTTATTGAACTGGTCGTAAAAGGCATGGTCATCTCCGTTACGAATCGCTAAATCCGCGTCTAAAAGTTTAACTAAGCTTTGAAAATCTGTGTTGGAAGAATCTGTTCTTTTAGTAGTCATTTGATTGTTTTATGTTGCTAAATTAATATTTTTTTATTTCCCCACAGATCTCACAGATTTACACAGATGTTTATGTTTTTATTTCATTATGATTAATTTTTAAAATTAAAAAAGAATATGCGCAATCTTCAGCGTAAATCTGTGAGATCTGTGGGAAAATAAAAAGACTTCCATTTCTGGAAGCCTTTAAAAATTTTATGCTTAAAAAATTAATTAACTACAAATTTTCTTTCATTAATCAATTCTGCGATAGCCAACATGTCTTCCCCAATTAATCGGTCTTCTTCAAGCTTGGCGACTTTTGAACGAATAACTGCATAATTTTCTTCAATAATTTTTGAGCATTTTGCAGGTCTTCTGAATTCTAACCCTTGCGCTGCAAACATCAATTCAACTGCTAAAATATTCACTAAATTACCCAAAACCTGATTGAATTTTCTTCCTGAAATACTTCCCATCGAAACATGATCTTCCTGACCCAAACTCGTTGGAATAGAATCCGCAGAAGCCGGAAAACACAACGTTTTATTTTCTGTAACCAACGCCGCAGAAGTATATTGAGGAATCATAAATCCAGAATTTAAACCTGAGCTTTCCGTTAATAATCTTGGCAATCCGTATTTTCCTTCCAATAATAAATAACTTCTTCTGTCTGAAATATTTCCTAATTCAGCCGCCGCCAATGTTGCATAATCTAAAGGTAACGCCATTAATTGTCCATGAAAATTTCCTCCTGAAATGGATTCTTCGGCACTTAAAACAATCGGGTTGTCTGTTACGGAATTCAGTTCCGTTTCTGCCATCATTCTCAAATGTTCGAAAGCATTTCTGCTTGCCCCGTGTACCTGAGGAACGCATCTCATAGAATATGGATCCTGCACTCTTTCACAGTCTTCATGAGCTTTAAGGTTTTCAGAACCTTTTAAAAATTTCAGCATTCTAGCCGCTACTTTTTTACTTCCTTCAAATGGCCTGATGTCATGAAGCTCTTTTTTAAACGGACTTGCCGAACCTCTGTAAGCTTCAAGGCTCATCGCAGCCGTCATATCCGCAAGATCCAATAAATATTCGAACTTTTCCAGACCTTTAATGGCATGAGCAAGAATAAACTGAGTTCCGTTGATTAATCCCAGACCTTCTTTTGGACCTAAAGTCAACGGTTCGAGGTTATTTTTCTCTAAAATTTCTGCCGTTTCGAAAATTTCATTTCCTACCCAGACTTTTCCTAATCCCAAAAGCGGTAAAACCAAATGCGCCAAAGGAGCCAAATCCCCTGAAGCTCCCACAGAACCCTGCTCCGGAACGACAGGAATAATGTCTTTCTGCAACATCATAATCATTCTCTCAATTACATCAAGAGAAACTCCCGAAAATCCTTTTGACAAAGCATGAACTTTAGCAATCATCATAATTTTTGAAAGCTCTTTATCAATCGGTTTTCCTACACCTACCGCATGAGAAATAATTAAATTATATTGTAATAATGCAGTTTCATCAGCAGAAATTTTCGTATCACAAAGCGGCCCGAAACCTGTATTGATTCCATAAACACAACGATCCGACTCTACAATTTGCTGTACATTTTTCTGGGATTTTAAAATCTGATCTTTTGCAGCTTTGTTTAGCTTAGCTTTATTTGGAGCTTTACAGATTTCCAAAACATCATGGAATCTGAAAACATCTACACCGTATATCATTCTCTAAAAATTTGTTCTAAAATTACGCATTTAGCCATAACTGGGAAAACTAAATTTCACAGCCTTATATTTTTTCTGAAAGAATCAAATTAATTACTATTTTTACCGCCAAATAAAATTAATACCTTATGAAACTTAAAACATTATTGCTTGCATTGTTTCTTGTAAGCACAGCTTCTTTCGCGCAGAAAGTAAAGTATTCCAAAGAAGAAATAAAAAAAATGGAACAATACCTTTTTAATGAAGGTTTCAATACTCCATCCCCAAAGAAAACTTCCACGATAATTTTAAAAGACGGAAGCGAACACAAAGGTTTCTGTAATAAAATCGATACCAAAAAAGGGCAAATTTTCGAAGTATCACTTAAAGACAGTATTTCTAAAAAAAGTATGGTTTTCAATGCTGATCAAATCGGTGAAATGTATGTTTATCCAAGTAATGCAGAGAAATTTGCAAAAGTGGCAAAGTATATGGGAAACATCAGAAGCATCGGGACAAAAAGTTTAAATAAAAGTACGACCAACGGACGTATTCATTTTGTCAATCAGACCGTTTCTCTGAAAAACAAGAAAGACGACCAAGAATTTTTAATGCAGGTGATCAACCCTGGATTTGATAATATTATTTCTGTTTATCATGATCCTAGAGCGAAAGAAACCGGCGGAGTTTCATTTGGTTATGGCCCTCAATTAGGTGGTGGTGTGATCAAGTCTTTTTATGTAAAAAAAGGAGATAAAGTAATGTGGCTTCACAAAGATGATTTTGAAGACAATTATGATTTTCTTTTTGGGGATAATGCTGAATTCATGAAAAAATATCCTAAAAACTCTGTGGAATGGGATTATTTCAGCTTCCTTGTTAGTGAATATACTCAATTGACGAACGGATAAATAATTTTAACATAAATATTTAAAGCTGTAGAATTTCTACGGCTTTTTTTGTGCATTTAAATTCCTTATTTTTGTTATATGAATCCTTCTTTAGAATTACAACTCAAAACTTTACCTTCCGAGCCCGGTGTTTATCGTTATTATGATAAAAATGATCAGCTTTTATATGTAGGAAAAGCGAAAAATTTAAAGAAAAGGGTTCTGTCTTATTTCAACAAAAACCTTCCGGGTTACCGTACCAGAATAATGGTCGGGAAAATCCAGCGGCTGGAAACAACCATTGTAAACAGTGAATATGACGCTCTTTTATTGGAAAACAATCTGATCAAAGAACATCAGCCATTTTATAATGTCATGTTGAAAGATGACAAAACATATCCCTGGATCTGTATTAAAAATGAAGCTTTTCCTAGAATATTTTTAACGAGAACCGTGATAAAAGACGGTTCGGAATATTATGGGCCTTATGCGAAAGTGCGTCCTGCAAAAATTCTTCTCGACACCATTAAACATATTTACAAATTAAGGACTTGTAATTTAAATCTTGCTCCCAATAAAATTGACGAAGGAAAATATAAAGTTTGTCTGGAATATCATATTAAAAATTGTGAAGGGCCATGTGAAGGTTTGGAAAGCAAGCAGGATTATGATGAAAAAATTGACGCTATCCGTGGAATTATCAAAGGAGATTTCCGTAAAGCAAAAGATTATCTCATCAATCAGATGATGAAACACGCTACAAATCTTCAGTTTGAAAATGCTCAGATTATTAAGGAAAGATTGGATATACTGGAAGATTATCAGGCCAAAAACACTGTTGTAAATCCAAATATTGATGATGTGGATGTTTTCGGGATGACAAGTGATGAAACGGCAGCTTATGTGAATTTCTTTAAAATAAGAAATGGAAATATTATCCAGAGTTTCACAACTGAGATTAAAAAAATCCTTGAAGAAAGCGACGAGGAAATCATGGAAGAGGCTTTGATTGAAATCCGTCAAAAATTCAGTTCTGACTCAAAAGAAGTGCTTTTACCGTTCCATTTATCTGTTGAAATCCCTAATGTAAAGCTGATCGTCCCGAAAGTCGGGGACAAAAAACGTATTGTTGAACTGTCTGAGAAAAACGCGAAGGAATACCGTTTGGAAAAATTAAAACAGGTGCAGATCGTTGATCCGGAAAGACATACGAACAGAATCATGGCGGAGATGCAAAAGCTGTTGAGAATGCCTGTGGAACCAAGACATATTGAAGGTTTTGACAACTCGAATATACAGGGGACAAATCCTGTTTCCGCTTGTGTTGTATTCAGAGACGGAAAGCCCAGCAAGTCCGATTACAGAATCTTTCACCCAAAAACTGTGGAAGGCCCGAATGATTTTGCCACGATGGAAGAAGTAATTTATCGTCGTTACAAAAGAATGTTGGATGAGGGGGAAAATTTACCGCAATTGATTCTGATTGATGGTGGAAAAGGTCAACTTTCTTCTGCTGTAAAAAGTTTACGTTTATTAGGACTTTACGGAAAAATTACCATTGTAGGAATTGCAAAAAGGCTGGAAGAAATTTTCTTTCCGGAAGATCCTATTCCTTTATATCTAGATAAAAAATCCGAAACACTTAAAATTTTACAAAGAGTAAGAGATGAGGCGCACCGTTTTGGGGTAAAACATCACAGAACAAGAAGAAAAAATTCAACTATAAAGTCAGAATTGGAAGAAATTCCGGGTGTTGGTGGAAAAACGATTGAATTGCTTTTATCTAAATTAAAATCTGTAAAACGCATCAAAGAATCAAATCTGGAGACTTTGGAAGAGATTTTAGGTAAAAGTAAAGCGAAAATTGTTCATGATTTTTTTAATAATAATTAAAATGATTTCATTTTCATTCTAAACAATTTAATTTATCAAACTATCTGCGCAATCTTTATTTAATTTAATATAAAGTTTCATTTTAAGTATTTTTTTCATATTTTAGTATCATAAACTTTAACTATATGAAAAATAACTACGTTTTCGCAAAATTCTTTGCATTATTCTTTACATCTGCATTTGCTAACTTTTTTTCTGCACAAACCTATTGCAACCCGACCTATCCAAGCGGATGTTCCAGCTGGAGGATTACTCAGGTTACCATTCCACAGGCCACTTTCGACAATACCTTTGCGGCAGGAACCTGTACGAGCGGAAGGGACAGAACTGCGGTAAGCATGAATCTGACAGCAGGTGCCACTTATGACATCAATGTTACAACAATTGGATGGATCGCTTGCGGAATGGCTATTGACTTCAATAAAGACGGTGATTTTGATGATGCGGGAGAAGCTTTATTTTTACCGGGCTATATTGCCAATTCAACACAAGTTTACAGCGGAACATTTACAGTTCCTACTTCTGTAATGGCGGGAGCCTACAGAATGAGAATCTGGAACCGTCTGGCAAATGCTGGGGACGGAAATCCTGCACAATCAGCATGTGGAACTTATGCATACGGAACATGGACAGATTATACGGCTAATATTGTAGGAGCTTTGGCAACTTCTGAAGTTACAAAATCTACTGCTAAAGTCTATCCAAATCCTGTTTCTGACGTTTTAAATATCGAGGGTAAAAACACAATTCAATCTGTAGAAATCTATGATGCTAACGGAAAATTAATTAAAACTGTTTCAAATAATAACAATACTGCTTCTGTAAAATTATCCGAGCTTGTTCCCGGAACATATACTGCAAAAATAAAAGGCAGTAAAGAAAATCAAACTGTAAAGTTTATTAAGAAATAAGAATCTTCTTCATATTTATTTAATAAAAAAAGTCCTCAATGCGAGGACTTTTTATTATTTAAGTTTTAAATTATTTTATTTCTTCAAAAATATTTCTTTAGCGTATTCTCCATTAGACTGTGGAATTTCGATAACAATATTTCCATTTTCAAAGTATCCTAATGTAGAATCTCCGTTTTGTAATTTCACTCTGAAAACATCGCTTTTTGTCGTGGGTTTAAAAGTCGCGAATGGAGATGAACTGTTGGAATTAACCAAAATAAACTGATTGTTGTCAATCTGTATTCTCTGCACATCCATTTTCCCATTACTGAATTTTACAGCGTTGTTATCAGCCGCAGAAGCCGTTGTTGTAAATGTTTGTGTATTATTTACAGTCGTTTCCTGAGTTTGTGTTTGTGTTTGCGCCTGTACTGGTAATTCGGTTGGATTAGAAACAGGAATACCTGGAAAAGTCTGTTTCAAAGCATCATTAAATCCTTCCTTGAAGTCCTTAATACTTGAACCACCTTTAATAGCCTGAACAACTTTGCCATGACAATCCTTAAATTCTAAAATCACTTTATTTCTCAGAAAACCGCTATCGTCCTTGAGGTCTGCATTTAAAACGCTGCAGGAATTTACTTTTGCTTCTAATGGCCATTGATCTCTATCTGCCTGAAGTACCATATATTTTTTTCCTTTTAAAGCCTTTGTTAAAGAAATATCCAAATCGAACGGCTCCTTAAAAGTCTCAAACTTTGCAGGAATTGAAATATATTTATAATCTGAAACCTTTTGTCCAAAAGTAACTATTGAACAAGCGGCTAATAATAGTACTGAAAGTTTTTTCATGTAGTTTTAATTTTAATCGTTTCTAAACTGCCCCATATCCAACTTCAACGAAAAGAAATTAGAATAGAAATTCGATCCACCAATTCCTGAATTGGTAATCGCATAATCCAACGTAAGACCTCTGTATCTGATCCCGATCCCCGCGCTTGGCTGGAAAGAAACCTTTCTTTTAAGGTCTTCAATATCTGTAATAGATTGGAATCTGTTTACCCCTAATCTCACAAAAATCATTTTCTGATAACCTAATTCTGCACCGGCGTATGGTGTAATACTTGCGAAATCGGTTGAAATAAGTGCTGCTGTTTTTGCAAAATCAACATTAATTCCGGCTTCCGGTAAAACATACACGCTGCTGTTGATCTCAAATATTTTACTAGCCCCTACATTCAGTTTAGGCATGGTTAATTCCATTTTATCTTTTGGAGCCGGGTTGAATTCTTCCCCATTTACAATCGTTGAAAGTTCTTTCTGATTAACGCTCCAAAAGTTGACTGTAGTTGTGGCATCTCTCAACATACCTCCCAATTTCCATCCGTTATCCAATTTATAAATGGCTCCAATATCAAAACCAAAACCATATCCATTGGCAAATTTACCTACGTTCCTGTAAACAATTTTAGCATTAATACCTACATCCAGCTTCGTATTTCCACCGGGATTAAAAGCATAAGAAAGTATGGCAGCATAATCAGACTGTGAGAATTTCGTGATTTTATCATAATCAATATTCCCTTCAGTATCAATCAACTGGGTTGTATTCAAAATATTATCAACCCCAAGTCTCACTATAGAAACTCCGAAAACTCCTGTTTCCAGAACTTTCGCATAGGCCAGATAATCATATTTTGCAATAGACTCGAAATATTCTGCGTGCATTGCTGCTCCCTGCCAGTCTTTTTCGATAGCCATCAACCCTGCGGGGTTCCACATCGGAGAATAGACGTCATCCTGGTTGGAAACTACAGCTCCTCCCATTGCCAGACCTCTGGCTCCCGCTCCGATATTCAGGAATTCATTGGAATATTTTCTGATAATCTGAGATTGGGACATCCCAAATAACAGGGAAAATACAAGTAAAAGATATTTTTTCATCATATAAATTGATGCTTAATTTAAAGTTTTTTGTTTTTTAGCTTTTATTAATCCGTTGGCAATGATTGCCAGTATCATAACCCCTGAGGCGATGTAAAAAATCGGGCTCATGTGTTCTGATTCCCCAAAGATAAAAAAAGCTAGTATAATTCCGTAAACCGGTTCTAAATTAACTGTTAAAATTAGTGTAAAAGGCGAAATATATTTCATCAGGTTTACAGATTCCAACATCGGAAAAGCCGTGAAAACACTTGCCAATAAGCATATTAACGCAATATCTCGGTAACTTATTTCATCCATGTGAAAAATTTGTCCCGTGAACAAATAAATGACCATTAAAATGAACCATCCGGAGAAAATTTCATAAAAAATAATGTTCCCCGAACTTGTCTTGCCAAACATCTTTCCATTAAAAACAGAAAATATGGTCCCGAAAACAGCACAAAGAACCCCATAAAGGATCCCTTCCTTAAATCTAAACTCTGTTTTGAATATCAATAAAATACATGCCACAATCACTACTCCCATGACGACTTCCGAAATATCTATTTTACGTTTGAAAATGACAGGTTCTAAAATGGAAGCAAATAATGTAGATAAAGAAAGGCAGCTCAAAGCAATCGAAACATTGGAAACTTTGATGGAATGAAAAAAACAATACCAATGAAGCGCCATGGAAAAACCAATGGCAGCCAACTGAAAAAAGATTTTTTTTGAAACCTTGATACTGTCCTTTTTGAAAATCCTGATGTAGATGAAAAGACAGATCGCAGCAAACAACATTCTGTAAAAAACCAGGATCTGGGCATTAGCATGAATCAGTTTTCCCAAGATTGCCGTAAATCCCCATAAAAACACAATCAAATGCAATCTGAAAAGAGCTAATTTATGCATATTCTACTACTTTGAATTTTTGCAAATTTACAAATAGCATTTACAAATCCCGCAAAAATTTTGTCTTAAACTTATCAATTTTTTGAAGAAATTTTCTTTTCGAAAACTATTTTAAAAATAAAATTAATCATTTCTTAGCTTTAAAATAAAATACAACAAAAAACCCTGAAAATTTGTTCAACTTTCAGGGCCTTCAAATAATAAACTATTAAAAAAATAAACTAGGAACTTAGAGTATTAATAGAGACTATATCCCTATTACTCTGATGTAAAGTTAGAAAAAATATCAATTATTTAAAAATATTTTTATGTTAAATATTTCACAAATTTCTGAGTACCAACAAATTAAACATCTGTTTTAAATCAATTTAAAATCCTCTGAAAAATAGTATCTTTAAGCGGAAAAAATTGAAATTTATGGACATTGAATTCAACAAACGAGAAGATCAAAACAGATTAAAGTTATCAGAAATAAATCGTTTACTCGCCAATATTAAAAAAGGTGGCGGAGAAAAGAGACTTCAGAAGCTTCGTGAAGAGGGAAAAATGACAGCAAGAGAAAGAATTGATTATCTTCTTGACAAAAATTCTGAATCCATAGAAATTGGTGCATTTGCAGGATATGAAATGTATGAAGAGCACGGCGGTTGCCCAAGTGGCGGCGTTGTTGTAGTCATCGGTTACGTTTCCGGAAGACAATGTATCGTTGTTGCCAATGATGCTTCCGTAAAAGCCGGAGCTTGGTTTCCGATCACAGGAAAGAAAAATCTGAGAGCACAGGAAATTGCCATGGAAAACAGGCTTCCCATCATTTATTTAGTTGATTCCGCCGGAGTTTATTTGCCAATGCAAGATGAGATTTTCCCCGATAAGGAAATGTTCGGACGTATTTTCAGAAATAATGCTAAAATGAGCGCTGCAGGAATCATCCAGATTTCCGCTGTAATGGGCAGTTGTGTTGCCGGTGGTGCTTACCTCCCGATCATGAGCGATGAAGCGATGATTGTTGATAAAACAGGTTCTATTTTCCTTGCAGGAAGCTATTTGGTGAAGGCTGCCATTGGAGAAAGTATTGATAATGAAACTTTAGGTGGTGCAACGACTCACTGCTCGATTTCCGGAGTTACGGATTATAAAGCTAAAGATGACAAAGATGCTTTAGATAGAATCAAAAATATAATGAAATCTATCGGAAGTACTGAAAAAGCAGGCTTTGACAGAATTGAAAGCTTTCCGCCAAAAGAAAACCCAGAGAATATTTTCGGAATCGTTCCTGTTTCCAGAGCTGATCAATATGATACTTTAGATATTATCAAATGTCTTGTAGACAATTCTGAATATGAAGAATATAAGTCGGATTATGGTAAAACCATTATTTGTGCAACTGCCAGAATTGACGGATGGTCTGTGGGAATTGTTGCCAATCAAAGGAAATTGGTAAAAAGCGGTAAGGGTGAAATGCAGTTTGGCGGGGTAATTTATTCTGACTCAGCGGATAAAGCAACCCGATTTATTGCCAATTGTAATCAAAGAAAAATACCTTTGGTCTTTTTACAGGATGTAACTGGTTTCATGGTGGGCTCAAAATCTGAACATGGAGGAATTATTAAAGACGGAGCAAAAATGGTAAATGCGGTTTCCAATTCTGTTGTTCCAAAATTCACTATTATCACAGGAAACTCTTACGGCGCAGGAAATTATGCAATGTGCGGAAAAGCTTACGATCCGAGATTAATCGTTGCCTGGCCGTGGGCTGATTTGGCTGTAATGGGTGGATCTCAGGCGGCAAAAGTTTTAGCACAAATTCAGGAATCAACCTTGAAAAAACAAGGAAAAGAGATCACGGAAGAGGAGCATAATGAAATTTTAGATTCAATTTCAAAAAAATATCAGAAACAAACGGAATCCACTTATGCAGCAGCTAGATTGTGGACAGATGCAATCATAAATCCTGTAGATACTAGAAAATGGATTTCTATGGGTATTGAAGCTGCTAACAATTCGCCTATTACTGAGAAATTTAATTTGGGAGTTATTCAGGTTTGATGATGTATTAATTATATAAAATAAAAAGATGTGGAATTAGTTTTCCACATCTTTTTTTATTTTCAAAAAATCTTCCACTTTGTCATCAGAAAGGTTCACCACTGGATCCTTCTAGGATGACAATTTTGTGGATAATTTACAAATATTTAAATCACCGACTGCAACCCTAGCCCCGATTGTAGCAATTGTTTGAGCTCATTTTCAGGTTTCGGCGGGGCTCCGCCCCGCCGAAACCTGAAAATAGCGAGTGCGGAAAGCGGGAAAAAGCTTCAAATAAGATTAAAATTAAGAAAAGAAAACACCTGTTCGGAACCTTTCTTTATTCAATTTTTTATTAACGGCCAGTCCCCAGAGAATAAACTCTTTTAAGAATAAAATATCTTCCGGTTTTGTATCTGGCTGATATTTTTCAATAAGATCATTAAGCGGATTAATACGGTTAAGCGCTTTTGCGTAGCTTTCATCGGGAGATTCGTCGGTAATTTCTAGAAAGCCATCATCCTCAAGAAACCAGTCAGTAATTTGTTGGAATGGACCTTCGACACCCTTTTTCTCCAATTTTTCAACTTTTGGGAAATGAACGGTAAATAAACTTCTGATTGCATTATCAATCAACATCTGAGCTACAGCTTCTGCACCTTCCTGTTCGCCTTCATACACCAGCTCAACTTTTCCGGTAATTGCCGGGATAATCCCTACAAAATCACTTAATCTTACAGAAGTTTTTTCTTCCCCTGTCAACAAAGCTCTACGTTCCGCCGTACTCAGTAAATTTTCAAAGGCAGTAATACTCATACGGGCACTTACCCCACTTTTGGAATCTACATATTCACTTTCACGAGCCTCAAAACCAATCTGTTCCAAAAGATCTTTGGCTAAAGAAGGAATATAAATGGTTTCTGTTTGCCGGTTATCCAACCTAGATTCATACTTCGTGATTTCTTTTGCAACATGAATATTTTCAGGATAATGGGTAAGAATTTGTGATCCGATACGGTCTTTTAAAGGAGTGACAATGCTTCCTCTGTTCGTATAATCTTCTGGATTAGCAGTGAAAACAAACTGTATGTCTAAAGGCATTCTCACTTTAAAACCACGGATTTGAACATCACCTTCCTGCAAAATATTAAATAACGAAACCTGTATACGAGCCTGAAGGTCCGGCAATTCATTAATCACAAAAATACATCGGTTAGCACGCGGAATCATTCCGAAATGTATCACACGATCATCCGCATAAGAAAGTTTAAGATTAGCAGCTTTAATAGGATCGACATCACCGATAAGATCTGCAACCGTCACATCCGGAGTCGCCAATTTTTCAAAGAATCTGTCATCGCGGTGCAACCATTCAACTGGTGTATTATCTCCTTCTTTTTCAATAAGTTCTTTGGCATAGCGTGAGATTGGATTGAAAGGATCATCGTTAATTTCACTTCCTGCGACAAATGGAATCCATTCATCTAATAAAGCAGTCATCATTCTTGCCAATCGGGTTTTCGCCTGGCCTCGAAGACCTAGTAAGTTGATATTATGACGGCTGAGAATAGCGTGTTCCAATTGAGGAATAACTGTATTTTCATACCCAAAAATCCCTTCAAAAACAGGCTCTTTTTTAAAAATTTTATTTCTTAAATTATCTCTTAACTCATCTTTGATATTTTTAGATTTATATTCTGTTGCTTTTAACGAACCTAATGTTTTTATATCTGGCTTTGCAGTCATTTTATTAATTTTAATATCTGATTTATAATTTATTAGAATATTATTAGTGCCTAATTGTTTAAAAATTGATTTAACGGATTCTTTTTTTACGGTTAGTCTCGTAATCTTCAAAAATCATTTGACCTAAACCGTTAAGTCCCGTATAAAAAGCTTTTCCCTGATTGGCTTCTGTAAATTCTCTCACAAACTGTTGAAGATAAGCATCCTGAGCAATCATAAAAGTAGTGATGGGAATATGCAATCTGCGAGCCTGAGCCGCCATATTGTAACATTTTTGAACCACATATTCGTCCAAACCAAAAGAATTCATGTAATAAGAACCATCTGCCTGTCGTACACAGCTTGGTTTTCCATCAGTAATCATGAAGATCTGTTTATTGGTATTCCGTTTTCTTCGCAATATATCCATCGCCAGCTGAAGACCTGCAACCGTATTGGTGTGATACGGCCCGACCTGCAAATAAGGAAGCTCCTGAATCTTAACCGGCCACGCATCATCTCCAAAAACAATAATATCCAAAGTATCTTTCGGATAACGGGTAGTAATTAGTTCTGCAAGCGCCATTGCGACTTTTTTGGCAGGAGTAATACGGTCTTCTCCATACAAAATCATACTGTGGCTGATGTCTATCATGAGAACCGTACTCATCTGAGATTGGTGAATACTGTCTTCAACAATTAAATCATCTTCAGTAAGATGAAAATCACCGATACCATTGTTGATCTGTGCATTTTTAAGGCTTTCAGTAATAGAAATTTTCTCAACAGGATCTCCAAAACTATAATTACGGAATTCCCCCGTTGTATCTTCGCCTGTACCGCTTTTATTGGTCTTATGATTTCCACTTCCACTTTTCTCGAGATTTCCGAAGATCTGTTTAAGAGCCTGTTTACGGATATTTTGTTCCATTTTTGCACTCAACTGTACGCTACTCCCGTTTCCATTGGGATCTATTTCCTCGCGGATATATCTCTTTCTCTTAAGATCTTCGATAAAATCATCTATAGTATATTCTGGTGTAGTAAGTTTGTATTCATCATCAAGCATTCGAAGCCAGTCTATCGCTTCATCAAAATCTCCTGAAGTATGGGTCAACAGATCCGTAAAAATCTCCAGCAACCGATCAAATACGGACAATTCCGGTGCTTTATAAGTTTCAAACCTGAACCCTCTCACAATATGCTCTTTCATAAGATAAAGTTACAACATAAAATAAAAAGTTTCCAGAGATTTTATCTATCAATGTCTATTAACCAAACAATTTTCGTAAAATAATTAGGAGCTATTTCCAGCTATCCGCTCATACTCCTCACGCCATTGCTTTTCTGTTACATGTCCTCCAACTCTCCTACATCCAGTTGCGGGGTAACCGCTCCTATCTGGGCTAGGGTCTTCCTGCAATTCAGGCAATAGAAGTTGTGAAACAATCCCCGCTTTATCAATCAAACCATTTACAACATTATCATTAACAGCATTAAATTCCCCTCCTCTGGAGGGTGGCAAAAAATTCAAATATTTTTGACGGGAGTGGTTTCAAAGTAGCTCCCATAAGCACAAGAACCTCAAACCTCTTAAGTTTCTTCCGGTATCTAACAATGGATGATTTTTAAATATTTCTATACTACATTAATATCTTTGTAGTTACAGGCCGCCCTTACAGGGCTCATACATCCAAACATATAATCTGGGCTATTAACAGGTCGCTCCTCCGGAGCTCCCCGCATTTAGCATTTAGCATTTAGCATTTAGCATTTAGCATTTAGCATTTAGCATTTAGCATTTAGCATTTAGCAAAAATAAAGGAGCGGAAGATAATGAACAGTTTTTTTGGTTATTTGGATTTTTTAACGCAAAGCAAGACAAAGAATAATTTAATTTTAAATATAAAAGGTAAACAAAGGTGTAAACTTAGCCAGGTAACACAAGACGATAATATATAAATGGTAATTAAGAATGAAGAATGATCTCTCGCAGATTGGTGATTAAGCAGATTTTTAAATGTAAATAAAAGCTCATTGTTCGTAAAATGTATAATGAAGATTTCCTATTAAAGAAGATTTTAGATCCTTCCAGGATGACAAAGAGAGTATGAAAGTTAAAGGGGTTTAAGATTGTTTTACTTCGACAGGCCGCCCTTACAGGGCTCATAATCCAAACATATAATCTGGGCTATTAACAGATCGCTCCTCCGGAGCTCCCCGCATTTAGCATTTAGCATCTAGCATCTAGCATCTAGCATCTAGCATCTAGCATCTAGCATCTAGCATCTAGCATCTAGCATCTAGCATCTAGCATCTAGCATCTAGCAAAATTATTAATTACCATTGCTTATTACTCATCTATTTTTTTTGGGGTATGGAGTTGTTATGGTATAAAACGAAAAAAGTCTCATACACATTTATGTATGAGACTTTTGTTTATTCTTTTGTTTTTGATTTTAGCGTTTGTAGTTTTTTGCTTTTTGGGCATAAAAAAACTCCTTCATCGATTGATGAAGGAGTTTTAAATAAAAACCGGCGGCGACCTACTCTCCCGCTTTCGCAGTACCATCGGCGCTGGTGGGCTTAACTTCTGTGTTCGGAATGGGAACAGGTGAGCCCCACCGCTAAAACCACCCTAAAGGTTGTATATAAGATATCAGAGGTGAGATTTCAGATTTCAGACTTTTAATGGTCTTAAATCTGATGTCTTCTATCTGACATCTGTTTTAATCGATAAAAACTTTCACAAAGACAAAACCTTGGTTGCACTTATAAGGCTTGTTTTATAGTAACCAATAGGCTATAAATCTACGGGTAATTAGTACTACTCGGCTATGCTGTTACCAACTTTACACCTGTAGCCTATCAACGTTGTCATCTCCAACGACCCTTAAAAGATGTCTCATCTTGAGGCGAGTTTCACACTTATATGCTTTCAGTGTTTATCTCTTCCAAACGTAGCTACTCAGCGGTGCACCTGGCGGTACAACTGATACACCAGAGGTTTGTTCAATTCGGTCCTCTCGTACTAGAATCAAGCCCTCTCAAACATCTAACGCCCGCAATAGATAGAGACCGAACTGTCTCACGACGTTCTGAACCCAGCTCGCGTGCCACTTTAATGGGCGAACAGCCCAACCCTTGGGACCTTCTCCAGCCCCAGGATGTGACGAGCCGACATCGAGGTGCCGAACCTCCCCGTCGATGTGAGCTCTTGGGGGAGACTAGCCTGTTATCCCCGGAGTACCTTTTATCCTATGAGCGATGGCCCTTCCATACGGAACCACCGGATCACTATGTCCTGCTTTCGCACCTGATCGACTTGTAGGTCTCACAGTCAAGCACCCTTATGCCATTACACTCTACGCACGGTTACCAAGCGTGCTGAGGGTACCTTTGAAAGCCTCCGTTACTCTTTTGGAGGCGACCACCCCAGTCAAACTACCCACCACGCAATGTCCTTCTAAAAGAAGTTAGGCTCCAAGTAAGTAAAGGGTGGTATTTCAACGTTGGCTCCACACACACTAGCGTGCATGCTTCAAAGCCTCCCACCTATCCTACACATTACTTACTCAAAGTCAATACGAAGTTATAGTAAAGGTTCACAGGGTCTTTTCGTCCCATTGCGGGTAATCGGCATCTTCACCGATACTACAATTTCACCGAGCTCGTGGCTGAGACAGTGCCCAGATCGTTACACCATTCGTGCAGGTCGGAACTTACCCGACAAGGAATTTCGCTACCTTAGGACCGTTATAGTTACGGCCGCCGTTTACTGGGGCTTCAGTCAAACGCTTCGCATTGCTGCTAACGCCCTTCCTTAACCTTCCAGCACCGGGCAGGTGTCAGACCCTATACAGCATCTTTCGATTTAGCAGAGTCCTGTGTTTTTGATAAACAGTCGCCTGGGCCTCTTCACTGCGGCCACCATTGCTGATGGCGTCTCTTCTTCCGAAGTTACGAGACTATTTTGCCTAGTTCCTTAGCCACGACTCACTCGAGCACCTTAGGATTCTCTCCTCGACCACCTGTGTCGGTTTTGGTACGGGTTGCTTCACTTCGGCTTTTCTTGGATCCGATTTCACTATAACAGCTTCGCCCGAAGGCTAGGCCTTGACACTTCCGTCCGTCTTCAATAGCTACGTCGAACCGTCCCCTTTTTAGTGTGAGCAAGTATGGGAATATTAACCCATTGTCCATCCACTACCCCTTTCGGGTTCGCGTTAGGTCCCGACTAACCCTCAGCTGATTAGCATGGCTGAGGAAACCTTAGTCTTTCGGTGAGGGGGTTTCTCGCCCCCTTTATCGTTACTTATGCCTACATTTTCTTTTCTGTCCGCTCCACAATACCTCACGATACTGCTTCGGCGCAAACAGAATGCTCTCCTACCAGATATAATTAATTATAAATCCATAGCTTCGGTAATATGCTTATGCCCGATTATTATCCATGCCGAACCGCTCGACTAGTGAGCTGTTACGCACTCTTTAAATGAATGGCTGCTTCCAAGCCAACATCCTAGCTGTCAATGCAGTTCAACCGCGTTGCTTCAACTTAGCATATATTTGGGGACCTTAGCTGTTGGTCTGGGTTCTTTCCCTCTCGGACATGGACCTTAGCACCCATGCCCTCACTGCCGCAGAACATTTATTAGCATTCGGAGTTTGTCAGGAATTGGTAGGCGATGAAACCCCCGCATCCAATCAGTAGCTCTACCTCTAATAAACTTTTTTGCGACGCTGCACCTAAATGCATTTCGGAGAGTACGAGCTATCTCCCAGTTTGATTGGCCTTTCACCCCTACCCACAGGTCATCCGAAGACTTTTCAACGTCAACCGGTTCGGTCCTCCACTCTGTGTTACCAGAGCTTCAACCTGCCCATGGGTAGATCACAAGGTTTCGCGTCTAATCCTACTAACTATGCGCCCTATTCAGACTCGCTTTCGCTCCGGCTCCGGACCTGAAGTCCTTAACCTCGCTAGTAAAATTAACTCGTAGGCTCATTATGCAAAAGGCACGCCGTCACCCAACTTGTGGGCTCCGACCGCTTGTAGGCGTACGGTTTCAGGTTCTATTTCACCCTTCTATTCGAAGTGCTTTTCACCTTTCCTTCACAGTACTTGTTCACTATCGGTCTTTCAGGAGTATTTAGCCTTGGAGGATGGTCCCCCCATATTCAGACAGGATTTCACGTGTCCCGCCCTACTCATTTATCATCTATATATACCTTTCATATACGGGGCTATCACCCTCTATGGCTGCACTTTCCAGTACATTCTATTAAATATATAAAGACTTTTGGGCTAATCCGCGTTCGCTCGCCACTACTTACGGAATCTCTTCGATTTCTTTTCCTCCGGGTACTTAGATGTTTCAGTTCTCCGGGTTTGCTCCTCTTGCGAGGTGACAGGTCTTCAACCTGCCGGGTTGCCCCATTCGGACATCTCGGGATCAATTCGTGTGTGCCAATCCCCCGAGCTTTTCGCAGCTTACCACGTCCTTCTTCGCCTCTGAAAGCCTAGGCATCCGCCATACGCCCTTAACGATTTCTTTCCTATTTTTAGGTTACTCAAGCACTTATAAGTGCTCGGTTTTCTCTTTGTGATGTCTTTACCGTTAATGTCAATGATCAAATTCTTCTTGTCAACTTAATGAACAGATGTTGTTTTTGGCTCCATCCGTAACTTTTAAACTAAGTCTTCAAAACTGTGGAGAATAAGGGAGTCGAACCCTTGACCTCCTGCGTGCAAGGCAGGCGCTCTAGCCAGCTGAGCTAATTCCCCCTCTAGTAGACTTCAGATTCCAGATTCCAGATCTCAGACTTTTAAATCTGATGTCTAGCATCTTATATCTTCCCGTCTTTTACAATTAGTAGTCTCGGGCAGGCTCGAACTGCCGACCTCTACATTATCAGTGTAGCGCTCTAACCAGCTGAGCTACGAGACTGTCTTTTAGACTAACAGATCCTAGATGCTAGATACAAGACTTTTGCATTCGTCTTGGTTCTTGGCTCTCGGCTCTTGTATCTCTATCCCTATACTAATTTCTAGTGGGTTTTGTATGTTTTTAAATATAAATCAACCAAATAAAAAACTAAAGCCTCTCTTTAAGTAAGTACTTTGTATCTTGCGATACTAATTTTGTTTATCGTCCCGAAAGACGCTCTAAAATGAGATGTTCCAGCCGCACCTTCCGGTACGGCTACCTTGTTACGACTTAGCCCTAGTTACCTGTTTTACCCTAGGCAGCTCCTGTTACGGTCACCGACTTCAGGTACCCCAGACTTCCATGGCTTGACGGGCGGTGTGTACAAGGCCCGGGAACGTATTCACCGCGCCATGGCTGATGCGCGATTACTAGCGATTCCAGCTTCATAGAGTCGAGTTGCAGACTCCAATCCGAACTGAGACCAGCTTTCGAGATTAGCATCCAGTCGCCTGGTAGCAGCCCTCTGTACTGGCCATTGTATTACGTGTGTGGCCCAAGGCGTAAGGGCCGTGATGATTTGACGTCATCCCCACCTTCCTCTCTACTTGCGTAGGCAGTCTCACTAGAGTCCCCAACTGAATGATGGCAACTAGTGACAGGGGTTGCGCTCGTTGCAGGACTTAACCTAACACCTCACGGCACGAGCTGACGACAACCATGCAGCACCTTGAAAATTGCCCGAAGGAAGGTCTATTTCTAAACCGATCAATTCCCATTTAAGCCTTGGTAAGGTTCCTCGCGTATCATCGAATTAAACCACATAATCCACCGCTTGTGCGGGCCCCCGTCAATTCCTTTGAGTTTCATTCTTGCGAACGTACTCCCCAGGTGGCTAACTTATCACTTTCGCTTAGTCTCTGAACCCGAAAGCCCAAAAACGAGTTAGCATCGTTTACGGCGTGGACTACCAGGGTATCTAATCCTGTTCGCTCCCCACGCTTTCGTCCATCAGCGTCAGTTAAGACATAGTAACCTGCCTTCGCAATTGGTGTTCTAAGTAATATCTATGCATTTCACCGCTACACTACTTATTCCAGCTACTTCTACCTTACTCAAGACCTGCAGTATCAATGGCAGTTTCATAGTTGAGCTATGAGATTTCACCACTGACTTACAGATCCGCCTACGGACCCTTTAAACCCAATAAATCCGGATAACGCTTGCACCCTCCGTATTACCGCGGCTGCTGGCACGGAGTTAGCCGGTGCTTATTCGTATAGTACCTTCAGCTTTCCTCACGAGGAAAGGTTTATCCCTATACAAAAGAAGTTTACAACCCATAGGGCCGTCGTCCTTCACGCGGGATGGCTGGATCAGGCTCTCACCCATTGTCCAATATTCCTCACTGCTGCCTCCCGTAGGAGTCTGGTCCGTGTCTCAGTACCAGTGTGGGGGATCACCCTCTCAGGCCCCCTAAAGATCATTGACTTGGTAGGCCGTTACCCTACCAACTATCTAATCTTGCGCGTGCCCATCTCTATCCACCGTAGTTTTCAATATCAAGTGATGCCACTCAATATATTATGGGGTATTAATCTTCCTTTCGAAAGGCTATCTCCCTGATAAAGGCAGGTTGCACACGTGTTCCGCACCCGTGCGCCGCTCTCAAGTCTCCGAAGAGACTCTACCGCTCGGCTTGCATGTGTTAGGCCTCCCGCTAGCGTTCATCCTGAGCCAGGATCAAACTCTCCATTGTATGTTTGTTCTGACTCACTCAAAGTTTTGACGCTTTAGTTTTTCCTTACTTGGTTGTTATATCTATTTTTCAATGATCTCTTTTCTTCCGCTTTCCCGGCTGCCTTTTTCTGTCGTTAAGCATTGCCGTATTTGCGTGTGCAAAAGTAAAAATTATTTCCTAATTGACCAAATGTTTTTACAAAGAATTTTAAAGTTTTTTAATTCACCCTAATCTCTCCATTCCCACTCAATCAATCCTACTCCTGCGCTCCCGTTTTACCGGACTGCAAAGATACAAAAACTTTTAAAACTCACAACTTTTTTTTATTAAAAAATTAAAGTTTTTTGTCCTATCCTCCTATAGTACTGATATACTACAAAGTAGTTCTTTTTAATCTTAACCGCTTTCCTTAAAGCTCCTCTGCGCTACTGACATACTCTCGTTTTCAGTGGGGCAAAAGTAATCACTTTTACCCCATACTTCCAAATCTATTTAACATAATGTTCATATTTTATTCATAGACAATCATAAGTCACTGAAAGCCTGAATCAATAATTTTAAACGAGGGGGTGATAGGTATTGTGCGACGGGTTAAAGAGTCAGAGAGTTGGAGGGCTGGAAGGGTGAGAGTAGGAGAACAGAGGTTGTGATACCCATTAGGCTAAGTTGTTGATGAAGGTTGGTGGCTGGTGGTTTTCTAATAAACCTTATAGGTTTTAAAAACCTATAAGGTTGGGGTTGGGGAGTTGGCGGTAAAGATTATCGTGCCCAAATAAAGTAATGTAAAAGAATTCTTTTTTCTTTACTGTTTCGTTTGTCATTCTGATGAAGATCTAATTCTACATTTTCTTATTCTGAGATTAAAAACTTTTAGATTATAAAAATTAAAACTAATTTGATTTATATACATTACTGTCATTCCGAAGGAATCTAAACTGCATTTTTTGTATACAAACTCTTTTCTTTAGATTTTAATTTTGGAGAAGGCTAATTCCAGTTGGATCAAAAATAGTCTTTTAGTATAGGGCATTAAGAAAAAATTTTCAAGGGTTTTTAAAAGCTTTGAGGATTTAGGTAAGTGTAAGTTATTTTGTTTTTTATTTAATCACTGATAACACGGATTTGCACAGATGTTTGTGGTATTTTTTTGATTAAAAAGTTGTCCTGCTCAAAAGCTTAATGTAGTTTAATGGGCTACTAAAAAATATTAATAATCCTTTGTTTAGATTCTTTCAGAATGACAAGCTTTGAGATATTGATAGAATAAAAATATAAAATTCTTTCATCACATTTTCTACC